>JALOOX010000086.1 GCA_025454175.1 Syntrophobacteraceae bacterium | reverse complement strand
ACTCCGGGCGGCAAGTTGGGAAAGCCGGGGGCACCTGGATTCCGATGCAGTGCAGGTTGGCCAGGTTGTAGCCCTTGTTTCCCATGTGGATGAGGTCGTACACCATCTTCTTGGGCCGGTACACCGTCGTGACCGTCTTGTCCGGATCGTAGCTCAACAGCAGATCCAGCATGTCCGAGCTGAGCTCCTCCTTCTGGGTCGCCAGGGTGGTCAGGATGCTGCTGATGAAGTGGTCGAAGTACTGGAGCCCGAAGGTGCGGGCGATGATATCCCTCAGAAAGCTCTCGGAGACCCTCTGGACCCGCTCCATCTGGGTCTCGGACTCGGACTCCCGCTGATAGCGGGCCAGCAGGGAGTCGGGTCCCAGCTGCCGGATGATCGTATCCAGGTTCTCCTCGTGCACCGCATGGTAGTTCGTCTGGATGATCTGCTGGATGGCCTCGGAGAAGCCCCGGAAAATGTCGATGTACTGGGAATGGGAGAACCGACGCACCTCAAGGGACTTGTAAAACAGCTCCGCCTGAAGCTCCAGCCGGTTGGAGGTGATGCCGTCGATGGCCAGGGCCTTGATGAAAAGCGGCAGGAAATTACCGATGCGAAAGAAGCTGGCCCGGGTGATGAAACTCAGATCAAAAGCATAGATGATCTCCTCGAAAAGCACATTGGCCAGGTTCTCCAGGCGGAAGGTCAGGCCCAGGGCATCGAACTTCCTCTCGTTGTAAGAGCCGTACATGGACGGAATGTCCACGGCGATGTGACGCTTGTAGTATATGTTCTCGATGATGTTCATCTCACCCGGAGTGAGAATCACCTCCTTGAGCTCCCCGAGATAGTCCAGGATGGCATCGAGCTTCTCGAAGGAGTCGCTGCTGTCCAGAACGCTCAGGAGCCTTCCGGGATCCGGGAGGCCCAGGTTGGACGCGCGCATCAGATGCTGCCGCATGTCCTTGAAGCTGAGGGCGTACTTCTCGTGGAGCAGCTGGTAGAGCTGAATGGTCAGAAAGGCCCGCCGCCGCTCCCGCTCCGAGACCTCGGGCGCGGCACTGACGAGCTCCATTGCCTCGGCCTCGGTCAGCTCCAGGAGGTCCTTCACATGGTGGATCGTGTTGGACTGGAAGATGGATACCATGATGCGATGAACCTCATCCACCAACGGCCCCGATGTGGCGATCTCCGGATAGATCTCCGGGGGAACCCGGTCCTGGAGGCCCGATTTGTCGAGGGTCCTCCAGAACTGGATGATAGCCTCCATGAAACGTACGATGACGTTGTTGCTCTCCACATGGCTCTGCTTGCGGAGGAAGTGGACCAGCCGGTCGCTGCGCCCCGTCATCTCGTCCACGTCGGTGGACACGGCCCTCAGAGCCCCCTCGGCACCGATCTGGTTGAAATAGACGGGAAAAAGCTTGGCGAGCTGCTTCACCAGGTTGTAGACGGAACGGATCGGCGCATGCAGGAGCTGGCTCACGTCCTTCTGGAACAGGTCCGTGTCCCTGACATAGATCCCTCCCAGGGAGAGATTCAGGATGAGAGCCGAAAGGAGCGCCCGGGTGCGCGTCGGACTTTTCTTGATGATCTCCAGCCAGATGCGGATGTTGGGCAGATGAGCCGGGTTGGTCTCCATCTGCCAGTACTGGCTGACCCTCCCCAGCTTGGGCAGCTGAAACCCCATGCCGACGATCCGCGTCAGGAAAAAATCCGTCGTGACCCGGTCGCCGCTGTCGATGACCTCCATGCCGATGGTGCGTACGATCTGGAGAGCCGCCTCCGGATAATTCTTGAGGCATACCGCCAGGACATCCAGCACCTTCTCGAGAAACTTCAGCAGGTTCTCATCCTGTTTTTGCCGAACCCAATGGGCAACCTCGAAGTTGATCTCCCGCAGCGTTTCCTCATGGATGTTCTCGAGCCCCCGGATTTCCATGATCTTGAGCCGGATGAGCATGCTGAGGGGCGACGCCTGCTCCGGATCCTCGTAGGGCTTCAATGTCTCGGGAAGCTTGAAGTACGTCCGCACGATCTCGTGAAAATCCGGAAGATGGATCAGGCGCGAGACCGCCGCGCGATGATCGGCCTCGGGCTCGATCTCGTCATCAATCTGCCTCAGGTAGGTGTTGTACTCGTCATGACCCAGGATCGTGCACAGCCCAAACCAGGGGGGCACTTCGCTCTGAGTCTGGCTGGCCTGCTGAAGGAGCCATTCGCAAGGGTCTTCCTTCCGCAGCCAGAAATGGTAGGTCTCACGGTAAAGCCGGGTGAGGAGGCCTCGAAATTCCTCCAGGGACGACGACTCCGGCCACAGTCCGACGAGCTTACCTCCGAGCTTTTTCAGCTGGTAGTAGCTCCGCATGATGTCGTCGAGCCCCCCCTTGGGGAGGTCCCGAAGCCTCTGAAAATAGTGACGCAGGATCCCTTCATGACATGCGGCGTGGGCTTCGAGGGACGCTTCGACGGCGTCCACCGCCACCCCCTGGGGGAGGGGCCGGTTCAGGGCCCCGGGCATTTCATCCACCAGCTTCAGCCAGAAAGCGATGAGATTGTTGGCCGCCAGGCCGCGGATCTCGGAGCGCTCGGAGCCCGTCAGGGCATCCACGAAGATCCTCGAGAGGAGGAAGACCACCACCCCGTTTCGCGGATGGCTCGAGATCAGGCGCAGGTTGGAGACGGCGTATCGCCAGGTCTCCGAAATCACGAAGCGCCAGTTCCGATATTTGTGGTGGTATTCGATGAGCAGCTCGCGGGCCTGCTGCTCCTTTCCGGCATAGCCCTGGACCGCTTCGTAAAGCACCTCGAAAACCGGCTCTATGGCCACTTCCACATTCGTCAGATCCAGGTTCTTGATCAAAGCGTCCGAATGGATCTGGCCTGCCGCCGTGGTCACTTTCATAAAGGCTTCCCGCTTGTCTTGAGATCCAAATCCATGACGATGGCCGCTTCCTTGTCGCTGGTGTAGAAGCCGGGCCGCTCACCCACTCGCCGAAACCCCAGGGAACCGTAAAGTCCGAGAGCTTCCGCGTTGGAGGGTCGCACCTCCAGAGTGGCCCGCGTCGCCCCTCTGATCCGCCCCTCGTCGAGGACCCGCCCGAGCAACGCCCGACCTATGCCACGTCTCCAGAAAACCCGGTCCACGGTTACATTGAGCACCTGGATCTCGTCCAGAACGATCCATGCACAGGCATAGCCGAGAACGAACCCCGCCCCATGAGCCATCCCCCGCACGCCCCTTTCGCAGCCTCCATTCGACGGCCGGGCCACCCGACAGAGCGCATGGGGCTTCGCCAGCTCCTCCCCAAAGGCCGCCTCGGACCAGGGCTCGCGCTGATGCATCCGCTCGATCTCGGCCACCCTGGGCAAGTCCCGCACCTTCATGGAAGAAATGGTGAACTCGAAAGACGGGGTGCTGGGCGTCATTGCCCCTCCCGGGAAAGCCACGCTTCCGATCCTGCCGGCATCAACCGGCGGCGGCATTTCGGGACAGAATCTCGCTGGCCAGGGAGATGTGCCGCTGCCCGTACTCCTTCACCACCGCCGCCACATCCCGCAGCGGGAGGTCCGTCCGGCAGCCCGCCAGCTTGATGAGCATGGGGAGGTTCATCCCGCATACCACCTCGACCTTGGGACTCAGGAAAGACAGACTGATGTTGGCCGGAGTACCCCCGAAGAGATCGGTGAGAATAAGGACGCCGCAGCCCCGATCCACCTCGCGGATGGCATCCTTGAGCTCGGCCGTCATCTCCTCCACCGTCTGCCGCGAGCCAAAACAAATGGCCCTGCAGCCACTCAGCTCACCCACGATGAGCTCGGCCACGCGAACCATCTCCTCGGCCAGACCGCAATGCGACACCGCGACGATCCCGATGGGCTCCTTCTCAAGGTCTCCGGACATCCAACCCCTCACTCCATATGAATATCGCGATGAAATACATTAACAAAATAAGAGCTTTCCTCGAGAATTCCAGCCAGCCGCGTCGCGAGGACAACCGAGCGATGCTTGCCCCCGGTGCATCCTATGGCAATGGTGAGATACCTTTTCCCTTCCGCAATATAAGCAGGGAGTATCCCAAGAAGCAGTCGGCTGTAGTCCCGCAGAAAATCCCTCGCTGCCGCCCATTGGAGGACCCATTCCCTCACCTCGGCATCGGATCCATCCTTTTCCTTGAGCTGCTCCACGAAATACGGATTCGGCAGGAAGCGGACATCCATGACCAGATCGGCCTCGAACGGCAGCCCATGCTTGAACCCGAAGGAGAGCACCTGGACGCTGAGCCGCTCTATCTCCCTGATCCCCGAGTAAGTCCGCGTGACGAGAGCCTTGAGCTGGTGCACCGAATACGCACCCGTGTCGATGACTTTGGTGGCGCGGGCCCGCAAGGCTTTGAGCTTGTCCTTCTCGTCCTCGATGGCATGGAGCAGAAGGGGCTCGGAGGAAGCGATGGGATGGAGGCGCCTCGTCTGGCTGTACCTCCGCTGCAGCACGTCCGTCGGCGCTTCCAGGAACAGGATCTCGAAGCGATAGCCATGGTCCTCCAGCGACTCAAAGATCTTGTCGTAATCCTTCAGGAAAGAGCGCTCCCGGATGTCGATCCCCAGGGCAATCTTCTGAATGTCCGGCATATCCTTCTCGCACAGAAGAAGCAGGTGAGGCAGCAGGGGCACGGGCAGGTTGTCGATGCAGAAATAGCCAATATCTTCAAAGGCTTTGATGGCGGTGCTCTTTCCGGAGCCCGAAAGGCCGCTCACCACGATGATATGCACACTTCTTTCCATGGCTTTCTCTTCGGATCTGTCAACGGCAAGAGGGAACAGAGCATCTCTTTCCGATTCAGCGGAAGCGGATCATCGCCAGGAAAGGGACAGTCCGATCAGATGGAAAAACTGGGGGCTGGCGGTCATGATGGGGCAGCCTCGGAAGCGAGCATCCGCGGTTAGGAATCGCCAGGGACCGTTGGAAGGCCCTCGACAATAAGATCAGAAATCCTCGTCTTCCTGCTGGATCACGGAATAGACCTCGTCGCTCGTGGCAACCGCCCCCAGCCGCTTCCTCACCATCCCGTTTTTGAGCAGCCTCGCGATCTTGGCCAGAGCCCGCAGATGGATCCCGGCACAGCTCTCGGGGGCGACGAGGAGGAAGAACAGATGGACGGGCTTGCCATCCATGGACTCGAAGTCGACCCCCCGCGTGGACTTACCGAAAGAAAGGGCCAGCTGATCGAGGTCCTTGAGCTTGCCATGGGGAATGGCGATGCCATCCCCGATGCCCGTGCTCCCTAAACGCTCGCGCTCCAGGAGCACCCGCATGAGGTTCTCGCGATCCAGGTGTGGCCGCTTCTCGAGCAGGGCTTCGATCAACTCCTCCAGAACCTGCTTCTTGGAAACACCCTTGAGCTCGGTGATGATCGATTCCTTATCCAAGATATCCAGGATCTTCATTGATATCCTCTTCAACACCCATGACAGAGCCCGGCCCGACTGGCCTGGCCGTGGAAGGCAGGGCAGGGGCGAGGCTCACGCAACATTGGCTCAGGACTGGCGATTATTCGGTCTCAATGAGGCCGTAGTGGCCATCCTTGCGGCGATACAGCACATTGATACGGTGGGTGAGCCGATTGGTGAAGACCAGGAACTCACCGCTGGACACGCTGAGCTGCATCGCAGCCTCATCCACATCCATCGGCTTGGCATGGACCTGCTCCGTCCGGATCACGCGCCGCTCATGGTCTTCCTCGGGGACGGCGGTGCCCCCCAGGTCGACGGCGCCGTGAAGCTCGCGCGCCCCACCGGTGGCTTTCCTCTTTCGGAACTTGTCCTTGTTGCGGCGAACCTGGCCCTCGATGGTGTCCGCCACCAGATCGATGGCGGAATACATGTCGTCGGTCTCCTCGGTCCCGTTGATCCTCAGGCCGTTGGCATCGATGGACACCTCGGCGATGTGCCGAAACTTTTCGACCTTCAGGACGACGTGAGCCTCAATGGGCTCCTCAACGTATTTCTTGATCCGGGATATCTTCTCTTCGGCGTATTCTCTCAGGGGAGGCGAAGGCTCAATATGCCGAAAGGTGACATTGATCTGCATGGAATTAGGACCTCCTTCACATGGTCAGCTCGTACGGTTCGCTCGATGCCCCTCAATCCGGCTCCCTCGACTCCATCAGCCCCAAGAAGCCTTTCTGCGCTTGCTCGATGGCAGGATACCCAGGACCTCCCTGTACTTGGCCACGGTCCTGCGGGCTATGGAGATGTTCTCCTTTTCGAGGATGCCCACGATATCCTGATCGCTGAACGGCTTGGATGGGTTCTCTTCTTTTATGAGCTGGCGGATGCGCTCCTTAACGCTCTCCGAGGCCACCGCATCGCCAAGGACGCTATTTATGGAGCTGTTGAAGAAATATTTCAACTCAAAAATCCCGTGCGTCGTGTGCATGTACTTGTTGGCCGTGACCCGGCTGATGGTGGATTCGTGCATGCCCACATCCTCGGCGACGTCGCGCAGCACCATGGGCTTGAGATGAGCCACGCCGTTGTCGAAAAAATCCTGCTGCAGCTTCACGATGCTGTGGGCCACCCGGTAGAGGGTCCTCTGACGCTGGTGGATGCTCTTGATGAGCCACGCGGCGGCCTTCAGCTTGCCATGGATATAATCCTTGGCGTCGGTGGGCAGCACCTGGTCCCCGCTCAGGGCCTCCTTGTAGTAGGAGCTGACCCTGAGCTTGGGCATGCCGTCCTCGTTGAGGAGGATCACGTACTCCCCATCGACCTTGATGACGTAGAGGTCCGGGCTGACGTATTCGACGGAATCGTCGCTGAAAGCACGCCCCGGCCGTGGATCCAGCTTGAGAATCAGCTCAACCGCCGCCTTCACCTCCGGTGACGACCGCTTGAGGGCCCGCACCAGCGCCGCGTAATTCTTGCTCTCCAGAAACTGCAGATGATTCCGCAGAATCTCAACCACCAGCTCATTGGGCGGGTTGAGATTCCTCGCCTGGATGAGCAGGCACTCCTGCAAATCCCTGGCTGCCACTCCCATGGGCTCGAAAACCTGAATCCGCTCCAGAACCGCCACAACATCCTCGACCCGTGCCTTGACGGCTTCGGCGATCTCCTCCACCGTCGCGTCCAGGTACCCGTCTCGATTCAGATTTCCGATGATGTGGACACCAATCTGCTTTTCGAAGTCCGTCATGTGGGACATCCTGAGCTGCCAGGTCAGATGGTCCTCCAGGGAGGCGGGCAGGCTCAGCTTGCTGTCGAAGGAAGGCCACTCCTTGTTGGGATCCGTCTCCACCACCACCGGGCTCCCGCTGCTGTACTCATCCAGGTAGCCCTCCCAGTCAAAATCCTCACGGACCTTTTCGATGACTTCCACTTCCTGGAACGCTTCCTGGGCTGGAACCTCACCGTCGGCGGCCAGCGCATCCGCCCCCTCGCCGTCGGTCAAGTCCCCCGCCTCGGCCATTTCCTCCTGAACCTCCTCGAGAAGCGGGTTGGCCTCCAGCTCCTGGCTGATGGTCTCGAGGAGCTCCAAACGGGAAAGCTGGAGCAGTTTGATCGCCTGCTGCAGCTGCGGGGTCATGATGAGCTGCTGGCTCAGTCTAAGCTGCTGTTTCAGTTCAAGGGCCGCCATGATCACATCCTGATTACGTCAAGCTGAATTCATCTCCGAGATAGGTCCTCCGAGCCAGATCGCTTTGAGCGACCGCCACGGGCTCGCCCGCCTCGAGTATCTTTCCTTCATGCATGATATAAGCCCAATCGCAGACTTTCAGGGTCTCGCGGACGTTGTGATCGGAAATGAGCACCCCGATTCCCTTGGCCTTGAGGGATCGCACCAGCCCCTGGATCTCGAGGACCGCCAGCGGATCGATCCCCGCGAAAGGCTCGTCCAGAAGGATGAAGGAAGGCTGCGTCACCAGAGCCCGGGTGATCTCCACCCGGCGCCGCTCGCCCCCAGACAGACGATCCGCCCGGTTCCTGGCCAAATGAGCGATGTTCAGCTCCGACAACAGCTCCTCCAGCCGGGACCGTCGCTCTTCCTTCCCCATGTCGAGTGTTTCCAGGATGGCCATGATGTTTTCTTCGACGGTCAGCCTTCGGAAAACGGACGGCTCCTGGGGCAAATACGTGATCCCCTTCCTCGCCCGAAGGTACATGGGCATCCCGTTCAAGCTCTCCCCATCCAGCAGGATCGCTCCACCGTCGGGGATGATGATGCCCACGATGCTGTAGAAGGTGGTGGACTTCCCCGCTCCGTTGGGCCCCAGGAGCCCGACGATCTGCCCCTCCCGCACATCCAGCGTCACATGGTCCACCACGGCACGCCCGTCATACACCTTGAGCAGGTCCCTCACCACCAGACTTTTTCCGCCGACCTCCGCCCCCAACAGCTATTCCTTTCGAGGATGAAGCACCGCCTGCACCGGCGACGACTCGCCTCCCTCCACCACACTGCGACCGTCCGCCAGATAAAGCGTGATGAGCCGCCCCTGCACCTTGTCATCGCCCTGGGACACGACGGGATTTCCAATGAGCACGATCTTCTGCTCGCGGTGATAGTATACCGATTTCTCGGAAGTAGCCACCTTCTCGCGCTGAGCGATCCTCACGTCACCTTCAATCTCGATGCGGTCGATCTTCTCCATCATGGAGGAATCCCCTCCGTCACCCTTGCCGCCCCCAGCGGCATGGACCACCATCCTCCGACCCGTAATGGTGAGATCCTCCTGCTGGATGACGACATGCCCTTCGAAGAGGATCGTTCGCTCCTTCTGACTCACTTCCATCCTGTCGCTGGCAATGTTCAGGGGAGCGTCGCTTTTGAGCGGACCCGTCTTCGAGGCAGCCGGCCTGGAAGCCTTCTTCTCGGCTGCATGCCCCCAAACCGGAATGGAGACCAGGGCCAGGACCATCAGCCCCGCCAGCCATACTCGCATCACACGCCTATCCACAGCGGATACCATGGGACCTCCTCCGCATGGGCTCCCGGGCCCATCATCTCCCCTCAACCGACAGAGCATTGACTCGCGCGCGAACCTCACCTTCCACCAGCCCCCTGCGCTCGGGTATCCGATACTCCCATCGACGACCCGTCAGATTGAGATCGGGCCCCCTCACCTCGATGGGCTCCACGGAACGGATCAGCCTTCCTTGATGCTCGTAATACGCCCTCTGGCTCAGAAGCTCATACCCTCGAGGGACGGTCGCCCGCACGTCATTCCACAGCTCGATGTCCTTGGAGCCGGCGTATAGCGCCCCTTCCCCACTCTCCAGATAGACCTCGCCACCATCATCCAGAAAAAACGTCAAATGAACGGACCTCAGGAGCGTCTTCTGCTCCGCCTGATAGTAGGTCGCCTCCGTAGCCCTGAGGGCCCAAAGGCGCCTGCCTTCCTGCATCTCGATATATTCCATGTCCGACAGCTTCATGTCGGCTTCAACGGATTCGCTCACCTGCTCCATGCGCTGATCCTTCTGAACCACGCCTTTCCAGACGGCAAGGACCAGCAGCCCACTCGTCGCCAGGGCGATGACAAGCAGCAGAAAACGGAAGAGCTTCCCGGAGCTTGAACCCATATGGGAATACCACGCTCAACGCCCTTGGCACTCACCTCGACGGGGCAAATGGAGGGCTATGGAGATTTTTACAGACATATCCATATCTTACAATTCAAAGACAGTTTAACATGCAACAGGTATGCCTGTAAAGGGTTATTCGCCGCCGAAAACAGATGGGACTGAAGGGAAGCTGGACTCGATGAGGCTGAAACACTTCAATTTCAAGGCTCTTACACACTGTCCCATTCCGCGGAAACCGCTTGCGCCAGCGAACGACCTTTCGCCCCATCGATCCGCGGAAGCGAGGATTTTGACCTTCAACGCACATGAGCGCGGCGCGGAATGACAAGGGGCGTCACCACACTCAATCCCGAAAGTAGCGATCGGTCACCCGAGACCACAGCCCCTGAGCCTGAAGGATCATCTCACACACTTCCCGGCACGCACCGCGCCCCCCGCCCAACCGCGTCACGTGATGGGCGTGGGGCCACACATGAGGCGATGCGTTGGGAACGGAGACCGCGAAGCCCACCCGCCGCATGACGGGAATATCGATGAGATCATCCCCCATGTAGCCGATCTCGTGATCGCCCAGCCCCGTCTCGGCGCGAATCCCATCATAGGCTTCCATCTTCACGATGGCCCCCTGGTGGACCCGCCGGATGCCGAGCCCCGCGGCTCTCTGGTCCACCGCCCGGCAGGACCGCCCCGTGATGAGCGCCACTTCCAACCCCGCACGCTGCAAAAGCTTGATGCCGTGTCCGTCCTGAACATCGAACACCTTGAGCTCCGAGCCGTCGTCGTGGTAGACGATGCGACCGTCGGTCAGCACGCCGTCGACATCGAAAATCATCAATCGCAGGGGAAGGATACGGGACCGAAGGGCTTCATCCAGATCCATTTCATTCAACCTTTCTCCAGAAGCTCCGGCAGCCCGGCCCTCGCCCGTCACGGCATGCCATCCCGCGGCCCGGAGCGGACCTGACGGTAGATGGCCGCCAGCATGGCCAGCAGCGGAGGAACGTCGCTCAGGCGCAGTGAATTGGGTCCGTCGCACAGGGCGTGATCGGGATCCTCGTGGACCTCGAGGAACACGCCGTGGGCTCCCGCCGCCACGGCCGCTCGAGCCAGAGGCGCCACAAACTGCCGCTGGCCGCCGGAAGCCGCACCCCGGCCACCCGGAAGCTGCACGCTGTGGGTGGCATCGAACACCACCGGAAAGCCCCACTCCCCCATGATGGACAGCGAGCGCATGTCGACGACCAAGTTGTTGTAGCCGAAAAACGTCCCCCGTTCGGTCAGCAGAATCTGGTCGTTCCCGGTTTGCCGAACCTTGGAAATGACCTGAGCCATGTCCCACGGGGCCAGGAACTGGCCCTTTTTGATGTTGACCGGCTTTCCCGTCCGCCCCGCCGCCAGCAGCAGGTCCGTCTGGCGTGCCAGGAACGCGGGAATCTGCAGGATGTCGACCACCTCCGCGGCTCGAGCCGCCTCGAGGGCACCGTGCACATCCGTCAGGACAGGCACTCCGATCTCCCGGCGCACCCGGCCCAGGATCTCCAGGCCGCGTTCGATTCCCGGCCCCCGGAAGGATTCGATGGACGTTCGGTTTGCCTTGTCGTACGAGCTTTTGAAGACATACGGTATGCCGAGGGCGCCGCATGCCTCCGCCATGAAGCGAGCCGCCCCCAGGGCGGACTCCTCGCCTTCGATGACACATGGACCCGCGATCACGAAGAAACAGTCCCTCGATATGCGCTGCCCTGCAAGGTCAATGTCCGTCATGGTCCAATTCCCCGCCGATCATCTCACCCGCACTCCTTGGAGCGCTCCGGGCTCTTGCGCCGCGCCTCTTCCAGAGCCGCCCCCACGAAGGCCTTGAAGAGCGGGTGGGGCTCCATGGGGCGCGATTTGAACTCCGGGTGGAACTGACAGCCGAGAAACCAGGGATGATCGGACAGCTCCACGATCTCCACCAGGTTTCGATCGGGGGAAAGCCCCGTGAATCGCAGGCCCTTCTCGGCCAGCAGCTCCCGGTACTCGTTGTTGAACTCATAGCGATGGCGATGCCGCTCCGAGATCTCCGCGCGGCCGTAGGCTCGAGCCGCCTGGCTGTCGGACTCGAGGTGGCACGGATAGGCCCCGAGGCGCATGGTCCCCCCGAAGTCCGACGACTCATCGCGACGGATCACCCGGTTGTTCTTGTAGTCGAACCACTCCCGCATGAGGAAAATGACCGGGTGGGGCGTGTGCTTGTCGAACTCCATGCTATGAGCTTTTTCGAGGCCGGCGATGTGGCGGGAAAGCTCCACCGTGGCCAGCTGCATGCCGAGGCAGATGCCGAAAAACGGGATCCTGCTCTCCCGCGCATACTGGATCGCCTTGATCTTTCCCTCGATCCCCCTTTGCCCGAAACCGCCCGGAACGAGGATGCCGTCAGCCCCCTCGATGAGGGCTTCGCCACCCTCTTTCTCGACGTTTTCGGAATCGACGAAATCCAGGACAACCCTCGCTCCGTGAGCCACACCCCCGTGCACCAGCGCTTCGTTGAGGCTCTTATAGGATTCGGTGAGATCGATATATTTTCCCACGATGGCGATTCGTGCCTCGTGCACCGGCTCCTTGAAACGCCGGACCAGCTCCTCCCACTGGCTCAGCAGCGGGGCGCGCGTCCAGATGTTGAGCAGCCGCACGATTTTTTCGTCCAGCCCTTCCTGGTGAAACAGGAGCGGCACCTCGTAGATGCAGTCCACATCCTGGGCCGTGATGACGGCGTCGGGCTCCACGTTGCAGAAATGGGCGATCTTGGCCTTGATCTCCGGGGGCAGGACCTTCTCGGTCCGGCACAGCAGAATATCCGGCTGGATGCCGATTCCCAGCAATTCCTTGACGCTGTGCTGGGTCGGCTTGGTTTTGACCTCGCCCGAAACCTTCAGGTAAGGCACCAGGGTCACATGGATGTAGATGGCGTTCTCACGGCCCACGTCATTCCGAAACTGGCGGATGGCCTCAAGGAAGGGAAGGCTTTCGATATCCCCGACGGTCCCGCCGATCTCCACGATGAGGATGTCCACATCGTCCACGGCCCCGCGAATGCAGGCCTTGATCTCGTCCGTGACGTGCGGAATCACCTGGACGGTCCCCCCCAGGTAGTCGCCGCGGCGCTCCTTGGTGATCACGGAATAATAAATGCTGCCGGAAGTGTAGTTGTTCTTCTTGGACATCCTCGCGTGGGTGAAGCGCTCGTAGTGGCCCAGGTCGAGATCCGTTTCGGCCCCGTCATCCGTGACGAAAACTTCCCCGTGCTGGAAGGGGTTCATGGTGCCGGGATCGACGTTGATGTAAGGGTCCAGCTTCTGAATGGAAACGCGCAGTCCGCGGCTTTCCATGAGGGATCCGATGGACGCGGCGGCCAGCCCTTTCCCGAGGGACGAAAGTACCCCGCCTGTGATGAAAATGAATTTCGGCTGTCGCAAGGCACCTTCTCCGTTCCATGGGCAATATCACGACTTTCCGCCTCGAATGCCTACCCCTCCTGACCTTGGGGGGCGAGTATAGCAGAAGGCCCCCCAAAGTCAAACGAGGCCCGACGTGGGATGGCCGTATGCGACGAGGCGGCAGGAGGGGGGTGATCCGCGGCGTCACCCTCCCATTCACCCCGCGTCTCCCGGCCACCTCCTCACCACGCCATGCCAACCCGGCATCTCCCCCCATGATTTTGCAATGTCAAACAGGGTGCGGGTTTGTGGAACTTTCCTCTTGCATTCCGTTTCGTTCTCGCATAGGTTGCGAGAGGAGTTATGGGAAACCTTTGCGAGCTCCAAGATCGAGCTCCGCACCCGAATTCTCGCTACCATATATCAGCTGCGCAGGGGAGCTTTCGGTGATAGTCCGCCATTGGATGACAACCAGCATTGTGACCATCCACAAGGAAGCGTCCATACAAGAAGCGCTGGGCATCATGAAGCAGGGGTCCATTCGGCACCTGCCGGTCGTGGATGCCGAGCAGCAGCTTGTGGGCTGGGTGACAGACGCGGATCTGCGGGGCGTTCTCATCGCCTCGATGCTGGAGGAGCTCTCCCTCGAAGACGTCATGGTCCGGAAACCCCACAAGGCGACACCGGATATGCCCCTGGAAGAGGCTGCTCGGCTCATCCTCTCGAAAAAAATCGGCGGGCTCCCCGTGGTCGAAAACGGCAAGCTGGTAGGTGTCATCACGGTAGTGGACATTCTGTCGGCATTCATCACGGTGCTGGGCATGCTGGACAGCTCCTCCCGTGTGGATGTCAAGGTTTCCTCGTCTGCCGGTCCCCTGGACGAGATCACGCGCCTGGTCCGGAAGGGACAGGGCGAGGTGATCAGCATTTGTCATTTGTCGGCGGTAGAAGGTCCAGATCGAGTTTATTCGCTCAGACTGAAGAAATGCGATCTGAAGCCCATTGTGGACGAACTCAAGAAGCACGGGTTTGAAGTGGTGGCTTCAAGCCCTTAGTTCTTGCGGACCTTCCATGTGAAGCAAAGCAGAGCAGTGGAGTCCGGAGACTCTCGCCCAGACGCGCTTCGAGCGGGCGCTGTCGAGCGCCGCGCC
>JALOOX010000144.1 GCA_025454175.1 Syntrophobacteraceae bacterium | reverse complement strand
CACCCGCAACAACGTGGAATTCCTGGTCAGCGACAAGTCCAAGCTGCAGCCGCTCCTGGACGACCTGAGGAGCCGCGGCAACTGGTTCCCCATCGGCGGGACCGGCAACAGCATCACCAACATCGTCCACACCCAGGGCTGGGCCCACTGCCACACGCCCGCCATCGACGCGTCGGGCGTGGTGAAGGCCGTCATGGATGATCTCTTCGAGTATTTCGGCTCCCACAAGCTGCCCGCCCAGGTGCGCATCGCCCTGGCCTGCTGCCTCAACATGTGCGGCGCCGTTCACTGCTCGGACATCGCGATCCTGGGCGTGCACCGCAAACCGCCCTTCATTGAGCACGAGCGCGTGCAGAACGTCTGCGAGATCCCGCTCGTCATCGCCTCCTGCTGCCGCTGGCCAACTGCGACGGCGACGGCATCGCCCTGTGGGTGGGCGGCAAGGTCTCCAACGTCACCTCGGCCCCCATGTTCTCCAAGCTGGCGGTGCCCTTCATCCCCAACGAGCCGCCCCGCTGGCCCACCACGGTCAAGACCATCCGCAAGATGGTCGAGGCTTACGCGGCCGGCGCGCGCCGCTACGAGCGTGTTGGCGAGTGGATCAACCGGATCGGCTGGGAGCGCTTCTTCGAGAAGACTGGTATTGAGTTCAGCCATGAGCACATCGATGACTATCGGTTGGCCATGACCACCTGGAGAACCACGACCCAGTTCAAGTTCTAACTTCTTTGACCTATCGGCGGGGGGACGGGGCAGCGGCGAGCGCCGTCCTCGTCCCCCTCAGAGAGTGGTTTTCGATGGTATGTGACAAACCGCGGCTCATGATCGCTGCGCTGAGAGGCGGATCCGGAAAGACGGTGGTCTCTCTGGGTCTTATGGCGGCGTGGCGTTTGAATCGGGGCCTGCGGGTGGTTCCTTTCAAGAAAGGCCCGGATTATATCGATGCGAGCTGGCTCTCCGCGGCGGCACAGCATCCCTGCTATAATCTGGACCCATTTCTGATGAAGCCGGACGAAATCCTGGCCTCTTTCATCAGACGCTCCGAGCTCGGGGACATCAGTCTGATCGAGGGAAACAGAGGCCTGTACGACGGGGTGGACATCCAAGGGAGTTTTTCCACCGCCGAGCTTGCCAAACTCCTTGGCGCGCCAGTCGTTCTCATTCTTGACGCCACCAAGGTGACCCGCACCGCTGCCGCCATGGTGCTGGGCTGCCAGTTGATGGACCCCGAGGTGCCCATTGCAGGGGTGATCTTGAATCAGGTGGGTGGAAAGCGGCACGAGAGCGTGCTGCGGGGCGCCATCGAGACGTATTGCAGCGTGCCCGTCCTGGGGGTCATTCCCAAGGAGGTGCACCATTATTTCCCTGAGCGGCATTTGGGACTGGTACCGCCTCAGGAGTCGCGGGATGCAGCGGCATCCCTGGATTTTGCCGCTAGGCGGATGGCGGACCACGTGGATCTGGAACGTCTCTGGGAGATCGCTTCCAGGGCGCTCCCCTTTGGGCTGCCCGCTGGAGCCTTCGATCACGGCCCTGGTTTTGACACGCTTTCACAACCCGTCATCGGTGTCGTTCGCGATGCCGCCTTTCAGTTCTATTACCCCGAGAACATCGAGGTGCTGAAGGGTATGGGGGCGAAGGTCGTGGAGATATCCAGCTTCGAGGGAAAGTCTCTGCCGGTTTTGGATGCGCTCTATATCGGGGGAGGTTTCCCCGAAACTCATCTGGAGACTCTGGCCGGCAACCTGGTTTTCAAGGAATCCCTCAGAAGTGAAGTCGAGAGGGGCCTGCCTGTTTACGCCGAATGCGGCGGATTGATGTTTTTGTGTCGTTCCATCTCCAGCCGGGAGGGACAGTTTCCAATGGCTGGAGTCTTCCCCCACGATATTGTGATGGAAGCGAAGCCCCAGGGGCATGGATACACCGTTTTCGAGTGTGTCGGCGATAACCCTTTCTTCGCCACG
This sequence comes from Syntrophobacteraceae bacterium, assembly GCA_025454175.1. Taxonomy (GTDB): domain Bacteria; phylum Desulfobacterota; class Syntrophobacteria; order Syntrophobacterales; family Syntrophobacteraceae; genus JALOOX01. The sequence continues at coordinate 2,598 of JALOOX010000144.1, read as the reverse complement.
GGAGAGACGTTCAGGGGCCATGAATTCCACTACTCCAGGCTGGTGGATGGACAGAAGGCCGGGCCGTTCGTCTTTAGACTCGCCAAGGGGCACGGAATCGTTGCAGGGTGGGATGGAATGTGCTATAAGCGCGCCCTGGCTTGCTATTCCCACATCCATGCGGTGGGGAACGCTCGCTGGGCAAGCGCGATGGTCGCGGCCGCCCTGGCATATGGCCTGGAGCGGCGTCACGTTGTGTTGGATCGCCGAGCCGATCCGGATGGAAGGGCCTCGGTATTGTCAGGATATTCGTGAAGTTATTAAAAGGAGGTATTTTCGATGGCACAGGTTGAGTTCAAGGGCAAGAGTTTCGAGATCGACGAAGACGGTTTCATCGCCACCTTCGACGAGTGGTGTCCTGAGTGGGTCGATTACGTGAAGAGCTCCGAGGGGATCACGGAGTTGACCGAGGAGCATTGGAAAGTCATTCACGTGCTTCAGGATTACTACAAGAAGCATGGCATCGCTCCCATGGTTCGAATCCTGACCAAGGTCACTGGCTACAAGCTGAAATACATCTACGAGCTGTTTCCGTCGGGACCTGGCAAGGGCGCCTGCAAGATGGCCGGCCTGCCCAAGCCGACCGGTTGCGTCTAGCATCGAGACCCAATGGCCTCCGGTGGGGTTTCTAGTGAAGGATTTCATCGGAGGTCGCGCCTGATCGTGTTTGCAGTTGGCATTGCCATTGCCGAGGATGTGGGAAGTATTTCCGCGATGGCTGCATGGAGGCCTTCCTTTCGAATTCTGGGCGAAAGATGGCCGTTGATACCACTGGTTGAAAAAGTGAGTTCGGGGCACGAGTGCATTCAGAATGTTGCGGGCCGTAGGACTCTTGATTGTTTCGCTGGGCTGGCTTTCCGGCCACGATGGAGGAATGGAAGATGTTCAAGGTTACGGTAGATAAAGACAAATGTACCGGTGATGCCGAGTGTATCGATGTTTGTCCCGTGGATGTGTTCGAACTGGTCGACGGCAAGGCTGAACCCGTGAATGAAGACGAGTGCCTGGGTTGCGAGAGCTGCGTGGAAGTCTGCGAAACCAACGCCATCACGGTCGAGGAAGTGTAGGACGACCCGAAGTCGGATTCTTCTCGAAATACAGGGGCCGTCCCATCCCATGGTCAAAGGTTTTGGCCTTTTTCCATGAGATGGGGCGGCTTTTTATTGTGGGGTCATTTCGACTGCCTCTTGCGGGATCGTCTGGCTCTCATGCTTTATGATGTGGGGGAAGGGTGGGGAGGTGGCGGTTGGCCCGTGGATGGAAGCTGGCAAGGTGTTGTGTGGCCCGTCAATGGGAAGCGCCGGCGGAGACCCGGAGGGTCCCGACCGGCGCAGCTATTTCAGGCGGCGACGCATTTGCGGGTGATGGGCCGGTCTATTCCTTTTTTTCGGCGGGGTGACAGCCCGTGCAGGTGATGGGCGCCGTGGTGTCCGGCTTGTCCTTTTTCAGCTTCTTGTGGCAGCCCTGGCAGTTGTTATGGAAAGCCAGCTTCAGGTTGAGCTTCTTCTCTTCAGGGGGGAGCTTGGCTTCGCCCTGAACCTCGGCATTGGTGTGGCATTCCTCACATTTCTGGACCGGGTCGCCTTCCTTCCAGACATTCTTGCCGTCCTTGAAGACATGGTGGCAGTCAGCGCAGGCGATCTTGTAGTCCTCGGCATGCTTCTTGTGCGTGAAAGGCACGGCGGCCTTGGTGGGCGTGGCCCAGAGGCCGGCCTTGATGTTGAACTCGTCCTTGACGTCGGCGGCCACGACGGCAAATGCTGCACTCAGCACCAGGACGAACGCAACGAATCCGTAGCTGAACCATCTGCTTTGCTTCATGAGCTCCTCTCCCCTTCTCGTAATTGTTTGAAACAGCGTCTCGCCTCTTGCCAGTCGAAGTGTATTCTTTAACAGGATCTATTTTAGTGAAACCTTTCATTTAGTGTCAAGGGCTGAATTCGGGGCTCGATTCCGCACTCCGAAACGGTCCCGCGCATCTGGCCGGTACCCTTTGTGGTGCTCCCTGCGGTTGTGTGCAGAATCAAGTCTTTTGGCCGGTGGAATGTAGGCCCGATTTGAGGGTGGTGTTTTAACCTGAATTTCCCTACAATGCTTGCCAATGAGTGACGGAGAGTCGGTTGGTTTGAGGTGTGCGTGAATCAGAGAGGAGGAGTGTCCAATGCTGTTCATGGCCATTTTCAGTTATTCGCCTGAAGATCGGAATCTCGTCATTGAGCGAGGCATGGGGTCGGTTGAGAACATCCCGGGAGTGGATGTGAGAGGGGAATGGTTTGACGTGTCAGGCCACAGGGTCTTCAGGCTCTTTGAGGCTGAGGACGAAGTGCGCCTGGCTGCCTCTATTTTCAACTGGACTGACCTTGGCGTTGCCGAGGTGATTCCTGTGATGGATACCGACAAGGCCCTCAAGATGCTGAAGAAGACCGCCAAGAAGTAGGGGGATTGGTGACTTTGGTGGGTCTGAAAGAGCTGATATCCATCATCGAGCCTGCTGACAGGCAATGGGAGGAGCGCGCCTGGGAGAGGCTCGGGTCCCAGATCCGCCCCCGGGGATCCCTG
>JALOOX010000031.1 GCA_025454175.1 Syntrophobacteraceae bacterium | reverse complement strand
CGGATATCTTCACCGCCGAGCCCAGAGCCGGTTGAGCAGTGGATTTGAGGGAGATCGAAAATTCCCCTTCAGTTCAGCACCTGGGTGCGGAATGTGAGCTACAAGTCTGTCTCTCTGCTCTATAGAAGGTCTGAAGATTTGCATTGCCTCTGCCACCATACGCAATTTCCCTCGGGAAATCCCTGCCAGAAAACGATTTGCGGAGTTTCTACAGCTTGCCAATCCTGAAGCCGGCGACGGGCGCAAGTCGCATAACGACAATGATCTGGAGGTGTTGAGCTTTTGAGACCTTGGCATTCAAAGGACCAGGAGAGAGAGGTTGACCTGCCCACGGGCCTGCTGGACCTAAGGGTGTCTCGCGCCTTTGGGCAGTTCGTACCCATACCGCGTCGGGTCGCTCAGGACCGCCTTGATCGCCAAAATCCTGAAAACGTAGCGCTCAGTCTCCTGTGGCAGTATCATCCGATAGTAATCCCTCTCGCCCTGCGCACGGGATTCGTCCAAAATACGCTTTTCACCGCCGTTGTAAGCCGCTAACACGAGAGCCCAGCTTTTGAAAGTGTGGTAAAGATCCCCCAAATACTGGAGAGCGCTGTCGGGGGAGCGCTCGAAGTCATAACCCATGTCCAGCGATTTTCTCTTCTCCGGGGCGTTTAGCGGGGGTTCGCTTTCCGCAATGGCGACATACTTCAGGTCTTCGGGCAGGTTGAGGCGCCGGAGGCGTTCCTCAATCCAAGGGAAATAGAGCTCCTTGCGCTTTAACCACCGGTAAACCTGTGCATGGTTGTACACGACGAGAGTGAACTCTTTGTCGAATCGCTCCAGGACCTCCTGGCGTTCCAAGGGGATGGGCTCCCCGCAGAAATCGATCCTGCCGGGCGGAGGATAATAGGTGACCATCCCAGGGCTCTGATACACCGAACGTTGAAATTGTCCGGGCGCTAACGTCTTTTCTGCCTGAGGCGCCGCCTGACCGGACGGGTTTATTGGGGCAGTGCTTTCAGTGGTTGCACAGCCAAATACGCCGGCCGCAAGGCAAAGGGTTGCCACAAAGTACACCAATCTCTCGAGCCTGGAGCAATCGTGCATACAATCGTGCATGGAGGGCCTCCAAATCCGTTAATCCTTATCGAGCCGTATCCCCTGGGAGCTCGAGAATGTCTACCGCAGAAAAGGGTGTCCGTCCATAATAACGCATCAACTTGCGTGTACACAGTTCACTCCGATTGCTTGCTGGATGGCAAGAATTTCAGTCCAGGAGGCTCGAGAATGTCTCCGGAACGTCATTCCGGCGAAGGCCGGGGGCCAGGAAGCCGCATAAAACCGGGAGCCCGGCTTTCGCCGGGATGACAACGGAAGGCGATGCGCCCGTTCTCGGACAGCCTCCTGCCAAGGTGGAAATCAAGGGAAACGCCTGGACCGGGCGGCAGAGTCTCGATTCATCTCCTACCCTCCGCGTCCCGGGAAAATTCCAACACCCCTGGCTGGGCTGTTGACCTGCAGGTACAAGGCATGAGATATGAGGCACAAGGCTGGAAGCCCTTTGGACCACGGGAATACCGAGCGAGCTTCGACCCGATGGTCGATTCCCAGTTCGAGCCCCGAATCGACCCAGCGCAAAAGGAGCGATCATGCCGACCGGGGCGTGCGGTGTGGATTGCGAGGTGTGCAAGCTGCGGCTCATGGAGGTCTGCTCGACGTGCGGGCCGGGACGGAGCGCCACAGCAGCGGGGAAGCTGGAAGCTCAGAAGCGCATCCTGGGCAGCCCCTGCCCCATACTGGCCTGCGCCTCCCTCAAACAGATCGACTTCTGCCTGCGGGACTGCGCGGAGTTTCCGTGCGTGAATTTCAGCTCCGGTCCCTATCCCTTCAGCCAGGGCTTCCTGGCCATGCAGGAGCGGCGCCGAAAGGAGCCCCCTCCCGCAATGACCCACAATCGATCGAAGCTTCACATTCCCGATGAATATTGGGAGCGGGTGTCGGCTCGGGACGTCTCCGTGCTCCGCCAGGCGGCGAAGGCTACCGCGGGGCCCGATGGCGGCGTATGCCTTCAGTCGTTCAATGAGCTGCTGTGGGTGGACACCGTTGGAAAACGGGTGTGCCGCCGGGTCCGCGAGCAATGGATCGAGATCGGCGATGCGCTCTGGGGGCTCGTCACCCTCCTCTACCTCGTGAACGTCGAGCCGATGCAGGAAGAAGGCCGGGACCTCATCGGGGTGGCCGATCTCAAGGAGGCCCATTACTTCAGGGGGCCTCACGCCATGGACCTGCACGGACTCCTGGAGCGCTATGGTTATGACGCCGGGGGTTTCCGGGAGGCCGCGACATTCCTGGGCGCCGAGGTTCTGGATTTGGCCGATGCCGCCGCGAGCCTGCGGCCATGTCCGCAGGCTCCGGTTTATTTTCTTCTTCACGAGGGGGATGAAGAGTTTCAACCGAAGATCACGGTCATGTTCGAACGATCCATCGAACGGATCTTCTCGGCCTCGGGCATCTGGAGCCTGGTCAAGGTGGCGGTGAGCAAGCTCCTGCGGGGACCTGATCGTCAGGAATGTTCTTGAGCTTTTTCCACTTATCATCCGGAAAGCGCTGTGTTATCGAATGCCGAATTGTGAATCCACCCGGCTCATGCGATGGGTTCGGACTTTTTGGGAGGCAGACCGTGAAGCTTTCTTGTGTTGAGTGCCGAAGAGGGCGGATCCACGTCAAGATCGAGGGAAAGCTCGACATGACCACCGTCCCCGAGGCGAGAAAGCGACTGCTCCGCCTCATCCGAACGCAGGATCCCACGAGCGTGGAGATTGATTTCTCCCTGGTCGAGTCCATGGATACCTCGGCGGTGGCCATGATGGTCGAGGTGCTCCGGGTTTTGTCCCAAAACGAGCTCAATCTCGACATCACCGGTATGCGGGACGAGCACCAGAGGCTGTTCACCCTGGCCAGGCTGAATCAGGCATTCGGCCTCAACCACGACAATCGAGAGAGCAGCTGAGCCATGGCATCAGGAAACCTCATCGAAATCCAGGGACTCTCCAGCACCTACGGCCAGCGCCGGATCCTGCACGAACTACGCTTCGGAATTCCCAGGAATGGCGTGACGGTCATCATGGGGCCCAGCGGATGCGGGAAGACGACCCTGCTGCGACACCTGATCGGTCTCAAGCGGACCCTTCCCCGGCAGCTCTTCGTGGACGGCGAGGATCTCGGGCGTTTCAGCCCCGAGGCCATGAAGGATTACCGACGAAGGATCGGGGTGCTGTTCCAAAGCGGCGCGCTTTTCAACTCCATGACCCTTCACGAGAACATCGCCGTCCCCCTGAACGTTCACACCCGGCTGGCCAGGGAGACCATCCGCGTCATGGCCCTCATCAAGCTGCACCTGGTGGGCCTTTCGGGATTCGGCGACTACATGCCCTCCCAGCTGAGCGGCGGCATGCGCAAGCGGGCCGGACTCGCCAGGGCCATGGCCATGGATCCCGAGATTCTTTTCGTGGATGAACCGTCCTCGGGGCTGGACCCCATCACGGCCGCCGGCCTCGATCGACTGCTGGTCGAGCTCAAGGAGACCCTGGGCATGACGATCATCGTGGTGACTCACGAGCTGGAAAGCGCTTTTCTCATCGCCGATCAGATGGCCGTGCTCGACCAGGGGCGCGTCCTGGCGGCGGGCAGCCCCGATGACATTCGCAAGAGCCGGAATCCGCGAGTGATGCAGTTCCTGCGGCGGGAGGCGGACCGGCAGGAGCTGGACACTTCCAATTACCTCGATAGCCTGCTCAAGGTGGGCTGACCTGGAATGCTTCGGGACCTCATTCCGCCGCTTGATTCCGTCGGAGGGATTCGACCATGACCCATTTCATCCAGTCACTCGGCGCCCATGCTCTGGACGAACTGGGACGCCTCGGGCGGTTGGGCCTGTTCTTCTGCCACATGCTGCGAGGGCTCTGGAGACCTCCCGGCAAGTTCTCCTTCGTGGTGAAACAGGTCTGGTTCATCGGGACCAAATCCCTTTTCGTGGTGGGATTCACGGGAGCCTTCACGGGAATGGTGCTGGCCCTCCAGGGTTATTACACCCTGGCGAAATTCGGCTCCGAGGGCCTGCTGGGCTCCGCCGTGGCCCTCAGCATCATTCGCGAGCTGGGCCCGGTGCTCTCGGCGCTCATGGTCACGGGGCGGGCCGGCTCGGCCATGTGCGCCGAGCTGGGTATCATGAGGATTGACGAGCAGATCGACGCCCTCGAGTGCATGGCCATCGATCCCCATGCCTACCTGGTCACTCCACGTCTCATCGCAAGCCTGATAGCCCTGCCGCTGCTGACCGCATTCTTCGACGTTGTCGGGATGGCCAGCGGCTACGTCATCGGCGTTCAACTGCTGGGGGTCAACGAGGGAGCGTACATCGAGGGAATGCGCAAGAGCGTGCAATGGGCCGATGTCCACATGGGCATCGTGAAATCCATCTGCTTTTCGGTGATCATGATCTGGATCAGCACTTACAAAGGGTTCTTCACCGGGGTCGACGAAGGGAGCTACGGCCCCGAGCAGGTCAGTCGAGCCACCACGGATGCGGTGGTTCTGTCATCCATCAGTATACTCGTCGGGAATTACGTGGTGACATCGCTCCTCCTTTGACGACAAGGAAGCCCGTGATGGAGAGAAAAGGAATCGAGCTCGGTGTGGGGTTGTTTCTGCTGGTGGGACTGCTGTGCATGGCCTACCTTTCGTTCAGGCTCGGCAACGTGGAGTGGCTCGGCACCTCGAGATACAGGATCCAGGCGCAGTTTTCCAACGTGGGGGGCCTGACGGAAAATGCGGACGTGAGCATGGCCGGCGTCAAAATCGGCAAGGTCGAGAGCATAGGGCTGCAAGATGGTCTGGCCCTGGTGACCCTCGGCATCGACAAGAACGTTCGCATCGAGGAAGACGCCATCGCGGGAATAAAAACCAAGGGAATCATTGGTGATAAATACATTTCCATCAGTCCCGGCGGTTCCGATGAATACATCAAGCCCAACGGGAGGATTCAAGACACTCAGCCGCCCCTGGACATAGAAGCACTGCTCAGCAAATTTGTGTTCGGCAGCATCGAAGGCAACAAAGGAAAGCAGGAATAGGGAACAAGGCAAGGACAAATAGCAGGAGTGCAGCTCGGAAGCTTGGGGCTCCAGACGATCCAATCATAAGAAAGGCCAACGAATCGATGATGATCCGCCGGCCTTTCTTATGATGCTGCATATTGCTTAAGGTATGGCAGAATAACTGCTGACTGCGAGTTACTTCTTGAGCCCTCTCTTGAAAGCCTGCTCGCACTTGTCGGCGGCTGCTTCGGCCCGGCGGGCGGCTGCTTCGGCTCTCTGAGCAGAGGCTTCGGCTGCCCTGGCACTTGCCGCACAGGACTGCTCGATCTGGGCTGCCTTGTCCAGAGCGGCCTGGCAAAGCTCGGTGCACTTCTTGGCATCCTGAGTACAAGCACAACCCGAAATCATCGTGAAAGCCACAGCCACCATAACAAAAAGCACCAGCACTCTTTTCATCTCTTTCCTCCTCATTCGATTGTCTGATCAACCCTCTTTAAAGACACAGCGAGAAAAACATCGTTCACCCTGCTTTCCTCTCACCTCCTCTCACACAACCATATCTCCAATGAAAACAGGCTGATACCAGCCCGCAACCCCATTGATTCCTATGGTAAATCAACGCTACTCCAGTCATTCAACAAAATCAAGCAGATTTTTCCGGAAGTCGTTGCGGAATCGCGAATCTGGCCACTCTAAACCCATGATCACGGAGCGAGCCCAACCATTTTCAAAGCCGAGTCCCCTCCAGGCAGCTGGCTGATGTTGACGGGCATCCCATTTTGCAGTCTGAGCGCGGCGGAAAGCCTGCCGGCGTCCACCTGGCTGGCGTAAGGAGACAGTGCGAGCTTCTGCCGGGCATATTGATAATAATCCGGGATCTTCTTGTATACATCCGGATGAGCTTCTACAAATATCTGTCCGTTCAGTTTTCCGAACTTGACGGGCTCGTAAATGATCTCGAGCCTGGTGCCCATGGGGACCTGAGGGTATAGAATGCGGATGTGCTCCGGATAGCAGCGAATGCAGCCGTGGCTGACGAGGCGTCCGACTCCCCAGGGTTGAGCGGTGCCATGCACGCCGTAGGCCCCGGCGGAGAATTTCATCATGAACTCGCCCAGCGGGTTTTCGGGGCCCGGCGGCATCACGGCCATGCCGTACTTCTCCTGGAGCGACGCCGGTATGTACCAGGTGGGATTGGGGCGCTTCTCGGTGATGCTGAAGGTGCCCAGGGGCGTTTCCCATCCCTCGTCCCCGATTCCGATCGGATAGGTCTGAACCGTGCCTTTTCCCTTTTCGAAGAAGTACAATCGCAGCTCGGGAACGTTGATCAGCAGCTGATGATGCTGCGTCGGGGGCAGCACCCACAGGGTGGGAACCATGAGGCGCGTACCTGCGGGAGGGATGAAGGCCTCCATCTTGGGGTAGAGAAGCTCGATCTCGTTCCAGCCCAGCCCGAAACGCCGGGCGATGTCGAGGAGCGTGTCACCCTTCTTGATCCTCAACCAGCTGGCGGACCCGATGACCGTCTGCTCGGGAAACTGGTACGGGTGGCGGCGGACACTCGCGGTGAAGACCTCGTCATCCTGGGCGAAAACGGGCATGGGAGCGCAAAGGCCTCCCCCGAGCGATATCACTGCGAGCGATAAAATAAATGATTTCAAGTGATTTTTCAGCACGGCGACCTCACACCTCTTGTTGCGTCTGAAAAGCCGGGGGCAGCTCGCGATGGTTTTCCGCGCCCGGGAAACGGGGTTTCCATTGGCGTCATCCCTGGCTTCCCCAAAGGACATCCCCCGAATGGTCTCAAGCAAATAAATATTTCCGCGTCATTCATCAAGTCAATTCGATGGAAAATCCGCATCGCAACGAAGTTATCCGAAACTCCTTCGATCCCTCGATGCGATGAAAAAGAGGACCTCATTGCGTCGAATCTGACGCACACCGAGCTTCTCCCATTGGATTTCCTTTCCGGGGGCCCTGTCCTCAGCGGTTCGAAAAAACCCATCCGGGGTGATGATGCCGTGAGCCTTCACGTCATGATCCTCCTGGGGGCAAACGGGAACGACGGACCTTTTCCCGACCACGGCCAGGATCCTTGCCCGACCATCCAGCCACCCCAAGGCTCGGAGGATTGCGCAGGACAGGTCGAGGTGCCCTCTGCCGTCACCGACGAGCCCCCCGTCCTCGGCGCCGCAAAGGGCCTCTCCCAGGACGAGGTCGATGGGAGGGCGAAGCGGGGAGCCGTATGAGGCCCTGGTCAGCCGTTCTCCGGACTTCTGAAGTCGAGCGGCGGCAATGAAGTCCCGCTGAGCCATGCGGTTCGGATCGAAGTGCTGAAATCCTTTCTGCATGCCGGGTGAGGGAACCGTGAGCTGCTTTCGGTCCATGAGCGCATCGAGGCGGACCTGGAAGAAGTGGGAAGAGGGTGGAGCCAGGAGGTGACGCGCTCCCTGGTACAGGGTGCTCTTCCTGACCCATGCCGCCGCCCTCCCCCAATGGAGATTGCCTCCCTCGCTCTCGGCCTCGGCCAGTTCGACATCGAGCCTGTGCCGCCAGACTTCCTTGAGCTGGCGTGCGTTCTGTGTCACGTTCGGGTCCTCCATCATGCGGTCATCAATCGCAGCTCCTTGAGCTTGCGGATTCGATCCCGGAGGGCGGCGGCCTTCTCGAACTCCAGCTCCGCGGCGGCCTCCCTCATGGATTTTTCGAGGCTCGCGATCTCGTCCTCAACGGGGCCGGCCGGCTCCACATGATAGTGCGTCCGGTCCTCGGTGACGAAATCCACGCCGCGATCCCTCTCCAGGTATTCAGCCAGAATGTCCGTGACCTCCCTGGTCACCGTCCGCGGGATGATGCGGTTCCTCTCGTTATGCTCGAGCTGGATCGCCCGCCGCCGCTCCGTTTCCTCGAGGGTCCGCCGAATGGACTCGGTGAGCCGGTTGGCATAGAGAATAACGATTCCGTCGACGTTGCGTGCGGCTCGCCCCGCCGTCTGAATCAGGGAGCGCTCCGAGCGCAGGAACCCCTCGTTGTCCGCATCCAGCACGGCCACCAGGGAAACCTCGGGAATATCCAGTCCCTCGCGCAGGAGATTGATTCCCACCAGAACGTCGAAGACGCCGAGCCTCAAGTCCCGGACCAGCTCGATGCGCTCCACCGTGTTGATATCCGAGTGCATGTATCGGACCCGGATGTTGAGGTCCGCCAGGTACTCCGTCAGGTCTTCCGCCATGCGCTTGGTGAGCGTGGTCACGAGGACCCGGTACCCCTTTTCCACCTGCCTGCGGATTTCCCCGATGAGATCGTCCACCTGGAAGTCCGCCGGGCGCACTTCGACTTGCGGATCCACCAGGCCCGTGGGGCGGATGATCTGCTCCACGATGCAGCCCGCGCTCCGGCTCAGCTCGTAGGAGCCCGGCGTGGCGGAGACATAAACGACCCGGTTGATCTTCTTCTCGAATTCCTCGAAGGACAGGGGGCGATTGTCCAGCGCCGAAGGCAGGCGGAACCCATAGCGCACCAGGGTCTCCTTTCGAGCCCTGTCTCCGCGATACATGCCCTGGAGCTGGGGGATGGTCATGTGGCTCTCATCGATGAACAGGAGCCAGTCCTCGGGAAAGTAGGACAGCAGGGTCGCGGGAGGCTCCCCCGGCCTTCGGCCGTCCAGGTGTCGGGAGTAATTCTCGATGCCGGAGCAATAGCCGAGCTCGAGCAGCATCTCGAGGTCCAGCCGCGTCCTCTCTTCCAGCCGCTGAGCCTCCAGGAGCTTTCCGTTTCGCTGGAGCCCGTCCAGCTCCCGGGCCAGCTCCAGCTGTATGGCCTTGACCGCCCGTTCCAGGTGGCTTCGATCCGTGACGTAGTGGGTGCCCGGATACACAGCCACTTCCTCCAGACTCCGAAGCGCCCGCCCCGTGAGCGGATCCACCTCCTTGATGCTGTCGATCTCATCCCCGAAGAACTCGATCCTGATGGCTCGATCCTCCTCATGGGCGGGGAAGATCTCAAGCACATCGCCCCGGGCTCGGAACGTTCCTCGATGGAAGTCCAGGTCGTTTCTCTCATACTGGATCTCGACCAGCTTCCGCATGACGCTCTCCCGGGGCACCTCGCTGTTCTTCTGAAGGAACAGGAGCATCCCCTGGTAGGTCTCGGGGTCCCCGAGGCCGTAGATGCAGGAAACACTGGCCACGATGATCACATCCCGCCGCACCAGGAGGGATCGGGTGGCGGAATGACGCATCTTGTCAATGGTCTCATTGATGGATGCATCCTTGGCGATGTAGGTGTCGGATTGCGGAACGTAGGCCTCGGGCTGATAGTAGTCGTAGTAGGAGACGAAATACTCCACGGCGTTGTCGGGGAAGAAGGCCTTGAATTCGCCGTAGAGCTGGGCGGCCAGCGTCTTGTTGGGAGCGATGACCAGGGTGGGCTTCTGCATCCGCTCGATCACATGGGCCATGGTGAAGGTCTTGCCCGATCCCGTGACGCCAAGAAGGGTTTGCTCGCGCACACCCGCCCGGAGGTGTGCGCACAGGCCTTCAATGGCCCGGGGCTGGTCTCCGGCGGGGTCGAAGGGGCTGGCGACGGCGAACGGCTTCATGGGCTGAGAGTGGGAAACCACGGCTCGATCATTGACGGTCATCTTGTCCGCGACTGTCGCCGCAAAAGGGAATCGGAACGTGGATCATTGGGTTTCCCGAATGACCAGGCCTTCCATGTGCTCCTTGCGGTTGAACTCGGCGGCAAAGCGCATGGCCTCCTCCCGGCTCCCGAAAGATCCCACCAGAACCCTGTTCCAACGCCCGCCGGTGTTGAGGTCGATATTCTGGAGCCGGGGGGAATAGCCCTTGGCCTTGAGCTGCTCCACCAGTTTAGCGGCGTTGGCGGCATCACGCAGCGAAACGACGAGGAGGGTGAAGTGCTCCGCTCCCCTGATCCCCGCTGATGAATCCCTGGCCAGCCGCGCTTCCCCTTCCGAACGAGAGGTCTCTGCTCCGGCCGATGCATCCCGGTCCGAGGACTTCGCCTTTTGTGCCGCCGAGTCCCTCGGTTCCCCCCGTTCCTGGGCAATGGATGCCCTGGGAGCCTGTTCTTCGGAGGGAGGAGCGTCCTTTCCGGTCAGGTCTTCGTAGTATTCGAGGGACTTGAGGGCCGTCTGGGGGTCCCAGGTTTCGGCAGCGTTTTCCACGGGTTGGACGGGAGGCCTTCCGAGACCGAGCACCCGGAGGAGCTGCGAGTGCAACGATGTGCTGTCGAGGTCCGCCAGGGGAATGCCTCGACCCACCAGCACACCGAAGACAAACATCCAGCAGAGGGCCAGAACGAGGCAGAACGAGTACAGAGCCAGCCGCGCCGCATTCAGCTCGAAGCGGTACAGTCGTCGGCTCTTTTCCGCGTCGTTCTTTTCTGGAATGCTGAAATCTCTCATGGATGCCTGCCGATGGGTAACCCGCCAAGCCGTGAAAGCCACCCTCACATCTTCTCGGGAGCACTCACGCCGAGGAGCCCCAAAGCATTGCGAATCACGCTTCGAACGGAGGCCGCGAGGAACAGCCGCGCCTGGGTCTGGTCGAGGTCGTCGCCCAAAATTCGGTTCTGATTGTAATAGCTGTGAAAGAGAGAAACAAGCTCGTGCAGGTAGAACGAAATGAGATGAGGCTCCAGGTTTCGACAGCAGGCGGCCAGCATTTCAGGATACTCACCCAGCATCCGCATGATCTGGATCTCCGCGGGAAGCGTCAGGCTGTCGAGGGGCGGAGGGGCTCCGGTTTTCTCCCACGAGCATTCGACATCCCTTTCTCGGGCCACCTCGAACACACTGCAGAGCCTCGCGTGGGCATACTGGACGTAGAATACCGGGTTGTCGACGTTCTGCATCTTGGCCACTTCCAGGTCGAAATCCAGCGGGCTGTCGGAGCGCCGCGTGAGGAAGATGTAGCGGGCCGCGTCCTTTCCGACCTCATCGATGACCTCGCGGAGCGTCACGAACTCGCCCGCCCGCGTGGACATGGCCACGGGGGCTCCCCCGCGCAGGAGATTGACCAGTTGAATCAGGATGATCCTCAAATCATCGCGCTCCCGCCCCAGCGCCTGGATGCCCGCCAGCATGCGCTCCACATAGCCGTGGTGGTCGGCCCCCCAGATATCGATGACCCGGTCGAAGCCCCGGTCGAACTTGTCCTTGTGATAGGCGATGTCGGCGGCAAAATAGGTGCCGATCCCGTTGGCCCGTATGACCACGCGGTCCTTCTCGTCCCCGAAGGCCGTGCTCCTGAACCACTTGGCGCCTTCATGGTCGTAGACGTATCCCTCGGCCTGGAGCCGGCTGATCGTGTCGTCCACGACATGGCGATCGTGCAGGGTCTGCTCGCTGAACCAGCGGTCAAAGGATACTCCGAAAAGCTCCAGATCCTCACGGATGCCCGCCAGAATCCGGTCGCCGGCATAGCGCGAGAAGGCGGGCAGCACCTCCTCCAACGTCGCCCCGCGGTATCGCTCCCCGACCTCCTCCCGGAATTGGCGGGCCAGCTCGATCATGTACTCCCCGCGGTAGTGATTCTCGGGGAAATCCACCGGCTGTCCCAGGATTTCCTGGTACCGGAAGTAGAGGCTCCTCCCCAGGGTGTCCATCTGGTTGCCGGCATCGTTGATGTAATATTCGCGCTCCACGTCATACCCGCAGGCGCCGAGAATATTGGCCAGGACATCACCCGTGGCCGCTCCCCGGCCATGGCCGATGTGGAGCGGCCCCGTCGGGTTGGCGCTCACGAATTCCACCTGAACCCTCTGGCCGCGCCCAAATTCCTGGCGTCCGAAAAGGTCGGGCGATCTGAAGATGTCCAGAAGAATATCGCGCCATGCCCGGGGAGAAACAAAGAAGTTGATGAAGCCGGGGCCGGCAATCTCCACCCGGGCCATCACTCCATCGGGGTCGTTCAGACGGCTGAGGATCTCCGAGGCGATTTCCCTCGGATTCCGCTTGAGCTGCCGCGTGAGACTCATGGCCACGTTGGTGGCGTAGTCCCCGTGCTGGGAAGTCTTGGGGACCGAGAGCTCGATGGCGGTGGGGTTGAAGGCTGGAATCCCGGCGAGCCCCACCATGGGGCCGACGGCATCCGCCAGCATCTGAATGATGCGTGTTCTCACAAGGGCCATGTCGGGGTCATTCTCCTCGCTGAAATCGCTAGTACACTCGGGCATAAATGACCGCCCGGATCAGCTGATTGCCGGGCTCGAGCCCGGGAGCCAGCGGCCGGTTAAGGACTTGTGCCCGGAAGAACGGGCTGCCGCAACGGAGACGCTTATATATCAGGCTCGCACCGGGAGGCAAGACCAGGATGTCGGAATGTTCCGAGAGCACCGAAGCCGCCTGTTGCACCGGGATTAGAAAACAAAACAGCAGGGAGAAAGACGTATTCCCTCTCCCTGCCTTCATAGGCCTCACCCTCTTGAATCACCCGATATCACGAGGGGAAATCCTGTTCAATACATTACCGCTCGCTGATTTCAGTAGTCGATGTATTTTTCAGTGAGCTTCGCCTCCATCTCGATCTGGCCCCGCTCATAATGGGTCGGACATTCGGTGCTCAGTCCAATGATCCTGTTTTCCAGCTCCTCCACAAACATGTGCAGGTCCCGGACCTGGTCCATGACCTTCTCCTTGTCGCCGGAGGAAACGTGGTCCATTCTCATCACCACATCATTGGCTTTAGCCTTCCATGCGCCAAGCTCGGTTGCCAGCCTGTCGCAATAGTCCTGTATTCCTTCCATGGCTATCTCCTTCGGAGCTTCCTGAATGTGCTCCATTTTCGGATGCCCTGTTTCATTCCGTCGCTTCGAATCCATCATGCATGAGAGCATGGACGAATTCATAATAATAAGAGAAAGCACAGTACGCGATGTTGTCAATGCGGCGCCGCCTTGTCGTCGGCAGGCGGATTTGCAGGGGATCGAGGAAGTTCAGGGATAACGCGATGGAAAGGAGGGGGCTGTTGTGAGAGGCAGGTCGCACGGCGCCCGGGCCTTCATTGCCGCCGGCCTTTCACGTCGTGCACACCCAGTCCGCCCGACGAAAACTGCTCCACGATGATCTCGTGGAACTTCCTTCTCTGGGACGGAGTGAGCAGCTCCCGTTCCTCGAGGATGTGCTCGATCACTTCATTTTCGAGCCGGGCCTGGTGCCGGAGGATCCTGCCCGCCACCTCGGAGATCCGGGACCTGTCGGGAGGCTCCTCGAAAAGCAGGCGCGCCAGCTCCGCCCGATCGAGCCGGAGATTCTCCCGGATGGCCTGCACCCTGGGCAGGAAGCTCTCTCGAATCCCCTGGACCGTCTCGCGCTGTTCCCGGGAAAGGTCAGGGATGAGATCGAGATAGCCCTTGATGGGAGGCCGCTCCCTCCTGACCTTCCTCATGTGAAAAAGCAGGACGGCCAGTACCAGGCCCGTGCCGAGGAGCGCCGTGAGGAAACCGAGCATGAAAGGCATGACATTCATCTTCAACCCCCGCCGCCGTGGCCCAGCATTCTGAAGTAAGTCCACCCGAGGGAGAGCGGGGGGAAGTCGTCGAATTCATCCAGCAGATGCGTTCCCGGACCCTTGTGCCTCTCCATGAGCTCAGACAGATACCCCAGCAGCTCCAGCAGAGTCCCAAGAATACTCCGGTTCGGGCTTCTCTCTCCGCTGAAGGCATCCCACTCCCCGACCCTCACCGCCAGCTCCCTGCTGAAGCCGGGAGAAGCTTCGAGGATCGGGAGCCCGCGCACCCAATCGTCAACCTGGCGCAGCTCCCCGAGGAGCCCCCGACACTCCATGCACCGCTCCATGTGGCGGATCAGGCGGATGGAGGAGGCCTCATCCAGCTCACCATCCATATGGACGGACACCCTCTCCCTCACTTCGCGGCATTCCATCACGATTCCTCCGGTGTGTCTTTCCAAAGCTGCCTGAGCTGCGTTCTCGCCCGGTGGATCAAGGACTCGACGGCAGGCACGGAGACCGAGAGCACCTCGGCGATCTCGGCATAGCGCAGCCCTTCGTTCGCCCTCAGTAGAAGCGCCGTTCTCTGACTCTCGGGCAGGCGCGCCAGTGCCGTCATCAATTTCTCAATCTGCTCACGATTCCGCGGGTCGTCGTGACCCATGGGGCGCTCCGGGCTCGAGCGCCGAACGCCCAGCTCTTCCCTGAGGCGCCTGAAGCGCTCCAGCCGCTTGATCTCATTGATACAGAGATTTCGCGCTATGGTGAATATCCAGGCCCGGACCCCACCCCTGGGCTCGAATCCGGAGGCGGCCCGAAACACCCTCAGGAACACCTCCTGCGTCAGGTCCTCAGCCGTCTGGCGGTCCCACAGGTGCCGGTAGACAAAGTTCAGGACCGGTCCCTCGTAGCGCTTGATGAGCTGCTCGAACGCCGCCGGGTCACCCTCCCCGATGGACCTGATGAGATCGTATTCCGCGCTCTCCATGGCCGACTGTCTTCACCGGGCGGGTGACGTCGCGATCACGGCACCCACCCCCTGCGATCCGTTTCGTGCCTCGGGCGTCGGCTGTCGAGATCGAGAGCGGTCTCGACCGACGGTCCTCCTCGTCGTTCAGAGTGGTCCAGGAGGCATGGCGGAATGCTGTCAGAGGAAGAAGCCAACCACATACCTCACGGCCACAAAAAGAATACAGGCGCTCAGGATGACCTTGATGATCCGCACCGGCACGTACTTCTGGCATCGGGCCCCCAGGTACATGCCGCCGAAGCCTCCGGCGCCGAACAGAGCACCCAGGAGCCAGTCCGGTGCAATGGCCATTTGCGTGCTCCAGGTTGCATCCAGCACCTGGTAGAATAATACTCCCGCCACCGAGGTCACGAAAGTCCCCATGAGGGCCGCCCCGGCTATGGTGTAGACCGGCAGTTTGAAGATGGCCACAAAAAAAGGGGCCACGATGGAACCGCCCCCGATTCCGTAGACGCCCCCCACGATGCCGACGACAAACGTCATGACGAACACCCAGAGGGGAGCAAAGCTGTAAGTCTCACCCGCGAAAGTGTATTCCACGCAGGTGAGGGAGAACCTGGTGTCCGAGACGCAGGGCTGTCCCCGGGCCAGAACGGGTTGTCCCTTTCTGGCCAGCGCCGCGCCCCCTTGACCCATGAGGGTGTCCCAGGCCAGCCTCACCCCGATGTAGAGGAGGACGAGGCCCGCGAAGAATTTGAAGTTCCTGGGATCGGGCAGGTAGGCCACGCGCAGCCACGCACCGATGAAAACCCCGGGAAGGGTGCCGATGATCACGACCCAGGTGAGGGGCCACACCATCCGGCCCTCCTGGATGTATCGATACACTCCGCTCGGGATGGCCACCACATTGAATACGTGATTGGTGCCGCTGACCGAGGGACTGGTATAACCGAGGAAGCTCATCTGGAAAGGCAGTAGGAGAAATGCCCCGGACACTCCCCCCATGGACGTGAAAAAGGAAACGACGAAAGCCACCAGCGGGGGCAGAAGCAGCCACGTTTCCACCCCCGACACGGGAAAGGTCACATGCAGGGAATCCCACCAGCCCATCGCTCACCCTCCTCGTTTCGCTTCAGCCCCAGTTCAGCCGGAATACCATGCTCGCGCCTCGGAGGCTCCGAGCACATGCTTCCGTGATCTCGGAAAAGAGCACGGCATCTCCCCCAGGAGTCTATTCTGAACGGACAAAACCACTGAAGCTGGAAAAACTTGCGGTCGAGAAGAAAAATTTCTCGAAGGGTGCGACCAAAAGGATGACTCTTCCTCGGTCTGTTCCGGGGCACCCGCACAAACGCAGCCCTGAATCAAACCTTGAATGAAAGGAGCACGCGCCGCATATGACGAGGGGAACAGGCCCGCGGAGCAACCCCATCCCATTTCTTTGACCCGCTCCGGCATGAGTGCTAAGGTTGCTCGAGAGTTTGAGATCGATACCTTGAAGACGGTCGGTTACACCGGGAGGCAATCCAATGGGCAACCGGGCAGCGGACTGGCTCCACCAGGCCGAGGGTGATTTGAGGCATGCCGTCCATGCCAGGGAAGACGGGGACCACGACTGGTCCTGCTTTGCCGCGCACCAGGCAGCCGAAAAGGCGGTCAAGGCTCTGATCCTCTGCAGAGGCGGCGAAGGCTGGGGGCACTCGGTGACTCGTCTGCTCAAGGATCTCGCAAGGGTGGAGGAGATACCCGATGCAGTCCTGAAGTCGGCGATGCGGCTGGACAAGCATTACATCCCCACCCGCTATCCCAATGGATTCGATGTGGGCGCCCCACGGGAGTATTACACGGATGAGGACTCGGAAAAAGCCATCCAGGACGCCGAGCGCGTTTACGGATTTTGCCGCCAGTCGTTTCTTGAATCGTGACCAGGTCCTGCGGGAGCTCGACATCGCTATCCAGGTTCTGAAATCCGAACGGCCCGACATCGAGGCGATATACCTCTTCGGCTCCTTCGCCAGTGGCGTGCCGACCCCGCGGAGTGACATCGATCTTCTCATCATCACCGAGGAGTCAGATGCCCATGTCTTTCAGCCCTACTTTCTGTCCTTATCCGTTCCGGTGGATGTTTACACCATGAAATCGGAATCCTTCGAGAGGAAGAGGGAGACAGGGCAAGGCATTGCGGGGGCCGTGGCGCGCAACGGCATACGGTTGCTCTGAAGTGTTTCTGGTTCCTGGTTCCTGGTTGAAACCCCTTTTCATCGTTCAGGGTGGCCTGACGGGCCATAAGGGACTCCTGGAGAAGTTGAGGGCTTCGAGTCACGGGCTTCAGGACAAACCTGCATGCATCCATGGTTCCATCGCTCAACCAGGACTGATATGGACAGATGGTGTCCAAGTCTATATATTGGTATTCGACGATTTGAGCCGGAGGTTTCCGTGCATGAAGGATTTCACCAAGGTCATGAAGGCCCTGTCCGACCCTAACCGGGTCAGGATCCTCAAAATGCTGCAGCGCCAGTCCCTGTGCGTTTGTGAGATCCAGGCCGCCCTCGATATCGCCCAGCCGACGGTGTCCAATCACCTGAAGGTCCTGGAGGAGGCGGGGCTGGTTTTCTCCCGCAAGGACGGCCTCTGGGTCAACTATTTCGTCTCGGACGGGGGCAGCAGCCCATACGCGGCCGCCATCCTCGGCAATCTCAGGCACTGGCTCATGGATGATCCCGAGATCGTGCGTCTCATGGAGGTTTTGCCGACCCTCAATCGCGAAATCATCTGCAGACGCAAGAATGCGTGAGGGTGAGCCCATGATTTCCTTCAGACAGCAAAGCCCTACGGCGCTGCAAGTGATATGGCAGGGAGGGTCGCTTCTCCTGCTAGCCATCGCCGTCGCCCTTTCGGTAAACCACCTGCGGCCCGGCGGGCTTCCCCTCGTGGCCGACTGGTCCCCCGAGGCGCAGCTCAGGCTGGATTCGGGAGAGAGCCTCGCCGTTTCTCTCGATGAAGCGGAAATGCTCTTCTTCTCTCGCTCGGCGCTTTTCCTGGACGCACGATCCCATGATCAATTCGCGGAAGGCCACATCGAAGGAGCGCTCAGCCTGCCGTGGGAGGACTTCGATGAGGATTTTGCCCGGGTTCTGAACGGCATCCCCCCCGAAACCCCGCTGGTCACCTATTGTGACGGTGAGAGCTGCGCTTCGAGCAAGGAGCTCGCCATGGCCCTCCTCGTCAAGGGATACAGCAACGTGAGGGTCCTGGTGAACGGGTGGTCCGTGTGGCAGGAGAGGAGTCTCCCGGTGGAAACGATGACGGGCACTCCGCGTGGCGTGCAGTGAGCCCTGGACGATTGGATCTCCGGTGTCCTCGTCTCATGGGCGAGCGCAATCGCCCTGCATGAAGCAGGAATGTGGACCGCTATGGGGGCTCTCTTGAAAAAACCTCTGGATTTCTGGCTCAGGCTGATCCTCGGCGCCATCTTCATCGTCTCCAGCGTCGGAAAGATCCTCGATCCAGGCGCCTTCGCAAAAATCGTTTACAACTACCAGCTCCTTCCCGACGTTCTCATCAACCTCGTGGCCATCATCCTGCCCTGGCTTGAGCTCATGCTCGGCATATGCCTCATGGGCGGCTTCCGGCTTCCGGGAGCCGTCACCCTGGCCAACGGCCTCCTGGTTGTGTTCTTCGGCGCTTTGGTCTTTAATGTGGCCCGGGGGCTCGATGTTCACTGCGGGTGCTTCAGCACCAGTACCGAAGGGGATCCCGCCACGACCTGGTACCTGATTCGAGATGCGGCGTTTCTGCTCATGGGGGGATACCTTTTTTATGCGGTGATGTTTGCCCGAAGGTGAGCCCAGGCCCGTTTGTGGCGAAGACCGAATACCGGGGCGCGGGGAGGGGACTGGTCATGAAAAGGAACGACTGGAAGTGCCTGATCGACGCATTGCTGTTTGTGGACCTTTGCTCCATTGCCGTCATCGGACTGTTGCTCGCCTTCGTCATCCCGTCTGGAAAAACTCCCGAGGCTTCGAAGTTCCTGCTGGGCCTGCACCGCCATCAGTGGGGCGATATCCATCTCACCCTCTCGCTGTTCCTGCTGGGGTTGCTGGTGCTGCACATCTGGCTCAACTGGACCTGGGTGGCCGGCTCAGCCAGGAGCTATTTCGGAGAATCCTGGCAGAAGGCGCTCTGGGTGCTCTGCGCCGCCTGGCTTGTGGTGCTCTTGGTCGCCTGGGTGGTGGCGATGCTGTGACACGGCGCGAAGGGCGTTGGGATGTGTGGGCATTACGCACGGAGATCGATCCAGGACAAAAGGGGAGCCTGCCATGAAAAATATCTTGGCACAACCGGGCGCAAGTCCTTAGCCGCTTGCCGGCTCCCAGGCTCCAGCTGGGGAGCCGGCATCCAGGAGCCGCAGATGGGCCAGCCGCAGACGTCCTCCCTGAGCATTCTGGTCGTGGACGATGAGGTCAACATCCGGAAGACCCTCGCTTATTGCCTTGCCGCCGAAGGCCACACCGTCATCGCCGTGAGCAACGCAGCCGACGCCGCCCATGAGGCGAGAATGCGCTCCTTTGACATGGCGTTGGTGGACCTCAGGCTGGGCGGGGAAGACGGCATGGATTTGATCCCTGTCCTGCTGGCCGCATCGCCCTGGACCAAAATCACCATCATCACGGCCCACGCCTCCATCGAGAGCGCGGTGGAGGCCATCAGGCGCGGTGCCGCCGATTACATGGTGAAGCCGTTCACCCCCGACCAGGTCAGGCTCCTGACCCGACGAACCGCCCGGATCCGGGAGCTGGAAAACGAGATAACGTCGCTCAAGGCGGATGCACAGCGGGTCGCTCCTGAGGCCGGGCTCCAGAGCAGGAATGCCGGTATGCAGCGGGTCCTTGAAACAGCCAGGAAGGCCGCGAGCTCCGAGGCCATCGTATTGCTCAGGGGTCAGAGCGGTACCGGGAAGTCAGCCCTGGCCCGCGCCATCCATCAGTGGAGCCCGCGGGCGGCCCGGCCCATGGCGGTGGTGGCCTGTCCGGCTCTGCCCCCCGATCTTCTCGAAAGCGAGCTTTTCGGGCACGCCAGGGGCGCTTTCACGGGAGCGGTCCGGGACAATCCCGGCCGAATCGCATCGTGCGAAGGCGGGACGCTTTTCCTGGACGAAATCGGGGACATGGCTCCGACCCTTCAAGCCAAGCTGCTGCGGTTCATCCAGGACAAGGAGTACGAGCGCCTCGGAGAAGCGACGCTCCGAAGGGCCAATGTGCGGATCATTGCCGCAACCAATGCGGACCTCGACAGGCGAGTGGCCGAAGGTCGGTTCCGGGAGGATCTTTTTTATCGACTCCATGTCATCAGCCTCACCCTGCCCTCCCTTGGGGAACGCCCCGAAGACATCATGCCCCTTGCCATGGATTTTCTCGCCCACTTCTGCCGCTCCAACCACAAGAGGATCATCGGGTTCACCGATGAAGCCGCCGAAGCGCTG
Organism: Syntrophobacteraceae bacterium; assembly: GCA_025454175.1. GTDB lineage: Bacteria > Desulfobacterota > Syntrophobacteria > Syntrophobacterales > Syntrophobacteraceae > JALOOX01. The sequence goes on along the minus strand of JALOOX010000031.1, from coordinate 21,232 downwards.
CAGGGCTACCCATGGCCGGGAAATGTCCGTGAGCTGCGCAACACCATCGAGCGGGCCGTTATCCTGGGCAGCGGCGAGAACATCGGGAAAGGCGACCTCCCCGAGAACATGGCCCCTTCCGTCGCCAGCCCGGCCATCGGCGACCGGGTCCCGCTGGCTGTCATAGAGGAGCTTCACATCAGGAGGGTCATCGCCGGCACCGCTTCACTCCAGGAAGCGGCGGCGATCCTGGGCATGGACCAGGCAACGCTCTGGCGCCGGAGAAAAGCGTACGGCATCTGACCCGCTCCCTGCGACGACCGACCTTGCAGAAATGCAAGGTCGTGCCCGCCCCCATCTTTCATTTTTCAAGCCACCTCCGCCTTTTCATAAAGCTAACCTACTGAAATAGCACAAACTATACTGTGGCGCAGGGATTGCTCCCGGTTCACGAATGTCACGGCGCAATGGGAGACTCACCTCATGACTTTGAACAAGAAGATCCTGCTCGGCGGGCATCGGCTCACGGCCAAAAGGATCGGGCCGCATGCTCACCTCTGTGTCCGCGATGATGGTCCGGGCATTCCGGAGGAATACCTGTCGAGGATTTTCCAGAAGTTCGTCCAGGTCAAGGGGCGGGAGACCGGGGGCACGGGCCTGGGGCTCGCCATCTGCAAGGAGATCGTGCGCGCCCATGGAGGCTCCATCTGGGCCGAGTCGGCTCCCGGCCAGGGGAGCGTCTTCACGCTCACCGTGCCGGTGCCCTCGTGGGAGCATCACCGTGAGGCGTGGAGCACATGGGATGAGGTGCGGAAAGGAGACGGGGCGTGCAGTGCTTTGAGGTCCTCTTCTGTGACGCAGGGGGCGAATGTGGACCAAAACGGAACGATGGGGAAATGGCTCGCAGCCCGGTCGAATGCCTGCACAAAGCCGTGGATGGGAATCCCCGCCTCATCGTGGTTCACTTCGCGACGCGGGATATCCGGGAGCGCGAGGCGCTGGTGGAGCTGTGCGCCGTGCTCAAGCGCAACACCCACACCCGGAGGATCCCGGTCCTGGCGCTGCTGCGGGCCAGGCATCGGAGGGTGATGGAGGATCTCGACCGGGCGGGGGTCGAGTATGTCAGGTTTGCGGGCGAGACGTTCAAGGGGGAATCCGTCGGGACCGGGGGCACCGGTGTCATCGAGGCTCCGGGCCCCGGGGATCTTCTGAAGCGGCAACTGGCCATCGTCTGTCCCCATCTTCACTACAGTCCCATCGACGCCCGGCGCGAGCTCGTCGTCTGTGGCGCCTACCTCGACCGGCTGGTGCTGGAAAGCGGCTGGCGGCACCATGTGTGCGAATCCGAGGACCATCTGCGATGTGACCACTTCCTGAAGCCGAGGTCCCGGTCATGAGGCTCATTCGAAGGATTACGCTTCCATTTCTATCTTACGAGGGGAGGTTCTCAGCCTTGCAGGTCGAGTCGATCCGAAGGGGCCTCGGCAGGCTGAGGAAAGCCAAGGTGGGGCTTTCGTCCATGATCCTGGCAAGCTTCGTGGCGGCCATCGGGACCGGCACGGCTCTTCTGCTTCTGCCCTCCTCGACGGTTTCGGGGGAAATCTCCCTGGTCGACGCTCTCTTCACCGCCACCTCGGCCGTCTGCGTGACGGGTCTGGCGGTTGTGGACACGGGCAGCTATTTCACCACGTCGGGTCAGCTGGTCATCCTCCTTCTGATTCAGGCTGGAGGGCTCGGCATCATGACCTTTTCCGTCCTTTTCTTCCTGTTGATCGGCAAGAGAGTCTCCTTCAGGCAGCGGATGGTCATGCAGGAGGTTTTCGCCCACACCCCGAGGGAGGACATCTACCGGGTCGTCGGGGCTATCTTCCTCTTCACCGGTGTTGTCGAAGGGGCAGGCGCCCTCATACTCTTCCTCTTCTGGATCGGCGAGCATTCCGTGATGGAATCGGCTCACCTGGCCGTTTTTCACTCCATCTCCGCCTTCTGCAACGCCGGATTTGCCCTTTTCAGCAACAACTTCATCGATTACAGGGCATCGCCGGTCCTGAACCTGACGATCTGCATCCTCATCGTGCTGGGCGGCATCGGTTTTCCCGTTGTCTACGAGCTTTACGAGCAGATGAGAAGCCGAAGGACCATACCGGCCAGGCTCACCGTCCACACCAGAATCGTCATCATCACGACAGCTCTTCTCATCGCCTGCGGCATGGGGCTCTTCATCTGGGGAGAGCACGGGAATATTTTCAGGGAAGCTCCCCTGGACGAGATCCTCTGGATCTCGCTATTTCAGTCCATCACGGCGCGCACGGCGGGGTTCAATACGGTGGACATCGGGCAGCTCAGCAACTCGACCGTCATGGCCCTCATGTTCCTCATGTTCTGGGGAGCTTCTCCCGGATCGTGCGGGGGCGGAGTGAAGACCACCACCCTTGCCGTCCTCGGGCTGTTCACATGGGCCCGGCTCCAGAGAATGGCGCGGGTGAACGTTTTCAAGAAGAGCATTCCCCAGGAGACCGTCTCGCGAAGCGTCTCCCTGCTGATCCTTTCCATCAGCCTGATTCTTGCCATCTTCTTTCTCCTCCTGCTCACCCATGACGTGGAGGTCTCGGGCCCGGAGGCCAGATCCGCGTTTGTCGAATACCTGTTCGAGGTGATTTCGGCCTTCGGGACGGTGGGCCTCTCCATGGGGGCGACCACGAAGCTCAATGCGTTCGGCAAGGTTCTGATCGTCGCCATGATGCTCATCGGCAGAGTCGGTGTCCTCACCTTCGCCTACATTGTTGCCGGCACGGAGGCGCGGGGCGGCATCCAGTATTCCCGGCAAAACCTCATGATTGGCTGACAGGAGATTCGTCCTTGAAACGATTTGCCGTCATCGGCCTGGGTAAGTTCGGCTTCCACATGGCCAGGGTTCTCTTCGAGGAGGGCAATGAAGTCATTGCCATCGACAAGGACCCGGACCGGGTGCAAACAATCGATCCCTACTGCACCGAGGCCATCGTCCTGGATGCGTCGGAAAAGGAAAAGATCCGATCCCTGGGGCTGGACGAGATGGACGCCGTGGTGGTGAGCATCGGCTCGGACGTGAGCAAGAGCGTGCTCCTGACCCTGTATCTCCAGGAGATCGGGGTCAAGAAGGTCCTGGCCAAGGCGATGGATGAGGATCACGCAAAGGTCCTCATGAAGGTTGGAGCCACCGAAGTCATCCACCCGGAGAAAGCCATGGCCGTCAAGGTGGCCCAGGGGCTGTCCAGGCCCAACATCCTGGATTTCATCCCCCTCTCCGAAGACTTCAACCTGCTGCAGATCGCGCCCCCTTCGGCGTTCATCGGGAAATCCCTGAAGCAGCTTGATTTGCGGGCCAGGTACAACGTCCATGTCATTGCCATCGAGGAAGTCCTCACCGAGAACTTCGTGCTGGTGCCCCCCGCCGATTTCGTCATCAAGGACAGTGACATCCTGATCGTGCTGGGCAGGAGTCAGGACGTGAGACGCATCAAGGATCTCAACGGACCTGAGCAGTGAGCGGGCCAGTGGGCGGGACCCCGCAAGCTGATCATGCCTGCAATGGGTGTCTTCCTCAGGCAAGAACGTTTGGTATCAACAGGCGGAGAGCAGACGCCACGTTCCACTGGCGGCCTCTGACAAGCCCGCGACGGCCGCGCCAGACAATTCCCGGAAATGCATCCTTATGATTTGCCCGATTGGAGCCCGGCAGACCTCGAATCGCTCAACTCTCTAAAATATCTAGAAATGGGAATCGCTCGCCGCAGTTGATGCGCTCGGGCGCCCCGTCTCGACCTCGGCCTCTCCCATCCAGCGACGAACCATGGACCCGAGCTGGTTGAGGGTGAACGGCTTGCTCAGGTAGTCGTCCATTCCGGCCTGGAGGCATGCCTCGCGGTTCTCGGGCATGGCGTGGGCGGTGAGGGCTATGATGGCCGGCCTGACTCGCTCACTGCCGATCCCTTCCTCGATGTCGCGCTGCCGTATGGCCCTGGTGGCTTCGTAACCGTCCATCTCGGGCATCTGACAGTCCATGAGAATGAGCCTGAATTCCTGGCGGGACAAGGCATCGAGCACTTCGCGGCCGTTGGAAGCCACCTCCGCCTCGTAACCCAGGGCCTCGAGCATCGCCCGACACACGTGCTGGTTGACCGGATTGTCCTCTGCCACCAAGATGCTGGCCCCCACCCGGGTGGATGGTATTGGCCCAGGTCGATGGGGGATGGGGCCGGCCGCCGGGATCCTGCCGGTGGAGATGCCGGTCGAGCCGATCAAGGCGTTGTAGAGCTGGGATTGCCGCACCGGCTTGCTCAAATGGATTCCGACTCCGGCCTCTCGCGCGGCATCCATGTCCCCGCGGCGCCCCATGGAAGTGAGCATGATCAGCTCGACGTCGGAGATGGACGGGTCGGCCTGGATCCGGCGGGCGAGCTCGATTCCGTCCATCCCCGGCATCATCATGTCGAGGATCGCCACATGAAAGGGTCTTCCCCTTCCAGCCTCGGCACGCAGAAGGTCGAGAGCCGTCTCTCCGGTCTCGGCCAATCGATGCATCATCCCCCAGGAAGCCAGCATATTGACCATCTCCCGGCGGTTCGCCTCGTTGTCGTCGACCACCAGGACTCGCAGCTCCCGGGGATTCTCGCACCGCGGGCCGGGTGAGCGCTCACTTCGCGCCTCAACCTTGACTCGCACAGAAAACCGGAAAGTGCTGCCTTTTCCGGGGCTGCTTTCGACGCTGATCTCGCCTCCCATCAGCTCGCAGAGCTGTTTCGATATGGCCAGCCCGAGACCCGTCCCTCCGAACCTTCGGCTGGTGGAGCCGTCCAGCTGAGCGAATGCATCGAAAATCCTTCCCAGTCCATCCTCCGGAATCCCGATGCCGGTGTCCCTGATCTCGAAGCCGATGAGGAGCGCATCCTCCAGACGGTCCAAGACAAAGACCCGCACCGCAACCTCGCCTTCGTGGGTGAACTTGATGGCGTTGCTGACGAGGTTGCCGAGAACCTGCCGCAGCCGGAGCGAATCACCGAAGACGTGCGAGGGGACATCTTCCGCAATATGACAGATGCACTCGACGCCCTTCTTGTGGGCCTGCTCTGCAAGGAGCTCCACAATTTCTTCGATGTGGGCGTGGAGATCGAGAGGAGCACAGTCGAGATCGAGCTTCCCGGCCTCGACCTTGGAGAAATCGAGTATATCGTTCAACAACCCCAGAAGGGTTTCTCCCGAGCGAAAGACCGTTTCCACGAGATTCCGCTGGTGGTCGTTCAGCGCGGTTCCAAGGAGCAGTTCGGCCATCCCGAGCACCCCGTTCATGGGGGTTCTGATTTCATGGCTCATTCGGGCGAGGAATTCGGATTTGGCGCGGTTGGCCTCCACGGCCTGTCGAGCCTGCTCCTTCTGGGTGATGTCCTCATGGATACCCAGGATGCCGATGAGGCTCCCTTTGAGGTCATGCATGGGAAGCCTGCGAACCTCCAGCAGGACCGGCTCTCCCTCGGGGTTCGTGCGATGGATCCTCTCATACTGCTCCAGGCCCGTTTCGAGGACGCGCGCTTCCATATGGGCGAAAAGGGACGCTTCCTCCCGGCTCCAGCCGTGATCGTAGTCCCGGGTTCCGAGGATGTCTTCGCTGTCCCCGCGGCCCAGTTCGACCACAAAGCTGCGATTGGAGCCAAGGCATCGACGCTCGACGTCTTTCCAGAAGATCGAATGCGGGAGACTGTCGATGACCAGCTGAAGCTTGCCGCGGGATTCTCGAAGGGCCTCGGTGGCCGCCTGCCGCTCGACGATCTCCTCCTGCAGCCTCTGGTTCAGGCGGGCGAGCTCCCCCGTCCTTTGATGCTCAAGCACGGCCAGGGTTTCGAGGATCCTGGGTACGGGCACCACCCCGGCAAGCAATCCGTTTTCGGTCACGATGATGTGGTCAAAGACCTCCGACTGATTGCGGCTGATGGCCTTGTGGGCCACCCGCTCGATGGGGCAGTCGTGCTCAACGGTCAGAGGGGTATCGTCCATGATGGAGGTGACGGGCTTGTTGTAGTAGAGCGGCACGCCGAACTGCTGGCTGAGAATCCTGTCGATGTGCATGCTCATGACGAGTCCCAGGGGTCTTCCCTCATGGGCCACGACCACAGCGGTGATGGGCTCCTTTCCCTTCAAAATTTGCTTGACCTGGCGAACCGACTCGTCGGGGGGTACACAGAACGCGGATTCCACCAGCGACCCGATTCTTATGCTGCTTCGATAGGCCGTGAGGCCGGCGGTACCGGCGTCGCCATCGACCTTCCGCATTTCGTCGAGAACGGAGGAGATGAGACTGGAAAACGAGTCGAAGTGAGCCACTCAGGTCTCCTTAAAGCGTGCGCATGAGTCTCGTCCAAAGGGGGTGAGCGGCGCGCAACGGGACGCGCCGGACGGCTTTCAGTCGTCCCGAGGTAGCTATCGGAACAGCATGGAGGAAATCAAGTTAAGATTCCGTGACCAACGGGAGCCGGGGAGGACCAGGCCGTTGCCGATTTCGCGCCATGTCGATTCCCTGCAATAAGTTCAAGGGGAAATCGGCCATAGGCAAGTAATGACTTTTCCCTCAGCTTGGCGCGAGCCCGGGAGCAGTGGGACGTCCGGTGTTCCCGGCGCTCCATGTCCCCGTGGTGAGCTCGAAGAGGGCTTCCAGCATCAGGCGGGCGTGCCGGATTTCCTGGAGAGCTTCCGTGATGGTCCGCTGGAATCGGGCGGGCTCGCCCTGCAGCAGCTCCATCTGGGGCTCGCAGAGAAACCAGACACAGACATAAGGGCGGCTTCGGCGGCTCAGTCGGCACCCCTCGCCGCCCAGGTACCGACACGGATGCCCTTGGCCGCACCGCGTCTGCCCGGGCACACCCGTCTCTCCGATGGCGGCGAGGTAGATGAGATCCGTCCGGTTGAAAAACACCTTTTGGCCATTGCAGCAGGGATCCGAACAGGCGGGGCAGGTCAGTCGGCAGTATCCGGTCATCACCGGGTCGACCGCCTGGATGAGACCGGCGATATGCTCGCCGACTCGGGAGAAAGCGTCACCCCCCGCGAGAAGAACAACGTCCTGGATGCGCTGACAGGTCCGGCGCCACTCGTCATCGTCCATGGGATGGCGGAAAAGCGAGGCTTCCTCGCATTTGAGGGAGGCCCGCAGCAGCAGATCCAAGTCGGCCCATCGGGCTATGGAAGTAAACGACTTCAAGTCGGCATCCGATTCACGCCCGCACCATACTCACCACAACTCAACACCATGGAGTGCTCGCCACTCGAGTGAAGAAACGGACATCTTGTACCATGGAGCTGCACTCAATACAGGCGCACACCACTGAATGTCCGAATCGATCGTCATTCGCGCATGTCCCTGCCGGGAATGCAGAACCGTTCAGCCGCGTGGATCTCCCCCAGGGCTTGTCTGCGCGGGCTCCCGGCGGCGCCGGTTTTCAACTTGAAACTTGAAACCTCAAACTTGAAACTTTTTGTAGCAGATCCCGAAGCTCACTGAACCGGTAAGGCTTCTGCATGAAACCGGCAACCTTCTCACCGGAAAACCGGGTGGCCACTTCGAGCTCGCTGTATCCGCTGGAGAGGACAATGGGAATGCCGGGGTCCAGCCGGCGGAGCTCCCTGAAGGCCTCTTCCCCGTTCATCCGGGGCATGGTGAGGTCCAGCAGGATGCACCTGATCTCCGTCCGCTTCCGCCCGAAGACTTCCAGGGCCTCCATGCCGTCTTTCGCCGTCTCGACGGAGAAGCCGAGCATTTCCAGCATGCGGCCGGCAATGTCGATGACGGGCTGCTCGTCGTCCACCAGGAGCACAACGCCCGAGCCCCGCCATTCCTCCCCCTTGGGAATCTCCTTGACTGACGCATTGCGAACGGCCTTCTCGGATACCGGAAACAGCAGCCTGAAGGCACTGCCCTGCCCGGGCTCGCTGTAGACCTTGACGGTGCCGCGATGGCTTCGCATGATTCCAAGCACGGCCGACATGCCGAGACCCCGCCCGGTGAATTTGGTGGAGAAGAACGGCTCGAAAATGCGCTCACGCGTTTCCCGGTCCATTCCGCAGCCTGAATCGCTCACCTCGAGGCTCACGTAAAGCCCTTCCGGCAGATCATCGTCCAGATAACCTCCCCGGATGATTTCTCGATCACAGAAGCTCACCCCTGTCGAGATCGTCACGACCCCGCTCATTTCCCCGATGGCCTCCGAGGCATTCATGACCAGGTTCATGACCACCTGCCGAATCTGGCTCGGATCGCCTTCGATCTTCGGGAGGTCCCGGTGAAGGTTGAGATTGAGGAGCACTTTCTTTGAAATGAGCGTCCGGAGCAGGTGCGCCATCTCCTCGATGAGCTCGTCGAGATCGAAGGGCTCGATGACGAACTTTCCCTTGCCCGTGTAAGCCAGCAGCTGCTGGCAGAGGTCCGCCGCCCTCCGGGAGGCTTTGATGATCTCGCCGATGTTGTTGCACGCGGGAGCCACCGGAGGAAGGGTCAGAAGAGCCAGATCGGCATGGCCCAGGATCGCCGTCAGCAGGTTGTTGAAATCATGAGCGATACCTCCGGCCATGACCCCGAGGCTCTCCAGTTTCTGGGCGTGCAGCAGGCGGCGCTCCATTTCGAGACGCTCGGCCTCCGCACGCTGCTTCTCGATGATATGGCGCCATTCCCGAAGGGCGCGCTCGATGATTCGCGGCATTTCGGCAAAGGATTCGACGGATTTCACCACGTAATCCAACGCCCCGGCCTTCATGGCCTGGACCGCCTTCTGCTCGTCGCCGTAGCTGGTCATCACGAGGACTGGAAAAGGCTGGGACTCGGGAGGCGAAGAGAGCATTTCGAGGGCCTGACCGTCGGGAAGGTTCAGATCGGCCAGCACCACCGCGGGATGACACGAGCCTATGACAGCCCGGTATTCGCGCAGGGACGACACCGTCCGAGCGCGAGCGGTCCCGTCGGCTTCGAGGGCTCTCAGAATCGCTTCGGCATGGGCGGGATCGTCTTCGACAATCAGCACGTCGACTATCGCGGCATCCAATTCATGGGTCCTTTCTGTGATGCGGATAGCAGTTCCAGACCATCCAGTAAAAACCGAACGTGTCCATGAGGCTCATGAATTTGTCGAAATCCACGGGCTTGATGAGGTAGCTGCTGGCGTGGTTGTCGTAGGCCTTGAGGATATCCGATTCCGTCGACGAGGTCGTGAGGATGACCACGGGAATGGACCGCAGGTGGGGGTCGGACTTGATGTGCTTGAGGACCTCGAGCCCGTCCACCTTCGGAAGACGGAGATCCAGCAGGATCAGGTGGGGTCTCGGGCTGGCCTCGGGCTCCCTGTACTCGCCCCGCCGATGAAGATAGTCAAGGGCCGCCTGGCCGTCCGACACATGGCGTATCCGGTTGGCCATCCGGCAGGTTTCCAGGTTGCGAATGGCGATCTCGGCATGGGCCGGGTCGTCTTCCACGAGAAGAATGAAGATGGGCTCTCCCTGCATGGTTGCCATGTCACCCTCCGCTGAATGGAAGCATCCCCGGCAAAGCTGGTCCCCCGACGCGTCTGTTCCGGGACTCATCATCATGCAAACAATCCGTCGCAGTGAAGACGACGGCGCAGCATTCGGTTCGTCAGGCAAATGGGACTGATTGAACTGCAAAATAACACTGCAATACCTGCATATCAAACCATCATTCGGTCCTCCAACGGCGAACGGAGCCGCCCCGGCCAAAGTCAGCCGGCAGTCGATTTCCGGGCGCCGGGGAGCGTGAAGCGAAAAACCGTTCCCCGGCCCTGTCCCTCGGATTCAACCCAGATCCTGCCCGAGTGGATCTCGATGATGCGCTTCACCAGCGCAAGCCCCACTCCCGTTCCCTCGGAGCCTGCATCCAGCTTCTCGAAGAGCCCGAAGAGCTTTTCATGATACCTGGGCTCGACACCCACTCCGTTGTCCCTCACATGGAGTACCATGCCGCCCTCGTCCTCCTCGGCGCCGATCCAGATGGTGGGCGACTCCTGGTCACCCGTGAACTTGGCCGCATTGTCGATGAGATTCTGAAAGACCTCCACCAGGCGTGTGCGGTCTCCATGAAGCAGGATCGGCTCCGGCGCGACCTCCACATGGATCCCGCGCTCGATGATTCGGCCCGCCACCAACCCGAGGGCTTCGCGCACCACATCCTGGAGGAAGACATTCTCGGGAGGGTTGACCTTTCGCCCGATCCGCGACAACTCGAGCAATTCATCCAGCAGCCGGTTCATCCGGGCGGCCGCGTTGCCGATGTAATCCATATCCCTGCGCGCACGTTCGTGATCCCGGCTCTGGAGATCCTGTTCGAGGTACTTGAGAAAGGCCTGAATGGTCACGAGAGGGCTCTTGAGGTCGTGAGAGATGGTGTAGACGAAGCGCTCCATCTCCTCGTTCTTCTGCCGCAGCTCCTCCTCGTTGCGCCTGCGCTCGGTGATGTCCATCACGATGCCCTGGTAGTGCGTGACCCTCCCCTCGCCGTCATGTTCCACGAAGGTCCGGTCGTCGACCCATCGGACCCGGCCGTCCCTGGTGACGACACGGTACATCTGCTGGAATCTCCCCACACCCCCCTCGGTGAAATCCCTGACCTCGGCGGCCACTCTCTCCAGGTCCTCGGGATGGATCAAGTCGGCAAAGGGGACTTCTCCCGAAAGCAGGTCCTCGGGCTCATAACCCAACTGACGGATATTCTCCGACACCAGCTCCGCCGGCCAACCGGGAGCCGCCCGCCACCGGAAAAGAATGACCGGACTGTTCTCCAGCACCAGGTTGGCCCGCCTCAGGATCTCATGGGCCTGTTTTCGCTCGGTGATGTTCTGAACGGAGACGAAGACCTTGGCCCAGGTTTCCTCGTAGCCGGGGGCAACCTGAAGCGACACGCTGACATCCAGGGGCTCTCCCGTCAGGGCACGATGGGTCGTCTCCACGATGCAGCGGGTTTCGCCCTCCAGCAGGGAGAGGAGCCCATGTCGGAAGGCAGCCGGCATTTCATCCGTCCGGACCGTTTGCAGCCCGTGCATGAGAGACTCCCTGGTCTCGGCCTTCAGCATTCGCAGGGTCTCGTCGTTGACATCGACGACCCGCACGAGCTTCATGCACTCCACGACCACTTCGGGATGGCTTTCGAGGTATTCCCGAAAATCGGGTACCGACGGCCGCAATCCATCGAGAAGCCGCTTCACTTCCGAGCAGTCCTCCTCCCAGAGGGAAATGGGCGAGTTTTTGAACAGCGTGCGGTAGCGCACCTCGTTTTCGCGAAGCATCTCCTCCGTCCGTTTCTGCTCCGTCGCATCGTGGAAAGTGAAGGCCCTTCCAAAATCCCGCCCTCCCTGGCCCAGCATGGATACACAGTGGAACTGGAAAACCCTGCCGTCATCCAGGTGCAATTCCCGGCGCGGCTTCCCCGAAGGCGGTTCCTCGGCGAGGGCAGGAAAGCTCGGAGCACCCCCGGTCGATTTCAGGCGCTCCCCCATGGCGTCAAAAAGCACTTCCACCGACCCCATGGCCACGGGGTATTCGGGGAGCTGCCACATGTCGACAAAAGCCGGATTGGCCAGAATGATCCGCGCCTCGGGGCTCACCATGAGGATGCCATCGGGGGAGTTTTCCAGCTGCGTCTTGAGCAGCGCGTTGCTCAAGGCCAGATTCTCCTCGACCGTCCTCCGCTCGGCGATCTCGCTCATCAGCTCCCGGTTCATCTGCTGGAGCTTTTCCTCCCGCCAATGCACTCGCTCCACCATCTCGGTGTATCTTCGCGCGATCCCCCTCAGCTCACGGTGGGGATGGTCGAGAGCGTGGGAGAAATCCCCCGAAGCCACGCGGTCCATGGCCTGCTCGAGGGATTCGAGGGGGCTTCGAAGGAATCTCCTGAGCAGGTGGTTTGTTCCGAGGGCCATGACCACCAGCGCCGCCAGGAGCGTGAGCAGCGTGCCGATCAGCAGCAGCCTCAAATGGAGCAGGTGCATGGCCAGGGTGATCTCGATGGAGACTTTTCCGATGGACCTTCCTTCGATGCGGATTTCGTCGGACCGAAGTATCTTTGGAGCCTGGTCCTCGGCCTTTCGGGCCTCGAAGAGGGCTCTGCCCCGATCGTCCTCCACCAGGAGCCCGTGGATCATCTGGTTCTGGGAGAAAACGGCGCCGATCCGCCGGATCTGCGTCTCATCGTAATTCCACAGGGGCAGCGCCAGGATGTCGGCAAGCCTCGAGGCGTATTCCTTCGATTGTCCGTCCAGGTCGGATTTGAGATTCCTGGAATAGACGGCAAAGCCAATGGCCAGTATGGTGGCCACCACCACAAGCACAATGGAGACAAGGCTCAGGGACAGACGCGTCGAGATGGATGGTCCGTTGGGGAAGTCCGGTTTCATGGGGGTTGGCGGCTCCGGGCTTGGATGCTGGTGACTTGCCGGCTCAGTCGAACAGGTAGCGCTTCGCCGAATTCTCTATCAAACCCTCTTTTTGAACGGCTTCCAGCGCCATTCGTATCTTCTCGACGAGGTCGTCGGAGGTCTTTCGCCCGAAAGCCGCGCACTCTTCGAAGGAATCGAAGGTGTAGACGATCTCGAGCCGGTCCCCCGCCTGGCTCATGCCCTTCAGGAGAGCAAGGGTCGGCAGATCGTGGCCGGCCATGAGGTCGATGCGGCCGCTCAGGAGCTTCTTGAGGTTCTGCTCGTTATCGGGGACGGGAAAAAGACTCCTGTTCTCCTCGAAGCCCGCCTCGAGCAGCAGCTGATGAAGGACGTCCTTGTCCTGGACTCCGATGCGGTAAGACCTGGCGTCCTCCAGGGAGCCGACGTCCATGTCCTTCCTGTCGCTCAGTCTGAAAAGCACGTTTTTGACGGGAGGAGCCACGGGGCAGATGAACTTGAAATGCTCCTCCCGCCCGGTGGTCCTCGCGATGGTGAAGAGCATGACATTCTCCTCTTCCATGGCCCGGCGGTAAGCCCTGGCCCAGGGGCACATCTCAATGTCCGCCTCGATGCCCGCCCGCCTCAAGACTTCGCGCACCACATCCGTCGAGATGCCCCTGATTTCCCCGCCCTCCTCGAAATTGAACGGTGGCCACTCGTAAGTCAGGACAGTGATCCGACTTCCGAAAGCGCTCGATGAAACGACCATGAGCAACATCAGGACCAGAACGGCACGGCCTGTCATGTTCCCTCCCTTCATCACCCGTCCACGCTCCGAGCACCCCCATCCGGCCCCGTGTGCGAAGGCTTCCGGCCTCCCAGGCCAACGAGGACTTCACTCGACTTCGATGCGGGTCGCCCTGTTCCGGTGAGCATCCGAATCGCAGCGGGACTCGATGGAGCTGATTCGCTGATCGATGAGGCATCTGAAGGCTTTGAGCAGCTCCATCTCGGCGTTTCCCAGGTGGTGGAGGAAGGACCCGTGCCGCTTCCGGGCACAGTCCACCATCCCCATGAGAGCGCAGAGGGGACACTCACAACCCTGTTTCCCCTGGTCATGCGAGGGGTCGTTCGTCGTGTTGTCGTTCATTGTCTCCTCCAAAGGTGATCACCAGGTGGTCTCCCTCGAGCCTTGCGCGCCTCGGATGAAGCGGGACGTACGTGCGGGGCAGCACGAGGCTCCGCTTGACTCCCCCGACTTTGAAAATGAGCTCCTCCCCGACCTTCGTCAGCTCCACCTCGGTCTTCTGAACGAAAGGCAGGTGCACTCGGACCATATGGCTCCCGTTTTCATGCAGGAACTCGATGGGACGCCGACTCGAGAATGAACGGGTCGGATCGCCCTCTCCGTAAAGCTCCATCCCCAGCTCCAGGAGCCTCTCGTAGCCCAGGATTTCCGCGCGGTAAAACGGAGCCTGGACGATGGGCAGGGGGTGAAAGAACTCCTCGGCAAGTTTCAGGTATTCCTTCTGTGATCTCTGCCAGTCCAGCAGAAAATCGTCCCGGGCCCCTTCCGAAAAGACCCGGTTGATCACCACACCGTCCACGGAAAGCTGATGAAGCGAGAAGTACATGAAGGCCCTCTGGGTTTCCCTGAGGACCATTTTCTCGAGGTTGGTCACCAGGCGGACCGAGGTGATGTCCGGATCCATGAGCAGCGCATCGACGCCCTTCAGCTTTTCGAAGAGCCGTTCGATGGCCACGAAGTAATCGTCCTCGGGTAGGGGAATCTCGGCCCATTTCCGAGCCAGGGGCCGCATGGCGCGAATGAGCTGCCGCTCCAGCCGAAACACCTTGCGCATGTACCATTCGAGCGTCTTGGGGAGACTGATGAAACGGACGGATTCCGCGGTGGGAGCGCAATCCAGGAGGATGACGTCGAAGCTCTTTTCCCGCACGTACTGGTTGACGTAGAGCAGGGCGGCGATTTCCTCCATGCCGGGAAGGATGGCGAGCTCCTCGGCGAGGATCTCGTCGATGCCGGAGGTGTTGAGCAGCAGCGAGATGTATTTGTGCACCTCCCCCCAATGCTTGGAGATCTCCTCGTGAACATCGAGCTCCTGAATCCACAGGTTCTCGGCCACCGGCACGATCCTGCCGCTTTGCGTGTCCATGAGGGACCGGTCGAGATCGAAGGCATCGCTCAGGCTGTGTGCCGGGTCCAGCGACATGATGACGGTCCTGCGCCCCGATCGGGCCGTCACAACCCCCGTGGCCGCGGCCACGCTCGTCTTTCCCACTCCCCCCTTTCCGGCGAATAGAAGCATTCTCATGGGGACACCCAGACCCTCTTGATCATTTCATGGCTCCTCTTAGCCGGGGCGGGCCAGCTTCATGATCTCGGCGTGGCGGTGGCAGTCCACGGTATGATCGTTCACCATGCCCACCGACTGCATGAAGGCGTAACAGATGGTCGAGCCCACGAATCCAAACCCCCGCTTTTTCAGATCCCTGCTCATCCTGTCCGACTCAGGAGCTCTTGTCGGCACCTGGGCCGGCAAGCCCCAGGCGTTATGCCTGGGAACGCCGTCGACATAACGCCAGAGGAACGCATCCAGGGTCCCGAAATCATCCTGGATTTCCAGAACACATCGAGCATTCCGGATGGCGGATTCAATCTTGAGACGATTGCGGACGATGCCGGCGTCGGCGAGGAGGCGATTCAGGTCTGCATCGGAATAGAGGGCCACGTGTTGAGGATCGAAGGCATCAAAAGCTCGTCGATAGTGCTCCCGCTTCCTGAGGATCGTGATCCAGCTCAGCCCCGCCTGTGCGCCTTCCAGCACCAGCATTTCGAAAAGGCGCCGGTCATCGTGGACCGGAACCCCCCACTCATCATCGTGATAAGCCACATAAAGGGCATCGCTGCCGCACCATCCACAGCGCTTCTTCCTTTCCGACTCCCTGCCTAGCACATGCATGGCCGATCCTGGACCACAAGATGCTCCCCTGAAACCTCAACCGGCAGGCAGCACCCGCTCAGCTCACTGATCGAGAAAGTACTGAGCATGAGTATCTCTCTCACGCTGGCATTATTCGTTCATCCTTACGGTTTGAAATCCTGTATATATGGGTTCCAACGGCGACTGAAGCTGGTTACACCTCACTGCCTTGTGTCTCGTGCCTCAATATTGTCAGAAAAATATGGCAGGATCATCTTAAATCCAATGGCCGATGGAGGTTTTGATGAAGACTCACCAAGGCTGCTCATTTCCAGACCTTAATCTTATTCGTTCCGTTCCGCGTGTCAACACAGGGAGGTCACTGATTATTCTCTGGCTGGGGGTCTGCCTTGGGTTGAGCGGAGTCGTCACATATGCCTCAGCCGCTGCCGCGCCCGGAGCCAAGCCGTCAGGGGCCGCGGAACCCCCGAAGCTGATGCGCATCACCCCCTCGGGCGACGACGTCCCCGTCGGCCGGCAGATCGTCTTCGATTTCGACCGACCCGTGGCGCCCCTTGGGCGGATGGAGCGGGAAGCCTCCGAAATCCCGATCACCATCGAGCCCGGCCTCGCATGCCAGTGGCGCTGGCTGAATCCCTCCACCCTGGCCTGCCAGCTCCCGGAAAAGGAGACCCTGCCGCCGGCCACGCGCTATCACGTGACCGTCCAGCCGGAAATCACCATCGAAAGCGGGGCAGCCCTGCGGGAAGCGGTCAGGCACACCTTCATGACTCAGCGCCCCGGAGTGAAAAACACTTCCTTCCGTCGCTGGCTCTCACCGGGAGAGCCCCAGCTCACCCTTTGGTTCAACCAGCCCGTGGACAAGTCCTCCGTGGCCGCCCACGTCTTCTTCCTGGTGGCCGGCCAGAATCGCATGCCGGCATCCGTCTCCGAAGACCCGGACTTCCATGAGTCCACGACTTACCGCAAGGGGCAGGTCTGGCTCGTCCAGTCCGGAGCCCCGATCCCTCCCGACCAGGCCGTGGCCCTCCACATCGAGCCCGGCATCATCCCGCTGCTCGGAAAGGAGCCGGGAGCCCAGCACCAATCGCTCATCCAGTTTCACACCTTTTCGGGATTCCGCCTGGTGGGAGTGGAGTGCCAGGATTTGCAGGGAAAGACCTTCTCTCTTCCGGTGGGCCCACGACCGCCGGCTGCTCGACGCTGCAGCCCCACCCAGCCCATTTCCCTGCTGTTTTCGGCGCCGCCCGTCGGCGAGGAGCTCAATCAGCGGATCAAAGTGTCGCCGGACCTCGCCGATGGAAAGACGGACGTGGATCCATGGGAGGACGTCTACGTCTATTCGAGCCCCTCCCAGCTCCACCAGAAAACCGAGACGTACTCCATCATGCTTCCCATGGAGCGGATCAAGGCTTACACGGAGTACCGGGTGGACGTGAAAGCGGGCCTCCTTCGCGATGTATTCGGCCGGGCCCTGGAAGCCGACGGTCTGGCCCGGTTTGCGACGGACCACTATCCCCCCGACTTCACCCTTTTCAGGGACATGCCCGTCCTCGAGAAGAACCTGGATACGGACCTCCCGGTGGTGACCATGAACCTGGAGAAGCTCAAGGTCCGGTACCGCACGGTCTTTCCCGGCAGGAAGTCACCCCCTCAGAGCAAAGCCATCGATCTTCCGAAGTTGCGCGACAAACCCTTCGCTTTCCACCTGGGACTCCGGAAAATGGCGGGCAGGCCCTCGGGAATCGTCCAGGGAAAAGTGACCTCGGAGCCCGCCGTGAGCCGCGAGGAAGAGGCCGGCAGCTCCTTTTTCGCCCAGATCACGCCCTTTCATGTCCACGTGAAGATCGGTCACCACAACACCCTGGTCTGGATCACCGATCTGGCATCGGGTGCTCCCGTGCCGGGAGCGCAGCTGGAGATGCACGAAGATGCCTTTTCCAACTTCCATGAGCGCCCCAAAGTCATTGCCCGGGGCACGACGGGAGACGAGGGCATCGCCATGCTTCCCGGAACCGCCGCCATGGATCCCGAGCTCAAGCTTCTCGGCGCCTACGGTTCCGACCAGAGGCAGCTGTTCCTCTGGTGCCGCAAGGGTGACGACGTGGCCGTCCTTCCCTTCAGCACTGCATTCCAGGTAAGCTCCGAAGGGGCCAACCGGGAATACATCCCCGAGTGGATGCGGCCGCGGCACGGCCACCTGCGGAGCTGGGGGACCACGGCCCAGGGGATCTACCGGGCCGGCGACACGATCCAGTACAAAATCTATGTGCGCGACCAGGACAATCGACGTTTCGTGGCTCCGCCGGGCGCAGCCGGCAGGGTCCCGCCGGAGTCGGCGACGGGCTCATCCCCGGCGAGCCCGGAAAAGGCTGCAAGCCCGGCTGCCGCGGCCCCTTCGGACCGGATTCCTTCGGGAGCCTCCGCGGCCGGGCAGCCTTCCCCGGAAGCCGCCAGTGGTGATGAGTCCGGGCAGGCCTGGACCTACCAGCTCAAGGTGATGGATCCCCTGGACAAGGTGGTGCACGAGTCCAGGGACATCCGGCTGTCGGCCTTCGGGGCCTTCGACGGCTCGTTCCCCCTCGCCAGGACCGCCGCGGTGGGCTGGTACCGCTTCGTGCTCACCTCGAGCCTGCAGGGCAGCGAGGAGCTCGAGCCCATGCGGGTCCTGGTGAGCGACTTCACACCATCGCCCTTCAAGGTTTCCACGGAGCTCAACGGCACGCTGTTCGGCCCCGGCGCCCCGGTCACCGTTGCGACCCGGGCGACCCTGCACGCGGGGGGCCCCTACGCCAAAGCCGGCACCCGCATCACCGCGCGCATCGAGACTCAGCCCTTCGACCCGGGAACGCCCCTCACCAGGGGCTTCGAGTTCGATGTGGTCGAGCACTCCGTCGATGGAGCCCACATCCCCGAATCCCAGAGCATCTTCGAAGGAGAGAACCTCCTGGACGATCAGGGGGCGCTGGAGACAACCTTTCAAATCCCTGACAATCCCATCATTTACGGGAAGCTCACCGTCGAGAGCGGTGTGAAGGACGACCGCGGAAAGCGCGTGGCTCACCGGGCATCGGCCGGCTACGCGGGGCGTGAGCACTACGTGGGGCTGGCCCAGGACGACTGGGCCCTGGAGGAGAAAAAGCCCGCCCCGGCCCGGGTCGTCGTGGTCAACCGTCTGGGGGAGCCGGTTTCAGACATTCCCATCCGCGTGGCCATCGAAAGACAGGTTACCAAGGTCGCCCACGTCAAGGGGGCGGGCAAGGCCTACATCCCCCAGTACACCACCCGCTGGATCGCCGAGGACAACCTGGAGCTGACCTCGGGCCTGGAGCCCACGGCATTCATCTTCACTCCGCGGAGCGCGGGAGTTTACCGCATCCGGGCCCGCATCGGGAATGTGCCGGAAGCCCCGGCGGAAGAAGAGGGAGAAGCCCTTGAGCCCGGCACCGAAGGTACGCCGGCGGAGAAGGGCGACGCGGAAGAGGCGGGATCGCCTCCAGAGGCATCCGGGGCCGATCTCGGCGAGCCCCGGGGGCACCAGACCATCCTGCGCCGCTACGTCGTCGGCAAGGGGTACGTGGTCTGGGAATCCATCCCGGGGAATGTCCTCAACGTGGTGCCGGACAAGACCACCTACCGGACGGGGGAGACGGCAAGGTTCCTGGTCCAGAACCCCTTTCCCGGCTGCAGTGCCCTCGTCACCATCGAGCGGTTCGGGATCATGCAGAGCTGGGTCAAGACACTGGAGAGCAGCAGCGAGATCATTGAAGTCCCCATCCTTCCCGACCATTTGCCCGGGTTCTACCTTTCGGTGCAGGTGGTCTCGCCCCGCGTGGACCAGCCCATGAGCGAGGAGGGGGAAGACCTGGGCAAGCCCACCTTCCGCATGGGGTACGCCCGGGTGGAGGTCAAGGACGGCGCGAAAGAGATTGCGGTGGTCGTCACGCCGGACCGCGAGGTCTACAAGCCCAGGGAAACCGTGACGGTGGACCTCCAGGCGACGGCAGGCGAGCCGTCCGCCGGCGGGGAGCGGCCTCCCGTGGAGCTCGCCGTGGCCGTGCTGGATGAAGCCATCTTCGCCCTCCTGCCCGGGAGGAAGGTCTTCGATCCCTACGAAGGTTTTTACAGCCTGGATCCCCTGGATCTTTCCAACTACAACCTGGTCATGCAGCTGGTGGGGCGCCAGAAGCTGGAAAAGAAGGGGGCCAATCCCGGCGGAGGAGGCGGGCCGGACC
This sequence comes from Syntrophobacteraceae bacterium, assembly GCA_025454175.1. Taxonomy (GTDB): domain Bacteria; phylum Desulfobacterota; class Syntrophobacteria; order Syntrophobacterales; family Syntrophobacteraceae; genus JALOOX01. The sequence continues at coordinate 1,651 of JALOOX010000031.1, read as the reverse complement.
TCGGCATGCGCTCGGATTTCCGCTTCGTGGCCTACTGGAATCCGTCCATCCTCACGGACGCGGACGGCAGGGCGCGCATCCAGTTCACGCTGCCGGACAGCCTCACGGGATGGCGCATCCTGGCCCTGGCCGTGACGCCCGAAGATCGCATGGGGCTGGGAGAAAAGGTTTTCCGGGTCAATCAGCCCACCGAAATCCGGCCGGCCCTGCCGAACCAGGTGATGGATGGAGACCGGCTCGAGGCGCGCTTCACGGTCATGAACCGCACGGACCGGGAACGCACCCTCGAGGTGGACCTGGAGGCCCGGGGGGCCGTCGTCGGAGAATCGCCGCAAAGGCAGCCGGCACCGGAAGGATCGTCGGCGCAGCCGCAGGCCCCGGAAGCCAGGGAGCCTTCGGCGGCCATCGGCACGGGCGCCTCTCCACCTCCGGAAGGGGCCGCGGTCACCTCACGCCTCCAGCTCACCCTGGCCCCTTTCACCAGGCAGGTGGTGAGCCTGCCCCTCCAGGCCGGCGGCCATGGCAGCATCCAGTTCATCGTTCGAGGCGGGGATTCCACGGATCAGGATGCCATAACGGTCTCCCTGCCCGTCATGAGGCGGAGCACACCCAACGTGGCCGCCGTGCACGGGATGACCAGAGAGCCCGAAGTCCTGGAGCAGGTGCTTTTCCCCCGGGAGATGGTGGGGGAAACGGGGCGTCTCAGGCTCGTGGCGTCGCCGACCGTCATCGGAGGGCTGGAGGGCGCCTTCGAATACATGCGCGACTATCCGTACCTGTGCTGGGAGCAAATCCTTTCCAAGGGTCTCATGGCGGCGTTCTACAAGGAGCTTCGGCCCTACGTCGACAAATCCCTGGCATGGGCTGAAAGCGATGAGCTGCCGGCTAAAACCGCGGCCCGGGCTGCCGAGTTCCAGGCGCCCTCGGGGGGGATGTGCTACTTCGTGCCCCGGTTCGAAGCCGTCGACCCGTTCCTGAGCGCCTTCACCGCACTGGGCCTTGGCTGGCTCAGGGAGCGCGGACATTCGGCCGCCCCCGCCGTCGAGGAGAACCTCGAAAAATACCTGCAGTCGCTTCTCCACCGCGACCCGGCCCCGGGGATATACAGCCGCTCCATGAACGCCACGGCGAGAGCCGTCGCGCTCCTCGCCCTCGCCGAGCGTGGCAGGCTTCCCCGGCATGAGCTGGAGCGGTTCGAAAGCCACGTTCCCGAGATGAGCCTCTTCGGAAAGGCCCTGTATCTTCAGGCCCTGACCCGGGTGGCCGACACGGGCCGGGCCCAGAAGGAGGTCCTGAGGCAGATTCTGGCCCAGGCGGACCATTCAGCCGCGGGAATTGTCTTCCGGGAGACCCTGGATACGCGGGACGGGAACCTGCTCCTTTCCTCCACCGTCCGCGACCAGAGCGCCGTTTTGAGCGCTCTGCTGGCTTACGAATCGAGTCAGGGCGAGGGGAGGTCCGAGCTGGGAGCCATCCCGCTGCGACTGGCAAACAGTATCGTCCAGGGGCGCAGGAGCAGGCCGCACTGGCGTTCGACCCAGGAGAACCTCTTTGCCGTCAAGGCCCTCATCGACTTCAGCAGAACGTACGAGCGAGACCGGGGCCCCATGACGGTGCAGGCCTGGCTCGACAGCCTGTCCCTGGGATCGGG
>JALOOX010000030.1 GCA_025454175.1 Syntrophobacteraceae bacterium | reverse complement strand
AGGCCGGACTCGAACCGGCACAGGTCGCCCCGCCACCCCCTCAAGATGGTGTGTCTACCAGATTCCACCACTTCGGCACGAGTTGAGGATTATATATATCTAGAGCCAATTTGCAAGCATTATCTGCCGACAACATTTTGTGGGAAGGCCCGGCCGTTGACCTTCCATGGGTCCGGACCGACTGGCGACGTCCCCTGCAACGACTGCCGAATTGCCCGTGCATGCTGAACGAAGCACAGTGGAATCGAAATCACCCGTTCCGGGAACCCCCTCTCGTGATTCCAACAGAGCGACGAGAAGCGAGAAAAACCCCATGATATTGAAACGCGGGAGATTTCTCGCCATCGCTCGAAAGGGCCGTCTTCCGTGAAGCTCCTGGGTACGACTCAACACAAGGATGTGTCCACCGCTCGAGTCGTCATTCCGGCAGTCTCCCAGCTTGAACCTGCCGGGACAGGCTTTAAGCCCGAATCCACGGAAAAGAACTGGATGCCGGCACCACGAGTGACGAAATGGACACCTCATCCCGTGAAGTTTTACTGAGGCTTCGCCGGAGCCGTCGGCTGTCCCTGGGTCGCCGGAGCGGGCGCTTTCTCCTGGGCCGCCGGAGCCGTCGGCTGGGCCTCCCCGGCGGGCTCGGGAAGCTTGGGCAGGGCAGGCTCGGCGCTCGGGCCTTCCTGCGGCCTGGCCTGCTCCGCCCCGGCGGGAGCCTGGCCGCTCGCGGGCTCGATGGGCCTGGCCTCGGGCAGGGCCGGGCCTTCGGGCTTCTGGGCCGGAACGTTTTCCATGATGGACCTGGTCTGGGGACCCGCGGCAAAATAGCTCAGCCCCAGGCAGGTCAGCATGAAGACGACGGCCGCGGCCGTCGTCAATTTCCCGAGGAACGTGGCCCCTCCCCCGCCTCCACCGAAAAGGGTCTGGGAAGCCCCCCCGAAAGCAGCTCCCATTTCCGCGCCCCGCCCCGTCTGCAGCAGCACGATGAGGATCAGGGCCAGACAGGCCACGATGTGTATGACGATGACGAAAGTATGCATTCAACCCATCCCGTTCTCTTACAGCTTCACGAATTGCACGATGCGCCGAAAGGAAGCCACCTCGAGGCTGGCGCCACCCACCAGCAGACCGTCGATGTCCGGCTGGGCCATCAGCGCATCCACATTTTCCGGTTTAACCGAACCTCCATACACGATTCGCACCGTGTTGGCAATGTCTTTGTCAAAAAGCCGCCCGCAATGCTCCCGGATGAATCCGTGCACCTCCCGGGCCTGCTCGGGAGTGGCCGTCCTGCCCGTGCCGATGGCCCAGACGGGCTCGTAGGCGATGACCAGCTCCCGCGCCTCCGATGGGTCGAGCCCCCGGATCGCGACCTCAAGCTGCCGTTCCACAACGGCCGTGGTCTGGCCCGACTCCCGCTCCTCGAGCTTTTCCCCGACGCAGAGCACGGGCAGGACCCGATGGCGGAAAGCCGCCGCCACCTTCCTGGCCACGTCATCGTCGGTCTCCCCGAAGATGTGCCGCCTTTCCGAATGGCCGAGAATCACGTAATCACACCCCACGTCCCCGAGCATCCCGAGGCTCACCTCGCCGGTGAAGGCCCCCTTTTCCTCCCAGTGACAGTTCTGGGCCGCCAGCCTGAAGCCTTCCAGCGCCATGACCTTCCTCACGGCGGCCAGGGCCGTGAACGCGGGAGCCAGGACCACCTCCCGGTCGGCCAGGATCCCCACTTCCTTCTGCAATGCCTCCGTGAACGCCACGGCCTCGCCGATGGTCTTGAACATCTTCCAGTTGGCCGCTATGAACGGTTTTCGCTCGCTCGTCCCCACCTCTCCCCTCCTCTCCAGTGCCCCACGCCAGGTCTCATCCGCAGGCCTCAAGGGCTTCGATCCCGGGCAGCTTCTTGCCCTCGAGCATTTCAAGGAAAGCACCCCCGCCCGTGGAAACATAGCCCACCTTGCGATCCGCGCCCGCCTGCCTCACGGCGGCCGCCGAATCCCCCCCGCCGATGACCGTGAGCGCATCCAGCTCACCCAGGAATTCCGCCAGTCGAAAGGTTCCCTGGTGAAACGGGGGGCGCTCGAAAACCCCCAGGGGCCCGTTCCACACCACGGTGCGGCAGCCGCGCAAAACGGCCTCGAAGGCTTCGAGGGTCCCGGAGCCCACGTCCAGCATTCGGCCCTCCTCGGGAATCGCATCCACCGAAACCAGACGGACCTCGTCGACGGCATCCAGCTCGGGAGCCACCACGGCGTCCACCGGGAGCACCACCTGGACGCCCTTTTGAGCGGCCATGTCCAGAAGCTCCCGGGCGGTTTGCAGGAAATCGTCCTCGACCATGGACCGGCCCACGGCCCTGCCCTGCGCCTTGAGAAACGTGCAGGCCATGGCCCCCCCGATGAGGATATGATCGGCCTTGTCGAGCAGGTTTTGAAGCAGCTCGATCTTGGTCGAAACCTTGGCCCCGCCGATCACCATGGCCACGGGCCGCCGGGGCTCCTCCATGGATTTGTGGAAATAGTCGATCTCTTTTTCCAGCTGCACCCCCGCGGCGCACACGGGGACCAGCCGGGTGATCCCGTGCACCGAGGCGTGGGCCCGATGGGACACGGCGAAGGCGTCGTTGACGTAGACGTCGGCCAGCTCCGCCAGCTGCCGCGAAAAGTCCTCGTCATTCCTTTCCTCGCCCGGGTGAAAGCGCAGGTTCTCGAGCATCAGAACATCCCCGGGCTTCATGCGCCCGACCATCTCCCTCACGGCCTCCCCGACGCAGTCCGGAGCCAGTGGCACCGGACACTCCAGAAGGGTCGACAGGTATTCCGCCACGGGCTTCAGGGAAAACTCCGGGGCAACCTTGCCCTTGGGGCGACCCAGGTGGGAAGCCAGAATCACCTTGCCCCCCAGGTCCACGATCCTTCGAATGGTGGGCAGAACCGCGCGGATGCGCAGGTCGTCCTTGACCTTCCGCTCCCGGTCCAGCGGAACGTTGAAGTCCACGCGCACGAACACCCGCTTTCCGCCGAGATCCAACGTGTCGAGGCGACGTATCATTTTTCCCCTCCTCTCACTCCAGCGACTGCCCCATCATGGTGGCCAGGTCGATCACCCGGCTCGAATAGCCGAACTCGTTGTCATACCAGCTGAAGATCTTGACCATGCGCCCGCCGATGACGTTGGTCAGGGCCGCGTCGACACTGGATGAGTAGTAGGTATGGTTGAAGTCCACCGAAACCAGCTCCTCCTTGACGAAGTTGAGGATTCCCTTGAGGGGATCGTTGGCGGCATCCTCGAGAACCTTGTTCACCTCATCGCGGGTCACGTCCCGACCCAGGCGGCACACCAGGTCCACCAGCGAAACGTTGGGGGTCGGCACCCGAATGGCCACGCCGTCCATCTTGCCCTTGAGCTCCGGAATGACCTCAGCCACCGCCTTGGCGGCCCCGGTGGTCGTGGGGACCATGGAGAGGGCGGCCGCCCTCATGCGCCTCCTGTCCTTGTGCAGGGCGTCCAGCAACCGCTGGTCCATGGTGTACGAGTGGATCGTGGTCATGAGCCCGTGCTCGATGACGAAATGATCGTTCAGGAGCGCGGCGATGGGCGCGAGACAGTTGGTGGTGCACGACGCATTGGAGACAATGTGGTGCGTGGACGGATCGTAGCTCCCCTCGTTGACGCCGAGCACGAAGGTCGCATCCATTCCCTTTCCCGGAGCCGTCACGATGACCTTGCGCGCCCCGGCGTTGATGTGCTTCTGGCAGCCCTCCCGGTCCACGAATCGACCGCTGCTCTCGAGCACAAGGTCCACCTTGAGCTCATGCCAGGGGGACTGGGCCGGATCCGAAACCTTCAGGCATTTGTAGGCCTTCCCGTCCACCACGACGGCGTCCTCGGTGGCGGAGACCTCACGCGGCCAGACCCCGTGCACCGAATCGTACTTGAGAAGATGAGCCAGATCCGAAGGCGAGGAAAGATCGTTGACCGCCATCACCTCCAGGGGGGCGTTGCGATCCGTCAGAACCTTGAAGAGCGTACGCCCGATGCGTCCGAAACCGTTGATCGCTACACGAGTGGCCATGGTCACCTCCTGTTCTGAGAAATTTCAAGTTTCAGGTTTCAGGTTTCGAGTTGAAGCACCTGGTTCCTCAGTGCCGCATGGACTCGGCGATGCTGACGGTGCGGTCTCCGAGCATGTTGGTGTAGCTGCCCAGCTCGTTGTCATACCATCCATAGACCACGGCCTGGGTCACGGGAACTTCGAGGATCTTGGACTGCTGGCTCCCCATTTGGCTCTCGGCGGCCGCCTTCATCTGAGTCACGTCAAAGGATGCCGACGCTCCGCTCTCGCCGAGGGAGCTCAGATAGGCGCAGGCCGTGAGGACGCGCTCCATGTCGATGCGAACGGCGGCCGTGCGTGTGTGGTTCTCCCTGCCTTCGATGACGGCCGCGGCCCGCGGGAAGCCAATGATGTCCGTGGAAACGTTCTGCTCTTCGGAGAAGACCAGGTACCCCTCGGGGAAATGTCCGACGGCCTGCTTGTAGATTTCGTTGATCCTCTCGCGCCCGATGGGGTTCCGCATGCTTTCATCCTGGATCATCATGACCAGGATGATGAGGGACCCCGACGTCACGGGCACGCGCACCGACTCGGCGATGAACCCGATCTGCTTCATCTCGGGGATGACCAGGCCGAGGGCCTTGGCGGCGCCCGTTGTGGTCAAAATGATGTTGTTGAAGACCGAGCGGTTCTTGCGCAGATCCGTCGACTTGCTCTTGGCCGCGCGGTCCAGCACCTGCTGGGAGCTGGTGGCCGCATGGACCGTTGTCATGGACGCCGAGAGAATCCGCTGCGCTCCAAAGTAATCCAGGAGCGGCTTCACCATGTAGGCGAGACAGGTCGTGGTGCACGATGCATTGGAAACCACTACGTGCCTGGCCGGATCATAGTCCGCGTCGTTGATCCCCATGACCGTCGTCACGGCGTCGGCGGGCATCTCCTTGCTCTTGTCCTTGATCTTGAACGGTGCCGATGCCACGACCTTCTTGACCCCTCCCATGAGGTGTCCGCGAATGGAGCCTTTGGGGTCGTCGGCCGGCACCGTTGGATCCAGGAACGCTCCCGTGGCGTCCACCACCAGCTCCACCCCGTGGTCCCTCCATTCGATGGCCGCGGGATTGCGCTGCTTCCTGAGGCACGTGACCTTGACGCCATTGACGCGCATGGTGCCCGCATCTTCGTTCAACTCCTCAACGGCGCGCTGGGCCCTGCAGCCATGCAGGTACTTGTGCAGAAGGCCGTAAGTGGAGTCCTTCTCGATGAAGTGGGCGATGTCCACCAGGCCCGTTCCCACCTCACGTCCGATGTTGACGACAAGCTCCGAGAAGTACCGGCGTTCCACATGATGCCAAATGCTGAGCTTGCCAATTCTTCCCAGTCCATTGATCCCCAGTTTCATCGGCACCATCCTGTCTCGCGCTGTCATCTGCGTCCTCCGTGTCTCTGGTTTGCCAGTTGTTGGCGACTCAGCCGGTCAAATCCACCTGCTGCGTCTCATGGATGCCCAAGTAGATGGCCCCGCTGCGCCCGTCGATGGCGATGCCGTCTCCAGTCCGGATGACGTGCCCGTCCACCAGGCACTCGGCCTTGCGCTCCCACACCCTCATCTTGTTGAAGCCCACCACGCAGGTCTTCCCCAAACGATGAGCCACAATGGCCGCGTGTGATGTGGCGCCGCCCTTCCCCGTCAAAATCCCATCTGCAATGAAGATCTCGTGAATGTCCTCGGGAACGGTGTCCGACCGGATCAGGATGATGGTCCCTCCGGGATGCTCGCGGCGCAGGTGCTCGATGTTCTCCATGCTGAAGGCCGCAAGGCCGGCCAGGGCGCCCCCGCTGACCCCGATTCCGCTCCCCACGTAGCTGGACTGCAGGCTCTCGGAGATCTCAAAAACAGGGAGATGCCGCCTCTCGCGCGGGGCCATGTTCCGGGACTGCAGCACATAGACCCCGTCCTCGTCGTCCCCCTGAAAGGTGAACTCGATTTCCTGCGGCGACCAGCTGTGCTCGATGATCAGCATTCTCGCCACCTGAACCAGACGACGATAGACCCTCGGAAAAAGCGTCTCGAGGGAGAATTCCTGGGTTTCACGAGCGCCGAGCCGCTGCTTTTCCGAGAGCGGCAGGGTCTGCACCAGCCCCCCGACCACGTCCTCCCCCTGGTTGCCCCAGGTGAAATCCCCCACCGGGTCGATCTCGTCCTCCGACGTGCGGGGATTGTGAGTGAACATGACGCCGGCCCCCGACCTGGTGTCCAGGTTGCCGAAAACCATGGCCTGAATGGCCACCGCCGTACCCCAGTTCTCCGACAGGCCCATGATCTCCCGATAGGTCTTGGCCTTGGGGTAATACCACGAGGCCATCACCTGTCGAATGGCCGTGAAAAGCTGCTCCTTGGGGTCATCGGAGAAGGCGATGTTGTGGTCCATGAGGGCCCGTTTGTACGCCAGCGCCATGTCGCGGATCTCAACGGGCATGAACTCCCTCTTGACATCACGCTTGTGACGCTGCTTGAAGCTCCGCATGATGGCGTCGAACTCGCCCCGCTGCATTCCGAAGGACATCCCCCAGGACTGGATGAACCGCCGATAGTTGTCCCAGGCGAACCAGTCCTCTCCGGTCTGGGCGACGAGCCCCTCGACGACCTCCTCGTTGATGCCCACGTTGAGGAAAGTCGTCATCATCCCCGGCATGGATACGGCCGCGCCCGACCGCACCGAGATCAGCATGGCATTGGTCCTGGATCCATACTCCCGGCCCGTGGCATCCTCGAGCTTGTGGATGTGGGCCATGACACGGTCCTCGAAATCCTGGCTGGACTGGGAGAAGCTCTCGATGACGCTTCGGCACCGGAAGTACTCGGTGGTGATGACGAAGGCCGGCGGCACCTGGATCCCGATGGAGTGCAAATTGGCGAGGTTGTAGCCCTTGTTGCCCATGTGGATGATGTCGCACACCATCTTCTTGGGCTTGTAAACCATCGTGAGCGTCTTCTCGGGGTCGTAGCTCAGCAGCAGGTCCAGCATGTCGGAGCTGAGCTCCTCCTTCTGGGTGGCGAGGGTCGTCAGGATGCTGCTGATGAAATGATCAAAGTACTGCAGCCCGAAGGTGCGCGCGATGATGTCCCGCAGAAAGCTCTCGGACACCCTCTGGACCCGCTCCATCGGGGACTCGGACTCCGTCTCCCGCTGATACCTGGCCAGCAGGCTGTCAGATCCCAGCTGCCGTATGATCGTGTCGAGGTTTTCCTCGTGCACCGCGTGATAGTTGGTCTGGATGATCTGCTTGATGGCTTCGGAAAACCCCCTGAAAATGTCAATGTACTGGGAGTGCGAGAACCGCCGGACCTCCAGGGACTTGTAAAACAGCTCGGCCTGGAGCTCCAGCCGATTGGACGTGATGCCGTCTATGGCCAGGGCCTTGATGAAAAGCGGCAGGAACTTCCCGATGCGGAAGAAGCTGGCCCGCGTGATGAAGCTCAGATCAAAGGCGTAGATGATCTCCTCGAACAGGACATTGGCCAGGTTCTCCAGGCGAAAGGTGAGACCGAGGGCGTCGAACTTGCGCTCGTTGTAGGACCCGTACATGGACGGGATGTCGACCGCAATGTGCCGCTTATAGTAGATGTTTTCGAGGATGTTCATCTCGCCCGGCGTGAGGATCACCTCCCTGATCTCCTCCAGATAATCCAGGATGGCGTCCAGCTTCTCGAAGGCATCGCTGCTGTCCAATACTCCCAAAAGCCTGCCGGGGTCCGGCAGCCCCAGGGTCGAAGCCCGCTGCAGATGCTGCCGCATGTCCTTGAAGCTCAGGGCATACTTCTCGTGGAGCAGCTGGTAGAGCTGCACCGTGAGGAAGGCCCGCCTTCTCTCGCGCTCCGACACATCGGGCACCCGGTTCACCAGCTCCTGGGACTCCTCCTCCGTCAGCTCCAGGAGATCCTTCACGTGGTGAATCGTGTTGGACTGGAAGATGGACTCCATGATGCGATGCATATCATCCACCAGGGGGCCGGATGTGGCGATCTCCGGGTAGATTTCCGGCGGAACCCGGTCCTGGAGGCCGGACTTGTCGAGGGTTCTCCAGAACTGGATGATGGCCTCGATGAACCGCACGATGACGTTGTTGCTCTCCACGTGGCTCTGCTTGCGCAGGAAGTGGATGAGCCGATCGCTGCGCCCCGTCATCTCGTCCACATCGGTGGAGACGTCCCGAAGCTGCCCTTCGGCCCCGATCTGGTTGAAATACACGGGAAAAAGCTTGGCCAGCTGCTTGACGAGGTTGTAGACGGAACGGATCGGCGCATGGAGCAGCTGGCTCACGTCCTTCTGGAAAAGGTCCGTGTCCCGAACGTAGATCCCCCCGAGGGAGAGATTCAGGATGAGGGCCGAAAGCAGGGCCCGGGTGCGGGACGGGCTTTTTTTGATGATCTCCAGCCAGATCCGGATGTTGGGCAGGTGAGCCGGGTTGGTCTCCATCTGCCAGTACTGGCTCACCCGGCCCAGCTTCGGAAGCTGAAATCCCATGCCGATGATGCGCTTCAGAAAGAAATCCGTGGTGACGCGATCGCCGCTGTCGATGACCTCCAGCCCGATGGTGCGGACGATCTGCAGCGCGGCCTCCGGATAATTCCTGAGACAGATGGACAGAACGTCCAAGACCTTCTCGAGGAACTTCTGGAGATTGTCATCCTGCTTCCGCCGAACCCAGTGGGCAATTTCGAAGTTGATCTCCCTCAGGGTCTCCTCGTGGATGCCCTCGAGCCCCCGGATCTCCATGATCTTGAGTCGAATGAGCATGCTCAGGGGCGATGCCTGCTCAGGGTCTTCGTATGCCTTGAGGGTCTCGGGGAGCTTGAAGTAAGTTCGCTCGATCTCGTGAAAGTCCGGCAGCTGGACGAGGCGCGCCACGGCCTCGCGATGGTCGCTCACCGGCTCGATCTCGTCGTCGATCCTCCTCAGGTAGGCCAGATACTCCTCGTGGCCGAGGATCGTGCAAAGCCCAAACCAGGGCGGATCGGCAGCCCCCGCCGCTTCGGCCTGCCCCATCAGCCATTGGCATGGGTCTTCCTTGTCGAGCCAGAACTGGTAAGTCTCGCGGTAAAGACGCGTGAGCAGACCGCGGATCTCCTCGAAGGACGCCGGTTCCGACCAGACGTTCAGAAGCTTCCCACCCAGCTTCTTCAACTGATAGTAGCTCCGCATGACGTCCTCGAGCCCCCCCCGGGGAAGGTCGCGCAGAAGCTGGAAGTAGTGACGCACAACCCCCTCGTGACAGGAGGGGTGGGACATGAAGGTATCGTCGAGGGAGCTCACCGCGGCGCCCTCGGGCAGGGGCCTGCTCAGCGGAGCGGGCATCTCGTCCACGAGCTTGAGCCAGAAAGCGATGAGGTTGTTCGCCGCCAGCCCACGGATCTCGGGCCGCTCCGACCGCGTGAGGGCGTCCACGAAAATCCTGGAAAGCAGGTAGATCACCGCCCCGTTGCTCGGGTGGCTAGAAATGAGGCGAAGGTTGGAAACCGCGTAGCGCCAGGTTTCCGAGATCACGAAACGCCAGTTTCGATACTTGTGGTGGTACTCCACCAGGAGCTCCCATGCCTGCCGCTCCTTGCCCGCATAGCCCCGGACCGCATCCTGAAGCACCTCGAACACCGGCTCGATATCAACTTCCACATTGGTCAGATCCAGGTTCTTGATGAGAGCTTCCGACTGGATCTGTCCTGCTGCCAAGCTCACTTTCATAAAATATTCCCATTCAATTCCAAATCCAGCACCATGATGATTGCCGCTTCCCCGCCTTCAGCATAAAACCCGGGCCGCTCCCCCACCCGCCGGAACCCCATCGATTCATAAAGCCCGAGGGCTTCCGCATTGGAGGGCCGAACCTCAAGGGTGGCCCGCGAGCACCCCCTGCTCAACCCCTCATGGACAACATGTTCGAGCAGAGCCCGCCCCAGTCCTCTCCTCCAGAACGTGCGATGAACGGCAAGGTTGAGGACCTGGATTTCATCGACCACAATCCATGAGCAGATATATCCGGCGACCAGGGCTTCCGCTTGCGCCTCATCCCCGCGGGGGCATGGGCCCTCCCCTGGAAGAACCCGGACCACGAAGCACAGGGCGTGGAGCTTGCTCAGCTCCTCGAGAAATGCCGATGCGGACCATGGCTCAAGCTGATGCGTCCGCTCGATCTCGGCCACCGCCGCCAGGTCGCGGGAGGTCATTCGATGAATGCCGAACCGGAGCGATTGGTGGTCGGAGGTCATCCATCCTCCATGGGCTGGCGCCCGTCTCCAGAACCGGGCTTCAGCCGGGGCCAGCATTCCTGGACAGGATTTCGCTGGCCAGCGAGATGTGCCTCTGCCCGTACTCCTTGACCGTCGCCGCCGCCTCTCTCAACGGCAGCCCCGTCCTGCAGCCGGCCAGCTTGATCAGCATGGGCAGATTCATTCCACAGACCACCTCAACCGTCGGCCCCAGAAAGGAAAGGCTGATGTTGGCCGGGGTCCCCCCGAAGAGGTCCGTCAGGATGATCACGCCACGCCCCCGATCGACCTCCCGGACGGCTTCCCGGAGCTCGGCCATCATCTCGTCAGCAGCCTGCCGGGCCTGAAAACAGACAGCCCTGCAGGCCTGCATTTCGCCCACGATCAGCTCCGCCACGCGAACCATCTCCTCGGCAAGCCCGCAATGAGACACGGCAACGATTCCAATGGGCTCGTTCTGATTCTCTCCGGACATCAAGACCCTCATTCCATATGGATATCCCGATGGAATACATTCACAAAATAAGAGCTCTCCTCAAGAATTTCAGCCAGGCGACCCGCGAAAACCACCGATCGATGCTTTCCCCCGGTGCATCCGATGGCGATGGTGAGATAGCGCTTGCCCTCCTCGATGTATGCCGGAAGAATCTTGAGCATCAGCCCGCTGAAGTCCCGAAGAAACTCCCGGGCCGCCGGCCACCCGAGCACCCAACGGCTCACCTCGGGATCGGTGCCGTCCTTTTCCTTGAGCTCCTCGACAAAATAGGGATTGGGCAGGAACCGGACATCCATGACCAGATCGGCCTCGAAGGGCAGCCCGTGCTTGAAGCCGAAAGAGAGCACCTGGATGCTCAGCCGCTCGCTCTCACTGATGCCGGAGTAGGTGCGGGTGATGAGGGCCTTGAGCTGGTGGACCGAGTACACGCCCGTATCGATGATCCTCGTGGCGCGAGCCCGAAGCGCCTTCAGCTCGTCCTTCTCGTCCCGAATGGCCTGGAGCAAAAGGGCCTCGGAGGATGCGATGGGGTGAATGCGCCGAGTCTGGCTGTACCGCCGCTGCAGAACATCCATGGGCGCCTCCAGGAAGAGAATCTCGAAGCGATACCCGTGATCCTCCAGCGATTCGAAGATCTTGTCGTAATCCTTTAGAAAAGTCCTTTCCCGGATGTCGATCCCCAGGGCAATCTTGCGAATGTCCGGCATATCCTTTTCGCAGAGCAGCAGCAGGTGGGGCAGAAGCGGCACGGGTAGATTGTCGATGCAGAAATAACCAATATCTTCGAAGGCTTTGATGGCCGTGCTCTTTCCCGAGCCCGAAAGGCCGCTCACCACGATGATGTGTACGCTTCTTTCCATGGTTTTCCCGACTGGTCGATCATCCACACAGGAGCAGATCACCCTTCCCCGGTTCAACGGATGCAGACCAATGCGTGAACGGGGGGGCTCCATCAGATGACAAAACCGGGGTCTGGCGGGAATGCCGGGACAGCGGTGGCGGGGAAGCCCCATGGATCATGCATGGCATTCCTTCAAAGGGCCTTCCCTGACGCTGGATTCAAAAATCCTCGTCTTCCTGCTGGATGACGGAATAAACCTCTTCCCGGGTCGAAACGCCCCCCAGCCTCTTCCTCACCATCCCGTTCTTGAGAAGTCGCGCAATCTTGGCCAGGGCCCGCAGGTGAATTCCCGCGCAGCTTTCGGGGGCAACAAGCAGAAAAAACAGATGAACCGGTTTTCCATCCATGGACTCAAAGTCGACTCCGCGGGTGGATTTCCCAAAAGAGAGGGCCAGTTGATCGAGGTCCTTCAATTTGCCGTGCGGAATCGCGATGCCGTCGCCAATACCGGTGCTCCCCAGCCGTTCACGCTCCAACAGCACTCTCATGAGATTTTCGCGATCCAGATGAGGCCGCTTCTCGAGCAGTGCTTCGATCAACTCCTCAAGAACCTGCTTCTTGGAAACACCCTTCAGCTCGGTGACGATGGATTCCTTATCCAAGATATCCAGGATCTTCATCGATATCCTCTTAACCTCTATGACATGGCTCGGCCCCGACTGCCCGAAGGTCAGGGCAGACAGGGCGAGAAATGCAGAATCTGCAAAACGGACTGACGACTATTCGGTCTCGATGAGGCCGTAATGACCATCCTTGCGGCGATAAAGCACGTTGATGCGATTGGTGAGCCGATTGGTGAAGACTAGGAACTCACCGTTGGACACGTTGAGCTGCATTGCAGCCTCGTCGACATCCATCGGTTTGGCATTGACCTGCTCGGTTCGAATCACGCGCCGCTCATGATCGTCCTCGGGGACGGCCGCTCCGCCCACCTCGGCGACACCCAGAAACTCCCTGGTCCCCGAACCGGATTTCCTCTTGCGGAACTTGTCCTTGTTGCGGCGCACCTGCCCCTCGATGGTGTCCGCCACCAGATCGATGGCCGAATACATGTCGTCGGTCTCCTCGGCGCCATTGATCCGCAGACCGTTGGCATCGATGGACACTTCGGCAATATGCCGGAACTTTTCGACTTTCAAGACGACGTGGGCCTCGATGGGCTCCTCGACATACTTCTTGATCCGGGATATCTTCTCTTCAGCGTATTCTCTCAGGGGAGGCGACGGCTCAATATGCCGAAATGTGACATTGATCTGCATGAATTAGGACCTCCTTCACGTGGTCAGCTCGTACGGTTCGCTCGATGCCCCTCTGTCCGGTTCCTCCCGCAACGTCAACCCCAGGAAGCCTTTCTGCGCTTGCTCGAGGGCAGAATCCCGAGGACCTCCCTGTATTTGGCCACGGTCCTTCGGGCTATGGAGATGTTCTCCTTTTCAAGGATGCCCACGATATCCTGATCGCTGAACGGCTTGGACGGGTTCTCTTCCTTAATGAGCTGGCGTATGCGCTCCTTCACACTCTCCGAGGCGACGGCATCGCCAAGAACGCTATTTATGGAGCTGTTGAAGAAATATTTCAACTCAAAAATCCCATGATTGGTGTGCATGTACTTGTTGGATGTGACCCGGCTGATGGTGGACTCGTGCATGCCCACCTCCTCGGCCACGTCCCGCAGCACCATGGGCTTGAGATGGGCCACGCCCCTGTCGAAGAAGTCCTGCTGAAGCTTCACGATGCTCTGCGCCACCCGGTAAAGGGTCCGCTGGCGCTGATGGATGCTCTTGATGAGCCATGCAGCCGCCTTGAGCTTCCCGTGGATATAGTCCTTGGCGTCCGTCGAGAGAGCCTGGTCGCCGCTCAGGGCCTCCTTGTAGTAGGAGCTGACCCGGAGCTTGGGCAGTCCGTCCTCGTTCAGCAGGATGACGTATTCTCCGTCCACCTTGATCACGTAGAGATCCGGACTGACATACTCGACGGACTCGTCGCTGAAGGCCCGGCCGGGACGGGGATCCAGCTTCAGGATGGCATCCACCGCCGCCTTGACTTCCGGGGGGGAACGTCTGAGAGCCCGCACCAGCGCCGGGTAGTTCTTGCTCTCCAGGAAATGGAGATGATTCTCGAGGATCTCGACCACCAGCGGGTTGGGCGGGTTGAGGCTCCGCGCCTGAATGAGCAGACACTCCCGAAGGTCCCGCGCGGCCACTCCCACCGGCTCGAAAACCTGAATCCGCTCAAGCACCCCCGTCACGTCCTCGACCTCGGCCTCGGCGGCCTCGGCGATTTCCTCCACCGTGGCGTCCAGGTACCCGTCCCGGTTCAAATTCCCGATGATGTGCACCCCTATATGCTTTTCGAAATCGGTCATGTGCGACATCCTGAGCTGCCAGGCCAGGTGATCCTCCAGGGACGCGGGCAGGCTCAGCTTGCTGTCGAAAGAAGGCCATTCCTTGTTGGGGTCCGTCTCCACCACCACCGGACTGCCACTGCTGTATTCATCCAGGTAGGACTCCCAGTCGAAATCCTCCCGAACCTTCTCGATGACCTCAACCTCCTGAAATGAATCCTGAACAGTGACTTCGCCCTCGGCCGCCACCGGCTCCTCGCCGGTTCCCTCGGCCGGCTCCCCGACCTCCCCCGCTTCCTCCTGAACCTCCTCGAGCAGCGGATTGGTCTCCAGCTCCTGGCTTATGGTATCGAGGAGCTCCAGCCGGGACAGCTGAAGCAGTTTGATCGCCTGCTGCAGCTGCGGGGTCATGATGAGCTGCTGGCTCAGTCTAAGCTGTTGTTTCAGTTCAAGGGCCGCCATGATGTTATCCTGATTTACGTCAGACTGAATTCGTCTCCCAGGTAAGTTCTCCGGGCCAGATCGCTTCGGGCGATACTCACGGGCTCACCCGCCTCGAGGATCTTCCCCTCGTGCATGATGTAGGCCCAATCACACACCTTCAGGGTTTCCCGAACGTTGTGATCGGAAATGAGCACGCCGATTCCCTTGGCCTTGAGGGAGCGCACCAGCCCCTGGATTTCGAGGACAGCCAGGGGATCGATTCCCGCAAAGGGCTCGTCCAGGAGGATGAAGGAGGGCTGCGTCACGAGAGCCCGGGTGATCTCCACGCGACGCCTCTCCCCACCCGACAGACGATCCGCCCGGCTCCTGGCCAGGTGCGCGATGTTGAGCTCGGCCAGAAGCTCCTTCAATCGCGACCGCCGCTGCTCCTTACCCATATCGAGAGTTTCGAGGATGGCCATGATGTTTTCTTCGACAGTCAGCCTCCGAAACACCGAGGGCTCCTGGGATAGATAGGTGATGCCCTTCCTCGCCCGGAGGTACATGGGCATGCCGTTCAGACTCTCCCCGTCCAGCAGAATGGCGCCGCCGTCGGGGGGAATGATGCCCACGATGCTGTAAAACGTGGTGGACTTCCCCGCCCCGTTGGGCCCCAGGAGCCCGACGATCTGGCCTTCCCGCACCTCGAGGGTCACGTGGTCCACCACGGCACGCCCGCCATAAACCTTCAGCAAGTCCTTCACCACCAAACTCTTGCCGCTGAGCTCTTCCGCCAATGGGCTAGTCCTTTCGAGGATGGAGAACCGCCTGCACCGGCGAGAGCTCCCCACCCTCCACCACACTGCGACCATCGGCAAGGTAGAGGGTGATGAGCCGCCCCTGAACCCGGTCCTCACCCTGGGAAACCATTGGATTCCCAATGAGCACGATCTTCTGCTCCCGGTGATAGTATACCGACTTCTCGGAGGTGGCCACCTTCTCCCGCTGGGAGATCCTCACATCTCCCTCTATCTCGATCCGATCGATCTGATCCATCATGGAGGACTCGGCCTCATTCCCCTTGCCGCCGCCGGCGGCAAAGACAACCATCCTCCTGCCCGTTATGGTGAGATCCTCCTGCTGAATCACCACATGGCCTTCGAACAGAATCGTCCGGTCCTTCTGGCTCACCTCCATCCTGTCGCTGGCGATGTTGAGTGGAGCGTCGCTCTTGAGAGGCCCCGTCCTCGCGGCGGCCGGCTTCGTGCTCTTCTTTTCGGCCGAATGAACCGAAACGGGGAAGGTGACCAGGGCGACGAGGAGCAGCCCGGCCAGCCATCCTCTTCCCGTCATTCCATGTTCAGCGGACTTCATGGGACCTCCTCCGCATGAGATCTCAGGTTCGTCATTTGCCCGGAGCCGATAGAAAAGTGAACCGCGCGCGGACATCCCCTTCCACCAGCCCCCTGCGCTCGGGTATCCGATACTCCCAACGACTCCCGGTCAGATCAAGCTCCGGCCCCTTCACCCGAATGGGCTCTCCGGAACTGACCAGCCGCTTCTGGTGCTCATAATACGCCCGTTCGGTCAGCAGCTCATAGCCGCGAGGAAAGCTCGCCCGGACATCATTCCAGAGCTCTATGTCCTTTGAATCCGTGAAAAGCGCTCCATCCCGGCTCTCGAGATAGGCCTCGTCGCCATCCTCGAGAAAAAAGGTCAGATGAACCGACTTCAGGAGCGTCTTCTGCTCCGCCTGATGATAGGTCGCTTCAGATGCCCTGAGAGACCACAGACGCCTCCCCTCCTGCATCTCGATGTACTCCATGTCGGTCAGCTTCATCTCAGCCTCGGCCGGCTCGCTCATCCGGTCCAGCCGCTGATCCTTCAGCACCACGCCCTTCCAGACCGCATAGGACAGAAGCCCGCTGGTCCCCAGGACGATCAGTAGAAGCACCAGGCGAATCAGCCTTCCAGAGCTCAGCAACATGGGCAAGACCATTTTTTACAAGTATATCCATACCTTACTAGTCCAGGCCAGTTTAACATGCAACAGGTATGCCTGTAAAGGGTTAATATCGTCAAAAAACTAATGGCGGGGAATCAGCGGTGACCGGAAAGGACAAAGCCGAGGAAAGCCCATGGTCACGGATCCCGAAAATAGCGATCCGTCACCTGATGCCACAGTCCCTGAACCTGAAGGATCATCTCGCACACCTCCCGACACGCTCCGCGACCACCGCCCAGCCTGGTCAGATAATGGGCGTAAGGCCACACATGGGGTGAAGCGTTGGGAACCGAGACCGCAAATCCGACCCGCCGCATGACCGGGATGTCGATGAGATCGTCACCCATGAACCCCATCTCGTGATCTCCCAGGCCCGTCTCCGCCCGGATCTTCTCGTAGGCCTCCAGCTTCACGATGCTGCCCTGGAACACCCGCCGGATGCCGAGCCCCGCCGCCCTCTGATCCACGGCCCGGCAGGACCGGCCCGTGATGAGCGCCACCTCGATGCCCGCGCGCTGGAGCAGCTTGATGCCGTGACCGTCCTGCACATCGAAGACCTTGAGCTCCGACCCGTCGTCGTGATAGACGATGCGACCGTCGGTCAGCACCCCGTCCACATCAAGGATCATCATGCGGAGGGGAAGGATTCGAGACCGAAGGGCTTCATCCAGCTCCGATTCGCCCGGCCCCTCTCGATCAGTCTCAGATGACCAGATTTCCTTTTTCATGGCAAGCTCCCGTCAAACGTGCATCGAACCTGGCGGTAAATCCCGGCCAGCATCCTCAGCAATGGAGGGACATCGCCGAGGGCCAGGGAGTTGGGTCCGTCACAGAGGGCCCGATCGGGATCCTCGTGGACCTCGATGAAAACTCCGTGGGCCCCCGCCGCCACCGCCGCGCAGGCCAGGGGCGCAACGAACTGCCGCTGTCCGCCCGAGGCGAACCCCTGACCTCCTGGAAGCTGTACGCTGTGGGTGGCGTCGAAGACCACCGGATGGCCCCATTCGGCCATGATGGGGATGGAGCGCATGTCGACCACGAGGTTATTGTAGCCGAAGGAGGTTCCCCGTTCGGTCAGAAGGAGCCTGCCGTTGCCCGTCTCCCGGACCTTGGAGATCACTTGAGCCATATCCCACGGAGCCAGGAACTGGCTCTTCTTGATGTTGACCGGCTTGCCGGTTCGGCCGGCCGCCAGCAGCAGATCCGTCTGGCGCGCCAGGAACGCCGGAATCTGGAGAATGTCAACGACCTCGCCGGCCCGAGCGGCTTCGGCTGCGCCGTGCACATCCGTCAGAACGGGCACTCCGACTTCCTGCCGCACCCTGGCGAGTATCTCGAGCCCAGGCCCGATGCCCGGCCCCCGGTAGGATGCGATGGATGTGCGGTTGGCCTTGTCGTACGAGCTCTTGAAAACGTAGGGGATGCCGAGCTCGCGGCACGCTTCCGACATGAATCGGGCCGCGTCGAGAGAAGACTTCTCACTCTCTATGACACAGGGACCACCGATCACGAAAAAACCGTCCCTCGATATCCGCTGCCCCAGGACCTCGAAAGCCGCCGACGGCCTGCTCTCCCTCCTCAGCATTCGCACTCCTTGGAGGTCTCCGGGCTCCGGCGCCGGACCTCCTCGAGAGCCGCCCCCACGAATGCCTTGAACAGCGGATGGGGCTCCATGGGACGGGATTGGAACTCCGGGTGAAACTGGCAGCCCAGGAACCATGGGTGATCGGGCAGCTCCACGATCTCGACCAGGTGTCGGTCGGGCGAAAGCCCCGTGAATCGCAGCCCCTTCTCGGCCAGCAGGTCCCGGTATTCATTGTTGAACTCGTAACGATGCCGATGCCGCTCCGATATCTCCGCGCGGCCGTAGGCTCGAGCGGCCAGGCTTTCGGGCTCGAGGTGACATGGATAGGCCCCGAGACGCATGGTTCCCCCGAAATCCGAGGTTTCATCGCGGCGAACGACCCGGTTGTTCTTGTAGTCGAACCACTCCCGCATGAGAAAAATGACGGGGTGGGCCGTGTGCTTGTCGAACTCCATGCTGTGGGCCTTCTCGAGACCGGCGATGTGTCGTGAGAATTCCACCGTGGCCAGCTGCATCCCGAGGCAGATGCCCAGAAACGGGATCCTGTTTTCCCGGGCGTATTGAATCGCCTTGACCTTCCCCTCGATCCCGCGCTGACCGAAGCCGCCCGGCACCAGGATGCCGTCGGCCCCCTCGATGAGGGCCTCGCCTCCCTCCTTTTCGACATTCTCGGAATCGACAAAATCCAGTAAAACCCTGGCTCCGTGGGCAATACCGCCGTGAACCAGCGCTTCGTTCAGGCTCTTGTAGGATTCCGTGAGATCGATGTATTTCCCCACGATGGCGATGCGCACCTCGTGGGCGGGCTCCTTGAAGCGGCTCACCAGCTCCTGCCACTGGTCCAGGACCGGGGCCCGCGTCCAGATGTTCAGGAGCCGCACGATCTTCTCGTCCAGCCCCTCCTGGTGAAACAGCAGCGGAACCTCGTAGATGCAGTCCACATCCTTGGCGGTGATGACGGCGTCCGGCTCCACGTTGCAGAAATGCGCGATCTTGACCTTAATCTCGGGAGGGAGGATCTTCTCGGTCCGGCAGAGGAGAATGTCCGGTTGAATGCCGATTCCCAGGAGCTCCTTGACGCTGTGCTGGGTCGGCTTGGTTTTCACCTCGCCTGAAACCTTCAGATAGGGCACAAGAGTCACGTGGATGTAAATGGCGTTCTCCCGGCCCACGTCGTTTCGGAACTGGCGGATGGCCTCCAGGAAGGGAAGGCTCTCGATGTCGCCGACGGTCCCGCCGATCTCCACGATGAGGATGTCCACACTGTCCACGGCACCCCGGATGCACGCCTTGATCTCATCGGTGACGTGAGGAATGACCTGAACGGTTCCCCCGAGATAGTCCCCGCGGCGCTCCTTGGTGATCACCGAGTAGTAGATGCCGCCCGACGTGTAGTTGTTGTTCTTGGACATCCTCGCGTGGGTGAACCGCTCGTAGTGACCCAGGTCGAGATCCGTCTCGGCACCGTCATCGGTGACGTAGACCTCCCCGTGCTGGAAGGGGTTCATGGTCCCGGGATCGACGTTGATGTAGGGATCCAGCTTCTGCATGGAAACGCGCAGTCCACGGCTTTCCATGAGGGCGCCGATGGAGGCGGCCGCCAGCCCTTTCCCGAGGGACGAAAGCACCCCGCCCGTGATGAATATGAATTTAGGCTGTCGCAAAGCATCCTCTCCGTTAGGCTGACAGAGACAGGTCTTTTCGGGTTCATGATCTGACACATCGAAATGGTTGGGGCGAGTATAGCAGAAGGAGGTCCAAAGTCAATTGACGCCCATGGGCGCGAGGGAGTAACCGGACTGGGGGGCGGGAAGACCGGGAGGCGGGGAGAGGGGGAGATGGGGAGACGGGGCCGCCGTGTGCGAAGTTCGGGGTTCAATTCCAAACGGGGTGCGGGTTTGTGGAACTTTTCCCTTGCAATCCTTTTCATTCTCGCATAGGTTGCCAAAGGAGTTGTGGGGAACTTCGGGGGCTCCATGAGTCGAGCTTCGAGCCAGAATCGTCGGCATTTCATATCAGCTGCGCAGGGGAGCTTCGGTGATAGTCCGCCATTGGATGACGACCAGCGTTGTGACCGTCCACAAGGAAGCTTCCATCCAGGAAGCGCTGAGCATCATGAAGCAGGGGTCCATACGCCACCTGCCGGTGGTGGATGCGGAGCAGCAGCTTGTGGGCTGGGTGACGGACGCCGACTTGCGGGGCGTGCTCATCGCCTCGATGCTGGAGGAGCTCTCCCTCGAGGACGTCATGGTCAGAAAGCCGTACAAGGCCGTGCCGGACATGCCCCTGGAGGAGGCTGCCCGTCTCATCCTTTCGAAAAAGATCGGTGGGCTCCCCGTTGTCGAAAACGGCAAGCTGGTGGGCGTCATCACGGTGGTGGACATCCTGTCGGCATTCATCACGGTGCTGGGCATGCTGGACAGCTCTTCCCGGGTGGATGTGAAGGTTTCCTCGTCCGCCAGTCCATTGGACGAGATCACCCGCCTGGTCCAGAAGGGTCAGGGAGAGGTGATCAGCATTTGTCATCTGTCGGCGGTAGAAGGTCCAGACCGAGTCTATTCGCTGAGACTAAAGAAATGCGATCTGAAACCCATTGTGGACGAGCTCAAGAAGCACGGGTTTGAAGTTGTGGCTTCAAGCCCCTAGCCGTTGCTGGCCTCCCAGGTGAAGCTGAGCAGAGAAGCGGAGTCCGGGGCACAAGCTCCGGCGCACATCGAGCGGATTCCTCCAAGCGCACAGCCCTTTCTCGGACATCCTCTTCCCATGCGGCGCCGTCCGACCCTGAACTCTTTTTCACGTGGCGTCTCTTTCGATCTTTAGCGCGATATCATCCAGCGGTGCGACCGTCTTTCCTTGAAGGACCTTGCCGGATTTTCAGCTGCCGCGCTCCATCCGGCGGCTCACGAGGTGGGAAAGGAGGTGGACTGAACAAAGTCACGAGGTGCTGAAGGTCCCTTGCTTTATGGTCGCACGACCACATTGTCTTTGCAGCGTTCACCATTTGGTTTTCTTAGAGCACATAGGAGGGATTGAGGATGGGTAAGATACCGGAGAATTTCATTCCACCCAGAGACACGTGGCCTGAGTACATCGTTCCCGAGGAGTTTGCCAATATTCCCGCCGAGCTCAACATCGCCGAATTCCTGATCGACCGGCACGTTCGCGAAGGCAGGGGCGACAACCCCGCCATCAAGTTCATGGACAAGACCATTTCCTACGCCCAGCTTCAGCAGATGGTCAACAAGTTCGGCAATGCTCTCAAGGAGTCGGGTGTCGAAGCTCAGGATCGAGTCGGAATCCGGCTCGTCAACTCCCCCCAGGCGATCGTAGCCGTTTTCGCCATCGAAAAGATCGGAGCCATCCCCGTCCCCACGTCGCCCCTGTGGTCCGGAGAGGAAGTGGCCTTCGTGGCCAACAACGCCGAGATGAGGTATTTCATTGTCAACGCTCCCCTCATGGACGCCGTGGCGAAAGCCAAGCCCGATTTCAAGCACGGGACCAAGGTGATTGTCATCGGGGGGAAGCCCGATGAAGTCAAGGCCGGGGGAGACCAGGTTTTCGAGGAGATGCTGGAGAAGGGCTCGCCGAACCTGGATCCCACCATGCTCAAGGCCGACGACGTCGGAATCATCCTCTACACCTCGGGCACGACCGGCATGCCCAAGGGCTGCATCCACTTTGTCCGCCCGGTCATCATTGAAGCGCAGATCGTCAACAAGTACGTGTACAAGCTGGCCCCCGGCGACACCCTGGGCGGCGCCGCTCCCGTTTCCTTCGCCGCCGGCTTCGGCACCTTCACCCTGCTGCCCTTCGAAGGAGGGGCCGCCATCTCCCTGATTCCCAAGTTCACTCCTCAGGACATGATGGAGCTCATCTCCAAGCATAAGATCACGGTCATGACGGGTCTTCCCACGGCATACCGCGGTCTCATGAAGTTCCCGGATTTCAAGAAGTACGACGTCAGCTCCATTCGGATGTACACGTCGGGCGGCGATGCCCTGGGCTCCGAGACCCTCGATGCCTGGACAGCGCTCACCGGCAAACCGATCTGGGAAGGTCTGGGCGGCACCGAAATGCTCCACCTGGTGACCTCCAACACCATGAACCCGGAGCCCGTTCCCAATTCCATCGGCAAGGCCCTGCCCGGCGTGCTCGTCAGGGTGGTGGATGCCGAGGGCAAGGACTGCAAACCCGGCGACATCGGCAGCATGCTGCTCAAGGGAGCCTCGGGCAGCCTTTACTGGAAGCCTTACGAGGACAACGAGAAGCTGCTCAAGTCCCAGAAGAAGGGCGTCGTCAACGGCTGGAATCAGATGGGTGACGCGGTCTTCATGAATGAGGACGGCAACATCTTCTTCGTTTCCCGCGAAGACGACATGATCAAGAGCTCCGGGTACCGCATCGGACCTGCGGAAGTGGAGGAAGCCATCGCCAAGCATCCGGCCATCGCCGATGTCGGCGTCGTGGGCGTGCCCGACCCCGACAAGGGACAGATCACCAAGGCCGTCATCGTCTGCAAGCCTGGCTTCGAGGGCGGCGACAAGCTGAGTGATGAGCTGAAGGAGTTCTTGAAGGAGCACATCGCTATTTACAAGCTGCCGCGGGTTTTCGAGTATGTGAGCGAGCTGCCGCGTACGCCCACCGGCAAGCTGCTGCGCCGCAAGCTGCGTTAGGAGCGCTTCGGCTGGACCATTCTGGTTAGACCATACCCCCGCCCAGCGCGGGGGTATGCATTTGGGAGGCGGACATGGAGTTCAAAATCACGGTTTTGTGTGAGAACACCGTGCCAACCCCGGGACTGCTGGGAGAGCATGGTTTTGCGGCTTTTGTGGAAACGCCCGGCGGCAACATCCTCTTCGACACCGGGCAGGGATTCAGCCTGGTGCAGAACGCCCTGCGGCTGCAAAAAGATCTCAAGTCGGTGTCTCAGGTGGTGCTGAGCCACGGACATTTCGACCACACCGGGGGGATGCTGGCATTCCTCGGAGTCCACGGTCCCTGCGACATCGTTGCTCATCCGGATGTCCTGGGAGAGCGTTTCCGCTGGATGCCGGTCGGCCCCGAGGAGAAGCCGGTCTCCATAGGCATTCCCTGGCGTGAGGCTTATTTGACGACGCGCGGCGCGCGGTTCAAATGGCAGACCGGGCTCACGGAAATCATGGAAAACGTTTTTGTGAGCGGAGTGGTGCCGAGAAAGACTCCCTTCGAGCTGGGAGACCCCAAGTTCGTGGTGCGCCAGAACGGCCAATGGGTCCCCGACCCCTTTCTGGATGACTACTCCCTGGTGCTGAAGACTTCGAGCGGACTGGTGGTGATTCTCGGGTGCGCTCATGCCGGGCTCATCAATATCCTGGATCATTTCATCGCCGGGACGGGCGTCGACAGGCTCCGCGCCATACTCGGGGGCACCCACCTGGGGTTCTCGCCGCAGTCCCAGCTGGACCAGACCATCCCGGTGCTGAAGCAGTACCAGCTGGAGACCCTCGCCACGAGCCACTGCACCGGGCAGGGCCCCATCGCCCGGCTGGCGGCGGAATTCGGAAATGGCTTCGCCTTCGGCCATGTGGGTTACACGCTGACCGTTCCAAAATGATTCTTGAGCCTTTCCGCCGAATTCATGCGGGGCGGGGCGGGGCTTCCGGCCCTTGGCCGACTTTCCTGGCGCTGTTGCTGTGCCTGGTCTCCCATCTCCCGGCGGGAGAGGGCCAATGCGCCGCAATTCGCATTGGCGAAATCAACCCGCTCACCGGAAAACTGGCCAGGCACGGGATAGAGATCCATGAGGGGATTCTCTTCGCCGTGGAGGAGATGAACGCGAAGGGCGGCATCCTGGGAAGAAGGATTGAGCTCATCAGCCGTGACGACCAGAGCCTTCCCGAGGTCGCCATCAACCAGGCCGAGGATTTGCTCTACCGGAGCCGGGTGAGCGGTCTGGTGGGTGGATACGTTGATTCGCTGGTCGGCCCCGTGAGCGAGCTGGCGGCCAGGTACCGTGTGCCTTACGTGGCCTCCGCCAGTCTCCAGCGATCTTTGACCCTTGGTCGGGACAACCCGTTCTTTTTCCGGGTGGCGCACCTGGACGGCATCGTCGAGCCTCTCTGCGGGTTCATCCAGCAGGTGGTCCGGCCGGCCTCCGTGGCTATCCTTTACACAGCCACGCCCGGGTCCACGGAATTCGGGCAGGAAGTGGAAGCCCGGCTGACGCAGGCAGGCATTCATGTCAAGATTTTCGAGAAATTCAGGCCGGGCCAGCCCGATTTTTCGGCGTTCCTCCTCAAGGTGCGCGCAGCCCGGGTGGAGGCTCTGGTCTGCGGCGGCTTCTTCCCCGACCACCTGATCCTCGCGCGCCAGATCAGGGAACAGAACATCGCCTTGAAAGCATACGTGGGGCCCTGGGGCGTGGCTTACCCGAGCTTCATCCAGGAGATGGGTGCGGCCGCCGAGCTTCTTTTCGGCATGTGCGCCTGGCACAACGGGATCACGCTTCCCGGGACGGAGGAGGCTTCACGGTACTTCGCCCAGGGGTTCCAGCGGCGATTCGGCAAGCCGGCCAATACGACCACCATGCACGGATATACCTCGGCGAGAGCCTTGCTCGCCGCAGTCGAGCAGGACCTGACGGCCGGGGGAAATCTCAAGGGGGAGGACGTGAGCCGGCGGCTCCGGGAACTGGATTTGCCGACGCCCATGGAGCGCCTGGTCTTCGACGAAAAGGGAGATCCCAGACATTATCGGCAGGTGGTGGTTCAGGTCCAGGGGGGAAGGCTGGTGGCTGTGTACCCGGGAGACCGAGCCGTTGGGTCCGTCCAGTGGCCGGGGCCATGAGCCTGCGGGACCAGTGAAATCCTCGCGGTCAGTTCCATGTGGATGCAGCTTTTGGTGAATTCGCTCGCTCTCGGCTCTTTTTACGCCCTGATTGCCCTCGGCTTCGCGCTCATCTTTGGCGTCACCCGGGCCTTCAACCTGGCTCACGGAGAGCTGATCCTGCTGGGCGGCTACATCGCCTACCTCCTCCACGGGGGGTTTGGCATGCCGGTGATCTGGACCGTCCCATTCAGCATTGCATCCCTCGTGATCGCCTCCCTCCTGCTGCATGGGCTTCTGCGGCGCATACGCGAGCCCCTCGAGCTCAACACCCTGGTGGTCACCTTCGGCCTGGCCCTGGTGCTTCAGAACAGCATGCTGTATCTCTTCACCGCCGATTACCGGCTGATCAGCCACGGAAGACTTTTTCATCTCAAATCGCTCGATGCTTACGTCTCGGACACCCAGATCTCCATTGTTCTGACCTCGCTCCTCGCAACCCTGGCGATCCATCTACTCATGAGGAAAACATTCCTGGGCAAGGCCCTGCGCGCCACCATCCAGGACCGGGAGGCGGCCAGGCTCGCCGGAATCCACGTGGACCGCATGAGTCTCGTCGCCTTTGGATTGGGCGGAGCGCTGATCGGCCTGGCCGGGCCCCTTTACGCTCAGATGGCCTATTTGCATCCATTCGGCGGGTCCGAGCCTACACTTCTCGCCATCATCGTGTCCATATTCGCGGGTGTGGGACGCACCCGGGGACTCCTCCTCGGGGGGTGGCTGCTGGGAGCCATGGAGTCCTCCACCATCTTCTTTCTGGGAGGGAGCTGGCGCGAGCTGGTGAGCGCGGTGGTCCTCATTGCCCTCCTGCTCCTGAAGCCCGAAGGCTTATGGGCCGGCCGCGCCGAGGCGGGGGCGGACGCATGAAGCATCTCTCTCCATCATCCCTGCTCCTCCTGGGCGCGGGGGCTATGCTGTTTTTCGGCCCATGCTTCTTCCAGGATGGAGATCTGTATTATCGGGTTCTGGGACTCTCCTTTCTTTATGCGTCCCTAGCACTGGCCTGGAACATCCTCGCCATGACGGGATCGATCTCCATCGGGCACACGGCCTTCTTCGGCCTTGGAGCTTACACTTCCGCCCTGGTGAGCCATTACACGCAACTATCCCCGCTGCTCTGCGCGGCGCTTGGCGGGGCTTCCGGAATGGCCTATGGAATCGCATGGCACATTGCCTTCAAGCCCCTGCGAGGGGCTCCATACGCACTGGCGACTCTGGCCTCGGTAGAAATTCCGCGCGTCATCGTGGACAACTGGGAAGGACTCACTTTCGGCTCCCTCGGCCTGGCAGGCATACCCGCCCTGCCGGACCTGCGAGTGGGTGATGTGGTCCTTGCCCTTGGTGCAAGCCTGAAAAGCCAGTACTATTTTCTGCTTATCCTCATGGGCGTCTACGGGCTGATTCACTACAAGTCCATCCACTCCCGCTGGGGATGGGCCCTGCGGGCCGTTCGCGAGGACGAAATGGCTGCGGGCACCATCGGTGTCCCGGTGGATCGAATCCGGCTCGGCGCGGTCATGGTCAGCGCGCTCCTCACGGCCTTTTGTGGAGCCATCTACGGCCACCTCATGGGGCTCATCGAGCCGTCCCTGGTCTTCAGTCTGCACCTTTCGGCCCTGCCGCTGGTCCTGACCATTTTCGGCGGGCGCCATCAGTTCTACGGCCCGATTCTGGGCTCGCTGGCGCTTTATCCCGCCGATCAGCTGTTCTTCCACTCCTGGTTCCCGTCGGGTCATGCCGCGCTCTATGGGTTGGCGATCATCCTGACATTCGTTCTCTTTCCGTCCGGGGTTGGCGCATGGCTGCAGCAGCGAATGAGGTAGTCCTGGCCCTGGAGAATGTGGAGGTCGTTCTCGGCTCGCGGCCGATCCTGAAGTCCATTTCCCTGGCCGTTGAAAAGCAGTCCATCGTCAGCATCATCGGGCCCAACGGAGCCGGCAAGACCACGATCTTCAACGTGATCTGCGGACATGTGCGCCCGTCGACGGGGAGGGTGATCCTCGAAGGCCGGGACCTGACGAGGCGGCAGCCCCACGAGATCTGTCGGGCCGGAATATCCCGGACTTTTCAGATTCCAAGGCCATTTCCTGAAATGACGGCGCTGGAGAATGTGCGGATGGGAATCTTGTTCGGGAAGAAAGGGCATGGGGCCGCCGACTCCGGCGAGCCCGGCGCGCACGACCTCCTCGAGCTCGTCGGCCTGAAGCCAAAGAGTGATACCCGCGCCCGGGAGCTCACCCTTTCCGAGCAGCGCCGGCTCGAGGTGGCCAGAGCCCTCGCAACACGCCCGCGCCTGCTCCTTCTCGACGAAATCGCCGCCGGCCTCAGTCCCAGCGCCATCCGGCACGCTGTTGAACTGGTCCGGGCCTTGAGGGAGCGGGGTTTGACCCTGCTCATCATCGATCATTTCCTGAACCTCACGGCCAGGGTGTCGGATCGCCTGATTGCACTGGACAGCGGAAAGCTCATTGTTGAAGGAAAACCGTCGGAAGTGCTGAGCGCTCCCTCGGTGATCGCATCGTACCTCGGTGAGCGTTTGCCCGAATATGGAGTGGGGTTGACGGATGGAGGTTGAACGGCCCTTGGAGCCTTTGCTGGAAGTGCGTCATCTCACGGTCGGCTACGGTGATACTCCCGTTCTGCAGCAGGTTTCCCTTGCGCTCCGGACAAACCAGATCGCCGCCGTCGTGGGACCCAACGGAGCCGGTAAAAGCACGCTCCTCAAGACCATTGCCGGCTTGAATCGACCGAAGGAAGGGGAGGTCCTGTTTGATGGAGAGCCCGTTCAAGGTCTGCCCGTCTGGGAGCTGGTGCGGCGGGGCATCGTCTACGTTCCCGAGGGAATGAGTGTATTCCCCGACATGAACGTTCTCGAAAACCTCGAAATTGGAGCTTACCTGAATCGCCCCCTCATTGCCCAAAGGCTTGACCTGGTCTACGAGCTTTTCCCGGAGCTCAGGGAGCGGCTTTCCCAGAGAGCCTCCACTTTGAGCGGAGGCCAGAAGCGGATGATCACCCTGGGGCGGGGTTTGATGGCAGGGGCGCGGCTGCTCCTGCTGGACGACCCCTTTCTGGGGTTGAGCCCCATCATAGTCCGGAGATTCTGTGAGGCCTTCCGCACCATCAGGCAGTCCGGGGTCACTCTGTTCATTGCCGGGCAGCACGTGAGAAGGATTCTCAACGTGGCGGACCTGGCCTTCCTCATCGAGGACGGGAGCATCACCCTTTCGGGGGCGGGGGACGAGATTTATGGGGACGCCCACCTGCAGCGGATCCTTTTCGGATCCGAGGTCCGACCCGACGGTGACTGACGCGCGAATCACCGCGGTCCTCGGCCCTCCGTCAGCTTCGCCGCGACGATGGAAGCAAGCGCCGAGGCCGAACGGGAGCCGGCTTCCGAAATGCGCGGCTCCAGGACCTCATCAATATTCCAGCTATCCTTGAAGACGGTGACGTGGTCCCCTCTCGGCCCCCAAACGGCCGGGTTCGTGGGCCCAAAGACGGCTACGGCGGGGGTCCCCATGGATGCGGCGAGATGGGTCGCGCCCGAGTCGTTTCCAATATAGACGTCCGCTTCCCTCAGGAGAGCCGCAAAGGCGGGGAGCTCCAGGTCTTCGACCATGGGAATGCCACGGCAAGCCACGACTTCCCCGATGAAGGGCCGAATCTTCTCGTCAGCCGGGCCCAGAACCAGCACAATCCGCACCTCCCGCCGCTCGCACAGCCACTGCAGGAGCATTCTCCAGCGGGAGAGGGGCCAGATCTTCCGAAGCCCCCCGCTTCCAGGATGCACCACCACCAGCTGCCGCCGCGCCGACCGCTCCGAGGTGAGAAGTCGTTCGCGAACGGCCATCACCTGAAGGGGGTCCGAAGCCAGGCGCAGGGGCTCCATGACAAGGGGAAGCCCGAGGGCCCTCGCCTGGTCTGCTATGAAATCCGTGGTGTGCCGGTTTTCGGGTTCATCGGGGAAGGACTTGAGCCAGTAGGCGGGGGCACGCATCCGGCCTCTCAAGCGCTCCGCCGCACGGGCGCTGGATGCCTGACCGAAGATCAATACCCACCGAGCTTCCTCAAGCCCTTGGGGCAGAGGGACCGCGTCGGCGCGGTCGTCCTGGAAGAATGGGATCCACTCGCGGCCCCCCGCGTCATGGATCGAGCCCACATAAGGTTTTCCATGGAGGAGTGAGAGATATGACGGGCGTGACCAGAAATCGAGCTTCAAAATCGGAGGAGAGGCCCGGACAATGCCTTCGATGACCGGCAGCGCCAGCAGGAAATCCCCCAGGGCCCCCTGATGAACGATGACGCCGCGTCCTTCCGGCAAGGATCGGGAGCCCCCAGGCAGTCCACGGCGCACCTGGCTTCAACCGTCCCAGCGCCGCATGCCGCCAACCGCCACCCAATAAAATGAAGAGGGATTGCAGCGAGTAACCAGAAACTTCCCAGAGCAGCCCCTCATTCCCCCTGGTCCACCCGAAACAACGAAAAGGCTCACGAGGCGCCGGTTTTCAACTTAGAGCCTGAAACCTTGTACTTGAAACTTCGCGTTCCCGCAGCCCCACCTCAGCCGTCCGAGGCGCCCGGCGGCGTTTGACCCTGGGACAGCTTCTGCGCGGACCAACGTTTGAGGAAACCTTTGAATCTCACGGCCGCGGGAGTCTCCAGGATGGGGGTCGGCAACACTCCGGCGATTCGCAGGGCCTTCTGCAGACATTCCTTCACCACGCTGCAATCGAGGCATTCCTTCCGGGGCTGGAAAAAACCGCTCTCATCCTTCGGACAGACCGTCGCCGGGTCCCCGAAGCAGGACGGAGTCTCGTCCCCGGGTGCGCTTTCGTCCGGTCTTCCAGGTTCCACGTTCGAATCCATGCGTAAAACAACAATGTGACGGGCCTATTCCAGGATCTCGAGCACGGCCCGCTTGCGCAGCTTCGTGGCCGCTGCGTTGAGGATGGTCCGGAGAGCATGGGCATTTCGCCCTTCCTTTCCGATGATCTTTCCGAGGTCCGCCTTCGCCGCCCTCAGCTCGATGACGGAAATCTGATGCCCCACAATCTCCTTCACCTGTATCTCATCCGGAAACTCTGCCAGTGCCTTGGCGATCACCTCCACGAGCTCCTTCACTTGAATATCTTGTTCCATGCCCCTACCCCGCTCCATTCGATTCGATGAGGATGGTCAAAAGCCAGGTGATAGTGCTTCGAGCATACGATGCCGGCTTGATGTGATGCGCTCAACATTCAGCAATAACAGGCAGCTCACCCACGGAACTCAACAGCATGACGCACGAGAGATCAAAACCGCTCTTACTTCAGTCTTCTCCGCAGCAAAGATTAACACATTTTCAAGGGTACAGCTTCCTCAGGTACGGTCGGCCCTGTTTTCAGAGGCTCATGGACCCTGCGGGTTTCATCACGAGCAACTTACGGGAAAGTCAAAAACATGTCAAGCCGGCATCAGTCCGGCTCCGGAACCACCTGCCGAGCTGCCTCCGAAAGGCATGCGGATCGCCCCCCCCTGCCCCGTGCCTCGTACCCGAAGCCGTTGACTTAGGCCGTGCGATACGGGCGGGCATGAAGTCCACCCCTACAATAAATGGATGCCATGCCGCGATAGGGGCGAGCTTCAAGCCCGCCCGAAGGCTAGGCGGAAACCGTTAAGTCAACAGGTTTGTGCCCCGTGCCCCGGCGTCTTCGTCGACTCGTCCTTCAAGAAAGACAGCCGGAATGATTCATGAGGCGCCGAGACGATTGACATCACAGGATTGATTTACAGCAAGCTCATGCGGCTCTATTTGCTTTTCAAGCCAGGACTTCTTTACCGGTTCGCGGAGGATTCCTGCAATGGGATCAATCCTGCGCGCTGTTTTTACAGTGTTTGCATGTGGAATTCCTGTTGAGCTTCTGCCATGAAATCATGTAAATGTAGACTTCAAGAATTGAAGAATATCGGGTGCGGCAATCTCCGCATCCCCGGCAGTGGTAGAAGAACCCGGTTCGTCGCCTTTTAATCTTTTCCATGAGCAGGCTGAGCAATGTCCTTGAGAATTCCAGGATGGACCCAAAATCTTCCATTGGTTGAATCCATCCATCTCGAGCTTCAGGCTCCTCACCTCAACGACAATACCGGTGATCTGGATCGGCTGCTGCGGAAGCTCAGGGAAATGGGATACGCGCCCGTTCAGGTTCAGCCGTCGAGCCTCAGCCTGATCCTCGGACGGATTCGCGAGGGGTCTTTTTCGTTGACCGCGGTTCTGGGATACACACCCTGCCATTGGGAGCTCATCGATGTTATTCCCGGCTTTTCTCCCGATCCCCCACTTGGATTCGGAGTCGATCTCGGAACATCCAGACTGGCGTTTTACCTGATGAACCTCGGGACGGGAGAGCTCCTCGACGAGACTTCCGCCGACAATCCTCAGATCCCCCACGGCGAGGACATCCTCACCCGCATCCTCTTCGCCCGCCAGGAGGGCAATCGCATCGAGCTGCAGCGGCTGCTTGTCGAGACATTCAACCAAGCCATGGGCTCCATGACGGAGCGCCGGGGTTTGAGCCCGGACCGGGTTTATGCCGTCACGGTGGCCGGCAATACGACCATGAGCCACTTTCTGCTGGCCCTGGATCCGTGCAACATCTGCAAGGAGCCCTACATCCCCGCCGCCAACCGCTTCCCCCTCTTCCGAGCGGCGGACCTGGGTCTTCGGATTCATCCCCGTGCCCTCGTCTTTGTCTTCCCCAATGTGGGCTCGTACTTCGGCGGCGACCTGACCGCCGGCATTCTGGCCGCCGGCTTTCACCGTTCCGACGAAGTCAGCATGCTGGTCGATGTGGGCACCAACGCCGAAGTGGTCGTGGGCAATCGTGACTGGCTCATCGCCTGTGCCGGTGCCGCGGGGCCGGCCCTCGAGGGGGGGGTGGTCGAGCGGGGCATGATGGCGGCTCCGGGAGCCATCGACCGCGTGCGAATCGATCCTCAAACCCTGGACGTCTCTTATCATGTGCTCGGGGAAGCCGCCCCGGCAGGCATCTGTGGATCGGGGCTCATTGACCTCATCGCCGAGATGTTCGGCGCGGGCATATTGACCATACAGGGGCGCATCAACCGGCGCCTGGATTCTCCTCGGATATGCTCGTCGGCCGACGGGATGTCCTACGTGGTGGTTCCGGCCCGGGACAGCGCCGACGGTCGGGACATCGCCATATCGGACATAGATGTCGGCATATTTCTCAAGTCCAAGGCCGCCATGTTCACCATTCTTTCGGTGATCATCCGCAAAGTGGGATTGAGCTTCGGTGATCTCAGGAGGTTTTATGTCGCCGGGACCTTCGGCAATTACATCGATCCGGCCATGGCGATCCGGATCGGCATGATTCCGGACCTCCCCCTCGAGACCTTCGAGGGTCTCGGGAACACGGCGGGGCGCGGAGCCGTCATGGTCCTTCTCGACCGGTCGCTTATGGAGGAGTTGGAGCGGGTGTGCGGCATCATCACGTACATCGAGCTGAACGTGAACATGGAGCTCATGAATGAGTTCAGGGGCGCCCTGTTTCTGCCTCACACGGACCCGCGCCTCTTTCCGTCGGTGCGGATTCCCGAGAGAGCCATGGCCGGGGCCTGATTGTCATGATAGAGGAGCCTGTCGCCGGCGTGGAAAATTCTCCGCCCCTGCAATGCACGGAAAAGAGCATTTCCATTGTCGGTCCCAGGCAGGTATACAGGAATAAGAGTGGAGATGGAGACATTCATCCATGCATGGCATAAGGAGAAGCTCATGATCAGCCAGGCTCGCGCCATGAAACAGGGAATGCGCCTACGACTTCCAGTGTTTGACCTTCCGGGGACGAGCATCCTTCAAGCCTTGTTCGTGATCATCCTCACCCTGAACATCGTGCTCTATTATGCCATCTTTTTCTCC
Source organism: Syntrophobacteraceae bacterium (assembly GCA_025454175.1). Classification (GTDB taxonomy): domain Bacteria; phylum Desulfobacterota; class Syntrophobacteria; order Syntrophobacterales; family Syntrophobacteraceae; genus JALOOX01. The sequence goes on along the minus strand of JALOOX010000030.1, from coordinate 8,969 downwards.
GACCGGGGCCTGCCGGGCTATCGACAGCAGAATCTCCAGGTGGAGGTGCTGTCCGCCAAGGTGAGCGCCCTCAAGCAGCAGAACCGCAAAACATTCCATCGCATCCAGGCCCTCAAGAACGATCCCCGAAGCCTCGAAAAGATCGTGAGACAGGAACTGGGCTGGGCTCGACCAAACGAGCTGATGTTCGAGTTCGTGCCGACTCCCAAACCCGCTCCCTGATGGGGCCGGTCAGCCCGCCGCGAGTTTTCTCGCGGGGATCCGGCCCGCCTCGCCGCCCCTGCCTCCAAGATTCTCCTTGACGCTTTTCCATGTGATATGCTAGCAAATTCAATTCTTGAGCGTCAGGCTCCTTGCTCCAACCGGCCTGCCGGGAGGGGCTGCTAACCCACAGGGAGGAAATTGCACATGAGAAAGTACGAGACCTTTTTTATTGTCGATCCCGACTTGGCCGACGAGGTCAATGCGGTCATCGACGAGAAGCTCAAAAACATCGTCTCCGCCAACGGGGGTAGTGTTCTCGACTACAACCCGTGGGGGAAGAAGAAGCTCGCCTACCCCGTGCAGAAGCGCACCCGGGGGCACTATGTGCTCATGGAGTACGCCGGGGGCCCCGAGCTTGTGGCCGAGCTCGAGCGCAACATGCGACTGGATGAGCGCATCCTCAAATTCATAACGGTGAAGCTTGAGGACCGTTTCGATCCCGAAAAGGAAGCCGCCCGAAGAGCCGCTCCCGCCCCGACCGTTCCCACGGAGGAAGCGGAAGGCAAGCTTGCGGCCGTTCCCGGAGAGATGGACGAAGCGCAAGAGGAAGTCGAGGGTGAGGAGCGTCCGGAGGGTGAGAACGAGGAAGCCTAGAGCCGGGCCATTCTTCAAGCCGGATTTCGATTCGACCATGGTTGCATGACTGCCTGAGTGAGGGAGTAGAGATATGGTGATTCGCCGAAAGAGACGTACCTTTCATCGCCGCAAGGTTTGCAGATTCTGTGTGGATAGCGAGCTCAGGATAGACTACAAGGATTCCAAGACGCTGCGCTATTTTGTCACTGAGCGTGGGAAGATCGTTCCCCGGCGCATCTCGGGGAACTGTGCCAAGCATCAGCGTGAATTGACGCTTGCCATCAAGAGGGCCCGCCAGATCGCTCTCATGCCCTTCACCACCGTCCAGACCATTTAGGGGGACAAGGGTTTGGTGAAGCAGATGGCGGGTTTCACGTTTCAGGAAGCATGATGGCAGTGGGCAACGAATTCCATATGCACGCCGAAAGCCCCACCGTCAGGAGGGAGATCGCCCTGGGGATTGCGGCCACGCTCCTTTTTTTCCTGTCGGCGCTGCTGGTTCCCGTTCTGGGCTTCCTGGCGGGGGTTTTCACACCATTGCCCACGCTGCTGACGTTTTTTCGTTTCGGAGCCCCCCTCGGCCTTTGGATTCCCGTGGGGGCTTTTGTCCTGGGGTCGGTCCTGCTCAGTGTCCTGGGACTGGCCTCCAGCATCCCCTACTTGATGGAAATGGTCGTGTTCGGGATGCTTCTCGGGACCGGCATGCGCCAGAACTGGTCCACCGAAAAGACCATCGGGGTCTCAGGCCTGATCGTTTTCGCGGCGGGCGCCATGGCCTTCTGGATGACCAACGGCGGCCCCGAGGGGACCCTGGTGTCCCAGGTCGAAAAGGAGCTCAAGGAGACCCTGACCGCGGTCCTCGACCAGTATGCCGGAACTTCGGTGGATCGGGAGTTGTTCAACCAGTCCCTGCAGCAGTTCATCCCCGTTCTGGTGAGGCTGATGCCGGGGTTTTCCATGGCGACATCACTGATCATCGCCTGGCTCAACGTTCTGGTGGCCAGGAGGTACTGCAGGATTCGCAACGTCGCCCTGCCCGGCTGGCCTGAATGGTCTCTGTGGAAGGCTCCGGAAAAACTGGTGTGGGTCGTTATCGGGGCCGGATTCCTTTTACTGCTGTCGGACGGCGCCATGAGGATCTTCTGTCTCAACCTCCTCATCGTGCTCAGTACCGTCTACCTTCTTCAGGGGCTGGCCATTGTGGCCTTTTACGTGGATAAGTGGAAGATCCCGAGGTTCTTGCGGGTCCTCATTTACGGATTCCTGCTCTTGCAGCAGTTTGCCACCCTGGGTGCGGTTCTCATGGGCTTTTTCGACATGTGGCTCGACTTCCGCCGCATTTCCCCGAAGCCTTCCGGGCCCGCGCAAGCCCAGGATTGATAAGAATCAACAGGAGTCAGCCATGAAAGTCATTTTGACGGAAAACATCCCGGACCTCGGCGAGATCGGCCAGGTCATCAATGTAGCACCCGGATATGCCAGGAACTATCTGCTGCCCAAGGGGATTGTCCTTGAAGCCACCGGCAAGAACGTTCGCGAGCTGGAGCACAGGAAGCGGGTTCTGGCCCAGAAGCGCGAGAAGGTCCGGAAGGAGATGATGTCCCTGGCCGAGAAGCTGAACCAGGTGAGCATCGTGATGCGGCGCAAGGTCGCCGAGGAGGACAAGCTGTACGGGTCGGTGAGCGCCTCGGACATCGCCGCGGCCCTGGCGGAGAAGGGCTTCGATATACAGCGCAAGGATCTGCTTCTGGAACAGCCCATCAAGCAGATCGGTGAATTCACCGTGCCCGTGCGCGTGCATGCCCAGATCGCGGCCAATATCAGGCTGGTCGTCCAGAAGGAAGAGTAGGACCATGGAGAGCAGCATCTCCGATGAGCTCCAGAGGATACCCCCTCAGCAGATCGAGGCCGAGCAGTCCCTGCTGGGGGGACTGCTCATCGACGGAGAGGGTTTTCCATCCGTTGTGGAGATCCTCAAGGGGGATGAGTTCTACCGGGACGCCCACCGCACCGTCTTTCGGGTGTTTCAGCTGCTTTTCGACGGCAATCAGCCCATAGATCTCATCACCGTGGCGGAGCTGCTCGCCGAGCGCAACGAGATCGAATCCGTGGGCGGCGCCACTTACCTGGCATCTCTCGCCGAGCTGGTCCCTTCCGCGGCCAATGTCGCTGCCTATGCCCGAATCATCAAGGAGAAAGCCCTGCTGCGCCGGCTGATTCAAGCCGCGAACGAAATCACCTCGTATTGTTACTCGGGCGGAAAGAGTGTCGAGGAGATCCTGGACAGCGCCGAATCCACCATCTTCTCGGTCACCGAGCGCAGCCTCCGCAGCAGCTATTACCCCATCAAGGAAGTGATGAAGAAGACCGTCGAGGTCATAGAGAACTTTCACGAGGTTCACGGGGTCTCGGGGGTTCCCAGTCACTTCACCGAGCTCGACAAGCTCACGGCGGGCTTTCAGCCCTCGGATCTGATCATCATCGCGGCCCGCCCCAGCATGGGAAAGACCGCCCTCGCCCTCAACATCGCCCGGAACGCCGCCGTCGACAGCGGGATCCCCATCGGCTTCTTCTCGCTGGAGATGAGCAAGGAGCAGCTGGCCATGCGGCTCCTGTGCTCCGAGGCGCGCGTGGACTCACAGAAGATCCGCAGCGGATTTCTGAGCTCCCAGGAAGGGGGCAAGATGATCGCCGCAGCCAGTGCCTTCCTGGAAGCCCCCATCTTCATCGACGACACTCCGGCCCTCTCGGCGCTGGAGCTCAGGGCCAAGGCACGGCGCATGATGGCCGAGAGGGGGCTCGGCATGGTCATCGTCGATTACCTTCAGCTCATGAGGGGACGCGAAGGCACCGAGAGGCGTGAGCAGGAGATCTCCGAGATATCGCGGGCCCTCAAGGCCCTGGCCAAGGAGCTGTACATCCCGGTCATCGCCCTGTCTCAGCTCAACCGAAAGGTGGAGGAGCGTCATGACAAACGGCCCCAGCTGAGCGACCTTCGCGAGTCGGGCGCCATCGAGCAGGACGCCGATGTCATCGCATTCATCTACCGGGACGAGATGTACTCGAAGGAATCCGCCGACAAGGGGGTGGCTGAAGTCATCATCGGCAAGCAGCGGAACGGTCCGCAGGGAACGGCCAAGTTGGCTTATATCCAGTCATACACGCGGTTCGAGAATCTCGCTTACGGCTCGTGACGGCTTGATCCGCCACGAAATGAGGGAAGCTCCGTGGTCACTCATGACAGCAGAAAGAAGACCGGCAGGTACTGGGATGAATACGTCGAGACCCTTTCGGATTCGGAGATCCAGGCCCTGCAGTTCTATCGCCTGAAGCAGACTCTCGAGAGGGTCTCCTCGTGCGGGTTTTACCAGAAGCGGTTCAAGGAGATGGGGCTGGATATCTCCGCCCTGGAGTGTCTCGAGGACCTCTCGCGGTTCCCCTTCACCACCAAGCAGGACCTGCGGGACGCCTACCCCTATGGATTCCTCTGCGAGCCCAAGGAGCGCCTGGTTCGTCTCCACGTGTCCTCGGGCACCACGGGGCAGGCCACGGCCATGTTCTACACCCAGAAGGACCTCGAGTCCTGGGCCGACCTGATGGCCCGCTGCATGCACATGACCGGCGCGCGCCCCGGCGACACGTTTCAGAATATGATGGGCTACGGGCTTTTCACCGGCGGACTCGGGTTCCACTACGGCGCCGAGCGGCTCGGGCTCCTCACCATTCCAGCGGGGGCCGGCAACAGCAAGCGCCAGGTTCAGCTCATGCGGGACTTCTCCACCACGGTGATCCACATCATTCCCAGCTACGCCCTTCACCTCATGGATGTCATGGCCGAAATGGGGGTGGATCCGAAGCGGGACCTCGAGCTCCGGATCGCCTACACGGGCGCCGAGCCCTACTCGGAGGAGATTCGCCAGAGGATCCAGGATTTCTACGGAGTCAAGACCTACAACAGCTACGGCCTTTCTGAAATGAACGGCCCCGGGGTGGCCTTCGAGTGCCCCGAGCAGACGGGTCTGCACATCTGGGAGGATTCCTACCTGGTCGAGCTCATCGATCCCGACACCCTCGAGCCGGTTCGCGAGGGAACCGTCGGGGAGCTGGTCCTGACGAGCCTCAGGCGGGAGGCCATGCCGCTCATTCGCTACCGCACCAAGGATCTCACCCGGATCGTCCGCGGCCACTGCCCCTGCGGCCGGAAGCACCGTCGCCTGGACCGCATCCAGGGGCGCTCCGACGACATGTTCATAATCAAGGGCGTGAATATCTTTCCCATTCAGGTGGAACAGGTTTTAATGAACATACCGGAAGTGGGAAATAATTATCTCATCGTCCTTCAGCGCGAGAACAACGTGGACCAGATGACCGTCCGCGTCGAGGTGACGGACCGGACCTTCATCGAGGACATGCGCCATCTGCAGCGCATTCAGAAAAAGATCACTCACGAGCTCAAGGGTGAGCTGCTGGTCACCCCGCGCGTTGAGCTCGTCGAGCCCAGCAGCCTGCCGCGCACCGAGGGCAAGGCCGTTCGCCTGGTCGATGAGAGGAAGCTTTGAGCGTGCGCGATTCGATTGTCGGGTTGAAGCTTGAGACTTGAAACGTGAAGCCGAACATGGAGGATGCCCATCAGCAAGGTCTACGGAAGTGTTCATGGACTGAAGAGCGGTGTCCGCCAGCGAGTTGAAGCGCTCTACCGAAGAAAAGTCTCATCCAGGCAGGTGATCTCCCCGGAGCTGGCCCGGGATCTGGCCCGCCTCTCCCACGAGTCCGGGCGCCAGATGGGTCTTCTGCTGGCCCGCGACGGCACCGTCGAGATGGTGCTGGTCGGGAGCGCCCGCTCCCTCTACATCCCCGACCTTCCCAAAAGCCGCGAGGGACGCTCTCGACTTCGAGGGCTGCGCCTGGTTCACACCCACCTCAACGAAGATCCCCTCACCCAGGATGACCTCATGGACCTCGTATTCCTGAGGCTCGACTGCGTGGCGGCTGTCCGCGTGGATCGCCACGGTGGAGCGACGCAGCTGGAGGTGGCTCACCTGATGCCGTCGAACGCCCAGGCCGGACCCGGGTGGGACATTCTCCCCCTCATGCCCTGCTACGATCCCCCGCTGGACTTCCAGGGCCTCGTGCAGTCCCTCGAGGAGGAGCTCGACCGAACCCGCTTTTCCATCCCGGCCGAAAAGCAGCAGGATCGCGCCATCCTGGTGAGCGTCACCAGCGCCGACAGGGAAACCGCCCGCCAATCCATGGACGAGCTGATGGAGCTGGCGCGGGCGAGCGGCATCGTGCCGGCGGATGTGATCATCCAGAGGCTCAGGGACGTCAATGCCAAGACGCTGATCGGGAAGGGGAAGCTGAGCGAGATCGTGCTGCGGGCCCTGCAGTGCGGCGTCGACCTGCTCATCTTCGACCAGGATCTCAATCCATCGCAGGTGAAGGCCATTACCGACACGACGGAGCTTCGGGTCATCGACCGCACCCAGCTCATCCTGGACATCTTCGCCCAGAGGGCCCAGAGCCGCGAGGGAAAGATCCAGGTCGAAATGGCCCAGCTCAAGTACCTGCTCCCGCGGCTCGGCGTGAAGGATGACGCCCTGTCCCGCCTGACGGGAGGGATCGGGACCCGGGGCCCGGGGGAAACGACGCTGGAGATCAACCGAAGGCGGACCAAGGATCGCATCGCCCACCTCGAGAGGCAGCTCGACATGGTCCGCAAGAACCGGGGCCAACGGAGGTCCCGCCGGGTTCGCAAGGAGCTTCCGACCATCTCCATCGTGGGCTACACCAATGCGGGCAAATCCACGCTGCTGAACACCCTGACCCACAGTGAGGTGTTCGTCCAGGACAAGCTCTTCGCCACCCTGGATCCCAGCAGCCGCCGGCTGCGCTTTCCCGAGGACCGCGAAGTCATCGTCACGGACACGGTGGGATTCATCCGGGACCTGCCGAAGGATCTCATGGAGGCGTTTGCCGCCACCCTCGAGGAGCTCGACGATGCGGACCTGCTCCTCCACCTGGTCGACATCGGCAACCCCCGCTTCGAGGAGCAGATGGCCGCCGTTGGGCGCATCCTGGAACAGCTCGAGCTGGACCGCAAGCCCACCCTTCTCGTCTTCAACAAGGCCGACCTGGTGGAACCGCTCATCCTGGAGCAACACCTGCGCCGCCACGGAGCCATTGCCATTTCCGCCCTGTCCAGCAGCACCCTCGGCCCCCTCCTGGCCGCCATGCAGCGGGAAGTGCGGGGAATCCTGAGCAGCCCGAGCCTGCCCGTGGCCTCCGGAGTCGGTCCAATGATCCATGCGCTGGAAGAAGAGAAGCAGGAGGAGCTGGAAATCGCCCCTCCGGCATGACGATTCAGGTTGTGGCGGCAAGGGCCTGGGGCGATGCGGTCGCGGGGGGCGACAATGGTGTTCAATTGAGCCACGGACAGGGGGAAGGGGGGACACGGGGACGCGGTGAATCTCCCCATCCCCCGGTCTCCTTGTCTCCTTGTCACTCACTCTGCACGGCTGCCGGGCTTTGCTTCAACAGCATTGGCGGGGGGCGATGCGGTGATGGGAGGCCCGCCGGGGGCGCGGGTGAGCAGGATCTGCCGGGCGATCTCCACATCCCGTGAAATCTGCTGGGTCAATTCCTCGATTCCCGAAAACTTCCTTTCATCCCTCAGGCGATCGATGAAGCGCACCGTAATGCTCTTCCCATACACGTCGTCGCTGAAATCCAGGATGTGGACCTCGAGAGACAGGGCCGTGTCTCCGAAGGTGGGATTGTACCCCAGGTTGGCGGCTCCCCCGTATAGCCGGCCGTCGATTTCCACCTGGACGGCGTAAACCCCTCGCTTGGGCGCCGCATGGCTCGCCATGTCGATGTTCGCCGTGGGAAAACCGAGAAGCCTGGCCCCCCGGTTGCGACCCTTGACGACCGTCCCCTTGATCTCGTAGGGACGTCCCAGGAGGCGACCGGCCTCCCTGAGGTCTCCCCCGTGGATGCACTGCCGGATCAGCGTGCTGCTGACGATGGTTCCCTCCACGTCGATGCCCGAGACGGCATCCACATCGAAGGCGTAACGTTCCGCCATCTTCCGGAGGAAATCGATGTCCCCTTCCCGCCCCTTCCCGAAACGGTAGTCGTGGCCCACCACGATGGCCCTGATGCCGATCCGGTCCACCAGGAGCTCCTTGACGAAGTCCGTGGCCGGAGTCTGGGCGAAGGTCCTGTCGAAGGGAACCACGATGGTGACTTCGATTCCCGCCTGGGCGATGAGCTCGAGCTTTCGCTCGTGGGTGGTGATGAAGGCCGGGCCGTTACCGGGCCTGAAGACCTCGAGGGGGTGAGGGTTGAAGGTCATGACGACGGACTGACCCTGGAGCCTTGCCGCCCAGTCCTTGACCCTCTGGAACAGGGCCTGGTGTCCTCGATGGACGCCGTCGAAGTTGCCGATGGTGAGCGCGGGGTTGATGAGGGGCTTTTGAATGCTTTCGATACCCACAATGACTTCCATAGAGAACCAGCGAACCTCCGAAGCATCAGAAATTGAGCCTTGACACATAAAGATTTTTAGAATACGTTCTCGCCCACTGAAAAGCAATGTGGCCGAAGTGGCGGAACTGGTAGACGCGCTAGGTTCAGGGTCTAGTGGGCGTACGCCTGTCGGGGTTCGAGTCCCCGCTTCGGCACCAGCAAAATCAAGGGGTTACGAGGATGACTCGTAGCCCCTTTCCCGTTGCTTCGAGTTTACGTACGCATTACGTACGCGGATTTCAGGTTTGCCCGGTATGCTCAAACACCAAGGACCAGGATTTCTCAGGGACATTCATTCCGCTCCCCCTCTTTCCACGACGGAAAATAGGCTCCCTTTCCCACAATTCCGATGAGCCTCGTCTTCGGGTTCTGGGGCAAGCACCCTTTTTGAGATATGCGTGCAGCTACCGAGGAGCCTGCTGGTGGGGGATGGAGCGCTGTAAATTTCGAGGATGGCAATCGAGGGCTTCTTCCGCGCCCAAAACGTCAACACATGCAAAGCATAACCCTACAACGCAAGATCTCGATCTCAGCTGTGTCATCCCGAGCGAATGCGAGGGATCTCGAGATTTCTCCCTTCGGTCGAAATGACAGAATAGGCT
>JALOOX010000143.1 GCA_025454175.1 Syntrophobacteraceae bacterium | reverse complement strand
CCGGACCATCCGCCGGAGTGGTGAAACAGGTAGACGCGCTGGACTCAAAATCCAGTGGGCCTTGCGCCCATGCGAGTTCGATTCTCGCCTCCGGCACCAGGAATATCAAGGGGTTGGCCGATCCGGTCAGCCCCTTTTGCTTTGGGGAAAATCGGTCACTGTAACGGTTTTGTGACGGTCCTGGTTTTCGAGGCAGGCTTCCTGCTTCCTTGCGGCGAGTCTCAAAGCATCATCGCTGACAATGTTGTAGCGGTCAAACACACATCGGGCCTGGTGGCCGCTGATCTGCATGGCCACGCGTTCGGGGATTCCCGCCCGGATCATGTTTCTGACCGTCGTTCTTCTCGTGTCGTGGAGAAGGAGATGATTGTCGTTGACTTGAATGACGCTTCCCGATGCTGGCCGCCATGCAAGCTGCATCCCAGGAGCCCCGCGCGTATTTGATGGGTCCGGTGCCTTCACCGTCGGGTGGACGGACCAAAGATCAAAAGCGTAGGTCGGTTCAACCCTCCGCTGCCCGGCGACACAAAAATATCCAGAAAAGCACCCGTCTTCCCATCATAGCGCTCGACCGAACCGCTCCAATAATTGCTGAGGTACATGTTGCCGTCCGGGCCGAAGACGATTCCTTCCTTCCCAACGGTGAGCCCGCCGGGAACGAGCGTATCGATGAAATCGCCCGTTTGTCCATTGTAGCGCAGGACTCCGCGTGCACGGTCACCCAGAACACAAAGGTCTCCACTTGGACCAAAAGCCAGCGAGGTATTGAACCCTCCTGTTCCGGGCACGAAGATGGCTCCACTTCTTCCCGCGGCGGGGTAAGGAAGGCCGGTATCGCCGTGATAGCGCAGAACATCGCTGCCCCTCGCATTTCCGACGAAGAGGTTATTATCCGGGCCGAACGCCAAGCTATTTGGATTCTGCATTCCTCCGCCTGTAGCGAAAACACCCATGAAATCTCCGGACTTTCCATCATAGCGAAGCACACTGTAGGTGCCATAAAAAGCATCTGCGACGTAGAGATTGCCGTCCGGGCCGAATGCCGCGCCACCCGGGCCCCCCAAGCCCCCGCTGCCGGCGGGTACGAACGCGTCGATGAGGTCTCCCGTTTTGCCGTCATATCGAAGAATTTCCCTGCTCCAGAAGCTGGAAACGTAAAGATTCCCATCGGGACCGAAACATAACCCCGCTAACCCGTCCAGTCCGCCGCTGCCTGGAGCGACAAAGGTCTCAACAAAGGCCCCGTTGAACTGGTTGTACCGGAGCACACTTGTATACATGCCGACGAACAAATCCGCCCGGGCCCCCCGGCTAGTGAGCACCACGTCGTCGATGAAGAACTGATCCCCAGGCAAGGCCGTGTCCGCAAACCAGAACGTCAGCCTGGCGTCATTGACCGGGACATTGAAATTCCTGGTCGTGAAAGAGATGGTGTGCACAGACCAGCCGGTCCCCAGGTCAACCTTCCGGCGTGAAATCCCATAGTCCGTGTAGGGCGAAACATGCTTTAGAACCGAGACTTTCAGATCCCGTCCCGTGCTGGAGTAGGCGGCAAAGCTCAACCTGTAAGCGGTATTGGGCTCGAGGGATATCCCCGCCTGGTAGAGCTGAGTGTTGTTCCCCTTCGACGTGATCGAAACGCGCCCTGCGTTTGCACTCCCGTGGCCCGGAGAGACAACCCTGAAGCTGCCCTGGCCATTGGTGTAGAACCTCCAGGCCGTTGGTCCTGCTTCAAAACCGGGATTGGTGAGGAGGTTCCTCTGGAGGACAACGCTGTCGATCCTGAACTGATCCCCGGGCAGGGCCGTGTCCGCAAGCCAGAGCATCAGCCTGGCGTCATTTACGGGCGCGGTGAGGTTCCTGGTTGTGAAGGAGATGGTGTGCACGGACCAGCCGGTCCCCAGGTTAACCTTTTTGCTTGAAAGACCGTAGTTGGTGTAGGGCGAAACATGCTTCAGAAGCGAGACCTTGAGATCCCTCCCCGTGTTGGAGTAGGCGGCGAAGCTCAACTGGTATCTGGTATCGGGCTCGAGGCTGATCCCATACTGGTAGAGCTGCACGTTTGTACCCTGCTTTTTGACTTCCACCAGGGCGGCCTTCGCCCCCTCGTAGCCGGGAGCCACGGCGGAAAAGCCGCCCTGGCCGTTGGTGTAATGGTGCCAATCGGCGGCCCCGTTTTCGAATCCAGGGTTGCTGATCAGGTTTTCCGCTGACGGTTCCACGCAATTATAATCAGGATCGAAAGGACCCAGCGAGGGATTCGAATCGTCACAATCTCTCTCGGCGGGGACCGACTCAGGGCATGAGCTCGGCTTTCCTTCCACGATGCCCCAGTTGAAGTATCCGTCGCCATCCATGTCCAGGCAGTCGATTTCCAGCCGCGGGTTCAGGCTTGTGACGGGTGTTTGCAGTGCGCTGAGGAGATAGATATCGCTCAAATCCACTTTAATGCTTCCGTAGCCATTCTCTCCCCAGGTTGGCCCCCAGCTGTTCTTCAGAACCCAGACGGTTTTGCCATCCACGGCGTCCCTGTAGTATCCCGCCAGCACCAGGCAATGCCACCAGCTCCGAATACCAAAACTTAGAGGTCCACGCTCGATGAGGGTCCTCTTGATCCCTTCCTCTCCGATGCTGATGGAGTCCAGTCCCTCAACGCCTCCGATTCTGATGACCTCGTCGGGGAACCTGCATTTGTTTCCACAGGGATCATTGGCGCCCTTGTACGGATAACAGGCTTCATTCACGACTCCTGTCGTTGAGATATAATACAGTGCTCCATGCGAGGAACCGCCGGAGCAGCTTCCTGCTCCGCTGCAGGAAAGGATGTCCTGGACCGATAAATCCAGGCCGGTACTGACATCCAGATGCTGGTTGAAATAAAGGTTGGCCAGCGCTTCGGTTGCGCCCACCGCGCCATGGGCCCAGCAATCCGCACACTTCTGGGTGGTGATCGATGTCAGCCACCCGCTGCCCTTGGGATCGCCATCGTAATACGGGGAATTGGAGCGATTGGCGCCGTGTCTGTTTCTCCAATCGAAGGATTGGGTGAGCCCGACGCCGGCGCTGTCTTCCAGGGTCGATGCACCGTTTCCCGGCTTGATCTCGAATATGCCGCCCTTGTAATATTCAGCACCCTGTAAATTAGGCACTCCTTCTCCGCCAAAGAGCTTCCTCTTTTCCTCGAAGAACAGCTCGGAAATGGAAGTCTCTCCGGCAGTCCACCTGAGCCCCTTCTTTTTGATCTGAGCCTGTATTCTTTCGATCTTAGTCCTGTTCTGAGCCTGCTTTATCTGTTTCCTGAACATTGAAATATCGCTTCGTGCCCCTTCGGGTGATTCGAGGAATGTAACCTCATCAAGGCCTATTGATGCATCCACGAGCTCTATTTTCAAGGAATGAGGCTTCAATGGCTCCAGGAGGCATGTCTCTTCACATACATTGCTGACAGAGAATTGAAAGGTGTCGACAATTAAGGGATATGCTTCATAAACAAGATATTCTCTCAAATCCGTATCAACCAGTATGACACGTACCAGGCTATTCTCCGCATTCAGTTGAAGAGTGCCGCTTATGGCAAAACTGTGGATTTGATGAGTACCTTCAAAAGGGTAGAGCTCTGCATTCTTGAAATAAGTCTCTGTGATTTGGATCCGCTTCAAATCAGCAACCGGCATCTGAATGGATTCCTTCCAATAAGGCAATGTCGCTGATTCTGCAGAGCTCCAACCTGGTGGCTCGTGAGCGCAAAGATTGCCGACACGATAGCCTGCAAAGGTGAAAAACACGCATAGTAGGAGGAAGCCATGCGTCCGGATTCTGTTGGGTCTGGTTTTCATCTCTTCCCTCCTTCTGCTTAATCAGTGGAAACCAGTAGAGAAAACCGACGGACAGGCTGGTGCCTGCACGCGACCCGATGGAAGCCGATGGCCTGTACGGAGAATTAAGGCCTGGCCCCTTTCGCTCCAGATGTACTCGTTAAGGATTGGATCTTTTTTTGTTTCACCGCGAAGACGCCAAGAACGCAAGGGACAGACATGGCCCCTTTCCGGCCTTTGCGCCTTTGCGGTGAGTTATTAACAAATTTTAAACCCCACCAGCGTAGACCTCAAGGTCCAAAATGAGCTGAAGTTCACCAGGGATCTTCAGGACCATACGCCGGGTCTCTTCAGGTCCATGACCGATCTGCGTCGTCTTCATCGATTGGGCGCC
>JALOOX010000085.1 GCA_025454175.1 Syntrophobacteraceae bacterium | reverse complement strand
CGGGAGTGCCCCTGGGGGACCTTCTGGAGGGCATGCTCCTCGATTCTGCAACGGGCATCATGGTTTACGCACCCGACGGCTGGGCCCAATATCACCCGTTGAATCCCGACCCCAATCCACTCTTCTACCATGTGTTCGGCGCCTACCCCACACCGCTCTTCCACTACTCCGAGGAAGCGGACCTGGCATTGAATCCCGGCCACGGCTGGTGCGACTACAGTGCTCCATCGAGGGCTGGGAGACCCCACGGAGAATCCATCCAGAACCCGCAGGGATTGAAGCTCCTTCTGGCCTATAAACGCGATGGACGGTACTTGACCCCCGGTGTTTTGAACCTCCAGAACAAATTGGACGGAGAAGGTCCCTTCAGGATCGTGCCTCCACAGAAGGAGCCGACTCCACCGGACCAGAAGTCCACGGCAGCCCCAGTCAATCCCGACACCGGGGAGCCATGGACATGGCCTTTTGTTTTTGAGCAGGACCACAACGCGGGCTACTCCAGCCGGACCACCACGATCATCAAGGTGGAGCCCCTGCCCGAGGGAATGACGGACATCGACATTCTCGAGGCGGGCTGGAATTTCGTGGACCAGAACAAGATCATCGTCTACGGCGCCATCGATCCCCGACCGACCATCCTCGATAAGCTCGAAGCCCTCGTGGCGGACGTGGAGAAGCTCGACAAATCGGCCTTCAGAAATCGAGGGCTTCAGCGCGCATTCATCCATCAGCTCAAGCTTGTAAGGAATCTGGTGGCCAAGGGCCGTTGCCGCCATGCGCTCAAGCACACCACAACGCGCTTGATGCCTCGGGTCGACGGCTGCGCTCACGGAGAAGCCCCCGACAGACTGGACTCCATCAGGGAGTGTGACGCTCAGAAGAGGGTATACTGGGGTCTCAATGAAATCGGCGTCCTGCTCAAGTCAGTCCCCGAAAATGCTCGATGAACAGAGGACGCCGTGATGCGCGCTTATGTCGGTTTTGATGACACGGACACCCTCGATTCGGATCGTGGAACGGGTAAACTGGCACGGTGGTTCGGCGGGGAGCTGCCGGAAGGCTGCAGCCTGTGGGGAGTGGTGCGGCAGCAGCTTCTGGTCCATGACGGCATCCCCTACACATCGCACAACAGCAGCGCATGCGTGATCGTTGAAATACCAGAACTGGGCGTCCTGGATGATCTGACCTCGAGGGCCGCCCGGCACATCCAGCATCAAGCCCTCGATGGAAGCGACCCCGGGCTCTGCGTCACCCACGAACGCGACCCGGGGCTGCCTCGTTTGATCGCCTTCGGGCAGAAATGCACCAGTCAGGTGGTGAGTCAGAAGGATGCTCTTGAAGCCGCGCGGGATATGCATCTGTCCGGACACGGCGGCTCAAATGACGGCATCATAGGAGCAGCCGCGGCCGTTGGACTGACAGTCCACGGGTGGAGTGGAAGATTCATCGAGCTCGACAGACTCCGCGACCTGCCTCCAAGGATCCCCGTGTCCCAGCTCGAAAGGCTCAACATTCTCGCGGTCTCTCTTGACCGGGACGGGCAGGTCCCGGCCCCCGGCGATATTGTGGACACGAAAGGTTGGCTGCGCCCGCGCCTTTGGGGAAACAGGCCCATCCTTCCCGTGATTCCCAGGGAGAAAGGCGTTTGGGAATCCCTGGGAGAAAAGCGTGGAAAAGGGAAAAAGGGGAAGGAGCTCCGACTTCCGATGGCCTGACCCGGCTATCCATCTCCCTCCCCGCTGACCAGCCGGTACTGCTCCACAAACGCGCTGAGGCTCCTGGCCTGCCTGTCCATGCAATCCACCCACAGGGCCAGCATCTCCCTGCCCTCCTCGGTGAGGTGATACATACGCCTGGCCGGCCCCGCGGCCTCGGTATTCCATTCCGACGAAACCAGCCCGTCTCCTTCCAACTGGTGCGGGTGACGAATGAAAGAAGGGTCCATTGCCGTGACACAGCGTGAAGCGCCGTCAAGGAGCAAAGCCATGCCCACCATCTTCGTTCGTGAGCGTCGCAAGGTGGAAGCCGGCGAGAAATAGCCCCGCTTCCGGGTCGTCGGTGTCCATGACCTCAGCCTCAGAATCCACGTCGAGCACATCCGCGAAAAGGAGACGGATCAGCTCGCGGAAGCCACTGGAGCTTCCGTGGTGATCCTCGGGGGCGGAAAGGAGGAGAAAGCTATGCTCGTTTTGACTGGATGGCCGGCGAAAAATGAACGTCACGTCCCTGGTCATGATGGGTTGCCAGGATTCACCTCGCCCACCCCATCGTTCCATCGCACGACGCTCCGGCCTGCTATATCGAATATCCAGAGCGACCCCGGAGGAGTTGCGTCAATCTGCCGTGGTGTGGTATGAATCGGCGTATAGGGGATCGCCATGCCGTGCGGGTGCGTTAGGCGCGTGAACGAGCGACGCCGTAGTCCGCGACCGCCGGTTCTTTGGAGGGAGACGACAGGATGTTGGGGCAACGCCATCGGCGCGGCCACAGATCGATCACGCCGCCAAGAAAGACCATACTGAGCGAGGTGCTAGGTGAGTTCCTCGACCCCATCGATGCGCTCTTCACCATCTTCTACAGCATTCTCTTCGCACTGCTTTTCACACTCGCTTACGACATCTTGATCTACCGTGGCGTCAGAGATCCGGATCCGTCAGGCACATTCGGGCAGGAGTATTTCTTTGCCATCCTGGGGGCCGTTGCGGCCTGGGGGATCATCGATGGTGTCATGCACGTTCTCGGGGAGTTCCTGGCGCGCAGCGAACGATACCGCTTGCTTCAAAGCGTGCAGACCAGCCGCAGCGAAGAGGAAGCCGTCAGTGCTATCGCGTACGAGCTGGACTTCATCCTTGAACCGGTGTCCGGCGACGAGCAGAGGCATGCTCTCTATCGAGATGTCGCCGCCCATCTGATGGACGCTGAGCCTCAGGCGGCCAGGCTGCGGCGCGAGGACGTGATTGGGGGAGTGGCGACTGCGCTGCTGGCGATCGTGGCTGTACTGCCGTCCCTCCTGCCCCTGCTGCTGCTGCCCGGCAACATCGCGCTGGCGGTTCGCTTCTCCAGCGTGGTCTCGTTGCTCGCCGTCTTCGCGACTGGCTACAGCTGGGGAGTCCACGCCAGTATCAGTCCTTGGAAGACCGGTCTGCTGCTCGCATCCGCCTGCCTGGTCGCGTTCTTGGTGGCTCTGCTGCTTGAGGGCTACTGACGCATTCGGGTCTCGACATCTCAGCAGGGCGGATTCCACTCAGACTTGACGAATCTGGAGGGTCCATTCGTCACGCTACGTCGGTCCAAGGCTATCCATCTCCCTCCCCGCTGACCAGCCGGTACTGCTCCACAAACGCGCTGAGGGTCCTGGCCTGCCTGTCCATGTAATCCACCCACAGGGCCAGCGTCTCCCTGCCCTCCTCGGTGAGGTAATACATACGCCTGGCCGGCCCCGCGGCCTCGGTATTCCATTCCGACGAAACCAGCCCATCTCCTTCCAACTGGTGCAGGTGACGGTAGATCATCCCCGGCGGAGCCTGCCCCTCGACGAATCCAAATCTCTGGATGCTCTGAATGAGCTCGTATCCGTGGGAAGGCCTGGCATAAAGGCCCAGCAGGATGGACGGCTGGATGTAGCGCTCCCGCCTTCCTTGTCGAGGTCGCGCTTTTCTGTTTTTGGGCTCAATCATATCTCTTGTTGATCTATATCCTCAAAGGATATATTGTTTTACGGGATTCCATGAAAGCAGGGTCCATTGCCATGACACAGCGTGAAGCGCCATCAAGGAGCAAAGACATGCCCACCATCTTCGTTCGTGAGCGTCGCAAGGTGGAAGCCGGCGAGAAAAAGCCCCGCTTCCGGGTCGTCGGTGTCCATGACCTCAACCTCAAGATCTACGTCGAGCACATCCGCAAAAAGGAGCTGGATCAACTCGCGGAAGCCACTGGAGCTTCCGTGGTGATCCTCAGGGGCGGAAAGGAGGAGAAAGAGGCAGTCACGTTACCGGACGAGAAAGCGGCCCACTGACGTGCCGGCTGCGGGTGGCCGGCCTCTCGCGTTCGATCCGGCAGCCGACTCACTCCTCCTTGGTGATGATGGTGCCGACATGCTTTCCCGCCAGGGCGTCGAGGATGTGCTCGGGGTGGTGCAGTGCATCGATGATCTGGAGCTCCTTGAGACACTTGGCGCGCTGGAGCAGGGTGAGGATCGGCCGCTCGATGATGAGGTCGTCGAGATCCAGCTCGAGGAGCTCCCGGGCTGAAATCCGGTCGAAGAACCGGAGGTCCTTGCGCTCTGCTTCGGCGACCTTCTTGGGGTCGCTGCTGAAGAGCCCTCTCTCGTCTTTCAGGTAGATGAGCGACCGAGCGCCGATGTTCTCCGCCAGCAAAAAGGCTCCGCAGTCCGTGCGGTGAGGAGGGATGGAGCCGTATTCCGCGGGGTGCTCGAAAAAGCCGTAGGGCGGAATGCCATAGGTGATGGGCAGATATCCACGCCGACAGAACATGGTGAGCTGCTCGAGATTGTCTCCATGACCGATCTTGACTCCTCCGTGCTTATTGAGGAGAACGCTCATTATCTCGGCGTTCTGCCAGGAGACTTTGTCCCCGAGCTTGGAGAGCACACCCGTCGGCATGCCGAGATCGATTCCAATGCTGTAGACGTGCCTGGCTCGGGTACCGCCGCCCGTCATGAGGATGATCTTGTATTCCTCCTTCGCCTGCACGAGCACATCGACTATAGGAAGGACTGCCTTTGCACCGCGATCGATGATGCTCTGCCCGCCGATCTTTATGACGTTGATTTCGGGCTGCATGCGAAAGTATTCCTTGGCCTCGGTGCTCTTCAGAAACTCCTTGCTCACCAGGGATTCGCCCATGAGAGGGGATTCGATGTGCAGCCGTCCCGTGTCGGTTTCTTCCTTCACCAGCTTAGCCATGACTCTCCCTGTTCCGTTGTCCCCCCGGGGCCGGGACCCGATGCGTCAAAAAGCCCAGTACCATTGTACCCGTGGGATTTTAACCTACGTTGAATGACTTTTGATGATATGAGTGGGGATGAATTAAGTCAAGCTCGCCTGGCAGGCCGCCGCGATTAAGCGGACGATTTGTTCGTGGGGAGACCCGCCCCGACGAAGGGAGTGGAAACCAGAGACCTTGAGGAATGCTCGAATGACAGGCAAACCAGGAAAACTGACGGTCAGATCCAAGATATGGGTCGAGGATGAGCACGGCGATGTGGTTTTCGGATCGGGCCGTCTCCATATCTTGAACGCCGTGGAAGAGCACGGATCCATCCTCGCGGCGGCCAAGGCCCTCGGGATGAGCTACCGGGCCGTGTGGGGGAAGATCAAGGCCACCGAGGATCGCCTCGGGCAGCCGCTCCTCACCAAGCGAACCGGAGGCGCTCATGGCGGGGGATCGGAGCTCACCCCTTTTGCCCGGGCGCTCATCGAGCGTTTTCGGCATCTCGACACCCTGGTCCGCACGACTTCCGACACTCTTTTCGAGGGGGTCTTCATGGACGCGATAACCCACAATCCAGCTGGAGCCGATGCCAGCCCACCCGGAGAAGCAAACGGGAGCCGGGCCCGATAATGTGCATGGACTCCCTTTCCCCATGAAGGCCCTCTGCCGGCAAGCCCGGGAGGAAATCAGCACCAGGCGTCCATGGCGGTAGCGGGGTCGGTGCACCCGCCCCGGCGGACCTAAGGCATGCCATCGAGCAGCTCCTTGAGCATGGTTTCGGAGATCACTCGCTCTTCTCCGACGAAAGCACCGTTTCGAAAATGCCTGACGACCATGAAGGGCGGTTCGGCCCGCAAGGTGTATCCGTCGATGAGATCGGTCGATATCGCTTCAGTGCGCCTTTTTCGATAGCTGGAAAGCTCAATCAGCTCACCCATTTCATTACCCCTCCTTCAGGCCTGTTTTTCCGACCACGGCCCACCGCCGCTCCCAGCCATGGAATGCCATTTTTGGCATAACGCCACCCTCGTGTCAAGAACCGCTCGGCATCAGTAAAATAGAACGATCCTCCGGGAGCCTCCCGTCGTGTTTTCCATTGACATTCCCTATGCCTGCTGGTAGTTGCATTATGTCGTTTCTGGCATAACGCTAAATTTCGGCTGACTTCCTCGCATGGGAGAGACCCTGATGAGCATGGTGAAACTCACGATCGATGGGATGGAGGTTTCGGCTCCGGTGGGGAGCACCATCCTCGAGGCGGCGCAAGGCGCTGGAATCAGGATTCCAACGCTTTGCTTTCATGAAAGACTGAAGCCCATAGGGTCCTGCGGCATATGCGTCGTGGAGACCGAGGGGAGCTCAACCCCCGTGCACGCCTGCGAGACGATCGTGTCCGAGGGCATGTCGGTCGCGACGCGATCCGAACGTCTCCTTTCCATTCGCCAGGAGATCCTGAAGTCCATCCTGGTCCATCACCCGCTGGATTGCCCCGTCTGCGACAAGGCGGGGGAGTGCGAGCTGCAGGACCTGGTGGTGGAGCATGGCGTTACGGGAGTCGAAGCGCCGGCGCCCACCTCGAAATTCACCGAGCCCTACGCGACGACCATGCTCAAGTCGTGGCCCGAACGGTGCGTCTCGTGCCTGCGGTGCGTGAAAGCCTGCTCGGAGATTCAAGGGCATTACGCCCTTTCCGTGGTGGAAGGACCTGACGGCCCGCGGATCTCGTACGACGGGGACAAGTGCGTTTCATGCGGCGAGTGCATCCAGCTCTGTCCAACGGGAACCCTGGTCGAAAAGAAGACGGAGCTCCGCTGGCGCACCTGGCAGGAGGAGCAGAAGATCCGAACCACGTGTCCTTACTGTGGCGTCGGATGCCAGCAGCTGCTTCACGTCAACAATGGAAGAATCATCAAGGTTTCAGGGGTCGAGGACGCCGAGCCCAACAAGGGCCGTCTCTGCGTCAAGGGAAGGTACGGGTATGATTTCATCTACTCGGATGAGCGGCTGAAAACACCTCTGATCCGAGAGAACGGCCGGTTCAGGGAGGCCTCTTTCGACGAGGCCATTCGACTGGTGGTGAGAAAGTTCAAGCAGATCATAGCGGAAAGCGGTCCCGATGCCATCGCCGGGGTGAGCTGCTCCCGAAGCATCAACGAAGATTCCTACCAGATGCAGAAACTCTTTCGCGCGGTTATCGGTACGAACAACATCGATAACTGCGCCCGTACCTGACACGCTCCAACGGTCGCCGGGTTGGCGACCTCGTTCGGCTCGGGCGCCATGACCAATTCGTTCAGGGAGTTCCCCAAGGCGAAGATGTTCATGGTCATCGGGTCCAATATGACGGAAGCGCACCCCGTGGCGGCGACATTCGTGAAGAACGCCGTGGCCGACGGGGCCGATTTGATCGTCGTGGATCCTCGGAAGCATAAGCTCTGCGATTTCGCATCGCTTCATCTTCCGCTGAGGGTAGGCAGCGACATTGCCCTGCTGAATGCCATCATGTACGTATTGATCACGGAGGACCTGCATGACCGGCGGTTCGTCGAATCCTGCACCATGGGCTTCGACGAGATGAAGGAAGTGGTCATGAGATATCCGCCGGAGCGCGCGGCCGAGATCTGCGGCATCGCCCCCGAGGTCATCAGGGAGACCGCCAGGCGTCTCGCGTCCGTCAAACCGGCAATGATCTGTTACACCCTGGGAATCACCGAGCACACCTGCGGTGTGAACAATGTGCTGACGGTGGCCAACCTCCAGATGCTCCTCGGGAACATGGGGATGGAGTGCGGCGGCGTGAACCCCCTGCGAGGGCAGAACAACGTCCAGGGGGCCTGCGACATGGGTGCTCTGCCCAATGTCTTCCCCGGCTACCAGGCCGTGGTCAATCCCGATGCCCGCGCGAAATTCGAAAAGGCGTGGGGCGTGAAGGAGCTCTCCGGAAAGGTTGGCTTGATGATCCCGCAGATGATGGAGAACCTCGTCGACAGGAAGGTCCGGGCCTTTTACGTCTTCGGGGAGAACCTGGCCAACACGGAGCCCGATATTCGGAAGGTCGAGCACGAGCTCGCGTCGGCTGAATTTTTCATCTGCCAGGACATCTTTCAAACGGAAACCACCCGGTTTGCCCACGTGGTATTCCCGGCGGCGGCCTGGAGCGAGAACGACGGCACCTTCACCAACAGCGAGCGGAGGGTCAACCGGGTCCGGACGGCCAGCACACCGCCAGGAGATGCAAAACCCAACTGGTGGATTTTCAAGGAAATCGCAAAACGCATGGGGCACGAGTGGGCATCGAACAGCGCCAGGGAGATCTGGGACAATGAAATATCGGTGCTGGCCCCGAACCTCATGGGGGTCAAATATCATCGGCTCGAGGGTGACGGGCTCCAGTGGCCGTGCCCCCACGAGGACCACCCCGGCACCTGCTTTCTGCACCAGGGTGGAGAGTTCACGTGCGGCCTGGGTCGGTTTTCCGCCGTGGAATGGACTCCTCCCGCCGAGGTCCCCGATGCGGAATACCCCTTCGTCCTGAGCACCGGCAGGAGGCTGTACCACTATCACACCCGGACCCAGACGGGACGCTCCGTCGGTCTGAACGACCTCCTGGGAGAGGAGACCGCCGATATATCCCCGGCAGATGCTGAGGCCAAGGGCATCCAGGATGGCGAGATCATCCGCGTCAGTTCGCGACGGGGAGAGGTGAAGGTGAAAGCCCGACTCACCAGCGAGGTCTATCCGGGCAATGTCTGGATGGCCTTCCACTTCCGCGAGACCTGCGCCAACTGGCTGACGAATCCGGCTTTCGACCCCATCAGTCTGACGGCGGAGTACAAGGCCTGCGCCGTTAAGATCGAAAAGCTGTGATCGACGCTTCGAAAGGGGATGCGGAGTCGCATCCCCTTTCATCGTATTATCGCAGGGACAGCTTCTACCGGGTCAAGGGCGAGTCATCGGGGTCCATCCCCGACGGGAAGCTCCTGCTCCATGACCAGTGAAGCCTCCAGAGGGCCTGCGGATACAAAACTCCCGGGTCCACGATTCTTCCTGAGATGATGCCTCACCTCCCGGACCTCCCCGGTTTCGTACACCACGAGCGTGTCTGCGAAGGCCCTTATGTCGGCGGGGTCGTGGGTGACCATGATGACGGGGATTCTGAAGATGGACTGAACCCGAGCAAGCTCTTTGCGGAGCTTTTTGCGCAACAGGGTGTCCAGGGCTGAAAACGGCTCATCCAGGAGCAGGCACTCGGGCTTCCTGATGAGGGCCCTTGCCAGGGCGACCCTCTGCTTCTGTCCACCCGAAAGGGCGTGCGGGAGACTTCGAGCCAGATGAGAGATCTCGAAAGCCTCCATATGCTCCTCCACGCGGCGCCTGTCTGCTTTGGACAGGCGCCACCGCCAGTTTCTCCTCAGCCCGAATCCGATGTTCCCCGAGACCGTCAGGTGCGGGAAAAGCGCGTAGTCCTGGAACAGGTATCCGATGCCTCGGTGGCGTGCAGGGACATCGACCCGCTTCTTGGAGTCGTAGAGGGCTCGCCCGTTGAGGATGATCCGCCCCGAATCCGGAGCGGTGAGGCCTGCGATGGACTGCAGTGTCAGGGTCTTGCCCGACCCCGAAGGCCCGAAGAGGACCACGAGCTCATCGTCGGAGGAGAAAGCCGCCTGCAGCTTGAAGCGGCCCCCCCGCGAGACCATGGTCTTTTCCACATCCACCTGGATCAGCATTTCAGGGCTTCCCGAAGCCGTATCTGGCCAGAACCGCCTGTCCCTCGGCCGCAAGGGTGAAGTCGATGAATTTGAGGGCGAGGTCCTTCTTCTGCGTCGCGGCTACGACGGCCAGTGGATAGACGATGGGCTGGTGCTTCTCCATCGTGGCCACTACCCGAACTTTGTCCTTGGCGATGGCGGCATCCGTGGAAAACACGAACCCTGCGTCCACTTCGCCCCGCATGACGTAATCCAGCACCTGGCGCACGGAATTCCCGTTGATGAACCTGGGCTTCAGGGCTTCCCACAGCCCTTCGGCGGTCAGCACCTCCTGGGTATAACGGCCCACCGGCACGCTTTCAGGGTTCCCCATGGTGACCTTGGTGACACCCTCTTTCGTCAAGTCCCGCAGGCTCTTGATCCCAAGCTTGGATTCCGTGGGCACAATGAGAACGAGGCGGTTGCTCACGAAGTTCTTCCGCGTTTCAGTAAGGATCAGTTCCTTCTCTGTGGCCTGGTTCATGGTCTTCTGGTCGGCTGATGCGAAAACGTCCACCGGGGCGCCATGCTCGATCTGGGCCAGCAGTGAACCGGACGCCGCGAAGTTGGTCACGACTTTAACGCCCGGGTTGGCGGTTTGAAACTTCTGTGCCACTTCCTGGAACGCATGGGTGAGACTGGCGGCCGCGGAGACGATGAGCTCGTTCTCGGCGCGCGCTGTCACGGGGCTCGCCAGGGACGCGAGCACGGCCAACAGCAGCAGGAATCCCACAACCATCTTGCTTCTCATCGATGAACCTCCTTCAGATACTCTGTTTTGAGAATTCTCCCCGAAGAAACCAGCACCAGGATGCAGACCCCTGACGTGATGACGACCAGGAGGGAGGCCAGCCGGTCATTCCCCGCCTGCACCGCGTCGTAGACGGCCAGCGAAAGGGTCTGGGTCTTGCCGGGAAGGTTGCCCGCCACCATGAGGGTGGCACCGAACTCGCCCATGGCTCTTGCGAAAGCGAGCATGGTTCCTGAAAGAATGCCCCGCCAGGCCAGGGGGAGCGACACGCGAAAGAAGACCCCGGCCTCCGAGAGCCCAAGGGTCCGGGCCGCCTTCTCGAGGTTGTGGTCCACCCCTTCGAAGGCGCTCCGGGCCGCCTTGAAAACCAGCGGCAGCGAGACGATGCTCGCGGCCACCACGGCACCCTGCCAGGTGAACATGACTGTGAAGCCGAACTGCTCGTAGATCCAGCGGCCCATCCAGCCGTTGCGGCCCAGGAGCACGATGATGTAATAGCCCAGGACCGTGGGCGGCAGCACCAGGGGGAGCGTCAGGGCGGCATCCAGCCACTCCCTGCCCCAGAACCGCCAGCGAGCCAGGACCCAGGCCAGGGCGACTCCGGCGATAAAAGCCACCAGGGTGGCCACTCCCGCCACCTTCAGGGTCAGGACCAGGGGAGCGAGGGTTTTTGTCATGTGCGATGACTCCTTTTAGAATTCAGCTGCCCCAAAAACATTCTTTAAACGTCATTTTGTATTTCGGTAAGAGCAGGATCCGTGCCGTGCCTGTCAGTACGAATCTAGGCATATATTTAATATATAATTGGTTATCGGACCCTATTCGACCAAAGCATCCTCAAGCCGGCGTTGCACCTGAAATGACGTGTATACTATACGTAAGCTTCCATGCAAACGGTTTATCGGAGGGGAGCGGTATGCTTCTGCCACCCAGGGCAGCGCTCATCACGCTGTCCTTCCCACGGATTCCGAGCGGGCATGGAAGACCAATGTTGTTGAATGAAGCGGAGAGATCGGGCGGGCTTTATGCCCGCCCGGAAACCTTTCTGTAACCGCTAACTCAACAACATTGGCATCGGGGACTGGTTAAAACGTCGCCATGCTCAGACCAGCCCGTATGTGGCTACCTTTGCTGACAGCTCCATATTGCATGGAACGGCACTCGGATGCTGCCAGGAGAGGACGGCCGACAGCTGACCTGTCCTGTGGCAGAATAATGCTGAGGTACTAGGAGGCTGTCCGAGAACACCTCGTTGTCATTTCGAACGCAGCGTAGCGAAGAGAGAAATCTCGAAAAGTCGAGGTGTTACTGCGAGCGAGATTTCTCGCTACCGCTCGAAATGACAGTTCTCGGACAGCCTCCTGGTATGGCGTGGGAAGTCGGGGCTGATGATTCTTAACAATTTCGTAGACTGTGTTTACAATCTTGAACATCGGAATGGAGGATGGCACCATGACTCACAAGGATGAACGGATCGTCTGCAACCTCAAGGCGCTGCGCAGGAGCCGAAGGCTTTCGCAGAGCGAGCTGGCAGGCCGAGTGGGCGTGAAGCGGCAGGCCATCTATGACATGGAAACGAACCGGTACATGCCGAATACCGCCCTGGCCCTTCGCCTGGCCCGGGAGCTGGGCTGCAGGGTGGAGGACCTTTTCGCCCTCAACGAGCCGGACGAGGACCGGCCCGTCACGCTCGTTGAGAAGACTGGGCGGACGATTTCCCGGGTATCGGTGGCCAGGGTGCGAGAGCGGCTCATCGCGTATCCCCTTGACGGACGCTGGATGATGAGCGACGGGTTCCAGGCTGCTGATGGCCTGCTCCAGGATCGTGGAGACCGGGTTCATCTGCTTGCCGGGCCGGATTGCCTGGACCAGAAGATCCTGCTGCTCGGGTGCGACCCGGCCTTTGCCGTTCTGGGCGCGCACATGACCCGTTTGGCGGGCGGCGCGACTCTGCATTGCCGGTTTGCTTCCAGCCAACTGGCCCTGGAGCGGCTTGCTGATGGGTACGCCCACATTGCCGGGACACATCTCCACAACAATGGCCCCGGCGAAGCCAATGTGAGGTTCGCCCGTGACTGCCTGAAATGCTGCAGAGGCACGGTTGTGGCTTTCTCGTCCTTTGAGGAGGGGCTGATGGTGGCTCCCGGCAACCCGCTGCACATCCGGTCGGTGGCAGACCTTGCCGGCGGTCGCGTTCGCTTCGTGAACCGGGAGCGGGGGGCGGCCCTTCGCACGCTCCTGGACGATCGGCTGGCTCAGGCGGGAGTCGACGTGTGCTCGATCCTGGGCTACGACCACCTGCTCTCCAGCCACAACCAGTGCGCGCAGATGGTTGTCATGAACATGGCCGACGCCGCCATGGGGCTCCGAGCCGTGGCCAGCGCCTACGAGCTCGACTTCATTCCCATGGAGGCTGTCCGCTGCGACCTCGTCATCCCCTCGGACCTCCTGGAGCTCGCGGCCATCCAAGTCTTGCTCGACGTGCTCCAGTCCAGGGCTTTGCGCGATGAGCTGGCAGCGCTGCCCGGCTACGAGTCTTCGAGCACTGGCAGGGTGATCGGGGAATTTTGACCAAAAAAGCATGGAAGGGAACGGCTCTTGAGGAGCGCGGCGGGGAGTCGGGCTTTCGTTCAGCTCCTTTGATCCATGAGGCTTCTTATGGCCCGGGCAAGGTCCTTCGAAGTGGCGGGCTTCGGGACGATGCGGCAGATCCCGGCCATTTCGATGTCCTCCGGTTTGGCTACCTGGCGGTAGCCGGTGCAGAGAATCACGGGCATATCGGGCCGAACGCTCCGCACTTCCACCGCCAGCTGAATGCCGGTCAGCCTCGGCATGGTCATGTCCGTGATGAGGATATCGAAGGCGGAGGAATCCGAACGGAAGAGATCGAGGGCCTCCGCGGGGTTCTTGCTGGCGGTGACCCGATAGCCCATCTCCTCGAGGGCCTCCTTGGCAATCTCGATGAGGGCCTCATCATCATCCACGAAGAGAACCCGTTCCGCCCCCCCGAGGGCTCCCGAGACATCCCTGTTTTCCGCGGGGAGCGCCACCCGATCCAGGACGGGAAGATAGACATGAAAGGTCGTCCCCTTCCCCACTTCGCTCTCGAGCACGAGGCCGCCGCCCTGGGCCTTCAGGATCCCGTGCACAGTGGACAGGCCCAGCCCCGTTCCCTCGCCCACTTCCTTGGTGGTGAAGTAGGGCTCGAAGATGCGCTTGCGAATTTCTTGAGGGATGCCGTCCCCCGTGTCGCTCACCCGGATGGCCGCGTACCTGCCGGGCGGAAGAAACCAGTTTTCCTGCTCGATGCCGGCATGAAGAAAGACGTCCTCGGCAACCACATCGAGCACGCCTCCCCGCTCCTTCATGGCCTGGTAGGCATTGGTGCAAAGATTCATGACGATCTGGTGGATCTGCGTGGGATCCCCTTCCACGTAAGCCTCACTGGCCACGTTCAATCGGATATCGATGGTGGATGGCAGGGCGGGTCTCATCAATCGCATGGCTTCCGTGACGACGAGTCCCGGCTGCACAGGTTTCAGATTCCGGGCGGTCCTTCGGCTGAAGGTGAGGATCTGCTTGACGAGGTCCCTGGCCCGCATGCCCGCCTGGATGATCCGCTCGAGCTTTTCCCGGACCTTGCTCTCCCGGTCCGTTGAGTTGGCCACGAGCTCCGTGTAACCGATGATGGCCGAAAGAATGTTGTTGAAGTCGTGGGCGATGCCGCCGGCCAGGGTGCCCAGGGCCTCCATCTTCTGGGCCTGGGCGAGCCTGGCCTGAAGATCGCGCTGCTCCGACTCCAGCTGCCTGCGGTAGGTGACATCCCGGACCACGTGGATGAAGCCGTGGAAGACCCCACCCTCATCCACCCTGGCGAGGGACCTGACCTC
>JALOOX010000084.1 GCA_025454175.1 Syntrophobacteraceae bacterium | reverse complement strand
ACCATATCCACCGAGGGAATGTTGACGCTGAAGCATCCATTCTCCTTGATGCCCGCGTTCGTGTAATGAATCTTCCCCATGCCCAGGGAAATGGAACCAAAATCCATGATTCCCACGTGCGCGATCGTGATGTAGTTGGGTTTACCGTTCACGTTTGCCCCCACCAGAGTCGTGAGGATCGGGTACAAGCAGTTCTTGGGACCCAGCGGCACTTTCATGATGACCTCCAACTCCTTTCCTTTTCTTCCTGTGCTTCTATAATGAACTTGACCATCTGCCCGATCACCATGGTCAGAGTCTCCTTGTCGAGAAAAGAGTCCGGAGACCAAGCCAAGACAAACCGCTTGATCGCTTCGGTGGTCTTGGTCACATCCCCTGTGAGGCGAGAGCTGTTCTCTATTGCGGATCGCGTGTCCTCTGCGGTTTGCATGGCCTTGGCAAACAGGGTCCTTGCCTCTTCGCCAACGGCGGCTCCATAGTGCTCCAGCAGGACAACCTCCACAGGATAGGTCACCATCCTGTGCAAACTCTTCTGGTAGAGATCGTGATTTGAATTCCCGGCAGCAAAAACGACATCCTTGAAGTACACGCCTGCCGCATCCGATGCAAAGAGAGCTTTTTCCTCCGGCACATAGGCGGCGATGGAACACGAAGAATAGCCACGCACTTCAAGGAGATCGAGGTGATAAGAAGTCGCTTTCTGATGGGAGGAGTATAGGGAAATCCGTTGTTGGGTGTCAAGGAAAACGTGGCACAGCATGTTGAGGACTGGAGGATTGCGGTGGACGAGGTCGTCCGAGTTGGTATGGTGTGCCGTGAACGCCGGAGGGAGCAAGCCTGAGCAATGGCTCCTTCAGCACTAAGTCCTGAGGGAATAAATACGTCATCGAGTTGATGACTCGATGGACTTAGCCTATGGACATCACTTCTGCTATCTTGACCATCGCCGGTCTGGCTGTTTTCGAATCCATCACGAGCATCGACAACGCCATCATCAATGCCGAGATTCTGGCGACCATGGGAATAAGGGCCAGAAAATGGTTCTTGACATGGGGCATTCTCATTGCCGTCTTCGGTGTTCACGTGCCCGAATGGCTGGCGCCTGTTGCGACCCTCGTCATTGTCGGATATTTTCTTTTGAAGTCCTTGAAGCAAGCCAAGACAGCCTCCTCCTGACCTTTCCCCAGCGCCGAAGGATGCAGGGTGGGTGTCCGTCTGCTCAATTTCGCTGGCTTGAGAAATGGGGTCAACCTGCGGATGTCAAACACCTCGGTCTAGGGGAGCTCACGCCCAGTCCCCAGCCCCGGATGGCCAAATCGCAGCCTTTATCAACCGAGCCCCATATCGATTATTCAGCCCGCCCTGGTGCGACTCAGTTCTTTATCGTGGCCTGTGACTGGATACAAATCCAAGCGTGACATCTTAAAAATACAGTGCTTATGATCGGTCTGGGCCAGGGACTCCCAGGTCCCCCCTTCCCATAACTGGTTTTATGTCGACCCCATATATCCGGCGGACCTCCTGCCATGAGTCAAGAAATAGAAATCGAGATGCCGCCCACCGAAAGACTCTGGTACCCAACTTGATGGGCTAAGTTTGTCCTTGACACACAAGGCCAAATCCCCCTAAACTCCCGCCAATCTGAAGCAAGTTCTTATCACCAATCGCCGTGCCGACGACCTGGTCGATGAACCCGCCCGGGAACGTCGTCAGGTAGGGTTGGGGGTAAGTGGCGAAGATGCCGGTGGTGCCCAGGCACTCGGCCAGCACCTCCCCAAGCGTTTCTCGCGACATGAGACGACTCCTCATTCGTGAGGCGGTCAATCGGCGCCAGAGTATACCGCGGAGCGTGGTAGCCTCTCTGTGTTTTCCGCCCCGCGTCCCCCACCCCCTGTCAGGAGCACCATCGTGACCTACATCCTCGCGCTCGATCAGGGCACCACCAGTTCACGCGCCATCCTCTTCGATCACGGCGGTGCCGTGGCGGCGGTGGCGCAACGTGAATTCCAGCAGATCTTCCCCAGACCGGGATGGGTCGAACACGATCCGCGGGAGATCTGGGCGTCGCAGATTTCGGTGGCGGCCGAGGCCATGGCCAGGGCCCAGGCAGGGGTCGGTGACGTCGCGGCCATCGGCATCACCAACCAACGCGAGACGACGGTCGTCTGGGACCGCGAGACCGGCGAACCGGTCTGTCACGCCATCGTCTGGCAGGACCGCCGAACGGCGGACATCTGCGATCGCCTGAAGGCCGACGGGTTCGAGGACCTCGTGCGTCAGCGCACCGGCCTCGTGATTGACGCGTACTTCTCGGGCACCAAAATCGCGTGGATTCTCGACCATGTCCCCGGCGCCCGCGCGAAGGCGGCGGAAGGGCGGCTGGTCTTCGGCACGGTCGACTCCTGGCTCGTGTGGAACCTGACCGGCGGAAGGGTCCACGTGACCGACGTCAGCAACGCCTCGCGGACGATGCTGTTCAACATCCACACGCTGGCGTGGGACGACGACCTCCTCCGGATGCTCGATGTGCCGGCGAGCCTGCTGCCCGAGGTGCGGGCGTCGAGTGAGGTCTACGGCCGCGTGGCCGCCGGCTTGGGTCTCGACGGGGTGCCGATCGCAGGCATGGCCGGTGATCAGCAGGCCGCGTTATTCGGTCAGATGTGCGTCACGCCAGGCATGGCGAAGAACACCTACGGGACCGGCTGCTTCCTGCTGCAGAACACGGGCGACCGGCCCGTGCAGTCGGACAACCGCCTCATCACGACGGTCGCATGGAAGGTCGGCGGGCGGACGGAGTATGCTCTGGAAGGCAGCGTCTTCATCGGCGGGGCGGTCGTGCAATGGCTGCGTGACGGGTTGGGCCTCATCCGGGAGTCGACGGACGTGGAGCGCCTCGCGGCCACCGTGCCCGACAACGGCGGGGTCTACCTGGTGCCGGCATTCGCCGGGCTGGGCGCGCCGCATTGGGATCCGTACGCCCGCGGCACCATCGTTGGCCTCACCCGCGGCACGGGCGCCGGCCACATCGCGCGGGCGGCCGTCGAGAGCATCGCCTACCAGGTCAACGATCTGCTCGATGCCGTGCATCGCGACTCGGGCATTGCGCTGGGTGAACTGCGCGTCGACGGCGGCGCCGCGCGCAACGACGCCCTGATGCAGTTCCAGGCCGATCTGCTGGGCGTTCCGGTGGTGCGCCCCCAGATCACAGAGACGACCGCCATCGGCGCGGCGTACCTCGCAGGGCTCGCTGTGGGCTTCTGGGGCTCGCAGGAGGAGATCGTCCGGCAGTGGCAGGCCGAACGGCGCTTCGAGCCGTCGATGCCGCGGGCGGAGGCGGACCGGCTGCTCGGCCGATGGCATGAGGCGCTGGGACGGTCCAAGGGCTGGCTGAACGCAGGAGCGCAAGTATGAATCGTGCCGAGATGCTCAACAGGGCCGCCGAGCGCACGGACGCCTGGGACATGGTGATCATCGGCGGAGGCGCCACAGGTGTGGGGATCGCCGTGGATGCGGCGTCACGTGGCTATGACGTGCTGCTCCTCGAGCAGCACGACATCGGCAAGGGCACCTCCAGCCGGAGCACGAAACTGGTCCATGGCGGCGTCCGCTACCTCGAACAGGGCAACATCTCGCTGGTCATGGAGGCGCTCAAGGAGCGGGGCATCCTGCGCCAGAACGCGCCGCACCTGGTGAGCGACCTCGCGTTCGTCGTGCCGAACTACGACTGGTGGGAGGCCCCGTTCTACGGGCTGGGCCTGAAGGTGTACAACGTGCTGGCCGGCAAGTACGGATTCGGCGACTCGGAGATCCTGTCGCGCGATGAGACGCTCGCCCGGCTGCGGACCATCCAACCCGAGGGCCTGCGCGGCGGCGTGGTTTACTACGACGGCCAGTTCGACGATGCGAGGCTGCTGATCAACCTGGCGCAGACCGCCGCCGAGCAGGGCGCGACGCTGCTCAGTTACACCCGTGTGATCGGCGTCACGAGGGCAGCCGACGGGTTCATCGACGGCGTGGTGGCCGTCGACGAGGATTCGGGCCGTGAAATCCGCGCGGGCGCGAAGGTGGTCATCAACGCGACCGGGCCGTTCGCGGACGGCGTTCGCCGGTTGTCGGATCCGTCGGCGCCGCCCCTCATCGCGCCCAGCCAGGGCGTGCACC
The DNA here is from genome assembly GCA_025454175.1 of Syntrophobacteraceae bacterium. Taxonomy (GTDB): domain Bacteria; phylum Desulfobacterota; class Syntrophobacteria; order Syntrophobacterales; family Syntrophobacteraceae; genus JALOOX01. The sequence continues at coordinate 10,407 of JALOOX010000084.1, read as the reverse complement.
TGGTGTTCGACGGCTCCTTCCTCCCTGGCCGGAGCGCCATCATGGTGCCCCACACACGCGACGGACGCGTGATGTTCGCGATCCCGTGGCACGGCCACGCGCTGGTGGGCACCACGGACACGCCGATCGCCGAGCCGACGCTGGAGCCCCGCGCCTTCGACGAAGAAATCGCCTTCATCCTCGAGACCGCCGCCCAGTACCTGCATCGTCCGCCCACCCGCGCCGACGTCCTGAGCGTGTCGGTGGGGATCCGGCCGCTCGTGCGCGCTGAGGGGGCGGTCTCGACCCCGGCGCTGTCGCGCGACCATACGATCCACATCGACCTGTCCGGGCTCCTGACGATCGCGGGAGGAAAATGGACGACGTATCGCCACATGGCGGAGGACGCGGTGAACCAGGCCGCGATGCTGGCGCGCCTGCCCGAGAAGACCTGCGTGACCAGGACGCTGAACATCCACGGGTTCCATCCGCATGCCGGGAAGTTCGGGGCCCTGAGCGTGTACGGGTCTGATGCGCTGGTGATCCAGGACCTCATGCGTGCCCACCCCCCGCTCGCGGAACGGCTGCATCCGGCCCTGCCGTACTGCCGCGCCGAGGTCGTCTGGGCCGTGCGCGTCGAGATGGCGCGATCGGTCGAGGACGTGCTCGCGCGACGGTGCCGCGCGCTCATCCTGAACGCCGCGGCAGCCGTCGAGATGGCGCCGGAGGTGGCGGCGTTGATGGCGGCGGAACTCGGCCACGACGACGCTTGGCAGCGCCGCGAGGTGGCGGCGTTCACGCAACTGGCCGGCCAGTACCGGCTCTCCTGAACCGGAGCCGGCCGCCGTCGGCGCGGATTGGACTGCGTCGGGAGTGGTGGTCCTCGGTCGGGTCGTGCGTCGTTCAGTGCCGCTTGGCGCTTGTGGCGGTGTGGCCGAGGGTCATGGCGCGGAAGATGATCGTCAGGACGCAGCAGACCACCATGGTCATGAACACGCCGTTTTAGCCCCACTGGTCGGCGATCCAGCCGACACCGGTTCCCGCGATCGCCGAGGTGTGAGAAACGAAGACGTCAGACGGACGTGTCCATTGCGCTTTCCGCTTGCCCTTCCGAGGCTCCAGGCTTCCCCAACATCTGCGCCAGCAGATGGAAGAAGATCACTGCCACTGCAAGGGGCACCGCCACCGTCACGAACGCCGTGGGTATGCCCAGAGCTTCTGTGGTTCGCTGCCAGGTCCGAAGGAGGAACTTGTCGCTGTGGTAGAGAATAGGCCCCAGAAAGGCCACCGTAGCTATGGCACGCAGGATCCGGGCCCCTGAGACCCAGATGTGATTCCCCCGGGTGGGCGGCGGCACCAGGCATGGGTCTGAGCCCTCCTTGAAGGCCACGGTGGCTCCCAGAAGGCCGCCCCACACCATGCAGTATCGGGCCAGCTCCTCGGTCCATACCGGGGCGTTTTGGAGAAGGTACCGGGTCACCACCTGGAAAATGACGAGAATGAGCATGGCGCCGAAAAACCCTGTGGCCAGCCACTGACAGCCCAGATCGAGGTAATCGCTGCTGCGAGCGAGGATCCTGCGCACCTCGGCCTCCTACCGATTCGCATCCGAGGCCTTGACAAAGGCCTCGGCGACCTCGCGGCTCACGATCTTCTCGTATACCGTTCGGGCGAGTTTTGCAAAGAGGGCTCTCTGTTCGGCCGTGTTCCGGGTTATTTTCGTGCCCGCTTTTTCAAGGTCCTCCAGTCCGGTCTTGTCGATCTGGACCTGCCACGCCCGATTGGCAGCGGTCGCCTTTGCAGCAGCGTCATCGACGATCTTTTTCTGGTCCGGTTTGAGTTTCTTGTACCAGTCCTCGGAGCAGATGGCCACCCGAAGAGGTGCCGCGAATCGGAGGTCCGAGTAGAACTTGAGAACCTCCGTGTGCTTGAAGAGCAACGGCACCACCGCGGCATTGAGGTAACCATCTGCGATCCCTGTCTGGAGTGCGTTGTAGATCTCGGCCCAGGGCACGATGACCGTGCCGGCGCCCCAGGCTTCCAGGTATTGGGCCTGGCTCTTGTCCATGGCACGAATCCGGAGCCCCTTGAGGTCCTCGGGCGTGCTGACCGGCTTCTTGGTGGTCGACAGGCCGCCGAAACCGCCCACCGCCACCAGAGAAAGAACCCTCACCCCCTTCTTGGTAGTGCCGTCGTTCACCTTCTTGAACAGATCGGTTTTCTGCAGAGTCCGGTCCATATGCTCCATGGAGTCGAAAATGTAGGGGAGGTTGAAACCGAAGATGCTTCCCTCCAACTGGCCAGCTTTGGCCAGGTCGGACATGCTGACCTCCAGCAGACCCTGGCTGACCTGATCCAGCTTCTCCTCCTCCGCGCCGAGCGCATCGCGCGGGAACTCCTTCACAGCCATGCCGTTGGCCTTGAGGTGGTCCCCAAAAGTCTTGGCCCAGACATAGGTGCCGCTTTTCTCCATATCGGGCGGCGAATCCAGGGCGATTTTGATCTCTGCAGCCTGGCACACTCCGGCCAGGGCCAGCAGACCAACGAGAGCAAGACAAAGACCGAGCACTTTTTTCATGACGAGTTACCTCCGCAAGTTTTCTCCCCTCCCAGGAGGGGCGTTAGAATCCGAAGTAACGCGGGATTACCAGCGAGATCTCGGGAACCAGGATCAGCACCAGCAGAACAAGGGTCTCCACGACAAGGAACGGCATCACCGCTCCGCACAGCCTCCAGAAATTCTCTCCGGTGATGGCGGACACCACCACCAGCGACCCGCCCACAGGAGGGCTTGCCAGGCCCAGGGTCATGTTGAGGCACAGCACGATTCCCAGATGAATGGGGTCCACGCCCTGGGCCACGCAGGTCGGCCCGAGCAGGGGCACGAGCAGGGCCAGACACATGGGCGGCTCCATGATGGTTCCCGCGATGAAGAACAGCAGGTTCACCATGAGAAGGAGGCCCATCCCGGAGAGTTCGAATCGGTGCACCAGGGAGGCCAGGGCCTGGGGCCACTCCTGCAGGGCACCGATCCACGCGGCGCAGGCTGCCGCAGCCATGACCATGAAAATGCTCCCGCTCAGAACGGCCGTGCGCTTCAAGCTGATGACGACGACCCGCGCATTCACCCCGCCGTAAAACGTCCCGGCTGCGATGGAGGCCACCACGGCCAGAGCGGCCGCCTCGGTAGGCGTGACCACGCCCACGACGATCCCGCCCACAATGATCACAGGCAACATCAGGGCAGGCCCTGCCCGGAACAACGTGGGGAAGAAGGGCGGAACGGTCTCGTATCTTCCGCCGGGATGATGATGACGCCTAGCGAAGTACCAGTTGGCGATCATGAGGGAAACCCCCAGCAGGAACCCGGGAAGAATCCCTGCAGCGAGAAGACCGCCGACAGAGACCTGCATGAGGGCGCCGTAGAAAATCAGAATGATGCTTGGAGGGATAATGGGGCCGATGATGGAGCCCGCCACGGTTATGGCCGCGGCATAGGACCTGGGGTAGCCCTTCTGCAGCATGGCCGGAACCAGGGTGTTGCTCAAGGCCGCCGCGTCGGCCACGGCCGACCCGGAGATCCCTGCAAAGAAGATGCTCGTCAGCACGTTCACGTAGCCCAAACCGCCTCGAAGCCGGCCCACGAGGCTCATGGCAAAATCCACCAGGGCCTTGGTCACCCCCGTTCGATTCATGACCTCTCCGGTGGTGATGAAGAGACACATGGCCATGAGGGCGAACACGTCGATCTGGGAGAAGACCCTCTGGGGCAGGACCGCGAGGTAGCGCACCTTATCTGTGGCCACGAATCCCAGGGCGCTCGATGCCCCGACAACGTAAGCCAGCGGCGCCCCTGCAGCCATAAAGAGAACGGTCAGAATGAGGATCACCCAGGCCAAGTCAAACGCCTCCTCAAAGTCATTGCCGCGGGAGCACTCCCGCCGGCCTCGCCCCTGTGTGAACGCCGTCGCGCACCACAAACATCCCGCGGACGAGCACGTGAGGGATGCCCTCAGGGTACTGGTGCGGCGAGACATAGGTGGCCTTGTCGGCCACACGCTCCGGATCGAAGAGCGTCAGGTCCGCCCAATGCCCTTTTTTCACCAGGCCGCGGTCCCGGAGACCCAGCTTTCGGGCCGGGAAACCGGTCATCTTCCAGACCGCTTCCTCCAGGGAAATCACCTTCTCCTCCCGGACGTAGTGCCCCAGGAGCCGCGGGAAGGTGCCGTAGCTGCGGGGATGGGGTAACCCTTCAGACATGGAGCTCGACAGGGCGTAGCCCATGCCGTCGGTGCCGATCATCATGGCCGGGTGACGAAGCTCCCTCAGCCGGTTCTCCTCGGACATCATGAAGGTGATCATGGCGGCGCGCAGGCCGGTTTCGAGGAGTGCGTCAAAGAGCCACTCGTGGGGGCTCTTGCCCTGGTCCCGGGCCAGTTCCGCCACGTAGCGGCCCTGATATTCAGCCTTGCCCGGAGCGAAGCTGATGAGCACGCGGTCCCATTCCATGTCCTTGGCAAATCCCTCCGACTGCATGGACACGGTCATTTTTTCCCGGACTCCGGGATCTGCCAGTCGCTTTGCGACCGCCTCTTTGCCGCCTTCGTGAGCCCATTGGGGGAGGAGGGCCGATAGGGCAGTGCTGCCTGCCAGATAAGGGTAAAGGTCGGAGGTCACGTCCAACCCCTCAATCCTGGCCTCATCGATGAGGGCCAAGGCACGCTCCACCGTGTCCCAGTTCTTGCGGCCTGCCACCTTGAAGTGGCTGATCTGCACTGCCGCCCCCGACTCCCTGCCGATTCGAATCGCCTCGGATATGGCGGTCAGCAGGGTGTCAGCCTCTCCCCGGATGTGGCTGAAGTAGATTCCTCCGCGATCTCCCACGGGACGGGCGATGGCGGCGATCTCGTCGGTTTGGGTGAAGGATCCCGGCGGATAGATCAGGCCGGTGCTGAGGCCGAAGGCCCCCTCATCCATGGCCTGGGCCACCGCTTCCCTCATTCGGCTGCGCTGCTCCGGGGTTGCCGGCCCCGGGCCAAAACCTACGACCCCCGCCCGCACGGTTCCCTGCCCCACCAGGGGAACGACGTTCAGAGAGGTGCCGGTCCGCGATAGGTCCTCGAGATACGTTTTGAAGCCGGTCCATCGCTCCCACGGCAACGGTTTGCCGGCCCGGCCAATGGAGGCCTCCATCATTCGGATCGCCTGTTCGCGGGTCTCTTCCAGGAGGGGCGCCGGGGAGAAGCCGCACTGGCCCACAACGGCCGTGGTGATCCCCTGGTGCACGAGGCTTTCGGCCGTGGGGCACACAGGGAGGGAGAAGTCCGCATGGGAATGCATGTCGATGAAGCCTGGGACCGCCACCAGGCCCGTGGCGTCAATGATCGTCGCCGCCCCGGCAGCGGGCAGGAGGCCCACTTCCGCAATGCGGCCGGCCTGGATGGCCACATCCGCCCGGAATCCCGCAGATCCTGAGCCATCGACGACCAACCCGTTTCTGATCAGGATTTCGAACATCTCACACCGCCAATCACAAGTCTTAGCCTCAACGGTATTTAGGCCGAAGCCGAGGGCGCCGCTGCTCTCCGACATTGTCCCGAAATTGAGCCCAGTGTCGCGTCTCAACAGCACCTTGATTAACGTGTCATTTCGATCCCGCTCCACGAGCGGGAGAGAAATCTGGCGTTCAGCGCAGTCAAAAGATCTCTCCCTTCGGTCGAGATGACAACTTACTTGCAGGACACGATACTCGGAAGGATGAGAGAAAGTTGCTTCAGACGGGGCGGAGTATAGGGGAATTCATCGTTGACTGTCAACAGATCACTGACTTTTAGGGGCTTTCAACTTTAGACACTTCTTCTTTGACACCCAAGTCCAAATCGCCTATCGTTCCTCACGTTGGAAGCCCGTTTCTGCCACCGGAAATCGCGTTGGCTTCCGCAGCTGAAATTTCAAACCCAGGAGGAGGAGCCATGAAGAAAGCTTATTCTGTGATGCTGATTGCTGTCCTTTCGGTAATGTTTTTTTTCACTGCCGGCCCGGTGTTGGCGGATTCAAAGAAGATCACCGCTGCGATCGATGAGGCGAGCAAGAACTGCAGGGGAGTCTCCCACCAGATTTGGGAGTTCAAGGAGACCGGGCTGCAGGAGGTCAAAAGCTCTGCGCTGCTGAAAGACGAACTCGCGAAACTCGGCTACAAGGTGACAGGGGATTTGAAGGTTCCCGATGACCTGGTGAAGGACGGCATCGCCAAGACCGCTTTCAAGGCCGAGATGGCCGGCAAGGGCCCCGGACCCACGGTGACCATCATGCTGGAGTACGACGCGCTGGCCATCGGGCACGCTTGCGGCCACAACCTGATTGCCACTTCGGGGCTCATGGCGGCCGCGGGTCTGGCCAAGGTCATGAAGGACACCCCTGGCCGGGTCTTCGTCATCGGCACGCCTGACGAGGAGCGCGGCTCACTGGGCGCAGGCAAAGTGGCCTTGCTCGAAGGCGGGCATTTCGAAGGCTCGGACGTCGTGTTCATCACCCACGGGGCAGACCGCTGGAGCATGGACCAGCGCCTGCTGGCCATGAAACGGGCTAACTTCACGTTCAAGGGTAAGTCGGCTCATGCCGCTGCAGCACCCCACAAAGGGATCAACGCGCTGCGCGGCGTCATGCTCACTTTCAACTGCGTCGACCAGCTGCGCGAGCACCTGCGCCAGGATGTCCGTATCCACGGCGTCGTTGTCAAGGGCGGCGGCCCTGTGAACATCGTGCCGGAGCTGGCCCAGGCTGAGTTTGCCTGCCGTGCTCTCGACACCCCCACCATGGAGGATGCTTACACGAAGGTCGTCAGGTGCGCCAAGGCCGGGGAGCTGGGGACCGGCACCACCTTGGAATTCAAGGAACCCCGGGTCGCTCTGAAATCCGCGATCGTGGTTCCTCCCCTGCTCGACGTAGTCCACGCCAACTTGAAGGGCCTCGGTATCGCCGCCGGCGAGTTCAAGGACTTCGATGAACTGGCCTCCTCTGATCTTGGGATGGTGGGCGACAGCTACCCCACGGTCAATGTCTGGTTCAAGATCGCTCCAGAGGGCACGGCGCTTCACTCCGAGGCCTTGCGCGAGGCAGCCAACTCCGACGAAGCCTGGAAAGCGGCTGTCATCACGGGCAAAGCCGTCGCCCTGTCCGCTTATGAAATGCTGACCAAGCCGGAGAGACTCAAATCCGTCCAGGAAAGTTTCAAAACGGCGAAAGCCAAGGGAGGGAAATAAAAAAGAGAGTTCGAGGGGTCAGGGGTTCGCGTGAGCCCAAGAACCCCTGAGCCTGCTCGAACCGATAGGGCCTTGGGGGAATGGAGCCTTGGAGCACCTGAAAAAGATGGTTCACGATAGAGGGCATGCGGTTCACGGCAACTCCGTTCTTCATCGGGATTCTGCTTTTCTTTTGACTTAACCGTTTGACTTCTGTGCCGTGCACCTTGTGCCGTGAGCCTTGGACCGTTACTTTAACACTTGAACCCTCCATTTTATTGATCGGATAACGAATAACTCCCGGCTGCGGAGATCCTGTTTTCACGGGGACCCTTATGGAACTGAGCTCGCGTTTCGTGGGCACACGGCTGAAGGACTTTCATGCGGAGATCACCTGGCGCCGGACCATGAACTTTGCAGCGGCGGTTGACGACAACAACGACGCTTACGTGGATGATGAGCGGGAGGGAGGAATTATCGCGCCTCCCATGTTCAGCGTTGCAGTGACCTGGCGCATCCTGGAGCGGATATGGGAGTACATTGAAGCAAAGGACTTTCCCATGGAAGTCCTGATGACGCAGGTCCACCATACGGAACACCTCGAATTCCATCGCCCCTTAAGACCGGGCGACCGGCTCACGGTAAAGGGGCAGGTTGCGGCCATCCTGCCGCACAGGGCCGGCACAAGGGTCGTCATGCGTTTTGACGCCCTGGACCAAGCCGGTGAGCCGGTTTTCACGGAGCATATCGGTGCCCTGATGCGCGGTGTGCAATGTGCCGATGACGGCTCGTGCGCGACCCCGCTGCCCGAGGGACCCCTCTGCGAAGAGAGCGCAGAACCCCTCTGGGAAAGCCGGATTTTCATAGAGCCGCTGCGCCCCCACATTTACGACGGCTGCACGGACATTGTGTTTCCCATTCACACGTCGAGAGCCTTCGCCCGCCAGGTGGGCTTGCCGGGCAACATCCTGCAGGGCACGGCCACCCTTTCCTATGCCGTTCGGGAGATTATCAACAGGGAGGCCGGAGGGGACCCGCTCGCTCTCAAGTCCCTCTTCTGCCGTTTTACCGGCATGGTCTTGCCGGGAACGGTGATCAGGGTACAGCTGGTCGGCAAAAGCGGGAACCATGACGCCACGGACCTGCACTTCATTGTGCTCAATCAGGAAGGGCAAAAAGCCATTAGCGGCGGCTACGTTTTTCTGCAAAAGAAATCATCCGTTCACGCTTAGATCTTGAGAAGAGGAGGGGTTATGGACACCACGTCTCAGCACATCCGGTTGCCGCGTCTCAATGATTACATCAAACACTGGGCCGAAAAGACTCCGGACAAGCCGGCCATGATCCAGCATGAAGACGGGAAAACCGTCACTTACAAAAAATTCCTCGCCCTCATCGATTTCTTCGCGCTCCGGCTGCTGGACATGGGCATCAAGAAAGGGGATCGCGTCGCCACCATGCTCGTGCTCATCCCGGAACACATGATGCTCATGTACGCCTGTTTCAAGATCGGGGCGATCCTCTCCCCCTTGGATTTGCGCCTGAAGAACGAGGAGGTGGTCAGGGACCTTAACAAGATTGTGCCCAAGGCCTTTTTCTTCCTGGGCAAGACGCCGGTGCGGGATTTTCGTGAGGTAGGGAGAGCCGTGAAGGAAAAGTGCCCCTCCGTTGAGCACCTGGTGCAGTTCACGCCTGATCCCAAACCCGGTGATCTCCTGGAGGGGGCCATCGCCGTCACAGAGATGATGGAGAAAAAGAAACTTGTGTTTCTGAAGCTCAAGGATCTCTTTGCACGGCGGCTTGAAAAAGCCTATGCGGCCGTCGAGCCCCGCACACCGGCGCTGATCATCTATACTACCGGCACGACCGGTGAGCCCAAGCCGGCGCTTCTCTGCCATGAGAACATCATTGTCCAGAACGAAATCCTTAGCCGGGGCATGGGGACTGAGAGGGGAGGCGATTTCCGCCTTCTGATCAACCTTCCCCCCAGCCATGTGGGTTGTGTCACCGAGTGCTTCATGACCACCATGTTTCTGGGGGAGACCACGGTCCTGCTCAGGATCTTTGATGTGAAGATGACCCTAGAAGCGGTGCAAAAACACAAAGTGAACATCCTCGGTCAGATCCCTACCCAGTTCCGCATGCTCTGGAACCATCCGGACTATGGCCGATATGACCTGAGCAGCCTGAGGTTCGTGGCCTATGCCGGGTCAGCGGTAGACGTGGAATTTCTCAAAAAACTCTCGACCATGGCGCCTGCTTACGGCACCGGTATCGGCATGACCGAAAACGCCGGTTTTGCCACCTTTACGCCGGAGGGCATCTCGATCGAAGAGATGGCCGGGCAGGTGGGGCGGTGCTTTCCCGATCTCGCCCTGGTCACCGTTCGAAAACCTATGGACAAAGACGGCAGGGCAGGGGAAGAGCTTCCAGACAGCGAGGTCGGCGAAATTTGTTATCATCCCCCTATCGTATTTCTGGGATACTACAACATGCCGGAGGAGACTGCGAAGACCATATCCACGGAGGGGATCCTCTACACCGGGGATCTGGGCTATTTCAAAGACATGGGAACGTACCGAGCCCTTTACCTTGCGGGACGGCGCAAATTCGTGATCAAGCAGAAAGGGTATAACGTGTTCCCGGATGAGGTGGAGTCGCACCTTGCCGGGCTTGAGGGAGTGGATGTGGCGGAGGTGGTCGGCATGCCCCACAGGACGTTCGATGAAGGCATTTTCGCCTTTGTGCGACCGAAAAAAGGGGCTGAGATCACGGCGGACACGGTCATGGAGCACGCCAAGAAGATCGCTTCATACAAACGCCCCCAGCATGTAGAGATCTGGCCGGCCGGAAAGGATTTCCCCATCACAAGAAGCACCAAAGTGGACAAGCTGGCGCTTAAGGAGGCTGCGAAGAACATCATTGAAGACCTTCGTCGCCGGGGTAAATGGGATGTAGTATGAACTCCGATCGGGATTTGATTGACCAGATCGACAAACTTTTCCATCCCCGGTCAGTAGCGGTTGTGGGTGCCCCCCGAGGGATGAAAACCGGAGCCGTTTTTCTCATGGCCCTTTTGGAACAAGGATTTCCCGGGCCGATTTACCCGGTGAATCCCCAGGCCGAAGAGATCAGCGGAATCAAGGCCTATCCCAAGGTGGCCGATATTCCCGGAGCGGTGGATTTG
>JALOOX010000029.1 GCA_025454175.1 Syntrophobacteraceae bacterium | reverse complement strand
GCCTGAGTCAGAGGATCTGTCGGCAGGCCTCCCTCCTCGTTGACGAATTCGCAGACACGGTGGCCCAGGTGGAGACAGGCCAAGTGCTTCCTGCAGTCCTCATCGAGCTCGTCCGGCAGTGAGTAGGGGCTCTGTTCTTGAAGCTCGATGGCCTTGCAGATCGGCTCCGGAATCCCCCATTGGGCCAGAAGCATCGATCCCAGCTTCGGGCCGCTGAGATGATCGATCAGGAGCTCCATCCCCTTGTGCTTTTCCTTGATCAGGGTTTTGAAGATCTCTCCCACATCGTGGAGAATCCCGATGGTGGCGACAATGGGCGAAGGCTTCCTCCCGCCGGCGGCGCTCAAAAGGCTGGCCACGTTCGAGAGGATGATGGAATGGTTCGTGATGCCGCTCAACTGAGTGGATTTGCCCGCCATGCTCTGAAGCCCCGCCGCTGCGACGATCTGAAAGATCTGGCTCAGACCCAGGTAGAGCAATGCGTAATTGATATCCGTGACCTTGTTGCGCAATCCATGGAAGGATGAATTGACGACTCTCAGGACTTCGGTGGCCAGGGACGGGTTGTTTTTGACGAACGCCGTGATTTCCGCATTCGATACCGAATCCGAGAGAGAGAGCCCGATGAACCTCTGGGTGACGGTCGGCAGACTCCTCACTTCATCCATGGCTTCCTTGATGAAGCTTGAGCTGTCGTATCGGCCGAGAAGGGCGTGGCGCTCGTTTTTCAGGCATGATCGGACGTACTCTCCGGGGAGCTCCCTGGAGGACTCCATGGCGGGAGTCGATTTCTTTATTTTTTTCACGGCGTGCAGGGTGCTTCTGTCGATTTCAGACTTGAGCGGTGTATCGATGGTCTTGATGGCGGCGCCCGACACGTGTACGAGCTTGAATCCTTCGCGACCGCGAAGGGACAGGGAGTAAAGTCCTGAGTCGGGAAGCATGAGGGTGGAAACCCCTTGTCCCTCGCCCATCGATTGGATCTCGATCTGGTCATTGAGGAGCATCGATGCGGTGCCCCTGGCGATGATGTAATAGCCGTCCTGTCGGGATGACAGGTCGAATCGTTCCGAGGGCATCACGTTGATGACGGTTCCCAGGCTGTAAAGGGTATTTCTGTAATGATCTCCCGTGAAGCTCCCCAGTTTGGAGCCGTTGGTCTGCGAGTGCGCCTTCGTTGACTCGACACTTCTCTTTTTCAGAAACTTGAACATGACGGGCCTTTCGAATTACAGTGAGGAGTCTCATGAAAGAATCCTGTATTGACCGGAAGGATTCGTTGAAGAACGCGGAACTGTTCAAAGTCTGACGGCAACCTCCTGGCAGAACTTGAATGTTAGGATGAATTGAGAGCCAAAAAAATGGGAAGGCCCGTGCTCGGTCTGGGGATTCCTCAAGACCGATGAAGGATTGACGTTTTGTCCGCCGCACTGCTGACAAAACACCCCGGATTGAGCATATCGTCGTTCAACCTCCTTGCCTTCGGCTGATCTCAATCAAATCCGTGAAATGAATTGAAAATCCGCCAGGAAACGTGTATGCTGTGTCGCTTTGGAAATACAGGAACGCAGTCGTTCGACCGGCCTTTGGCCCTCTCTCGGAATGCTCCCCTCGGGACGCCGGGAGGTCGAAATGCCGTCGATTCCCAATTGAGGTGATTTCATGTCAACAGGCGCCACTGAAGACAACCAACTGAACGACCAATACACGGCGCAGCAGATCACCGTGCTCGAAGGGCTGAGCGCGGTGCGCATGCGCCCCTCCATGTACATTGGCAATGTGTCCACCGAAGGGCTTCACCACCTGGTTTACGAGGTGGTGGACAACAGTATCGACGAGGCCCTGGCGGGTCACTGCGATCACATCCGTGTTCAGATCCACGTGGACGGCAGTGTCACCGTGGACGACAACGGGCGGGGCATTCCCGTCGACATCCACGAGAAGGAAGGCGTTCCCGCGGTCGAAGTGGTCATGACGAAGCTTCACGCCGGGGGAAAGTTCGACGACGCGAGCTACAAGGTATCGGGTGGACTCCACGGGGTGGGGGTCTCCGTGGTCAATGCTCTGAGCGAGTACCTGGATGTGGAGATCCGGCGGGATGGGAAGGTTTACGCGCAGCGCTACGAGCGCGGCAACACCGCGGGCCCGCTCAGGATCACGGGGGAGACGCAGAAGCGCGGTACCCGCATCAGCTTCAAGCCCGACGCGGAGATCTTCACGGACACGGAGCTCAGCTTCGACATCCTGGCGCAGCGCATGAGGGAGCTCGCGTTTCTCAATCGGGGGGTCCGCATCGAGCTTTCCGACGAGCGCATCGACAAGGTGCGCGAGTTCCATTACGATGGCGGTCTGGTGTCTTTCGTCGAGTACCTCAACAAGAACAAGGAGCCGCTGCATCCCGAGGTGATTTACTTTATGGCCGAGAAGCAGGGGATCGTCGCTGAAGTGGCCATTCAGTACAACCAGACCTACAATGAAAAGACTTTCACATTTGCGAACAACATCAACACCAAAGAGGGCGGGAGCCATCTGGCGGGCTTCAAGGCCGGGCTCACCCGGTCTATCAAGCAGTACGCCTCCCAGTCCAAGCTGTCCAAGACGGATCTCGACAAGCTCACGGGCGACGATGTTCGCGAGGGGATGACGGCCGTCATCAGCGTGAAGCTTTCCCAACCGCAGTTCGAGGGGCAGACCAAGACCAAGCTGGGCAACAGTGAGGTGAAGGGCATCCTCGAGAACCTGACCTACGAGAAGCTTTCCATTTTCTTCGAGGAGAACCCCAAGGTCATCAAGATCGTCCTCGACAAGGTGCTTGAGGCGGCCCGGGCCCGTGAGGCGGCCCGGAAAGCCAAGGAGCTGACTCGCCGCAAGGGGCTTCTGAGCGACCATTCCCTTCCCGGGAAGCTGGCCGACTGCCAGGAGCGGGACCCTGAGAAGAGCGAGATCTTCATTGTGGAGGGGGACTCGGCCGGCGGCTCCGCCAAGCAGGGCCGGGATCGCAAGTTCCAGGCCATCCTGCCCCTCCGGGGCAAAATCCTGAACGTGGAAAAAGCTCGTTTCGACAAGATGCTCGAAAACCAGGAGATCCGGACCATGATCTCGGCCCTCGGGACGGGTGTGGGCAAGGACGAGTACAATCCGGACAAGCTGCGCTATCACAAGACTATCATCATGACCGATGCCGACGTGGACGGCGCCCATATCCGCACTCTGCTGCTCACTTTCTTCTTCAGGCAGATGCCCGAGATCATCGAGCGTGGGAACCTGTACATCGCTCAGCCGCCTCTCTACCGCGTGGCCGTTGGAAAGCAGGAGAACTTCCTCAAGGACGACGAGGCCATGAACGCTTACCTCCTGACGCGGGCCGCCGAGAAGAAGGCCATCACCTTCGCCGGATCCGAGCAGCCCCTCACCCCGAGGGAGCTGATCCGCCTCCTGAAGGTCTTCAACAAGTACGACGAGTGGCTGGATCGACAGAGCCGAAAAGGTACGCCCAAAAGACTCCTCGAACAGGTGATCCGTGTGTTTGGCGCCCGTGAGCTTTCGCCGGCCGACGAGGAGAGCATCGGGGTGCTCAAGATGGAGCTGGAGAAGTCCGGCTACGAAGTGACGTCCATCGAGCTCGAGGAGGAGCAGCGAGGCTATGACCTGGAGCTCAGGCAGAAGGAGAACGGGCAGGATCGCTACGTCCTGAGCTACGAGCTCCTCCAGTCGGTGGAGTTCAAAAGGCTCCTTGAATTGTACCAGCAACTGGGGGTGCTGCATCAGACCCCGTACGAGATCCGCGATGGGCAGGGCAACGTCACCACGGTGGAGCACCCGCGCCTCCTGTTCAGCACGCTCATGGAAGAGGCTCGCAAGGGCCTCTCCATTCAACGGTACAAAGGTCTGGGCGAGATGAACCCGGAGCAGCTCTGGGAGACCACCATGAACCCCGAGAAGCGCACGCTGCTTCAGGTGAGGATCGAGGACCAGTACGAGGCGCACAATCTGTTCGCGACCCTCATGGGGGACCAGGTGGAGCCCAGGCGGGAGTTCATCCAGGTGAATGCCCTGGGTTTCAGGGAGCTGGATATATGAGGGTTTCTTGTCTCTAGTTTCGCAACGGGATATGGATTCATGGATTTGAAGACCATCAACATCGAAGACGAGATCAAGCTCTCGTATCTCGACTATGCCATGAGCGTCATCATCGGGCGGGCGATCCCCGACGTGCGTGACGGACTCAAGCCGGTGCACCGGCGCATTTTCTACACCATGCACGAACTGGGCAACGACTACAACAAGCCGTACAAGAAGTCGGCCCGCATCGTCGGTGATGTCATGGGTAAGTATCACCCCCACGGCGACGCCGCCATCTACGACGCCACCGTGCGCATGGCCCAGGATTTCTCCATGCGCTACCCTCTGGTGGACGGCCAGGGGAACTTCGGGTCGGTGGACGGAGATCCGCCCGCGGCCATGCGGTACACCGAAATCCGGATGGCCCGCCTGGCCCACGAATTCCTGCGGGACATCGAGAAGGAGACCGTCCCGTTTCAACCCAACTACGACAACTCGCTCCTGGAGCCCACAGTGCTCCCGACGCGGGTTCCGAACCTGCTGCTGAACGGGTCGTCGGGCATCGCCGTCGGCATGGCCACGAACATCCCACCCCACAACCTCGGCGAGATCTGTCGAGCCGTGCTGGCCCTGCTTGAGGACTCGAGCCTCACGGTGGCCGACCTCATGAAGTATATCCCAGGTCCCGATTTTCCCACGGCGGGCTTCATTTATGGGCGCGAAGGCATCCGGGAGGCCTACGAGACGGGCCGGGGTGCTATCAAGATGCGGGCCCGCGTCGAGGTGGAGGAGTCGGGCAAGCGGACCCACCTCATCATCACCGAGCTCCCCTACCAGGTGAACAAGGCCAAATTGCTCGAGCGCATTGCCGAGCTGGTCAAGCACAAGAAGGTCGAAGGCATCGTGGACCTTCGCGATGAGTCGGACCGGGAGGGGATGCGGATGGTGCTGACCCTGCGCCAGGGAGACGACCCCAAGGTCGTCGAGAATCAGCTGTACAAGCACACGGCCCTGGAGTCGAGCTTCGGGGTGATCATGCTGGCCGTGGTGGACAACAAGCCGGAGGTGCTCAATCTCAAGGATCTCCTGGAGAGGTTCCTGGATTTCCGCCGCGAAATGGTCATCAAGCGGACCCAGTATGAGCTTGCCCAGGCCGAGAAGCGGGCTCACATTTTGGAGGGCTTGAAAAAGGCCCTGGATCACCTGGACGAAGTGATCCAGCTCATCCGGGCGGCGACCAGCCCATCTGAAGCCCGAGCCGGTCTCATGGAGCGTTTCGAGCTCAGTGAGGCCCAGGCCCAGGCGATCCTCGACATGCGGCTGCAGCGGCTGACGGGCCTCGAGCGCGAGAAGATTGTCCAGGAATACGAGCAGATTCTCAAGGAAATCGAAAGGCTTCGCCAGATCCTGGCTTCTCCGGCCCTGGTGGACCAGGTGATCCGGCAGGAGATCGAGGAGCTTTTGACTCAGTATGCGGACCACCGGCGCACGGAAATCGTGGCCGATATCGGAGAGATCAGCATAGAAGATCTCATCGCCGACGAAGAGATGGTGGTGACCGTCACCAAGACGGGCTACATCAAGCGCACTCCGCTCGCCATCTATCGCACCCAGAAGCGGGGGGGCAAGGGACGCACGGGCATGAGCACCCGGCAGGAGGACGTGGTGACCTTCCTTTTCACGGCCTCGGCCCACGATTACCTGCTGCTCCTCACCAATCGTGGCCAGGTGTTCTGGCTGAAGGTCTACGAGCTTCCCGAAGTGGGGCCCGCGGCCATCGGGAAGGCCATCGTCAACCTGCTCCCCCTGCAGAAGGATGAGAAGATCCAGGCCATTCTGCCGGTGAAGGAGTTCAAGTCGGATCATTACGTGGTGATGGCCACCCGAAACGGGATCATAAAGAAGACCGAGCTCACGGCTTACTCGAACCCGCGCTCCACGGGGATCAAGGCCATTGTGCTCGACGAGGACGACGAGGTGATCTGTGCGCGCATCACCGACGGCAATCGCCACCTGTTCCTCATGTCCCAGGCGGGCAAGTGCATTCGGGTGGATGAGCGGGAGTTTCGGCCCCTGGGCCGCGTCAGCCGGGGCATCCGGGGCATGAACCTCGACGGGAGCCAGCTGGTGGGGATGGACGTCATCGACGAAGGCAAGTCCATCCTGGTCATCACCCGCAAGGGCTTCGGCAAGCGAACGCTTTCGGAGGAGTACCGCAGCCAGAGCCGCGGCGGCAAGGGCGTCCTGAATACGCGGGTGACCGAAAAGAACGGCGAAGTGGTGGGATTCCGGCAGGTGGCCGACGAGGAAGAGATCCTGATGATCACGGACCGGGGGCGGCTCATACGGACTCCCGTCGGGCCTATCCGGCAAATCGGCCGGGTCACCCAGGGGGTGAAGCTCATGGACCTGGACGAGGGCGAACAGGTCGTGGATGTGGCTGTGCTCCAGGAATCCGAGGAATCGAGAGAGGAAGGCGAGAATTGATTCAACCGATGGGACGTGCAGGGGTCATTGGCGCGGGCAGCTGGGGCACCACGCTGGCATCCGTGCTGGCCGACAACGGGTACGACGTGGACCTTTGGGTCTTCGAAACGGACCTGTTCGAGATCATCCGCGATTCGTGCGAGAACACCTTCTACCTGCCCGGATGCCGCCTGGACAGCCGCATCACGCCCCACAACGACCTTGAGCGGGTGGTTCGGGGCCAGACCTTCCTGGTGATGGTGGTGCCCTCGCACGTTTACCGCCACGTGGCTCTGCGGATGATTCCGTTCCTGGAGGAGGGCACGCTCCTGGTGAGCGCCACCAAGGGCATCGAAAACGACACGCTGCTCACCATGTCCGGCATCTGGAGGGACATCCTGCCGGCCGAGGACCTGGTGCACCTGCTGTGTCTGTCGGGACCGTCCTTCGCTCGGGAGGTGATTCGGCGGATCCCCACGGCCATCACGGTGGCCGGGGACCGGATCGAGGTGGCGCGGGAGGCGCAGCAGGCTTTCTCGACACCCTATTTTCGGGTGTATACCAGCCTTGACCGTATCGGCGTCGAGCTTGCCGGAGCCCTCAAGAATGTTATCGCCCTGGCGGCTGGGGCCTGCGATGGGCTTGGATTCGGCCACAATACCCGGGCGGCTCTCATCACCCGCGGACTGGCCGAGATCACCCGCCTCGGGGTGCGGATGGGCGCTCATCCGCTCACGTTCAGCGGCCTTTCGGGGATCGGTGACCTGCTGCTCACCTGCACCGGAGACCTCAGCCGGAACCGGACTGTCGGCATGCAGCTGGGCCAGGGGAGAAAGCTCAAGGACATCCTGGGTGAAATGCGCATGGTGGCCGAGGGGGTCAAAACGGCCCGCTCGGTGCACGCCCTGGGCCGGCGCATGGGAGTGGACATGCCCATCTGCGAGCAGGTCTACAAAGTGCTCTATGAAGACAAGAATGCGCGGGAGGCCGTGCGGGATCTCATGGACCGGGATCTCAAGCACGAAATGGACCTCGAATATACATGCCAGGTGGATTGACCATGTCTCACACGGCACACGAAAAAGTCTTCGAGCGAGTTCGAGAGAAGAAGGAAAGCTATCGGCGTTACAACTTTGAAAAGCTTCAGGAAGAGGCGTTTGCGACCTTCTTCGACCTGGCCCAGGAAAACACGAGCATCGAGACCCTTTACCTCATCAGTGTGGCGGTCCCCAGGGAGTTTTTCGGTCTCCAAAGCCGGTTGTACGTGATTCACCCGAGATCGTTTCAGCTCGAAAAGGTGTGCACCAGCGAAGACGGCCTCGTCCCCGAGGAGAAACGGCTCGATTTCGAGGTGCCTGCCACCGACATCCCCCTGGAGACTGAAGACAGCTGGATATTTCCCATTCGTGGCAACCAGGCCCTGGCTCAGTGGACGCCAATCCTGGGGCAGAGCCAGACCATCGGGATGTTTGAAATCCATCCCAAGGAAAAGGTTGACGCCAAGGGACATTTTTTCCTGGAGAAATTCACCAATCGCATCGGCTACAATCTGCACATGAAGCTGCTCATCCAGCAGCATTTCGATCACATCAAGTTCATCAATCAACTGGTGGCGGATATCGAGCACAACGTCATTTCCCCCAACCTCTATTACAAGCTGTTTCTGATCAAGCTGAAGAAGCTCCTCGCCTCCTACCAGCATGTCCAGCAGGAGATGGATGACGTGATGCTGTTTCTGCGCAATCAGAACGAAGCGCTTTCCAACCACCTCTGTGAAATCCAGAGGCCGCTTGCGGATTCCAACGCAAGCCTGGAGCAGGAATACAAGGCGCTGAAGAAGCATTACGAGCATACGAGCCTCTTTTTGGAAACTCTGTTGCGAAGGGACCATTTCGAAAAGGGAACCTATGTCCTGAGAAAGCAGCCGTGCAATTTCCGCACGGAGATCATGGAGCCCCTGCTGGAGCGCCACCGGCCTCAGTTCGAAAAGCGCAAGATCAAGATCGACAGCCATTTCGAGAGTGTTCCCGACGAGCAGATCACGCTGTTTGTGGACAAGGGTCTGATCTCCCAGGTCTTCGACAACTTCTTGACCAATGCCATCAAGTATACCCAGCAGGTCGAAGATCAGTTGGGGCACCGGATAAAGCTTTTCTCCTACAGTCGGGAAATCCTCAAGGACCACTTCGGAGAGGGAATCCACGGGATTCGCTTCAATTTCTTCAGTACCGGCAAACCGCTGTCCCTGGAGGATTCGCGAATGGTTTTCGAGGAGGGTTACCGGGCGATGGGCTCCGCCCATGAACGAGGATCAGGACATGGTCTCCACTTCGTCAGCAACGTGGTGGAAATCCATGGCGGAAAAGTCGGCTGCGAGCCTCAGCGTTTTGGAAATCTCTTCTATTTCGTCATCCCCATGAAGGAGGAGCGTCCCCAGCAACACTGAAAGCTATACCCATTGAGGATTGAATCTTACGTTTATGCCACCTGTAGGGGCGAAAAATCTTTCGCCCCTACAGTTCCTGGAAACGAATGTTTTCACCCTTAACGGGTATACTCCCAAACTGGTTCATCTGCCCTTGGCCTCCCTCACCAGGTATCGGTATATGGCCCGGACCTCGGCCTCGGGGAGACGGTCCTCGGAAAAGGAGGGCATGACGGTGTTGGAGCCGTCCCGGGCGCTGGGGTTTCTGATGTAGGAAAGAAACAATTCGAAATCCACGAGCTGGGGGGCGTTTCTGGGAGCCAGCTCCGGTTTGAAGGGGTTTTCGCCCCGGGGATGGCAGGAGGCGCACATCCTGGCGAATGCCTCGGCTCCCTCGCGCTCCAGCTTCGAGGACTCAAGCTCGGGGAGCTTGTGGCGCGAAAATACCAGTTCTCCTCCGAAATATCCCAGACCCGCCGATGTCACGACTCCGAGGGTGAGGAAAAAGACGAGAGTCCTTCTCATGACGTTGACGCGTCTCTCCAGGAGCAAACAGATGAGAAGGATGACCCCCAGCGTGGGTGCGAGAAGGATCTTCATCCGGATGGGAAAGAGCCAGGCGCCTCCGTAAAAATGGAGCCAGTCCATAATCCCGAGGCCGGCCGTTGGGAACAGGCTGATGAAGGCGAGACCGGTGCAGTGTCTCGCGGTGGGAGCCAGGGAGGAGCGTCCGAGAAGGCGGGCCAGCAGGGCAAAAATGAAGGCTCCGAGGATCATGCCCAGCGGGAGGTGAGTCATGGGAGCGTGCAGCGGATGCGTGTAGCCCATTTCTCCCAAAAAAGCATACAGTGATTCGATCATTTCTTATCCCCCGTCCAAGATTCATGGGGCTTCGCTCGCCGGCAACCCCTGGGCTCGAACTTTACACCATTGAATGTCATAGGTTAAGGACTCATCGCGTCCCCCGGGTTTCGAGAAGGTCGATTGGCGCATCAGTCTCCAGGGGCAACAGGGTTTCGCCTCGCTGGGGATCGGAAAATGCGGTCGGCCTTGGCGCAGCGGCATGCCTGGAGATGATTTGCTCTGGCATTTTTTTTGCTTAGCCGACTCTTCGTTCTCAGGTATCACCTGCTCCGAAGGTACCTCATTGTAAACTCGAATTCCGAGGCCAAACTTAAGTGAACAACCTTTTCAAGTCCTTGGCAAAGCTTGGCGCAGGGAGTGAAAGACGGGTCTTTGATCTTTCTGGCTCCCGGCTTGGGGGATTGGGCTCATGAGCATTCAAGGTCCCGCGCAGGAGGTTGAGCGTCTTTCACTCATCATGATCGATGTTCTCAAGGCTCTGTCGGCCGCTCGACAGCCCCTCACCCCGGCTTCTCTCCAAAAGGCCTTCTCGGAGAAGTCTGCGCTGTTGGAGCTGCTGACTCCGTCACCGTCGCCCAGGTGGACGCACCAGCGCGAGAAGGCTCCGTCGGCGCCGGGCCTTGTCCAGATCGAGAGCCTGCGCACCGAGCTCCAGGACAAGCAGGAAGCCGAGAAACGCCTGCTCAGGCAGGCTGCCAGCCTGGACGCCGAAATCGCGAGGACCCGATATTTCTACAAGCGGGCCATGCTGACTCTTCTGGCCCTCACCGGGGATCCCAAGAACCAGCACCTCATGTCCGAAATCGAGGAGCTTCGCCAGCTGGTTTCCGCCGAGGCGGACGTGGAGAACCAGTTTCAATGCCTCCAGAGACTCAAGGACAGGGTCCTCAAGGAAGCTCCACGGGAAGACCTCGCCAATGGGCAGAAGCTCGATCCCGGTGCCCAATGGTTCCAGACGGGATCCCTCGATGTCGTCTCGGGGGAGAACCGCAGGGAGCAGCCCTACGCCATCCTGGTGAAGAACGCATTTCTGAAGATAATGAACCAGTTCGAACTGGTGAGCGAGCAATCCGACCCGGAACGGTATGTGGACCTGAGGAGGCGTTTGACGGAATGTCAGGACTTGGACGCTGTCATTGCCGTCGGCGAGGAGATCGTGGGCCTGGTCCGCTCCTACATGGGGCGGGTTGTTCGAGAGCAGGACCAGGTGACGAGCTTCGCGCGGGAAGTCGGCAAGAATCTGCTGGACGTCGAGAAGCACCTGATGAGCTATCTCAAGGGCGCTGAAGACGGCCAGCAGGCCAATGCGGAATTCCACGAGGCCCTCGGAGGTCAGATGGAAGGGATCCGCGAGTCCTTTGTGATCGGGCAATCCATCGATGAGATCAAGGGGTTTGTCTTCGCCAAGCTGGCCGTGATCAGAAACGTGATCGAGAACAAGGCCAGGGACGATGAAGCTCGATACCAGAAAGCCTGCACCGAGATCGAGGACCTGCAGAAGAATATTCGAACCATGAAAAAGGAGATTGGGCAGGCCAAGGAGAGAACCCGGTCACTGGAGCGGGAAGTGCTCCTGGACAGCCTGACGGGCATCCACAACCGGCGCGCCTATGAGCAGCACATCATGGAGGAAATGCAGCGGTTTCGTCGCTACCAGCAGACCTTTTCGCTCATCCTTTTCGATGTGGATCGTTTCAAGGACCTCAATGACCGTTTTGGACACCGCGCGGGAGACAAGTGTCTGAAGGAGATCATCAACCGCATCAAGCTCTGCATCCGCAACACCGATTTCCTCTCCCGCTATGGAGGCGAGGAGTTCGCCATCATTCTTCCCGGCACCAATCGGGAGGGCGCCTGCATCGTTGCGGAAAAGGTCAGACGCGCCATAGAAATGACGCGGTTCTATTTTCAGAATCAGGCCATACCTGTCACCATCAGTCTCGGGGTCACGGAGGTCAGGGAAGCGGATCCGGAACCCGAAACCGTTTTTGCCCGCGCCGACGATGCCATGTACCGGGCCAAGCGCGAAGGCCGCAACCGGGTGTGTGCTCTCTGATGCGGAGGAGCGTGTGCGCATGAGACGGCTTCTCATCACCGGTGCCGGGGGGTTCCTCGGCTGGAACCTGTGCAGGGAGCTGGCAGAGAGCTGGGAGGTCGTGGGCACGATTCGTTCAGCCCCGGTGGATCTCGACTCCGTCCGAAGTGTTGCGTTGGATCTTACGGACCTGGCTCGCCTGCGCCAGGTTTTCCGCGAGGTGCGTCCCGAAGGGGTGATCCATGCCGCGGCTGCGTCAAGGCCCGACTACTGTCAGCTCCATCCCTCCGAGTCGGCGAGGGTCAATGTGGACGTTCCCATCCTGCTGGCCGGGCTCTGTGCCGACGCCGGAATTCCCCTGGTCTTCACTTCCTCTGACCTGGTTTTCGACGGACGGAATCCGCCTTACCGGGAAGAGGACCCCGTATCACCCGTGAGCGTCTATGGGGAACAGAAGGCAAAGGCGGAGGCGGAGATCCTGAGGCGCCACCCGTCGGCGGCGGTGTGCAGAATGGCGCTCATGTTTGGAGACGGCGGTCCCGGCGGGGCGAGCTTCCTGCAACCCATGGTCCGTTCCATGCGAGGGGGAAAGGCGCTGAAGCTCTTCGTGGACGAGGTGCGGACGCCCGTCGGTGGGCGGGATGCGGCCATGGGCCTGGCTCTGGCCCTCGAGTCGGCATCGGGCCTTCTTCATCTCGGAGGGGCAGAGCGCATCTCCCGCTACGATTTGGGGCGCCTGATCGCGGACGTGCTCGGTATCGGCGAGGCGGTGCTCATTCCCAGCCGCCAGGACGAGGTTTCGACTCCCGCCCCACGCCCGCCCGATGTCTCGCTCGACAGCTCCAAAGCCCGTCGCCTCGGGTTTCACCCCAAGCCCCTCCATGAAGCCCTGAGGGATCTCCGGGCTGTGCTCTGATCAGAATTCAGGGGGCTTTTCCTGCTGAAACCTCACTGCCTTTTCGCCATTTCCCTGAGCTCTTCCATGGCCCGCTCGTAGAGCTCGGTCTCGCCAATTTTACCGTTGACGAAGTCGCTCCAGGTCGAGAAGTTGTGGAAAAAGTGAAGCGCGACTCCGGCATCCCGGCAGGCTTTGCGATAGATCCTGCTCGCCAGTGCTGCCCGCTCCTTCCTTTCCTCGTCGGGCTGGCGCTCTCCTGAGTCGTCCTTCTCGATGACCAGGTACTTTCCGAAGCTGCTGGAAAGGTGCTCAATTTCCCGGTGCGCATCCTCGCTCAGCTGCGCCCCATCGATTTCCCCGTCCACATACTTCTTCCATGCAATGAATTCGTCCCAGGCCCTGACCCTCACTCCAGAATCCTGGCAAGCCTGGTTATAAAGCTCCAACGCCCGGATTACACGAGCTTCCTCGAGATCCGCGGCAGGTTCGATCTCCAACGCCGGCGTTTCATTCTTGTCCACGGCAGTCTCCTCGGGGGCAGTTCTTCATGCACGTTATTCCGGGTTTTCATAAAGGGACATGATTTCGTCACGAGTGACCAAGGCCACGAGGTCGGGGACCTCCCTCATGATGTTCTCCCGGCCGTTCATTTCCTGGCGGTCCACCAGAACCACGACCCTGGCCACCTCCAGGCGGGCCTGCCTGCATGCGGCAATGGCCTGGAGTGTTGAGCCGCCGGTGGTGACCACATCGTCCACCACCACCACCCGGTCCCCCGGACGCACCTTGCCCTCGATGAGGCTGGCCGTTCCGTGCTCCTTTTGTTTCTTGCGCACCACGAAGGACTGGATGGGCTGCTGATGGACCCAGGACGTGTAGGCCACGGCGTTGGCGATGGGATCGGCCCCCAGGGTCAGGCCGCCGATGGCTCGGACGTCGAGGTCTCGGATGGCGTCAAAGAACAGGTTCCCGATCAGGTATTGGCCTTCGGGATCCAGGGTGACTTTCTTGCAGTTGAAATAGTATTGACTCATTCCCCCGCTGACCAGCCTGAAGCTTGCACTCTCGGAGTACTGAAACGCATGTTCGAGAATCAGCCGGTTCAGCCGCGCCTTCATCCTGCCCGTGTCGACATCCATGGTCATCCTTGCCCCCCTGGCGCAAACAAGTCTCAAGTCGTGGCATATTATGCGAGTTATTCGGCCAGTTTATTATTACACTCGGCTTCATCGAGCAAGGGGTTCCTCGGGCAGCCCATGCAGCCGGGCGTATATTGAGCCGCGACCCGGCAGCTGATGGCCGGCATGGACGGTCCTTTCTCTCCCCCGCTAGACATTTGTCTGGTTCGTCGGTATATTTCGATTAATTGCCGCTGCAACATGATCCTGAGGGCCTGGAGACCATTCAAGCGGTAAATTTCTCGGAAATCAGCAGCTCACCACCGTTATCGATGAGATTACAGGGACTTCCCTGTGGAAGGTGAGGTCGGCATGGCAGTCGTGAAGCATATCATCCGCATTTCTAATGCCGTTTGGGAGATTCCGGTGACCTACAAGGAAGGCATGCGGGTCCCGGCGCGCATCTATGCCACGGAAAAGCTGCTGCGGGACATGGACGAAGGGGTCATCGAACAGGTGACCAACGTGGCGACCCTTCCCGGAATCGTCGGGTACTCGTTCTGCATGCCGGACGGCCACTGGGGTTATGGCTTCCCCATCGGCGGGGTGGCGGCCATGGATCCGCGCTCCGGCGTCATCTCTCCGGGCGGAATCGGCTTCGACGTCAACTGCGGCATGCGTCTGGTGCTGACGAGCCTGACCGAGGAGGAGGTGAAGCCGCACCTGCGCGAACTGGTGGACAGGCTGTTCCAGAGAGTCCCGGCGGGCGTGGGAAGCAGCGGGTTCGTCCGGATTTCCCGCGACGAATTCAGGCGGGCCGTCGAGCTGGGTGCCCGCTGGTGCGTGGACAACGGCTACGGGTGGAAGGAGGATCTGGAAAGGACCGAGGAATTCGGATGCATCGGCGGCGCGGATGCCGGCAAGATCAGTGACAAGGCCGTGGAGCGGGGCTTCAAGCAGATCGGAACCCTGGGCTCGGGAAACCACTACCTGGAGATCCAGGTGGCCCGGCCCGAGAACATCCATGATGCCGAGCTGGCCCGGGCCTACGGCATCACCCTGCCGAACCAGGTGGTGGTGATGTTCCATTGTGGAAGCCGCGGATTCGGGCACCAGGTGGCCACGGATTACCTGCAGCTGTTTCTGAAGGTCATGGAGAAGAAGTACGGGATCAGGATACTCGACCGGGAGCTCGCCAGCGCGCCCTTTCAATCACCCGAGGGGCAGGACTATTTTGCCGGCATGAAGTGCGCCATCAACATGTCTTTCGCCAACCGCCAGGTGATCCTGCACCGGGTGCGCGAGGTCTTCTCGGAGGTGTTCCACCGGGATCCCGTCGACCTGGGTCTGCACCAGGTGTACGACGTGGCGCACAACACCGCGAAGATTGAAAGACATTTCGTGGATGGGGCCTGGCGGGAGCTCCTGGTCCATCGGAAAGGGGCCACGCGGGCTTTCGGCCCCGGGAGGGAAGGCCTGCCCGAGATCTATCGCGGGACTGGTCAGCCGGTCATTGTCGGCGGCAGCATGGAGACGGGGTCCTATCTTCTGGCCGGAGTCGAAAGCGGGTCCCAGACCTTTTGCTCCACGGCCCACGGAAGTGGAAGGACCATGAGCCGTCGCCAGGCCAAGAAGCAGTTCCAGGGCAAGAAGCTCCAGCAGGACATGGAAGCCAGGGGCATTTACGTGCGCACGGCGTCCTATGCCGGATTGGCCGAGGAGGCCGGGCCGGCCTACAAGGAGATCGACGACGTCGTTTCGGCAACGGAGGAGGCCGGCATCAGCCGGCGCGTGGCGCGTTTCATCCCCATCGGCAATGTCAAGGGATGATGGGAGCTCGGGAGGGGCCATGGAGTTGAGGACGCCCATCATGCTGGTGACAGGGGGGCTGGGCAGCGGAAAGACGACCCTGCTGAGAAGGATTCTCGGCGGGTCCCGCAGGCGCCTGGCCGTTCTCATGAACGAATTTGGTGAGATGACCATCGACAGTCGCGTCATCGAAGGCAGCAGTGTTCGGATCATCGAGATTTCAGGCGGCTGCGTTTGCTGCTCCCTCACCGGCGAGTTCGAGGCGGCGGTGCGAGAGATCGTCGAAAAGGCTCATCCGGACTTCATCATCGTCGAGGCGACGGGGGTTGCCGAGACCGACGCCCTCGTTTTCGAGGTGGAGGATGCGCTGCCGGAGGTACGGCTTGACAGCGTGGTGTGCGTGGTGGACGCTTACCTGAGCTCAAGGCATCCCTATGTGGGCTATGCGGCGCGCACCCAGCTCCAGTCGGCTGATATCGTTCTCGTCAACAAGGTCGACCTGGTCACCACTCAGGAGGTGAGGTCCGTCGAGGATCAAATCCGCCGCTGGAACAGCACCGCTCTTTTCTTCAAGACAGTCGGCTGCGACATCGACCTGGAGCTGCTCTTCGGCCTGGAGGTGGACAAGCGTCCCCTGATCCAGAGCTGCAGGGGGGAGCCCTGCTTCCAGTCGTTCAGCTTCGCCACCGAATCCCCCCTGGACGAACGGATGTTTCGGCAGCTGCTTCCCTCACTTCCGGCGTCCGTGTTTCGGGCCAAGGGTTTTGTCTGCTTCGACACGGACAGTTATCTCTTCAACTACGTGGTGGGACGAGCGGACTTTGAGTCGTTTCCGGCGGAGAAGACCCGGCTGGTTTTCATCGGCCGGGAGCTGGAGCGCGACCGGGACCCCATCCTGAGGCAGCTCAGAAGCTGCGAGGTCTCTCATGCCCTTTGAGTACGTGGATGACATCGCCACGGCGGATGCCGCGTTCAGAGCCTGGGGGGCCACGGCTGAGGAGCTTTTCATCGCGGCGTCCGACGCCCTGGTGAACGTCATGGTGGAGAGGCTCGACAGCATCGAGCCCCGGGAGCAGCGCAGCATGGCACTTGAGGCCGAGGCCATGGAGATGCTCCTGTTCGAATTGCTGCAGGAGATCATCTTTTACAAGGATGCGGATCAGCTTCTGCTTCGAGTGGGCCGTGTGGAAATCTCGGCCTGCAATGACCACTTCAGCCTCAGGGCCGAAGCCTCCGGTGAGATGATCGACCCCGCCAGGCACGATCTCATCGTGGATGTGAAGGCCGTCACCTTTCACCGCTATCGCGTCGAGCAGACTCCCGAAGGGTGGGAAGCTTTCGTCATCGTGGACATCTGAGCCCTGTTGTCACTCCTCGGGGATGGAAACCTCCATTTTCAACTGCTGCCGGCCCCTGCGCAGGATGATCTCGTGGTGAATCCGCCTTTCGGCGATGAGACCCTGCAGATCCTCGATGGTTTCGATTTCAACCCCGTTCACCACGAGGATCACGTCACCGGCCTGGATCCCCGAGGTTTCGGCGGGGCTTTCCGGCGCCACGGCCAGCACCTCGAGGCCCTTCCCCTTTTCCAGAGCGCGAACCATCACCCCGAGCCTCCCGCGTCCAGGCTGTCTCGGCGGTTGCGTGATCCAGACATAGTCGGCCATGCCGGGGTTGGCCACCGATCCGCGGTAATCGATGGGCATGGGCAGAACGATCTTGAATGCATGGTCGAACCGGCGGGCCGCCCGCAGGGGGACCCCGAAGCGATGGATGGCGTGGCCTCGGCCGATGAGAACCGCGATGCGGGTGTCCTTGCCCCGTTGAGCCAGGATGCGGGCCAGCGTTTCGGCCATCGTTTCCTCCCAGGCCAGCTGGGCCTCGTAGAAGCTATTCACATCCCGGATGCCGCCCTTCACATGCTGCTCGTACTGCTCCTCGACGTAGCGTCGATGCTCCGCATCCGTCAGGTTGAAATCCTCGGCCACACGCGACCGGTCTTTGGGTGACAGTGCGGTGAGCCCTCCGCGTGAAATGGTTTTCACGACATCCCGGGAGGCGTTGAGGCCCACGAGGGGGACCCTCTTTTCGGCGGCCCAGCTGAGGATGGACCTGTAAAGAGGAAATGGAAATCCCCAGACTTTCTCCCATTCCACCTCCTTCAGGAATTCCTCCTCGCTCAATTGACCCTGGCTGTAACGATCCAGAATTTCCTGGGATTCCCTGGGGAACATCTCCATGGCCAGCATCAGGTCGGGAGATGACCCATGGAGCGCCTCGGCGATCTTCAACTGGATGCGGTGGTCCTCGATGCTCGTGTGGGTCTCACCCAGGTAGACCACCTGGGCTTTCGAAAGCTCGCTGATGAGCGTCTCGAATGGGATGACGGTACCGGTTCGGGTATCGACGATCTGGTCCAGCAGATAGTGCCGGACTGTCCATTTGGCAGTCGTGGACTCCCGCGAGGGCAACGTGGCGCACCCCGACATGGCCAGGGTCAGTGCGCTGAGCAAGAATAAAGCAGCTCCGGACTGAATCATCAGGGAATCTCCTCCATGCTCGAGTGATTGCAGTAGATTAATATGCCGTCGCTCCGGATACAAGAGCCACCAGAAGAACGAGAGAGCTTCATGCCGTCGCGAGGGCTCCAGACGGCGAAAAAGGGAGGCCCAACCGGGAGCCGGAGAGTTATTTTCAAGGGAGAGCCGCCCCGAGCATTCGGATCAGCTTCTGATTGGCGGCGGGGAAAGGGAAGTCGGCGATCTCCTCGCGGTTGACCCACTTGGACTCCGTGGCGGAGCGAAGGACGGGGAGCCGGGCTTCATCCCGCAGCCGGCAGGCGAAGGCGTGGAGAGCTACTCGAAAGGAGGTGTAGCTGTGCCGGATCACGCCAATCTTTCCGAGGATCTGGATTTGCACTTCCAACTCCTCGCGGAGCTCCCGCACGAGGGCCGCCTCGGGGGTCTCCCCCTTTTTCACCTTGCCTCCCGGAAATTCCCAGAGCAGCGGCATGAGACCGCCGGCGGGACGTTTCTGAATGAAGATCCTGCCATTGGACACCAGGACCCCCACGGCCACCTCGATGGAGCTCAACGCCTTCGCCGGAGTCGGAACAGGCCGTTGGCTCACAAGTCCAAGGACCTGGCTGACACACGCTTCACGGATGGGGCAGTGGAGGCAGCGGGGGGATCGGGGGGTGCAGACCAGTGCCCCGAGCTCCATGAGGGCCTGGTTGAAGCTTCGGGCTCTGCCCGGGGGCAGGATGGCGCGGGCGATTTCCTCGATGGACCGGAGGCTTTCGGGGGCGGTCAATACCGTTGACAGGTCAAAAAGCCTCGAAAACACGCGCTTCACGTTGCCGTCGACCACTGGCCGGTCCTCGTTGAAGGCGAGGCTCAGGATGGCCGAGGCCGTGTAGGGGCCGATTCCGGGGAGATTTCGCAACGTTTTGTAATCCCTCGGGACCTCCCCCTGGAATTCGCGGGTGATGATCCCGGCCGTTCGCTGGATGTTGCGGGCCCTGTTGTAATAGCCGAGCCCCTCCCAATGCTTCAGGACGGTGTCCTCGGGTGCTTCGGCGACGGAACGGATGTCGGGAAAACGGGCCATCCATCGCTCGTAGTAAGGCAGCATCGTCCTGACCTGGGTTTGCTGAAGCATCACCTCCGAGATCCAAACTTCGTAGGGCCGGTAATGCATTCGCCAGGGAAGGTCTCGCTGATGGTCTTGGAACCACTTCAGGAGCTTCCCTTGAATGCTCACGGTCGTTCTGGCGTCCGGTCTTTTCATGAGTCCATCACCGGCTTGGGGTTCATTGCGGTTGCGGGGTCTTCCCGGCAGCAGTGAAAGCGGCGGCGAGCCAAGCGTCTTTGTATTCGGAAAGGACCGTTGAGGCAAGACAATGACCTCCGGCTCAGGGTGAGGGCAGAGGAGGTCATTTTTTCCACAAGTCCTTCGCGAAACGTATAGAATACCTAGAGGCAGGGAGGATCGGAGAAGCCGGCGATGAGGAGCGACGACCGATGAGAATAGGTCTGGCGCTTGGTGGCGGTGGTGTTCGAGGGCTGGCGCACGCCTCGGTTCTGGAGGCTCTGGATGAGCTGGGACTCAAGCCGAGCGTCATTGCCGGAACCAGCATGGGGGCCCTTGTGGGCGCCATCTACGCCTCCGGGGCCACCGGAAGGGAAATCAAGGACGGCATTCGCAGGCATCACATCCTGAAGGAGGACACGTGGAGCGATGTCCTCGGAAAGCGGGCGGATCTGCTCAAGTGGCTCAAGGCTTTCTCCCCCGGATTTTCGCGCGGTGGCCTCATGCGAGTCGAGAGGTTTCTGAAGCACCTCTTTGCCGGCATCACCAGGTCCACGTTTGAAGAGCTCGATATTCCCTTCATCGTGACGGCAACCGATTACTGGTCCGCCAGGGAGGTCGTCCTTGCGAAGGGCGACCTGCTGCCGGCCCTGCAGGCATCGGTGGCCGTGCCCGGTATCTTTGCTCCCGTTGTGATTGACGGCCAGGTTCTGATCGATGGGGGCATCACCAACCAGGTGCCCTACGATCACGTGCTGGGGCTGGCGGATTTTACCATCGCGGTCGATGTGCGCCGGGCGCGCAGCCCATCGAGTCGGGAGATCCCCAACGCCCTGGAGGCGGTGCTCGGCACGTTCGACATCATGCAGCAGGCCGCCCTCATTCAGAAGATCAAGCATCAGAAGCCGGACCTGTACCTCCAGACCGAGATTCGCGGCGTGCGCATGCTGGACTTCGGGAAGGTCGAGAAGGTTTTCGCTCAGGCCGCTCCGGCCGTCGACCTGCTCAAGCAGCAGCTGGAGAAGCTCTGTACCGACCCGCCGTCGGCATTGCGGCGCTTTTGATACCCGTTTCGGTTTTCGTTGTCAGGCAAGATCTGTGGCGACCCTCGCGAACTGCAAAAGGGAGGGAATGTATGGATTCCGAGGATTCTGGCCATGGGGGAGAGGTTCGCAGAGTATTGACCGGTTCAGAGACGGAGGAGGAAATCGATCGACTTCTGGGAATGGACGACGCGGCGCGGGAAGACATGGCGGCGGCTCTCCGCGTGCTCAAGGGGGTGATCAGCGAGTGCAGGCGGGCCGAGGCGGAGCTGAGGGAGCGGGAGGCGCGGCTTCTGAGCGTTTTTCGGGCTGCGCCCGTAGGCATCGGACTGGTCGTGGACCGTGTCATCCTGGACGCCAACGATCGCCTGTGCGGCATGGTCGGATACGAAAAGGAGGAATTGCTGGGTCAAAGCGCCCGAGTCCTTTACGACTCAGACGAGGACTTCGATTTCGTCGGGCGGGAGAAGTATGCCCAGATCAGCGAGCGCGGCACCGGGACCGTCGAGACGCGGTGGAAGCGGAAGGACGGGAGCATGATCGACGTCATCCTGAGCTCGACGCCCCTGGACGTAACCGACTGGCTCGCGGGAGTCACATTCACGGCCCTCGACATCAGCGGGCGCAAGCGCGCCGAGGAGGAGCGCCTGGGTTTGGAGCGAAGGCTCCTTCATGCCCAGAAGCTTGAGAGCCTCGGTGTCCTTGCGGGCGGCATCGCTCACGACTTCAACAATCTGCTCATGGTGATTCAGGGAAACCTGGACCTGGCTCTGCAGGATGCTTCTCTTCCCCCGGGGCCCCGCACGGACATCGAAAATGCCATCCAGGCGACTCGCCGGGCAGCGGATCTCACGCGTCAGATGCTGGCCTATTCGGGCAAGGGCCGATTCATGGTGTCGCGCGTGGATCTCAATGACCTGGTGCGGGAGAATGCCGATCTCTTTCGGACGGCCGTCGGCAGAAGGGTGACGATCCAGACCCGGCTGTCCTCAAATCCATTGACCGTTGAGGCCGACTCCGGGCAGCTTCAGCAGGTCATCATGAACCTGCTCACCAATGCTTCGGAGGCCATTGGCGACGAGGCCGGCGTGATCTCACTGGTGACCGGGGAGTTGGAGTGCGACGAGGCTTGGCTGAGCCGCAGCCGGGTCGAGGAGAAGCCGCCGCCCGGACGCTTCGCGTTCGTCGAAGTTTCCGACACGGGGATCGGCATGGATGCCGAGACTCGGGAGCGCCTCTTCGATCCCTTCTTCACCACCAAGTTCACGGGACGCGGTCTGGGCATGTCGGCCGTCCTGGGTATCGTCCGGGGGCACAAGGGAGCCATCATGGTGGAGAGCGAGCGGCGGAGCGGGACGACCATTCGGGTGCTCTTTCCCGCCAGCGAGAGAACGGAGGCCCACAGGGGTGCGATGCCGCCTATTTCCTCTTCGGAAAGGGGTTTTGAGGCCTCCCCCCGCACGGTTCTGGTCGTGGATGATGAAGAGGAGGTGCGCCGCCTTTGCCTGGCGTTCGTCCAGCATCTCGGCTGCAAGGGGATCGCCGCGTCGGACGGTGAGGAAGCGCTGACGCTGTTCGAGGGTCTCTCCGAGACCATCGACTGCGTGCTCCTGGATTTGACCATGCCGCGCATGGACGGCCTCCATGCCTTTCGCCGAATGAAGGAGCTCCGCCCGGGTATCCGGGTGATCCTGTCCAGCGGCTACAGCGAACAGGACGCCATGCAGCGGTTCATGGGCGAGGGGCTCGCCGGATTCATCCAGAAGCCTTACCGCCTCCACCAGTTGAGGGAGCAACTCTCACAAGCCCTCGGGAATCACGAGTGACATTCACTTGTCTTTTCATCCTTGTTGAAATAATGAGTGACATTCGTTTGGTCCTCGAATCAATGACATGATTGTTTATCCGGCGACGCCTGCTGGAGCCACCACGGAGCATGCCCAATGGAAGCGTTTTTGAATCCCCGATCGGTAGTCCTCATCGGTGTTTCGCGACGAAGCGGACCCGGGGCCTACAATAACCTCGAGATGATGCTGCGCTACGGGTACGGTGGGACCATTCACCTCGTCCACCCCAAGGTGCCGGAGATCCTCGGGCACCGGACCCATCCCCGAGTGGGAGACCTCCCCGAGGTCCCGGAGCTGGCCGTCATTTCGGTGGGACGGGACCGGGTCCTCCCGGTTTTCGGGGAATGCGCCGGGAAGGGCATTCGCAATGTCATCGTGATCAGCCAGGGCTTTTCGGATGCCGACGAAGCGGGTGCGGAGCTGCAGGACCAGTTGACGGCCATGGCCCGGGAGCACGGAGCGCGCGTGCTGGGACCCAATACCATGGGGGTTTTGAACGGGTTCTCGAGCTTCAGCACCGGCTTCGTGGACATCGCCAAGGATCCCAGCCCTCCCCCCCTCACCATGGTGGCCCAGTCCGGTGTCTTCCAGGTGGGCTACGAGAGCTTCACCCATCGCGTCGGGAAAGCCATCGATGTAGGCAACGGCTGTGACATCGATTTCGTGGATGTGCTCGAATACCTGGAGGGGGACCCGGAAACCCGTATCATTTTCATCCACATGGAGGGACTGAAGCGGGGCCGCGAGTTTCTCAACGTTGCCGCCCGGGTGGCCCGCTCCAAGCCCATCATCATTCTGAAGACCGGTCGGAGCGATGCCGGCGCCGAAGCTGCCCTGTCGCACACGGGGTCCATGGTGGGCGAGGATGCGGTGATCGACGGAGCTTTTCGCGATGCCGGGCTGATCCGTGTTCGGAACATGATCGAGCTCAAGGCCGTGTGTCGTTCCTTTCTGAGCTTCGGCGGCATCGAAGGGCCGCGGGTCGGTGTGGTGACCGCCACGGGGGCCTGCGGAATCATGACGGCTGACGCTTGCGAGGATTATGGGCTCGAGCTGGCGCCTTTTCCCGAGGCCATCCGGGGTGGTCTCGAAAACAGCCGCATTGCCTGGCACAAGTTGCGCAATCCCGTGGATATCTGGCCCCTCGGCATGGTTACGGGCTCTTTCATCGGTGTCCTCAAGGAGGCGGTCAGGGGACTCCTGGCCGACGAGAACGTGGATGCGGTCCTGAGCATCGCTCCGGCCATGGCTTCTCCTCTGCACCAGGACCTGGACATGGTGGCCGCGGCCAGGGAGATCAACGGGGAAAACCCGCGGCGCAAGCCCCTGGCTCTCTGGTTGTACGGGGGAGACCAGGCCGGTCGGTCGGCCGCCCTTGAAAACGAGGCCGATGTGTGCTGTTTCGACTCCATCGACGAGGCTGTCATGGGGCTCTCGGCACTGTGGCGTCATGAAAGGTTCCGCAGGGAGCCCCATGGCGGCGGGGAGCGCTTTCCGGCCCTGCCGTCTCCCGCATCCCGGCCTGTGGAACTGCCTTCTCGGACCGTGATCCTGGGGGATGAGGCCCGCCCGCTCTTTGATTTCTACCGAATCCCGATGGTGCCCGCGGCACTCACCGCGACCGCGGATGCCGCCGCGGACTTCGCCCGGACCGCGGGCTATCCCGTGGTGCTCAAGATCATCTCAGGGGCATGGGTTCACAAGTCCGACGAGGGAGGCATTCGCCTGAACCTCGGGAATGAAGGGGAGCTGCGGAATGCCTACGACGAGCTGGTGGGTCGTTTCCGGTCCAGAACCCCATCGGCCGCCCTGGACGGGATTCTGGCTCAGAAACAGGCCTCGGGCTTCGAGCTGCTGGTCGGTTTGAAGCAGGACCCGCAGCTGGGGCCTGTCATTGTGGCCGGTAAGGGCGGAATCTACACGGAGGTTTTTCGGGATGTGGCCAGAAGCGTGGCGCCCGTTTCTCCATCGGAAGCACGGAAAATGCTTCAGTCCCTCAAATGCTTTCCGATTCTATCGGGGATTCGCGGGCAGGAGGCAGTGGACCTGGCCGCCGTTGAGAACCTTCTCGTGTCTCTCTCCCGTTTGGCCCTGGATTATCCTGAAATCCAGGAAATGGACCTCAACCCGGTGCTGGCGAGTGCGGCCGGGTGCTGGTGCGTGGATGCGCGGCTGGTGGTCGGTGAGCCGGTGAATCGCTGAGCCTTTGGACCGGCTGATTTCGCTGTCGGACGGGCGCGCCGCAAGGAAAGTTCACACCTGCTTTCGGGAATGCTTGAGATCGTTTCGCAACCGGTGTAAATAACTCGAATTTCAAGCTCATTGTGGATGGTTCTTAAAGGGGCTGAGCATAAGTATGATTTTCGTGTCCGGCAAAAGGGAACTGAGTGCGGATCGGCTGGAAAGTGAGGAGATGGAGGACACCGCGCCCTTCTCTGTCCGGGAGGACGGCGTCTTTCAGAAGGAGCTCACCACACCCCATGCGAGAAGGACATGGAGGCATCCGACAGGAGCCGGCGAAGCCCACCTGCGCGCGGTCCCCTCTTCACGGGAGGCTCGGGAGCATCTGACCGAGCTGGTTCGGTCAGCCATTGAAAGGAGCGTCCAATACTTCCTGAAGATTCAAGATCAGGAAGGCTACTGGTGGGCGGAGCTCGAATCCAATACCACCATCACCAGCGAGTACATCATGCTGTACACGATTCTAGGGTGTCTCGACCCGAATCGAAAGGCAGCCATGGTGAGGTATCTCTTGAGCCAGCAGCGGTTCAACGGGGCATGGGGACTTTATTACGATGATGAGGGCGACCTCAGCACCACGGTGGAAACCTATTTTGCCCTTAAGCTGGCTGGAGAGGATCCCGGGTCGGAGCATATGGCCAGGGCAAGGGCTTTCGTTCTCGAGAAAGGCGGCATCGAGGCATCCCGTGTTTTCACCAAGATATGGCTGGCGCTCTTCGGTCAGTACGCGTGGAAGAAGATCCCCACCATGCCGGTCGAGATTGTCCTGCTGCCTGAGGACTTCGTGTTCAACATCTACGAGTTTTCGAGCTGGGCTCGGGGAACCATCGTGCCTCTCTCCATCGTGATGGCCCTCAGGCCGAAAATGAGGCTGCCGAAGCATTTGCGGATTCCCGAGCTTTTCGTCAGCCATGAGCCTCACCTCCGAAGACGCAAGCCGCTCTCTCCCACGCATCGGCTGTTTCGCCTCATCGACCGGGTTGTGAAGCAGTACGAGCGCAGGCCCGTCGCGTGGCTCCGCGCGCGGGCCATTGAAGCGGCGAGGGACTGGGTCCTGGACCACCAGGAGGATTCGGGGGACTGGGCCGGGATTCAGCCTCCCATGGTCTACTCGATACTGGCCCTGCATTACCTCGGGCATTCGCTGGAACATCAGGCCCTCGCCAAGGGGCTCCGGGCCTTGGAGGAGTTCTGCCTCGAGGACGAGCAGGGACTTCGCATGCAGTCCTGCATTTCTCCGGTTTGGGACACGGCCTTGACGGCCCTGGCGCTTCTGGACTGTGGCGTGAAACCGGAGCACCCCGCCCTGAGGAAGGCGGGGGAGTGGTTGATTGAAAAGCAGGTGCTGACGGGCGGAGACTGGCAGGTCAAGAACTGCTGTCCTCCTGGAGGCTGGGCTTTTGAGTTCGTCAACAACAAGTACCCCGATGTGGATGATTCCGCGGTGGTGCTGGTGGCCCTGGAGCGGCTCAAGTCAGCCATTCCCTGTGACCTGGCGGAGAAATCCCTCTCCCGCGGCCTGGAGTGGTGCCTCAGCATGCAGTGCCAGAATGGTGGATGGGCCGCCTTCGACAAGGAAAACACCATGATGGTCCTGAACCGGATCCCCTTTGCCGACAACGAGGCCATGCTGGACTACCCGACGGCCGATGTGAGCGCCCGGGTGATCGAGGCCATGGGGACCATGGGATATCCCATAACCCACCCGGCGGCCCGGCGCGGGATCGAGTTTCTTCGGGGGCTCCAGGAGGCCGACGGGTCCTGGTGGGGGCGCTGGGGCGTCAACTACATCTACGGAACTTGGTCGGTCCTGAGGGCTCTCAAGGCCATCGGAGAGGATTTGAGCGCCCCGTACGTTAAGGCGGCGATCCAGTGGCTGAAGGCACACCAGAACGAGGACGGAGGATGGGGGGAGACCTGCGATTCGTACCGCGATCCGGCGTTGTGCGGCCAGGGGCCGAGCACGGCGTCCCAGACGGCCTGGGCCGTGATGGGTCTGATGGCTGGTGGAGAGTCGGAGAGCGAAGCGGTGGGGCTCGGCGTCCAGTACCTGGTCCGCATGCAGCAGTCCGACGGCACCTGGGATGAGCCGTATTTCACGGGAACCGGGTTCCCCAACCATTTTTATATCCGCTACCACAATTACCGCAACTGCTTCCCGCTCATGGCCCTTGGCCAATACCTGCATCGGAATCCTTCCGGTTGATTCCGGCTGGATCTGGAACAAAAACGTTCCTGCCGAAGAGGTCACTCCAACTCACGGCACGGAATTGTAGCTTCAGAAATCCTCGTGCTCCTGATCCGTTACACGTGTATTTTCTCTCCAGTAATTTTTTATTCTTTTAATTCCAGATTCATACCCCCTTTCCGCCGCTTCATCCTGCCCGATGGTATGAAGGTTGCCTTCAGACTTTCCTCGTGAGTTTGGGAGTGGATGCCGGTTGCAGGCTCATGACCTCGTGCCTGGCGCGGCGGCCCTGCCGGGGGATGCGGTTCATTGGCTTCCTGCTCGTCGGACATCCCTGTCATGAGAGAGTTTGGTCTTTTTGCAGGAAAATTTCCTTTGGGTAAAAATTCACCTGGAACTGGTTGGACTTCAAGGAGACAGCATGTTCGGCAGAAGGAAGCGGCTCTGGGAGGCGCCACCTCTCCAATCGAGGTATGACGCCGTCATCATCGGCGGCGGACTGCACGGGCTGGCCACGGCCTACTTTCTGGCCTCCCGGCATGGGATGACCAACGTGGCGGTCATCGAGAAGCGGTACGTCGGCTTTGGCGGCTCCGGCCGGAACACGGCCATCGTCCGG
Source organism: Syntrophobacteraceae bacterium (assembly GCA_025454175.1). GTDB lineage: Bacteria > Desulfobacterota > Syntrophobacteria > Syntrophobacterales > Syntrophobacteraceae > JALOOX01. The sequence continues at coordinate 22,670 of JALOOX010000029.1, read as the reverse complement.
GCCAATCAGCGCACCCAGGAGAACCTCCCCCTTTACAGGGAGGCCCTGGATCTCTGGCCCGTCCTGACCCGCGAGCTGGATTTCAACCTCATGTTCCACAACTGCGGAAATCTCAATTTGGCCCACAGCGAGGCGGCGCTCAAAGCCATGCGGATCCAGGTGGCCTCGGCCCAGTACCACGGCATCGACATTCACCTGGTGGACGCCGTCGAGTGCAAGAAACTGGTGCCGCTCCTGGATATCTCGGACCGCCCGCGCTACCCCGTGGCCGGCGGCATGTTCCACCCTCCGGGGGGCATCGTTCGCCACGACGCCGTGGTCTGGGGTCTGGCCAGGGGGGCTTCGAAGCTCGGCGTCCACATTCACCAGGGGACCGAGGTGACGGGAATTGAAGTCAGGGAAGGCCGGATCGCGTCGGTGGAGACCGACAAGGGCAGAATCCACACGCCCCGGGTCCTCAATGCCGCCGGTGGCTACTCGGCGGACCTCTCGAGCCGCTTCATGGATCTTCCCCTGCCCATCAGCGTGCTCACCATCCAGGCCATGGTGACCCAGCCCCTCAAGCCCCTCCTGGACCATGTCGTCTCATCGGGGGCTTACCACGTCTATGCCAACCAGACCCTCAAGGGCGAGATCGCAACGGGGGCCCACATGGATCCCTGGCCCAATTACACGACGGGAACCTCGGCCCATTACATCAAGCACCAGGCCGAGGCCGTGACCGAGCTCATGCCCTGCCTCAAGGGCCTCAAGTTCATGCGCACCTGGGCCGGCCTGGCGGACATGACGCCGGACATGGCGCCCATCATGGACGGCAACGATCCCGTGGAAGGCTACTACATGAACTGCGGCTGGGGCTACTTCGGCTTCAAGTCGTCCACGGTTGCCGGCAAGTACATGGCGGAGTTCATGGCGACGGGGGAATGCCCGTCCATCCTCGGGCCCTTCACCCCGCGGCGGTTCGAGCACCACCGGCTCATGGGAGAGACCGCGGCCCTCATGGAATACTCGGCCAACAACTGACGGCGGCCGGCGACGCCCACCATTCCCATCAAGGAGACATTGAAATGAGTCTGAACATCACGTGTCCGATCTGCGGCGTCCGCAACGGATACGAATTCCGATACGGCGGCGAGGATCGTGGACCGAGGCCCGACGAGACCTCCCTCACTCCGGGAGCCTGGTGCCGGTACGTTCACCTGAACCGGAGCATTGCCGGGGTGCAGCGCGAGTGGTGGGTGCACCGGGAGGGCTGCGGCATCTGGTTCCGCATCGACAGGGACACCCGGTGCAACGTGCAGGTCGGAGACCCGCCGTCGGACGGGCGCGAGGAGGGAGGCGAATGAGCCGGCTTCTCCATCTCGGGACTTTGAAGATCGATCCCGGCGCCCCCAGGACCCTGCGCTACGGGGGCAGGACTTATGAAGGCTTCGAGGGCGACACCGTGGCGACGGCCCTGTACGCGGGCGGAGTGCGGGTATTCTCGCGGAGCCTGAAATACCACCGCCCGAGGGGGCTCTACAGCCTCGATGGGGAAAGCGGTAACACGCTCATGGCCGCGGACGGAGTGCCCAACGTGATGGCGGAGCTCACGCCGGTTCGCAACGGTATGCGGGTGGAGCCCCAGAACGTGAAGGGCACTCCCGAGTGGGACCTCATGGGCTTCATGGACCGGCTGAGCTGGGCCCTGCCTGCGGGATTCTACTATCGCATGTTTCACAAGCCCGCTTCCCTGTGGCCGAAGGTGATCCCGGTTTTGCGCAAGACCGCCGGGCTGGGGACCATGAAGCCCGACTTCCGCATGGTCGGGCGCTTCGACGAGGTCTATCTCAAGACCGACGTGTGCGTCATCGGCGGCGGTCCGGCGGGCATGTCGGCGGCCCTGGCGGCGTCGGAGCAGGGGCTGCGCGTGGTGCTGCTGGAGCTCCGTCCCTGGCTGGGAGGCTTCTTCGACTATCGAGAGCGCGCCTATTCGGACGGGGTTACCCTCCACGAGCGTGGCGCCGACCTGGCGCTTCAGTCGGAATCACATCCCAACCTGCGGGTCCTCAAACATACCCCCGTGGTGAGCGTCTATCCTACCGGGCAGGTCACCGCGTTTCAGCGGGGAGGCGAATCGTTCCCGTTCGACGAGCGGTACGTCGAGATCCAGGCCCGATCCATCGTTGTGGCCACCGGCTGCAACGAGCGACCCCTGGTCTTCGAGAACAACGAGCGCCCCGGGGTCATGCAGCCCACCTGTGCGCATCGACTGGCCAGGACGTGGGGGATCCTGCCGGGTCGGCGGGCCGCATTCAGCGTCGGCAGCGATCTCGGCATTGAAGCGGCCCTGGATCTGGCGGACCTGGGAATGGAGATCGCCTGCGTGGCCGATGTGCGGGAGGATGGCCAGGATCCGGAGCTGGTTGCGGAGCTCACGGCGCGCTCCATCCCCCTGATGCGGGGCTGGGTGGCGGTGAAGGCTCACGGACGGGGCAGGGTGAAGGCTGTGTCCCTCAGCCCGGTCAATGGGACACGGCAAAAGAAGTTGGATTGCGACCTGCTGGCGGCGTCGGCCGGCTTCACTCCCGCCACGGGACCACTCAGCCTGGCCGGAGCGAAGCTCTCCCATGATCCCTGGACGGGCTTCTTTCTCCCCGTGGAGCTCCCGCCCGGAGCCCACGGGGCGGGCCGGCTCCTGGGACTGCAGGACCCCCGGGCCATCGAGCTTTCTGGGAGGGAAGCGGGGCTCCGGGCTGCCGGCGACTGCGGCAGGGACGTGGCCGAAGCCCTGAGATCGGTGGCGGAGGAAAAGGCCTCGCGGCCCGGGCCGTCCAGGAATTCGAAGCTGGTGCTGGGACCCGTCAAGGGCTCCAAGAGCTTCCTCTGTTTTGACGAGGATACCACCATCAGGAATGTGAATCAGGCCATGGCCGCCGGCTTCGACGTCCCCGAGCTCATCAAGCGGTTCACGGCGGCGGGGACCGGGCCGAGCCAGGGGTCCGTTCCCGGCCACAACCTGGCGCTCTACGTGGCCCAGACCCATGAATCCCCGGACCCCGATCCCAGGCCCACCACGGTGCGCCCGCCCCTGCACCCGATCCGTCTCGGGACCTATGCGGGCACGGGGCACGGCATGTCCAAGCAGACCCCCGTCCATGCGCTCCAGGTGGCGGCGGGCGGGCGCATGGAGAAAGTGGGCGTCTGGAGCCGGGCGCGCCGGTTCAGCGACGACAAGACCGCCCGGGACGAAATCATCAACGTGCGCCAGAACGTTGGAATCCTGGACGGATCGACCCTGGGCAAGTTTCGCATCCACGGCCCCGATGCCCTCAAGGCGCTGCAGCGGGTCTACGTCGGAGACATGTCCAGGATCCGGGAAGGGAGAATCAAATACTCGGCCATGTGCAACGAGGACGGATGTCTTCTCGATGACGGCGTCGTCGTGAAACGTGGCGAGAACGACTACTATTTCACCAGCTCGACGGCGCGGGCCGGCTCCACCATCGAGTGGCTTCGCTACCACACGCGTTACGACGACTGGGACTATCACCTGGTCAACCTCACCGACGCCTTCGGGGTCATCAACGTGTCGGGGCCCAACGCCCGGAAAGTTCTCCAGAAGGTGACGTCCTTCGACCTCTCCAACGAGCGCTTCCCTTTCGCGGCCTGCCGAGAATTCGAAATCGGCGGCTCCATTCCCGTTCGAGCCATGCGGCTTGGGTTCGTGGGGGAGCTCTCCTTCGAGCTGCATGTGCCGTCGTCCCTCATGGAGGCGGCCTGGAGGCTGGTGGAGGAGGCGGGCCGAGATTTTGGCATGAAGAACTTCGGCCTCGAGGCCCAGAACGTCCTCCGCATGGAGAAGGGCCACGTCATCATCGGGTCCGAGTCCGAACAGCGGACCACCCTGCACGACCTCGGCCTGGGCTTCCTCTGGCACCGGGACAAGGCCGACGCCCGCGCCGTGGGCGCAGCGGCCCTCATCCACACCGAGCACCAGAAGGACCGCCTCAAGCTGGTGGGCTTCAAGATGCGATCCCCATCCGACAGTCCCCCGAAGGACGGTTGCATCATCGTGGATGGCAGGATCCGGGGCTACGTGTGCACCGCCCGACGGAGCTCGACCCTGGGCGAGGTGGTGGGAATGGCCCTGGTGGACGAGCCCCTGGCGGCCATCGGCGGTAAGCTCTCCATCTTCGAGGACGAGTGCGGCGGGAGACTGCTCGAAGCGGTGGTCGCCCCCATGCCCTTCTACGACCCCGAAGGCTCGAGAATGAAGATGTGAACGGAAATCGGAAATCGGAGGTCGGGCAATGTTTCTGCTGAAGCCCGAACCCAGTACGCTAGTAACCAGAAACCAGAAACCAGAAACCAGGAACGGAGAAATACGTGAACGAACATCGTCGGCGCTCCCCCGTGCGGCTCGAGGGGCGGGCGGTCAAAGCCATCGAGCGTGAAGGCTGGGAGGTCGTGCTGGAATACGAAGGAGAGGAGGGAGCCGGTCCCCGCCTCATCGATCTGAGCCACAGCCGCAAGTGGCTGGCTCAGGGATCGAATCTGGCGGTCATCAAGCCCTGGGGGGTGAAGGCTCCCCCGAGCCCCGGGCAGGTCTCCCGGGAGGGCGGCTTCCTGGTGGGGCGCATGGGCGGTTCACAGGCTTTCGTGTGGCGCCTGGGAGAGGCTGAGGGTGGAGGTGCGGTCGATGATGAGCCATCCCTCACCGAGGTGACGGACGGCTGGCTGCTCCTGGGGGTGGTGGGAACCCAGGTCTTTTCCGTGGCCGACAAGCTCACCACCCTGGATCTCGCCGAGCCCGGGCGAAAGGGGCCATTCCTGCTGCAGGGGCCGTTCGCTCACGTGCCCGCCTCGGTGGTGGTTTTGAAAGCGGAGGGCAATGCAGGCGCTTTCCTGGTGGCCTGTTCCAGGGGCTACGCCGGCGATCTCGTCCTGGCGCTGACTCAAGCGGGGGAGGAGCTCGGGATCAGGCCGGCCGGGGAGAGCGCACTATCCCCGTGGCTTTCCTGAATCGAGAAGCGGGATGATGGCAAGACACCTTGAGGAAACAGGAGCCGGTTGACTCTCTCCCGGGCGTGCTGCTAGATTCGGGGCAGTGAAGGACTACCTCTTCAAGTTTCCACGCCCTCTGAGCAGCAGTGAGGGTCCGGGGGAGAGAGCATGCCGGAGCCGCGGCGGAAGAAGCGGATGAAGAACGAGCCAGTCAATGGCGGTGCGGGAGGCCACGAGAATCAGCTCGAGCTCGCCATCGGTCGGGAGATCCGGTCCTTCAGAAGGAAGATGGATCTCACCATCGCCGAGCTGGCCAAGCTGGCCGGGCTTTCCGCGGGGATGCTCTCCAAGATCGAGAACGGCAATGCATCTCCGTCCCTGGGGACGCTCCAGGCCCTCTCCCGGGCACTGAACATCCCATTCACGGCTTTTTTCCGCAAGTACGAAGAGGAGCGGGACGCCAGCTACGTGCGATCGGGCCAGGGACTCGTCATCGAAAGACGCGGCACCCGGGCCGGGCACGAGTATCGGCTGCTGGGATACAGTGTCGGGAAGAGCATCTCCGTCGAGCCTTATCTCATCACGCTGACGGAAGAGTCGGAGGTCTTCCCCCTGTTTCAGCACCCGGGCACCGAGTTCATCTACATGCTCGAAGGGGACATGCTCTACATGCACGGCGACAAGTCGTATCGCCTGTCGCCGGGGGATTCCCTCTTCTTCGATGCCGATGCACCGCACGGTCCCGAGGAGCTTTTCCGCCTGCCCATCCGCTTCCTTTCCATCATCGTGTCGCCTCGATTCACGGATTAGGCCGCAGGCCCGTCGATCCGCCGGCAGCCTTTGAATCCCTCGCATGGCCGCAGGGATGGTGATCAGATCCTTTACGATTCAGTCGGACGGGGCGCAACCCGGCCCTGCCGTTCGGGTAACCGGTGTGTCCGAAGGCCCGAGCCGGCGGCCTGAAACATGGGAAAGACGACCCCAAACCTTGGACCCGAAACTTGAAACTTGAAACTGTGAACACGGAGAGCGTCATGTGTGCCATAGCGGGAATTCTCTTCAAGAACGGACGGCGCGGGAAGCTCAGGATGACCACCGGAAAGGCCCTGACGGAGATGCTGGACGCCACCCTCCACCGGGGTCCCGACTCGGCGGGCTGGGCCCTCTACCGGGAGCCCCTGGCCGACCAGTGGCGACTTCGGTTCTTCGTGGGCCAGGGGGCCCGGGGTGAGGAGGACATCGGGCTGATTCATTCCCGGCTGGAGTCGGCGGGCGCCCGGGTGGTCCACGGGGAAAGGGAGGGGTGCACCTACGGGCTCTTCATTCGTTACTCGGGAGACCTCCTGTCCCTGACGCACACCGTCGAACGGGTGTGCAAGCCCGTATCCATGGGGTGCTCCCTGGACATCATCAAGGACGTGGGTCAGCCCCGGGAGCTCGCTGAGCGCTACGCCGTCACGGAGTTCGACGGCACCCACGGCATCGCCCACATCCGACTGGCCACGGAGTCGGGGGTTCACCCGGACACATCGCACCCCTTCTGGGCATCGGGTTTTGCCGACGTGGCCACGGTGCACAACGGGCAGATCACCAATTACTGGATCATGCGGCGACGGCTCGAGCGGCGCGGCATGACCTTCCAGACGGAAAACGACACGGAGCTCGTGGCCGTATACCTGGCCTTCCGCATGAGTGAGGGAGCCTCCCTCGAGGAGGCCCTGGAATCCTCCGTGGAAGACCTGGACGGCACCTTTTCGTACCTCGTGGCGACGCGGGATGCCATCGGGTACGCCAAGGACCCCTTGGCCGCAAAGCCCCTCGTGGTCTACGAGGACGACGAGCTCATCGCCGTCTCCTCCGAGGAAGTGGGGCTCAACCGGTTGTTCCCCGGTCAGTCCCTGGAGACAAGGGAGCCGCCCCCCGGCACCTTCGGCCTCTGGAACCGAAATGATGGAGCCCTGAAAGGAGCCTGAAATCCATGGCGATCATCGACCTGTCCCAAATGTCCATTCGCACGGCCAACGAAGTCATCAAGGGCTACGGGGCCAACCATCTGGATGTGGAGATCATCAACCCAGACGCCCGGCACTACATCGCCGTGGGGCTCGCCAACCCCGTTCGGGTGAAGATTCGAGGCTCGGCCGGTTACTTCTGCGGGGGGCTCAGCGACGGCCCGTCCATCGAAGTGGAGAAGAACGTGAGCTGGGGCGTCGGCGACAACATGCTGGCGGGCTCCATCGTGGTGGGGGGCAATGCCGGGGCCATCCCCGGCGAGGCCCTGCGGGGCGGCGAGATCGTCATCCGCGGCAACATGGGCTCGCGGGCGGGCCAGGTCATGAAGCGGGGAACCCTGTGCTGCCGCGGGAGCTCGAGCTTCATGGCGGGTTACATGATGTACGGAGGCCGCATTGTCATCCTGGGAGATTCCGGGCAGAGGGTCGGGGAGGACATGGCGGGAGGTGAAATCTTCGTGGGCGGCCGCATCGACTCCCTGGGCCACGACGCCATGGTGTGCGATCCCACGCCGGAAGATCTCGAATCTCTCCGGGAATTCCTGGACCGATACGGCATCGGTTTTCGAGGAAGCTTCAGGAAGATCGTCTGCGCGGGGAAGGGACTACGATACGGCGCCCCGGAGCCCCGGAGCGTGAACATCCCCTTCCCGAGGTTTTCGGGGCCGGGAGCGGGAACCTGGAACGCCAAGGTCCGGGAGGACATCCGGGTCAAGAGCGCCATCGGGCGCTACCGGGTTCGCGGATACGGCGCGGCCCGGCCCATTCCGCACTTTGGAGATCTCGCCTTCAAGGGGGATCTCGCCCGCGTCGGCGACGATCCCGAAGCGCTCCGCGGGGTCAACCTGCGAACCTTCATCGGGGGAAAGCACGGCGGCAGGGCATTGGATCTCAGCATGCCCGTGCTCATCGCCCCCATGAGCTACGGGGCCGTGAGCGGCCGGATGAAGGCGGCCCTCGCCGTGGCTTCGCGCCTCTCGGGAATCTGTGAGAACACGGGTGAGGGAGGCATGTACTCGGTGGAGCGGGCCGAGGCCCGGCAGCTCATCGCCCAGTGCCTCTCGGGCCGCCTCGGCTGGAATATCCATGACATGAAGCGGGCCGACGCCATTGAGCTCTACATTTCCCAGGGGGCCAAGCCCGGCCTGGGGGGACAGCTCATGGCCTCCAAGCTTACGCCCGAAATCGCCGAGATGCGCGGGATTCCGGCCGGGATGGACCTGCGCTCGCCGTCGCGCCATCCGGATGTTCTGGGTGGAGACGATCTCATCATGAAGATCAATGAGCTCCGCGAGGCCGTCGGGTGGCGGCTCCCCGTGGGGCTCAAGCTCGGGGCCGGTCGAACCCGGGACGACATCAAGATTGCCCTGAAGGACGGTCTGGACTTCGTGGAGCTGGACGGGCTCCAGGGGGGGACCGGCGCCGGGGCCAGCGAAGTGCTCGAATACGTGGGGATTCCGACCCTGGCCGGCATCATGGAGGCCACGGACGGGCTGGCCGAGATCGATGCCCGGGGTGAGCTCCCCATCGTTCTCATGGGCGGGATCCAGAGCGGGGTGGATGCCGCCAAGGCCATGGCCCTCGGGGCCGCGGCGGTGGGGATCGGCACCGGCATGCTCATCGCGGCGGGCTGCAGTGGCTGCATGCAGTGCAGCACCGGGAACTGCCCGGTGGGCATCGCCACCCAGGATCCGCGGCTGGTGGAGAAATTCGATGTGGAATCCAAGGCGCTGAGGATGCACCGCTACCTGGAGTCCCTCCGGTGGCAGCTTGCGGCCGTCGTCCACGGACTGGGTTACTCGGATGTGGCGCAGCTCAGCCGCGGCGACCTGGTGGCCCTGACTCCCGAGGCCGCCGCCATGACCCGGCTGCCTTACGCCCCCGAATACCGGGAGCGCGGCCTTTCCCCCTCCAAGGATTCCAGCGGGCTCAACCGCGCGGATTCCGAAACGGGCTCCGCCGGCTTCGACCGCAAGGCGCACACCCTGATCCATTCCATGACCCGGGCCGACTCCATGGATACAGAGCTTCAGCGGAGGGTGCTCGGCGAGCTGCTGCATCCGCGCGAAAACCCCTTTCCCGAGGACCGCCCGGCCCGGCTGGACGACCTGGTCTTTCTCTCGGCCGCCCTCACGCGGCTGGTCATCGACCCGTACCGGGAGGCATGCTCAACGCGGACCCGAATCAGCCGCACCGAGGGTATCGGGACGCTTCCCAAGGGGGCCCCTTCGGTGGAGCTGGAGCAGCCCTTTCTTCTGACGGGCTTCGACGAGGCCCCGGAAAACGTGCGGCAGGCCGTGGCCATGGCCCTGGCCGCCACGGGATGCGGCCACATCGGCCGCTTCGCCTTGCCGGGGAACGGCGGCGGCGCTCCCGGAGCGGAGGAGGGCGGGCGTTTTCCCTGGTTTCAGCTGCTCCTTCCCGGGGACGCTCCGAACCCCAGGGCCCAGGGTCTCATCCATTCCTGGCAGACGGCCGGGGGAGTCGCGGGTCCGCTGCGCCTCCTCCCGGATCAGCTGGCGGGGATCGCCATATCGAACGGCTCCCTCGGAGCCGCACTGCCTTATGCCCTCGATTATCAGATGGATTTCGTTCTCCTGGACGGCGTCCCGGGCATTCACCACCCCCGGCTGGAACTGGAGCTCCGGACCCAGTGGACCCTCATCCGGGACGCCCTTCGACTGTTGCGGGAGCTTCAGCGCGAGGAGGAAATCTCCCTCGTTCACTTCGGCGGCATGCGCTCTGGAACCGACGTGGCCAAGATCCTGGCCCTCAACGGACAGGCCTGCGTCTTCGGGGTGGCAGCCGGCCTCGCCCTCGGGGCCTCCATCGAAGGAGGAAGCCTTCGATTCGACCCCGGGGCATCACCGGATGAGCTGAGCCGGGCCCTCGTCAACTGGATCCGGGGAAGCTCCCAGGAGACGGCCATCATCGCCCGGTGCACGGGAAAAACCCGCGTGCACAATCTCGAGCCGGAAGACATGCGCTCCATATCGGTGGCGGCGAGGGACGCCTTCGACATTCCCCTGGCGTCGGGTCAGGAGCCGAGGAGCTCCTTTTGAGGCCAAGGGCGCGCCGCGGGCGAGAGGAGGGGCTCCCGGAACGGCACGTTTTTGTGCTCACCGGTTTAATGTTCTGAAATTTTAGTTCCCAAGGAAAAATGGTGCCAGGACAAGGAGTGGAGACCCGGGAGCGACTCGGGCATGAAGGCGGGAGCGGCATCGGATAACAAATTTGTTCCATCCAAAGCATGGAGGGTGCAGCCCTTTTGTTGGTGATATTTGAAAGAGTTAATGAAAACGAGTTGTTAGAAGTAGTGGATTCATCTTGACTTTTTGCGGACAGGGAGGGGGATCTGGCACGGGGAGTGCTCTTGTAAATGCACCGTATGAAACAATCGCTCTGATCATTAAACTTCAATACGGGGGCCAGGCCATGTCGATACTCGCGGTGTTGAACGATGCGAACCATGTGAACGGAAAGCGGGAGGCGGTTCGTCAAACTCTCAGGGACAAAGGGGTCGAGTTCCTCCTGGCGCGCTTCGTGGACATCCACGGGACCCCCAAGGTGAAGCAGGTCCCCGTGGATTGCTTCGACGATCTCGTGGACTCAGGAGCCGGCTTCGCCGGTGGGGCCGTCTGGGGACTTGGCCAGGGACCCGAAAGTCATGACATGATGGCCCGCTCGGACCTGGAGACCTACGTGCAGCTCCCATGGAAGCCCAACGTGGCCGTGGCCAGCTGCGACATTTATGTGGATGATGAGCCCTGGCCCTTTTGTGCCCGCAACAACCTGAAACGGATGATGGACCTCTTCGCCCGGGAAGGATTCGTCCTGAACGGCGGGTTCGAGCCCGAGCATTTCCTGGTCGTCCTAACCCCCGAAGGGAGGCTCAAACCCTGGGATCCCCTGGGGGTCGACAATCTGGCCAAGCCCTGCTACGACTTCAGGGGCATGAGCCAGGCCATGGACTACCTCCAGGATATCATTCGGTATGGGAACCAGATGGGGTTCGATGTCTACCAGAGCGACCACGAGGATGCCAACGGCCAGTACGAGATCAACTTCGGCTGGACCAACGCCCTGTTTGCCGCGGACCGCCTGACCCTGTTCCGCATGATGGCGGGCCAGGTGGCGGCCAGGTACGGCGCCACGTGCACCTTCATGGCCAAGCCCTTCCACGACAAGACCGGATCTGGCGCTCACCTGCACTTCCACGTGGCCGATGCCGCCACGGGACGGAACCTCTTCCCGGTTGCCCCGTCCGAAACGGATCCCAAGGGACTGGGCATTTCAGCCACCGCCAGGCACTACATCGGCGGACTGCTGAAGCATATCCGGGCCATCACGGCCGTGGCTTCCCCCACCATCAACTGTTACCGTCGCATTCAGAGCGGTGAATTCGTCTACTCCTCCACTTCGGGCTACACCTGGACGCCGGCTTTCGCCTCCTTCGGAGACAACAACCGCACGCAGTTGCTGAGGTGCCCCGACGGCAGGCGCTTCGAGGACCGCTCCCCCTCCGGCATGGTGAACCCGTACCTGCTCCTGGCCGTGCACATGGCCGCCGGCCTCGACGGCATCATAAACCAGATCGATCCCGGGGAGGCCATCATCGGGGAGAACGTGTGGAACCTGTCCTATGATGAACGGCGGGCTCGCGGCATGATTCTTCTCCCGCAGAACCTCATGGAGGCCGTCGAAGCCCTGGAAGCGGATGAAGTGGTGCGCTCGGGTCTCGGGGCCATCGCCGATGAGTACATCCGCCTCAAGAAGGCCGAATGGAGCGAGTTCATGCGCCAGGTGACCCCCTGGGAAGTTGGGCGGTACCTGACGTTGTTGTAGTGGGGGCTCTACGTATCCTTCGAGGTGAATTGGGTCGATGATGCACGAGAATTGCCGATACGAGAGCGTCATGGTGAGCACGGCTTATGAGCGGGTCATGGAAATGCTTCGTGAAGCGGGGGCGCCGTTCACGCTTCACGAGCATCCGCCCGTTCGGACCATCGAGGAGGCTCACCGCCACGCCCGCCACCTGACCCATCATCTGCTGAAAACAGTCGTTTTCAAGATCAAGGACGGGCCGTGGATCCTGGCCGCGGTGGAGGGCGGCGCCCGCATCGACTACCGGGGCCTGGCGTCCGCTTTCAGCGTGAAAAGGACCGATCTGCGAACCGTCTCTCCCCCGGAAGTGGAGAGATCCCTGGGTTTCCAGGTGGGCGGGGTCGGTCCCTTTGCCATCTGGGAGGATGTGGAGGTGGTCCTGGATGAGTCCGTGGCTGATCTGCGGTTCGTCTTCTGCGGCAGCGGCCTCAACACCCGGACCATCGAGATGGCCGTCCGGGACCTGGCCTCCCTTCCCCGCACGCGCTTCAGCCCCATCGCAAGGGACAGAGGAAGCCCTTCTCCCGCGTGACCTCGCCTCGTTGTCTCGGCGTCTCCTTCCTCCCGGCCGCTGCATCACCAGGCGAGGGCGCAGGCCGGAATCGGAACCGAAGCCGCGCATGAAGAGATCGCCTCGGCAAAGGATTAACAAAGGATTGGCTGAATATTCACCGCCCGTTCATCATGGTTTGCCTTCCATGCGATCCCGCTCCTCGATGAGGTGCTCGAGCAGTTCATGAAAGGGCCATTGAATGGATTGCTCCGTCACCACCGCATAGATGGGTCTGGGAAGGTCTATCTGCTTGAAGAATTTCATGAGAAAGAGAACGCCCTTGTGCGGGACCTCATAAAACAGGATCACCTTTTCGTCGCAGACCAGGGGATCGCCGTCCGGGCTCCTCCCCGCGACGATGTCCCCCACCTTCATGCGACCCTGTCCCGGCTCTATGGTCACCGCGGGTGGGGCCCCGATCTGTCTCAGGATATCGTCCAGCCTGCTCTTTTCCGCTTCCGTGTAATTCCAGACCAGGAGTCTGGATTGAAGCTCCTCCATGTCGCCGCCCCTGAAAGAAATTGACATTGGAATTCGATCCCTGCCTCATGAGCTCCTGCGCCTCATGAAGACCCAACGGGCCGCGTCATGAGGTTCCCGGTAAGGCACCACAATCCCGCATGGAGACTTATCGAGCTTTCTCGCTCTGCTGGTGGGGACGACTCCAGATCAGCGCTCCATCGCGATACACTTCCCGGATTCTGTGCAGGGGGATGGAGCGGGTTTCGCCCTCTTCGTCCTCGAAATCGAAGGAAAAGCGGTTGCCGCGCCCCCAGTGTATTCTCCTGAAAGGGATGCGAATGATGGCCCCTTTCAGGTGATCGAGGTAGCCAATTTCGAAGGTCGAGGCCCCAAAACCCCCGTCCCAGCGAATCCTGTTCATGAGGTCCTGGATGGGCATCATTTCAGTCATTCCGCAGATCGTTCGTCCGAAAAAACTGCTATGGTTTTCCAGGGTGATTCAATATCCTCGTGATCACGTTTTCGGTCAAAGGAAAAGATCGATCCGAGCCCGCTCCGCCGCCGCAATCGATCCAGGGCAAAGCCCGGGGGCTCATGGCGCGTATGATGAGGTGATGCAGCGATCCGTGACAACCGCGACGAACACCAGGAAGGGATGCGATGACAGGCGGGCGTCAGCGACAAGGCTCCTGATGATCCTTGTTGTGGCCCTCCTGGGTCTGGGATGGCTGCAGAGCGCCCGTGGAGCGGCTCTGGTCCAAACCGCTGACATCGAAATCATGGGCGCGCCTTCACTCCGGAGAGAGGCGGAGACACTCCTCGTGGTCTTCCCTGAAATCAGGGAGGACCTGCATCGGGCGACGGGGTGGGAGCTGCGGTCCAGGCCACGGGTCTACCTCACATCGGATCCGAAGCTCTTCGAAAGAATGACGGGGAGCCGCTTCATCTCGGCTTTCGCCGTGCCTGCCGATTTTCTCGTGGCCATGCTCGTCGACGGCCCTCGTTCCAATCCCGCCCTCATGAGAGGAATCCTGACCCATGAGCTCTGCCATCTGCTTCTCCATGAAAACGTCGAGGATGCGCTCCTCCCCAAATGGCTGGACGAGGGCCTTTGCCAGTGGGTGAGCGGCAGCCTCGGGGAGATGCTGTCTGGAGCAGCCGTGAACCGAATCGACCTGGACCTGGCCGGCAGGGCCATTCCGCTCAGGGAGCTTTCGGCCCGCTTCCCCCCCGACGGGGATGGCCTGCTTCTGGCGTACGCCGTGAGTCGAAGTTTTGTGGAATATCTGGTGGGCCGGTTTGGCGTTGAGGGACTGCACGGAGTCTTGTACCGGCTGAAGGACGGGAGCCCCGTGGAGGAATCCGTCCTCTTGTCTCTGGATTCATCGCTGGAGCACCTGGAGGAGGAGTGGCTCGAAACCCTGCGGGGGGGAGCGGCCTGGCTGTCGTGGCTCAGCCGCCACTTTTACGACCTGCTCTTCTTCACAATGGCGCTCCTCGCTGCTGCCGCGGCAATGCGACTTGTGGTGAGGAGCGTTAAGGGTGGAAAGATTCGTTTCAGGGAACGGTAGGGGCGAAAGATTTTTCGCCCCTACAGGTGGCATAAACGTAAGATTCTATCCTCAACGGGTATATAACCTGCTCTGACGCGTGACCGCCCTCCGGGTGGAGAGCGGTCACGCATCATTTTTATCGATACCAGTGTTTCAGCAGGACAGCACTTCTAAAAATCCCGGAAATCCTCCTCGAAGGGAATGACCCTTTCGGGCGGGAGCTGCTTCGGCGTTGTCTTCATGACGGCTGAGCGATTGCCGTTGCCTCCATTCTTGGCCGACGGTCGGCCGGCCTGAACGGACCTTCTGGGAGGATTCGCCGCTTTCGGCGGCGCTCCGTCCTGTTTCCCGGACACGTCGGCCGAGTGAGCCCCACTGCCCACCAGAGTCGCAAGACCGCCCACCATGTCTTTCACCAGCGCGCTTTGTGCGTTCATCTCACCCGTGATGGAAGCGGTCTCCTCGGCACTGGCGGCATTGCGCTGAACCACCTTGTCCATTTCCTGCACGGCCTGGTTGAGATGGTCGATGCCCTGGGCCTGCTCGTGGGAGGCTGCCGCGATCTCGCCCACCAGCTCTCCGGACTTGGTGACCATGGAGGTGACCTCGTTGAACTCCTGGTTCGTCTGCTGAACCAGATCCACGCCCACCCGGATCTTCTTGACGGTGCTCTCGATCAGCTCCCCCGTGCTTCTGGCGGATTCCGCGGCCCGCATGGCGAGGTTCCTCACCTCGTCGGCCACCACGGCGAAGCCTGCCCCGGCCTCCCCCGCCCGCGCCGCCTCAACCGCGGCGTTCAGAGCCAGGAGGTTCGTCTGAAAGGCGATTTCGTCGATGGTCTTGACGATCTTTTGAGTCTGCTCGCTCGCACCGGAAATCTCCGTCATGGAGGAGGTCAGGCTCTGCATGGAATGGTTGGCGCGCTCGACGATTTCATTGGTGTTTTTCATGAGCTTGTCGGCGTAACCTGCGTTTTCGGCGTTCTTCCTGGTCGTCGACGCGATCTCCTCCAGGGATGCCGAGGTTTCCTCGATGGCTGCGGCCTGCTCCGAGGCGCCCTCCGCCAGCTGCTGGCTTGCGGACGAGATCTGGACCGCCGCCGCGGCAATGCTGTCCGAGCTTGCCAGGAGCCCGTCCACCGCTCCCATGATGGGGCGGGCCGTCTTCCTGGCCAGCAGCCAGGTCAGCAGAAGCCCACCGATTCCGAGGAAGAGGGCGGCCCCCAGGAAAGCCCTGCGAATTATCGACAGTTCAGCCTCTATGTCGTCCACGTAGACCCCCGAGCCCACGATCCAGCCCCAGGGCTCGAAGAGCTTGACAAAGGAGATCTTGGGCACGGGCTTGCTTGCTCCGGGCTTGGGCCACATGTAGTCGACAAAGCCGGCTCCATTCTCCTTGCACGTCCTGACCATCTCCACGAAGAGCGCCTTGCCGTCGGGATCCTTGCTCCCGCTGAGATCCTGGCCGTCCAGCTCGGGCCTGAAGGGGTGCATCACCATCCTGGGGGTCAGATCGTTGATCCAGAAATACTCCTGGCCGCTGTAACGGAGGTTCTTCACCCTGAGGGCCGCCCGCTTCTTGGCCTCCTCCAGCGTCAGCTCTCCGGTCTTGATGCGAGCCTCGTATTCGGTCATGAGGCTGAAGGCCACCTCGGTCACCCCCCGGATCTGAGCCTGCCTGTCCTCGTAGATTTTCGTTTCGATCCTCTTGTAGGCCCAGATGAGCACCATCGAAAAGCACAGCACCATCCCGACGCCCAGCACCATCATTTTGGTAGAAAGTCCAGCGTGTCTCAATGTCATCTCTTCCCTCCAATTGAATGCCGTGTGAATGAATCCCCGACAGCTCTGCCTCACAATACCATTCCTCCGCACAGGGAAAATGCCGGCCTGCCGAAACGGAAGAATGCGACGAGGAAAGGGTGGAGCAGCCATTCACAGGCCCCAGTGGCTCTCCATTCCGTGAGCTGGATCGAGGAAGCTGTCGCAGGTTCACTTGTCGTGATGAATAATCGACATTCGGGGGAGTGTGCTTCAGCGATATTTGGTGACTTTACAAGTGAAGTCGAGAAATATTTCACTCTGATCGGTCTGAATGGTCGGGCTTTGGGCCCAGGGGATGAGCAGGCCTCTGGTCATGCAATGCCTGGCTGCGCTTCGGTGCAGCCGGATGGAGGGGCTCAACGGAAGCCCTCGCCCCGTATCATTCATGGCCGGCCTTTGGCTTTCCGAAGCCGGATGGAGCGGGGGGTGACCTCCACCAGCTCGTCGTCGTTGATGTACTCCATGGCGAGCTCCAGGGTGAACTGCCGCGGCGGTATGAGGCGCAGGGCTTCATCGGAGCCGGCCGCTCGGATGTTGGTGAGCTTCTTCTCCTTGGTGATGTTGACCCACATGTCCTCGGCCCGTGAGTTCTCGCCGACGATCATGCCTTCGTAGACGGGATCTCCGGGGTTCACGAAAATGGTGCCCCGCGGCTGCAGATGGTGGATGGCATAGGTCACGGCTTTTCCGGCCCGGTCCGACACCAGCACCCCGTTGGGCCGTCCCGTGATAGGGCCGGCGTGGGGAGTGTGCCCGATGACCAGCGTGTTCAGGATCCCCGTTCCCCGGGTGTCCGTCAGAAACTGGCTTCGGAGCCCGATGAGGCCCCGTGAAGGGATCTCGAATTCGAGCCGTACCCGCCCGAACCCGTTGTTGATCATCCTGGTCATCTGACCGCGCCTGGAGCTCAGCATCTCCGTCACGATCCCCACGTAGTTTTCCGGAACGTCCACCACGGCCAGCTCCTGGGGCTCGACCACCTGTCCGCCAACTTCCCGGGTGATGATGCGGGGCTTGGAGAGGGAGAGCTCATAGCCTTCCCGGCGCATGGTCTCCACCAGGACCGCCAGCTGCATTTCGCCTCGAGCGCTCACCCGGAAGGATTCCCGCGTTTCCGCCTGCTCCACCCGGATGCTCACGTTGTAGAGCAGCTCCTTGTCGAGGCGGTCCTTGATGTGCCTCGAGGTGAGGTATCTGCCCTCCTTGCCCGCCAGGGGAGAGGTGTTGACCGAGAAGACCATGGCGATGGTCGGCTCCTCGACGGTGATGGTGGGAAGTGGTCGAGGATCCACGAGGTCCCCCAGCGTATCCCCAATGAACACATCCTCCACACCCGCCACGGCCGCGATGTCCCCGGCGTCCACCCGGTCCCTCTCCACCCGGTCCAGCCCCTCGTAGCTGTAGACGACGCTGAGGCCCGCCCTGCACGGCGGCTCGCCGGGTTTGAGCAGGGCCACTTCCTGCCCGTGGTTGATGGAGCCGTTCACGATTTTGCCCACGGCGATGCGACCGACGTAGTCGCTGTATTGAAGATTCGTGACCAGGAACTGGAGCGGCGCATCCGGGTCGTGGGAGGGTGCGGGAATGGAGGATAGTATGGTCTCGAAGAGGGGAACCAGGTCCCTGCCCTCTGCCTCGGGGTCCGTCAGGGCGATGCCGGCCTTGGCGTTGGTGTAAAGCACCGGAAACTCCAGCTGGTCCTCGGTGGCGTCCAGGTCGATGAAAAGGTCATAGACCTCGTCCAGGACTTCCTGGATGCGCCGGTCGGGCCGGTCGATCTTGTTGATGACCACGATGGGAGGCAGCCCCCGCTCCAGGGCCTTGCCGAGGACGAATCGCGTCTGGGGAAGAGGCCCCTCGGTGGCGTCCACCAGCAGCATCACCCCGTCCACCATGTTCAGGGTGCGCTCGACCTCGCCTCCGAAGTCGGCATGGCCGGGTGTGTCCACGATGTTGATCTTGACACCCCGGTACACCACGGCCGTGTTCTTGGCCATGATGGTGATGCCCTTTTCGCGCTCGAGATCCAGGCTGTCCATGACGCGCTCGGACACCTGCTCGTTCTCTCGAAAGACGCCGCTCTGCCAGAGCATGGCGTCCACGAGGGTGGTCTTGCCGTGGTCCACGTGAGCGATGATGGCCAGGTTGCGCAGGTCTTGACGTGCTTGCATTCCATTCCTTCCAGTAGTTGAGTCGCCGCCGGGGAGCCTGGGAAGCTGTCCGACAATGCCTCCGGGATGACAACAGAAGGCGATGTACCCGTTCCTGGACAGCCTCCTGACGGACGCTCCCGATTCGTGGGCACTCCATAGCGAAACCGAACAAAAGCTTGTATTTCTGACCCATGGACACATCGGTGTCAAGGGGGGACTTGCATTTCGCATTCGCTTCGACTGAAATGGGGCAAGGGGACCGGTTGTCGCTCGGAAGCCGGTTAACAAGAATAATAAGCATGGACAACAAACATGCCGGCCGGTCCAATGCACCCCGTCGGCGGATTGCCCGGCATCACGGATTTCTCCGTGCAGCCCGGCCTTGCGCGCCGAAACCACATCGGGTATGTGTGAAGGGAAGCGCTTTCCGGAAACGTGAAGAAAGCAGAACGATGTTCATCTCAAAGACGCGAGATTTCGGGATTCCGCGGGTTTGGCCAGCGGGTTGTCACGTGAGGGGAATCAGCCTGTTAGAGACATGCGGCGGCTGAAACCCGACGCATGAAAGGGGGGCGGTCATGGCGAATGATGAGCGAATACGCGTTCTGGTGGCTGTGGATGGGTCTGACCCGGCGCTGGAGGCTGTCCGATACGTGGGTTTGAACGTTCCCGGGGACCGGCTGGAGGTCGTCGTTTTCCATGTCATGACCAAGATCCCGGAGTCTTTCTGGGACCTCGAGAAGGAGCCGGCGTTTCACTATAAAATCGCCAACATCGGTGAATGGGAGTCGCAACAGGAGAGGCTGATCGAGGCCTTCATGGCCAAAGCCCGCTCCGCCCTTGCCGATCTCGGGGTTCCCGAGGGTGCGGTGACTACTCGAATCGAAGCCAGAAAAGAGGGGATCGCGCGGGACATCCTGGCCGAATCCCGCGGCGGGTACGCTGCCGTCGTCGTGGGACGCATGGGCCTCAGCCAGCTCAAGGACCTGGTCATGGGGAGCGTTGCCGGCAAGCTCATTGGAAAGCTGGTCCACATTCCCATATGGGTGGTCTCCGGCTCCCGCCATGCGCCCAGGATGCTTCTGTCGGTGGATACCTCCGAGGAAGCGCTGCGCACGGTGGATCATGTGGGCGCCATGGTGGGCGCCGGTGGGCCTTTCGAAATCACGCTGTTTCACGCCATCCGCGGCCTGAACGTTTTTCTCCAGGGCTTTGGCGATTCCTATATGCTCAGCCATGACCAGGACTGGATCCAGCGGGTGGACAGGGAGTTGGAGCATGCGGAGGAGGAGGTCCTGGAGGTCTTCGAAAAAGCGAAGCAGAGGCTCGTCGGTGCCGGCGTCCCTCCTGAAAGGGTGAGGCAGAAGATCGTCAAGGGAGTGGCCAGTCGCGCGGGAGCCATCGTGGACGAGGCTGAAAGCGGCGGGCATGACACGATCGTTGTCGGGCGACGCGGCCTGTCCAGGATTCAGGAGTTTTTCATGGGGCGGGTGAGCAGCAAAGTCCTCCAGCTGGCTCGCGCCCAGACCGTCTGGGTGGTGAGCTAGGAGGCTGTCCGACAACTGTCATTTCGAGCGATAGCGAGAAATCCCGCTCGCAGTAACATCTCGACTTTTCGAGATTTCTCTCTTCGCTACGCTCCGCTAGAAATGACAACGAGGTGTTCTCGGACAACCTCCTAGCACCGCCGGGCGCAAGTCCTCAACCGCTTGCTGGCTCCCAAGCTCAAGCTTGGGAGCCAGCGGATCTGGGCGATCATTTCCGCCCGAGCGCACTCGGGGGGCGCGCCATGCCCATTCCCGTCTTCCCGCCTTTGCCCCCAGGCCCTTTCCAGGGCCGGAATCACATCACATCACATCTCATCTCGTCGGCCGTCGTCGCTCCCGGTTCCCGTCGTTTTGAAAACTGTGCTATTCTGAAACAAATTGGGTTGACAAAATCGCGGCATGCTTCTAGGCTTATGATGCGCGCAACCGATATCCATGTTCCGTAATGGCCTCCCTCCTGGGCTTCATTGGTGCACGTGTTCACGTGGTGGAGACGGTAATTGTCCGAAGCGTTTCGTGGCGTTTCATAAAGAAACATTTTTGGCCGATCCAACAGCGAGGTTTCAAGCTCAGGATGGCTTTTCGATCCCTTCCACACATCGCCGGCCTCTTCGATCAATCCGTCAGTCTCCCGATGCTCCTCGACGGCATGCCCCTGGGGGTGGCCATTCTGGACAGGGAAAGGCGAATCCAGTTCATCAACCGCACCCTGGAGGCCTTGACGGGATACACCCGGGAAGAGGCCCGGGGAATTTCCTGCGAATTCATCCTGCGCGGCAACATCTGCCTGGAGGGGTGCCCGCTCCGCCAGGCGAAGCTCATCTCGGAACCGGTCGGTATCGAGGGGAACATCGTCAATCGAGACCGCCAGAAGATCCCGGTCTGCATGACCTTTTCGCCCGTCCGGGATCAGCACGGAAAGCTGGTGGGGTATCTCGAGACGGCACAGGACATTCGCCTGATTCGGACCCTCAGCGGCAAGTCGGGACAGGCGTTCGGCTTTGGGCGGATCATCGGTCGCAGCCCGGAAATGGAGCGAATCCATCAGATTCTGCCGGTCATCGCCCAGTCGGATTCTTCCGTCCTCATCACCGGAGAGACCGGGTCGGGCAAGGACTTCCTGGCCGAAGCCATTCACCAGGCTTCGCCGAGGGCCAGGGAGCCCTTCATCAAGGTGAACTGCGGGGCATTGCCCGACACCCTCCTCGAATCGGAGCTTTTCGGTCATCAGAAGGGGGCCTTCGCGGGCGCGGTGGAGAACAAGCCCGGCCGTTTCCGGCTGGCCCACAACGGGACCCTCTATCTGACCGAGATCGGAGACCTGCCCCTGGCCCTGCAGGTGAAGCTCCTCACCTTTCTGGACGAGCGCATCGTGTATCCCGTTGGCGGCGCCAGGGGCTTCCAGGTCAATGCCCGGGTGATCGCCGCCACGCACGCGTTTTCGGGAGGATCTTTTCTTTCGCCTCAATGCCGTGCGTTTGAGGCTGCCGGCCCTGAGGGAGCGGGGGGATGACGTCCGCCTGCTCCTGGACCACTTCCTCAAGAGCCATGCGGGGAGGCGCGAGAAGCCCGTCAAGGGCTTTTCGGCCCGCGCCCTCAAGGCGCTCCTCGCCTATCCCTTTCCCGGGAACGTGAGAGAGCTGAAAAACATCGTGGAATATGCCCTGACCCTCTGCCAGGAGGACCACATCCGCACGCGGCATCTGCCGGCTTACCTGCTGGACCTCGGCGCCGATCATGACGCGGAGCCCCGGGAATCCCCGCCCCGGGTGGAAGGTGGACCTTCGATGCTCTCGGGGGAGGATGTTTCGGCCCTCGACTGGGCCTCGGTGGAGCGCAGGATGATTCTGGAAGCGATGGTCAAGGCCAAGGGCCGCCGGAGCAAGGCCGCCGCGATGCTCGGCTGGGGGCGCAGCACGCTCTGGCGCAAGCTCAAGGAGTACGGGATCGACGCATGAACAAGGTTCTCATCTGTCTGCACGGAAGCGATGTGACGCCACGGTTCGACCTCACGACCGAGGTCCTCATCGCGGTCATCGGGGAAGGCGGGGTGGCTCTGGATGAGCGGACCCTGGTGCTGCCTCAGGCGTCCACCGAGAAGCTCTGCCATATGATCATGACGGAGGGGGTAAGCACCGTCATTTGCGGGGGCATCGAGGACGAGTACTACCAGTACCTCGTCTGGAAACGCATCCAGGTCATCGACTCGGTCATTGGCCTCTGCGAGGAGGCCCTCCATCATTACCGGGCGGGAACGCTCCAGCCCGGGCAGATCCTCAGGGATCGCGGGAGGCGCGTGGAATGAATCCCAAGAGCTGGTTTTCCAGGCTGAGCCTTCTGAAGATAGACGACGACGGCGATTCTCCCCAGCGATACAACGTGCTGAGGCGAAACATGATGATCCTCATGATCTTCGTGACCGTGGTCCCCCTGCTGCTCATGGCCGCCGTCAACTACCACCAGTACCAGACGGCCCTGCGGGAGGAGATCGTCAACCCGCTGCGCATCCTGGTGAACAAGGCCAAGCATTCCTTCGAGCTTTTCATCGCCGAGCGGCTCTCGGCCGTGAGCTTCATCGCCTCGGCCTACACCTTCGATCAGCTGGCCGACGAGAACGAGCTCAAGCGCATCTTCCGGGTCATGAAGAGCGAGTTCGGAGGGTTCGTGGATTTGGGGCTCATCGACGAGTCCGGGATC
>JALOOX010000142.1 GCA_025454175.1 Syntrophobacteraceae bacterium | reverse complement strand
GCTCGAAAGTGTCTCCCAGGATGTGGAAAGTCTTCCGCCTGCCCAAGTGGCGCAAGGACCTGGAGGAGTGCTGGAGGAAGCTCGAATCGGGCGAGTACGACTGGGCGCACCTCGCTTATTCCATCTGGCCCGATCGGGTTCGGGAAACCTGTCGGAAGGACAAATCCATCGCCATTGCCCACAGGCTGGAGGCGCTCTACGAGGAACCGGTAGCCACGAAAAAGCCAAAGCGAGGGCGAAAGTGAACATGACAGAATGGACTGATGATTCTCTAGCAAGGATAACCGGGAGCGATGCATGAGCACCAGGCACCTGATTCCTGAAGACCCTCTGGGTTTCATAAGGCGGTGTGTCCAGGAGGGAAAGCTCCTTTGGACATATCATGTGAACATGCGCCTCAAGGGACGTTTCATCCCTCGCCGTGCGATCCTGGATTCCCTGGCGTGTTATGAAATCATTGAGGAGTACCCGAAAGACAAGTACTTCCCCAGCTATCTGGTTTATTCAGTGCACGAAGAGCGTGTCTTCCATATCCTCTTTGCTGTGGACACGGAGGGGGATAATGTCAGGCTGATCACGGCTTATTCCCCTGAGCCGAGTGAGTGGGAAGCGGATCTCAAGACAAGGAGACGATCTCCATGAGATGCAACGTGTGCGGTGCCGGAATGCAATCTTTGATCACCGATCTCCCCTTCAAGGTTGGAGAGCGAACGATCGTGGTTTTGAAAGGGCTTCCAGTCCTGCAATGCCAGAACTGTAGCGAATACCTTCTCGACGATACGGTCATGGGGCGCGTGGAAGAGATCCTTCACCGTGTCGACGCCGCGGCGGAGCTGGAGGTCATCAGGTATGCCGCATAGCTGCGGGATGAACGAGAGCAGAACACGACTGACATGAAGATTCGTGATTTCCTGAAAGAGCATTTTGAGAAGAGGCTGAAGAAAGCCGGGTGCCTGGTTGTCTACGACCCTGAGGAGCGCTACCGCGAAATCGTCCAGGACCTTGATGGGTCCGGATGCCAGGTGATCGATGGCAGCAGCTCCACGATCCTCGCGAGAGAAGAGGCCATGAATGCCTGGCGGAGGCTGGCCGCCACCTCCGACTCTCTCCAGTCCCTGGTGATCTATCTCCCCTTGGCAAGACCCAGGACTGAGACGGAGCGCCAGCGAAACCCCTATGAGCCTTTCGCCATCGGTGGGGCTGAGTTCCCCTACGATGACGGGGACACCTACCAGGCTCTCTGCCGGATGGCCAAACCGGACTTCCATCACCAGGTGGACCAGCTCTTCGCTGCGGGAACTCCTGATTTCGACACCGTTGACGCCGTCGACGGCGGCAGCAACTGGCCCAAGTTGAGAAGTCTGCTCAAGGCCGAATCGGCGGCGGAGATCCTGGTTGCGATCCTGTCGCCGTCGGAAAGGCAGAGGGACGCCCTGGAAGAGGATGAAGCCTGGCCGGCCGAGCTCAGGCAGTTCGCGTCCGCAACCCTCGGCCTCAAGATCAAGACCAAGAGCCTCAAATGGCAGCCCATCCAGCAGGAATTGGCCAGATATCTGCTGTTCAGCGAGTTTGTCCTGGACCTCCCGGAGGAGCTTCCCCCGGAGCTGAAGGATGTCCCCCACGCACAGGCCGGCCACAAAGCCCTCATCTATAAGGTGTGCGACACTCTCCGAACTTCGGAGCATCACCAGGCCACTTACATGGACCTGGCCGGAAAGGTGGTTTCGGATCTCGGCCTCGAGGAGCGGTTGAAGCATATCCACGATTTTGGGAAGCGCGACACTTTCTCTTTCGAAGAAAGGAGCTTTTTCAAACGCTTCGTTGCCACCGTGGAGGGTGGGGAATTCGAGGAGGCTCGAAAGATTTCCCAGACCCGGTTGGGATCGATCTGGGCCCGTGAGGGGGAGCGCCAGCTTCTCTGGACCATCGCGGAGAGGGCGCTCGATCTCATTTCGAATCTTGAGGCTTTGAAGCCGGAGTGGAAGAAGCAGACGGGAAGCCTGGCCGCCCTTTTTGCCTTTTATGCCGAGCAGCTGCGGCTATTGGACACGCATCACCGTGTTTTCGAGCAGGCGGTGGATGACGCTTATGGGGATCTCGGCATGTTGGCCGAGCTGGTGGAAAAGGCCCGCCAACGCTATCTAAAATTTGCAGAAGAGGTCCAGAAAACCTTCGTGGAACGGGTGGAAGCGGAGGGGTGGCCCCCCGGCGGACACCCCCGGCAGACGCAGGTGTTCGAGAAATTTCTCGCTCAAAGACTTGAGGAACGGGAGCGCACTGCTTTGCTGCTGGTCGACGCACTCCGTTTTGAGCTGGCGGCTGAGCTCAAGTCATCCCTCGCCGGGAGTTTCCAGGTGGAGCTTCATGCCGTGGCAGCGCAGCTTCCCACCGTCACCAGCGTGGGAATGGCGGCGCTCATGCCGGATGCGGACGGCAACCTTCGACTGGTTCGAAAGAACGGGGACCTCATTCCCACAGTGCAGGGACAGGAAATCAAGGACCCGTCCGACCGACTCAAGTACATGCAGACCATCTACGGCGATCGATGTGCCATGGTGGACCTGGACCAACTTCTGAAGAAGAAAAAGCTGCAGATCCCCGATACGGTCCACCTTCTCGTCATCAAGACCCAGGATATCGATGAGGTGGGGACGGTTCTCGCCCGGGATGCGGCGCGGTTGATTCCCGGGATCATGAAGAAGATCCCTGCAGCCATCAGCAAGCTGAAGGAGCTCCATTTCGAGCATGTGGTGCTGGCCTCGGATCATGGGTTCATTCTGCTGGAGGAGCAGGAGGCGGGGGATGTCGTCCCGAAGCCCGCCGGGGACTGGGTCCAGGTGAAAGGCCGGTATCTTCTGGGGAGCGGATCAGGGACCCCGGGTACGGTCGCTCTGGACGCGGCTCATTCGGGAATCCGGGGTGAGGTGGACACCCTCGTGGTGCCCAGGAGCTTCGGGACCTTCAGCCGGTCCAGCCCTTACTTCCACGGCGGGCTGTCGCTCCAGGAGTGCGTGTTGCCGGTGATCTGTGTCACCGTCATGAAGAAGGCAGGGAAGGAGAAACGACCGCCCAAACTGATACTGAGCTACAAGGGCGGGGCGACGGACTCGGTCACAACGCGCAGGCCCATGATCGAGGTTGCCCTCTACCAGGAGCAGATGGACGCCTACGGGGCAAAGGAGCTTGAGCTCCAGCTGGAGGCCCACGCCAAGGGGAAGGTGGTTGGCGAGGCTGCTTCGTGCCAGTATCTGGACCCCTCGACCAACACCATCACCATCCAACTGGGTCAGGCCATTAAAGTGCCGTTGCGAATGGATGAGGACTATGAGGGCTCCTTCGAGGTGCGGGCCATCGACCCCAGGACCCAGGCCAATCATGCAACTCTCAAACTCAAGACCAACTATATGGACGTCAAGTGATGGACGCTCTCGATATCAAATTGAACGAAGCCTATCCGGGTCGTGTGGTGCGCAAGGACCTGCTGCATCAGATCAAGAAGGGAACCAACGTCCCGTCGTTCGTGCTGGAGTTTCTGCTGGCGAAGTTCTGTGCCAGTGATGATCCGGATGAGGTCGATGCCGGCATTTCCGCGGTGCTGGAGACCATCCAAAGGAACTATGTCCGGCCGGACGAAGCCAACAAAGCCCAGTCGATGGTCCAGCAGAAGGGGCGCCACAAGTTCATCGACAAGGTCCATGTGAGATACGTCGAAAAGGAGAAGCGCCACTGGGCTGAAATGGAGAATTTCAACTCTCGGCGCATCGCCATTCCCGAGAAATTCTACCGGGACAACGAGCGCTTGCTGGCGGGCGGCATCTGGGCTGAGGTGACCGTCGCCCACAACGATGTGGATGAAGACGATTACGCGTTTTACATCGAGGATCTCAGGCCCATTCAGCTGTCGCGGTTCAATGCCGATGAGTTCCTGGAGGGGCGGGACAAGTTCTCTCGTGATGAGTGGCTGGATGCGTTGATTCGGTCCATCGGGTTGGAGCCGTCAAGGCTCAGTCTTCGTCTAAAGTTTCATTTTCTTGCACGCCTCTTCAGCTTCGTGGAATCCAATTACAATTTCATCGAGCTGGGGCCAAGGGGCACCGGGAAATCCTACGTCTTCAGCGAGTTTTCGCCTTACTCCACCCTGGTGAGCGGTGGGCAGGCTTCGACCCCGATCCTGTTTTACAACACCGCCAGAAGGCAGGTGGGGTTGGTGGGTTACTGGGACACGGTGGCCTTCGACGAAGTCGGGGGGGTTAAGATCCGCGACCAGAGCTCCATCGACATCTTGAAGGACTACATGGCCAACGGGAGGTTCTCCCGCGGCTTCGAAGTGATCGCCAATGCCAGCCTGGC
>JALOOX010000141.1 GCA_025454175.1 Syntrophobacteraceae bacterium | reverse complement strand
AGGTGGTGACCCTCGCGCCCTGCTTCGCCTTCCACGACCGTGCCAGGCTGACGCCCCTGAATCCGCGACTGCCCGTCACTCTCTCGGGCCACACATTCGACTTCGAAGTTTTCGAGCACGTGTTCCCGGACGGCCAGAAAGTGGTCTATTTCTGGGATGATCTTCAGCTCAACTGGACCACTCCCAGCGCCATCTACCCGACGGATCCCCAGATGAGCCTGAGGCTTTACGCCGCCGTGTGCCAGGCCATGGCTGGCTACATCCGCCAGGCCGATTTTCAGACCATCCATCTCCACGACTATCACGTCGGCTTGATCCCGTTCTACCTGGGGGACGATCACCTCCGGAATGTTCCGGTCCACCTGACCATCCACAACGCCTCCTACCAGGGCATCACCCCGCTGGTGGGTGGGGGCTATGCCTCCCTGGACCGGATCAACCTGCCCGGCGAGCAACTGTTTCACAAGTATTTCGATTTCTTCGACAACCTGAATCTGATGAAGGCCTGCATGCTCAAGGTGCACGAGACCGGCGGCAAGATCACCACCGTGAGCGGCGACCTTGCGGGGACCTGGGGGTATGCGGCCGAGCTGCGGGAGTCCCATGGGGACCTCTGGAGCAAGGCCCTGGCCATCAAGGGGAGCCCACCGGGGGAGGTGTTCGTTCCCAACCGACACCTGGACCTCTTCGAAAAGCTTCCCGTGGCCGGCATCACCAACGGAATGAGCGTTCTCAACCGTCCGGAGCATCTTCCTCAGCTGAAAGCCCAGGTGCTGAGGGAAATCCAGGAAAAGCGGGGCCCTCACGCCCCCCTCTTCCGGCATCCCGTCACCCAGAATGCGATGCTGGCGGAGGATCACAGCTTCGATCTCGACCGTCTCCACGTCAAGAAGGAGCTCAAGCGTCTCCTGCACCTCGAAATGTTCGATGTCGAGCCGCCTCCCCATGCGCCCGAGCCCATCCTCCTGACCTGTGTGGGGCGGCTGGTGGAGCAGAAGAACCTGGGGCTGGTGGCGGACATCATCGAGGGCACCCTGGCCCACGATGGGGGAGCCAAGTTCATCATCCTGGCGTCCGCACCCGATGGGGACGCAGCCGGCAAGGGTATCGAGGCCCGCTTTTTCTATCTCTCCCGACTTTACCCAGACCGGGTCGCCTTCCATTCGACCTTCAATCTTCCCCTGTCCAAGCTGATCCTGGCAGGAGGCGATTTCTCCCTCATCCCGTCCCGCTTCGAGCCGTGCGGCCTGGTCGACTATGAATCGTCCCTGCTGGGGAATGTCGTCATCGGGCGCGCCACCGGCGGTCTGACCAAGGTGGTCCATTGCGGATACCTCTATCAATGGCTGGACATCAGCGACCGTTCGGGCGAGGCTTGGGCTCTTTTCCAGCAGATCGCGGCGGCCATCGACACGTTTCGAAATGCTCCGGGGCGCCATGGGGAGCTGGTGCGCTCCGCCATGGGCATCGATGCCTCCTGGGATTCATCGGCGGCCAAGTATGTCGACATGTACCGATACGGATTTCTGACCCGTCGGTGGAAAACCGAGCGGCGGCAGCTCATTGACCGCTTCCTGGATTCCCTGGAGGACGACTACCGGATGTTCATGGACCTCTTCATACCGGGCCTGCGGGAATACGGCGACGCCTTCGACTGGGAGCTCAAGAACGCGAGCCGGGAGCGTCCTTGAGCCCGTCATCCCCCGCAGCGACATGGTCAGGCTTTCTCTCCGATGCCCCGCGGGCTTTCCTGTCTTAATTTAAGGGAACAGAAGCTTCCTCGGACTTTCATCCTGAACGGAGGTGATCGATGAGCACCGGCGGCAAGCCCCATGGGCTCGGCAAGGCCACTCAGGTCGTTCATTCTGGCCATTTCGGCGACCCGATACTGGGAGAAGTTTCGGTTCCCATCTTCCAAACCTCGACCTTCGCCTTTCCCAGCGCCGAGGAAGGTGCGGCCCGGTTCAGCGGCCAGAAGGCGGGGTACATTTACACGCGGCTTGCCAATCCCACCGTACGGGCCCTGGAAGACAGCCTGGCCACCCTGGAGAAGGGTTTCGGCGCCATGGCCACCGCCACGGGCATGGCGGCCATCAACACGGTTTTCCTGGCCCTGCTGGATCAAGGCGGCCACGTGGTCTCCACGGACTGTGTCTATGGGGCCACCCGCGTCGTTCTGGAGAGCGAATACGCCCGGTTCGGCGTGCGGACGGCCTTTGTGGACACGACCGACCTGGGGAGCATCGAGGGGGCCATCGAGCCATCGACACGGCTCGTCTTCATCGAAACCCCCACCAATCCGACCATGAAGATCACCGACATCCGCGAGGCCGCCGCCATCGCCCACCGTCATGGAATCCCCCTGGTGGTGGACAACACCTTCGCGAGCCCCTACCTGCAGCGCCCCCTGGAGCTGGGGGCCGACATCGTGGTCCACAGCCTCACCAAGTTCCTCAACGGGCACAGCGACGTCGTGGGCGGCGCGGTGGTGACCTCGACAGAAGGGCACTTCAAGAGGATCCGCCGGATCCTCAGCTATTTCGGGGGGACCATGGATCCGCACCAGGCCTGGCTGATTCTGCGCGGGATCAAGACCCTGGCCCTGAGGCTCGAGAAGGCTCAGGGGAATGCCCTGAGGCTGGCCGAGTATCTCCAGAGGCATCCGAAGGTCACCTGGGTCCGCTACCCCGGGCTTCCCGGGCATCCTCAGTTCGACATTGCCAGGAAGCAGATGGACGGATTCGGCTCCATGCTCTGCTTCGGGGTGAAAGAGGGCCTCCAGGGAGGCGTGGCCGTCATGAACTCGGTGCGCCTGATCACCCTGGCCGTTTCCCTGGGCGGCGTGGAGACCCTCATCGAGCATCCGGCGTCCATGACGCACACCTCCATTCCCAGGGACGAGCGGGAGGCTGCCGGCATCAGCGATGACCTGGTGCGGCTTTCCGTGGGGTGCGAGGACTTCGAGGATCTGAAGGAGGACCTGGATCAGGCCTTGAGCCGGATCTCCGATTAGGGCGCCCGCCCGGTCTCCGGCGGGGTGAGCTCCACACCGCGGTCGAGGCTGCTCAGCCCGTCCCACTCGCCCGTGTGGATGTCCCCTTTCATGAACTGGATCATGATGACCCGCATGCCGTGCCCGCAGGCCCGGACCACCATGCCGGAGGCCGACGCGGTTTTCCCGTTACCGCATCCCGTGAGGAGGACCGCCACTCCGACCCTTTTCTAGGGTCGAACGCGGGTCAGATCCAGCTCGGGATTCATCCCGTGGAAACTGGGCCTGCCCATGCTTCCCTCCTTTCCGCTCCATCGCTCCCGCCGTGGAAAGGCGCTCCTGCCGTTGAGGATGCGTGTCGCGGGCGGCTCACCGCCCCTGCCTCCACGTCGACGGGCCCGACACTATCCCAGCCATCGCCCCGTCAGATAGCTCAATGTGGCCACGGAGGCGCTCAGGACGATCCCCCACGCGATGTCGACCCAGACGACCGCCGCCGGCCAGTTTTTCAAAGTGGCCAGGTTGGTGAGGTCATAAGTGGCGTAGGTGAACAGCCCGAACAATGCTCCGTGGATCAGGGCATGCCAGGGGGAGCCACGCTCCAGAGCCGGCAGCACGGCGAATATCAGGATCCCGGCGACGAAAAGCAGGTAGAAGAGGAGAGCGGCCCCCCAGTTGACCTGCTCGGCCATCAGGCCGCCGAGGTGCTTCTGGTAGAAGCCCCTCGCCATGATTCCCAGCCAGATCATGTCGATGACCAGAAAGATGGGAAGGGTCAGTCCATAAAGCTTCAAGATGCTCATCGCGGTCATTTCGCCATTCTCCGATTATCCTCAGCCCCATCACGATTTCATTGCAGCCCCCTTGGCGCCAGGGCACCGGGAACGGGTGAGCCATTCTCCTGGAAGCACAAATACCCATGGACCATCGGCGAGCCACTGTCAGTTTCTCTCGATTCCACTGTAACCTAAGTTTTCAGCCTGTATGGCGCAAGTCAGGGATCTACAGGGTCCAGGGGGGCTCGATGGCCTGATCATCCTGAGGGCAGGAAAGCGGCAATACCGTCCGGAGTCGATTCACAGCTTGCGAGGGACCTTTTTGTGCTAATGTTACCCAGCGGGAGTATCGAAGAGACCCCCAATCGGCTGTGCGCTCGATCAAGCACCATCCTTTGTCCACCTTTGAGGAGATCACGAATGAAACGAATGTTGGGGGGGGGGCTTTTCCTTGGCGTGGTGGCGGCAGCGGCCTGGGTCGCGTCCTCTTACTGGTTTGGGGTGCAAACCGAGCGCGAATACCACGCCATGATGGATCGCTCGGCGGACTGGCAGCACTTCAAGCTCACGGATGAAGGCTATACTCGGGGAGTCTTCCGATCCGAGGCACG
>JALOOX010000028.1 GCA_025454175.1 Syntrophobacteraceae bacterium | reverse complement strand
AGCGCCCATCACCCGAATCGAGGGCCACGCGTCCATCGCCATCCAGCTGAATGATGCCGGCAATGTCGAGGACTGCAAGGTCCACTTCCAGTCCCTCAGGGGGTTCGAGAAGTTCGTGGAGGGGAAGCCCGCCGAGGAGATTCCCCGCATCGTGAGCCGCATCTGCGGCATCTGCCCCTGGCACCACCACCTGGCCTCCAACAAGGCCGTGGACCGCTGCTTCGGCGTGACACCGCCGCCGGCCGGCCGCAAGCTCCGGGAGCTCATGCAGACCATCGCCCACGCCGAGGATAAGCTCCTTCATTTCTTCTTCCTCGCGGCGGCGGACTTCGTCATCGGGCCCGACAGCGACTACGCCGTGAGGAACGTCATCGGCGTGGCCAGGGCCAACCCGGAGCTGGCCCAGAAGGTCGTCCGGATGCGCTACATGGCCAAGATGATCCTCGAGCAATTTGCCGGCAAGGCCATCCATCCCGTGGCCGGGATCGTGGGGGGCTTTTCCAAGCCGCTGCTCGAAGCTGACCGGCAGGAGTTCCTCAAGCAGATGCAGGAGCTCCTGGACTTCGCCCTCTTCACCATCGATTTCGCCAAGACCCAGGTTTTCCCCAAGTATCTCGACACGATCCAGTCGCTGGGCGTCATCAATACGGGCTTCATCGGGACCGTCGACGACCGGGGCCAGCTGAACCTTTACGACGGGAAGATCCGGCTCATGAAGCCCGACGCCACCTTCACGGAATTCGACATCCAGGACTACACCGACTTCCTGGGAGAGAAGGTGGTGCCCTACTCCTACGGCAAGTTCCCCTACGCCCGGGCCTGGGATGAGGGATTCTCCATGGATCTCGACAACCCCAAGGGGATTTACCGATCCAACTGCCTGGCCCGCATCAACGTATGCGACCGCATGGCGACTCCGAAAGCGCAGGCCGAGCTGGAAGAGCTCCGGGAGAAGTTCGGGCGTCCGGCCCAGGCCACGCTGCTCTATCACTGGGCCCGGCTCATCGAGGAAGTGTATGCCTGTGAGCATGCCATCGAGCTGCTCAACGACCCGGAGATCACGGACCCCACCGTCCGGACCCCGGCGGAACCGAAGGCGGGGCGCGGAGTGGGATGCGTCGAGGCCCCCCGCGGAACGCTCATCCACGACTACTCGACGGACGACAAGGGCCTCATCACCCGGGCCAACCTCATCGTGGGCACCACCCACAACCTGGGACCCATCAACATGAGCGTGAACCAGGCCGCCCGGACCCTCATCAAGGACGGCAGCGTGGACGAGGGGACCCTCAA
Source organism: Syntrophobacteraceae bacterium (assembly GCA_025454175.1). Lineage (GTDB taxonomy): Bacteria > Desulfobacterota > Syntrophobacteria > Syntrophobacterales > Syntrophobacteraceae > JALOOX01. Next base: position 40,867 of record JALOOX010000028.1, on the reverse strand, counting down.
CAAGATCGAGATGGCCGTCCGCGCCTACGACCCCTGAATTTCCTGCGCCACTCATCGCCTGGACGGCGATCACGGCGTGTCCATCACCATCCGCGACTCCAGGGGAGAGGTCCTCAAGCGCTGGCCGAACCCGTAGTGCTGCAACGGACAAGAAGGGCACCGTTTTAGAAGAGTCCCACCTCGAAGGGACCCGGTGTTGTGGAAATGACAGGGTGGCACGGGCAGGTTTCGATTGGCCCATGCCACCCTGTTCGTTGTGGACTACGAAAAGTTTCTGGTTTCTGGTTCCTGGTCGAAACCCCTTTTCATCCGTTTGGGTGGCCCGAAGGGCCATGTGGGACTGCTCCCGGCAACATTGGAAGACGGCCGGCGGCGGATGCGGCACAGAACGGGATTTGGCTTATCCCTGGAGACTGATTAACTTGACGATGTGGGGATCAATCCCGCCTGCCGCTCAATCGATCTTACTTCCAGGTCCATGTTGCACGCGCACAAACCTGAAGCGAAGCCGGATCGTATGAAGGCTGTGCTGCATTGAATGAATCAGGACACGCCATGGGGAGGGGGTCGCAAGTGGCGTTGAGGTGAGGAGCAGATCATGAACAGGCTGCTGTTTCCATGCATGATGGTTCTGGCGAGCTTCATCCTGGGACTGTCGACAACCCGGGCTGAGCCCGCGGGGAAAGGAGATCTCGCATCAACAGCTCCACCCGTGGTGCGGAGCGGGGATCCGAAGGTTTCCGTGGGAGAGGTTTTTCGGGGAGCTCCGAATCTTTCCGCAGAGGGAGAGGCGGCTCCTTTCGATCCTTCAGGTCATCCGAGGGTGGGAGACGCGGTGGAGGAGGCTCCTTCAGATCCGGCAGATCAGGAGGGTTTTCGGGGCGTGGCGGCGGATTCTCGTCTCGAGGTGGAGGCGGTGGCCGAGGCAGGAGATAGTCCTCGCGGCTGGAAGCAGCCAATTTCCAGAGTGCGGAACGCCATCGACGTCACGGTATTCGCTGGAAGAAACCGGGCTCAAGCGAATCCGCCGTTGACCCCGATGATCTGCCCGGTGATCCAAGCAGCCTCGTCGGAGCAGAGGAAGGCGACCACCCGGGCCACATCCTCGGGCTCGCCGATGCGCCCCATGGCAGACATGGAGGCCAGCTGCCCGATGGTCTCCTCGGTCTTGCCCAAGGTGAAGAGCTCGGTCCGGGTGGGGCCGGGGGCCACGGCGTTGACGGTGATATTTCTCGGCCCGACCTCCCTGGCAAAAATCCGCGTGAACTGGTCGACCGCGGCCTTGGTTGCCGCGTACGCGCCGTAGCCGGGGAAAAGGAGCCGGGTCACCGAGCTCGACAGATTGACGATCCTCCCCCCGTCGCTCAGATGCTCCCCCGCCAGCCTCAAAGCCAGGAACACCCCCTTGACGTTGATGCCGAAGACGCGATCGAAATCCTCCTCGCTCATCTGCTGGATGGGCTTGTTGAGCATGATGCCCGCATTGTTCACGAGGATATCCACCTTTCCGAACGTCTTCATGGTCGTGGCGAAAAGGTCCGCCGCGTCTTCCGATCGGCTCATGTCTGCCCGGACCGCCACAGCCTTGCCTCCGAAGGCATTGATTTCCGCCACCACCTTCCGGGCGGCCTTTTCATTGCTCGCATAATTCACGACTACATCGGCGCCGGCACGAGCCAGCGCGATGGCGATGCTTCGGCCGATCCCCCGGGAGCCTCCCGTAACGATGGCTGCCTTGTTCGCAAGTGTCTTCATGCTCTATCCACTCCTTCGATCCGCCTCTTCTCGAACCCCAGTTCCGGTCTTCCGACCCTTGTCCACCATGTCTCCGCTCATATGCCCTGACGGCTGCTCCACTCCTGAAATCCTGATGCCAGGAGGGATGTAGTCTGCGGGCAGGTAGTTCGAGGGAATGGTAGTGCGGTTGCCGTCCCTGATTTGTGCGTAGTGGGGCGACATGATCTCGACACCGGCCTCATTGAATGTGTCCTGAATGTTGGCGTGCAGCTCCGAGTAAGTGCGCGCCATCATCTCCGGCGCACTGGTGTAAACGTTGAGCTGGTAGGAGACATAAAAGTCGTTGAGGGCTGTCTGGAGCACGAACGGGGCTGGCGATTCGAGCACGTTGGATGTGGCCCGCGCGGCATCGACGAGCAGCTTATGGACCTGCTGCCAGGGAGCATCATAGCCGATGGTGACCGTCGTGTGGAGAATGAGGCCTTTGCGATGGGCCTGGATGCTGTAGTTGATAATCTGCGCATTCATGACGGCGGAATTTGAAATGGTGATGGTTTCGTTCTTGAAAGTCCTGATCCGCGTTACCATGGTCTTCCTCTGCACGACCGTTCCGACCACGTCTCCCAGTTTCACCACATCGCCTTCCCGGAAAGCCTGCATGTAAGTCAGGCTGAGTCCCGCCGCCAGGTTACCGATGGCCGACGTGGAGCCCAGCGAGAAGATCACGCCCATGAAGATGGAAACCCCCTTGAAGGCCGGGGAATCGGACCCTGGGATGTAAGGATACGCGACCACGATGGCGAAGGCGACGATGAGCAGTCGGAGAATTCTGTAGGTCGGTTCGGCCAGGTCAGCGTCGAAGTCGCGGATGACCACCTTTCCCGTTTTGACGAGACCAAGGAAATACTTCAGGCTTTTGAGCAGGTAGTGGGAGATGGCGATGACGACAGCGATGAAGATGAGGCCTGGGGCCTGAGCCCACAGGGCTTCACCCATGGCGCCGAGAGCGTCCAGGACGTAGTTGAAGAGGCGCAGGGCCAGTCGCTGCGTCCAGGGGAAGAAGCTCAAGCCGAGCTGCACGTAAAAGTATACAAGAAGGCTGACCCCCACAAGCTTGAGGAACCTGCCGGCCCCTACCGCCACCGGCTTGATTCGATCGGCGTTGAAGAGCTCGAAATTCCCGATGCGCAGCGAGGGGATGAAGGTCGCCGCCCGGATGTATTCCTCGAGCCTTCTCACGCCCCGCTGCTGAAGCTTCAGGAGGAGGATGAGGATCATGGTGCTGAGCAGGGTGTAAAGGAGCCCCTTGGCAATGATTCGGACACTCCGTTTCTCCCGGTATTCGCGAATGGCCTGTTTCATCTTCCCGGAGATCTCCCGGGCAAGCTCCTCTCGGCCGCGCCCTTCCACCGAGGCATCCTTGTCGTGCACCGCCATGATGAAGAAATCGTGCGCCGAGATTTCGCTCGCGATGTCGAGATCCAGCACGTCGATGGAATCGGGATCCCTGGAAAGGTCCCGTGCGAATTCGAGCAGCCGCTCGTTGATGCCGCCGGCGCGATATTGAGGGCCGAACGCCCGGGTGCCCGCTCGAATCTCGTGAATGACCCGACCGTCCAGGACAACTTCAGCCGGGGGGTAGTTCAGCTCGTCCTCGCACCAGGCGGGCCAACCGAGCATCACGAACAGCAGAAATGCGGTGATTCCCGTTTTCGTTTTCCTCATCATCCCCTCCCCATTGACCACATGCGAGCCCCGCCGGCGCGGATGCCACCCGTGTGCCTTGGCGGTCGTCCACCACTTCAAACGAGAAGATATGAAGAGCTCAAGGCATTGTGAAGGATCTCGGGGGGACAAATGATCCCGCGGGGTAGAAAGAGGCGGCCGCCTTGGATGGACGGTTTAGAGCAGTGTTCCGATGGCGTCTTCCACTGCTTCCAGGAGTCTGCCATCCTTCATGAGCTGAACCGTTTTTTCCAGATCGCATGCGAGGACGCGGTCTCTCTCCAGATGTGAGACGCTCCCGCGAATAACCTCGTAGGCGGCGAGGGTGCCCCTGCCCGGCTTGAGATTGGTGAGGAGGTCCAGGGCCTGGGCTCCGCACAGCAGCTCGATGGCGATGACGTGCTCGGCGTTGCTCACGATGTCCCTCGCCTTTCGGGCAGAAATGGGGCTCATGGGCACGTGGTCTTCCTTGTTGGCCGACGTCGGGATGGAGTCCACGCAGGCGGGGTGAGAAAGCACCTTGTTTTCGGAGACGAGTGCCGCCGCCGTGTACTGGGCGATCATGAAGCCTGAGTTGAGCCCTCCATCCTGGACCAGGAACGCTGGAAGGCCGCTCAGCTGCGGGTTCACCAGTCGCTCGATGCGCCGCTCGGATATGTTGGCCAGCTCGGCCACGGCCATGCAAAGGAAATCCAGGGCCAGCCCCAGCGGCTGGCCGTGGAAGTTGCCTCCCAGCAGAAACTCCCCGGACTCTCCGAGGATCAGCGGATTGTTGGTGGAGGAATTCATCTCCGTTTCCACGACCTGGCGGGTGTAGGCGATGGCATCCTTGCTGGCCCCATGGACCTGGGGCGAGCAGCGCAGGGTGTAGGCATCCTGGATCCGGCCGCAGTCCCCGTGGGAAGACATGATCTCGCTGTCCTGGATCATCCGCCGCATGTTGTCCGCGGCAGCCGCCTGCCCGGGATGAGGTCTCAGGGCGTGTACCCTCGGGTCGAATTCGGTCCGGCTGCCCAGGAGAACCTCGAGGCTCATGGCTGCGGCAACATCGGCCATGCGCGAAAGCCTCCATGCGTCGTACACCGCCAGCCCCCCGATGGCGGTGGTCACCTGGGTCCCGTTCACCAGGGCCAGTCCCTCTCCCGCCTGCAGTTCCAGGGGCTTCAGGGCGCATGCATCGAGGGCTTGGGCTCCCGGCATCCGCACGCCTTCCACGAACGCCTCCCCCAGCCCGACGAGCACCAGGGCCAGGTGCGCCAGGGGAGCCAGGTCGCCGCTGGCCCCCACGGACCCCTTCTCGGGGACTACCGGGATGACACCGCGGTTGAGGAGATCCATGAACCCGCGCACTGTCTCGATCCGTATCCCCGAGTGCCCCCTGGCCAGATCTTTCACTCGAAGGGCCATGACGGCACGGACCGCGCCAGCCTCGAGGGGCGGGCCCACCCCGGCCGCATGGCTCATGAGCACGTTCATCTGGAGCTGTCGTGCATCCCGCGGTGGCACGATGACATCGCTCAGGGCCCCAAAGCCCGTCGTGACCCCGTAGACGGTCCTGGACTCGGCGAGCCATTGCTCCACAAGCTCTCGCGATCGAGCGATGCGCGCCTCCGATTCCGGGGCGAGCCTCGCCACGGCTCCCTCTCTCGCAATGGCCACGAGGTCAGCCAGGGACATGCCGTCCACTCCCAGCACGGTTTCCCTCATGAACGAATCATCCTCGCTTCCACCTCCCCCAATCCCATCCATCCCTCTCGCCACACCCGTGCCTCAGGTCCCTTGGGTCCTTCTGAAGCAACCCCCCTCTCAAACCCCCCTGGCAATCTGTGCCAAGGACCTGGCCAGGCCATCCAGGGCCGATTCGTCGGGCAGCGAGACCGTCATCCGAAGGCTGCCGTCGGGACCCCTCTCCAGGCACTCGGAAAGCTTTTCCTTGAACGTTCGGGCCAGCTCCTCCGACTCGGGACTCTCCTCCCGCTGGGCGAACATCTCTCCCATGAAAGTGAAGGCGGCGCTGAGGAGCTGCCCTCCCGCGGTCGCAACGCGATCCCTCCGGGCCGCGGCGGCGGCCGCTTCCCGCTCGACGCGGGCCTTGCGGCTCTCGTCGATGGCTGCCTCGGGGGCGGCTCCCAGGAGCCGCTCCAGGCGGCGTTTGAGCTCCTCGATGCCGCTGGCCAGATCCACCTGCGTCACGTCGGAATCCGGGTCCAGTGCAGCCAGGGCCAGCTCCTGCTTGGCCGAGAGGGTCACGAGGAGGCTCTCTTCGAGGGTGCTCTCGGTCACGAGCAGGTAGACCTGGACGGGCCTCTTCTGGCCCATGCGGTGGGCCCGGGCGATGCGCTGCTCCAGGATGGCGGGGTTCCAGGGCAGGTCCACGTTGATGACCGTGTTGGCCGCCTGGAGGTTCAGCCCGGTCGAGCCGGCGTTGGTGGTGATGAAGAGCCTGCAATCGGGATCGTTTTGAAACCGGTGCATGAGCTGCTGGCGCTTTTTCTGGGGGACCGAGCCGTCCAGCCTGGCAAAATCGAGCCCCCTTCGGTGCAGGAGAGGCTCGACGAGATTGAGCATGGTGGTCCATTCGGAAAACAGGATGATCTTCCGGTCCTCCTCCGAGGTCAGCTGATCCAGCAGGATATCCAGCTCGGCCAGCTTGCTCGAATAGCTCGGCTCCATCTTGTCGACCAGGAAAGTGCTGTCGGCCGCCATCCTGCAGATGAGCAGGGCCTTCTGGAGGCGGAGCAGGTCCATTTCCGTCAGGAAGCGCTTCTTGAGGATGCTGCTGATGGTCTTCTTCTGGGCGTTGTGGATCAACAGCTGTTCTTCGGTGGGCGGAATCCGCCGGATCTCGGTGGTCCGGGGCGGAAGCTCCGTCATGACCTCCCTGCGTGTGCGCCGCAGCAGGATGGGCTTGAGGCGCGCTCGAAGGTCATCGAGATTCTTGTACCCGAGAACTTTTCCCTTCTCATCCGCCACCCGGTAGGTGTTGAAAAACCGGAAGGCGGGTCCCAGGCGGCGGTCGTCGATGAACTCGACGACGGAGTAGAGCTCGTCCAGGCGATTCTCCAGCGGCGTGCCCGACAGGACCAGGGCAAAAGGCGACTTGAGCCCCTTGATGGTCCGGCTGGTTTTCGACTCCCAGTTCTTGATGCGCTGCCCCTCGTCCAGGATGATGAGGTCCCAGGGCGCGCTTTCGATGGCGTCGATATCCCGGAGAACCTGCTCGTAATTGCAGACCGTGAAGAAGGCCTCGGGGTCGGAATACTGGCTAGACCGGGCTTCGGCCGCTCCAAGGATGAGCTGGCACGTCCGCTCCGTGAACCTTTCGATCTCGATGCGCCACTGGGATTTGAGGGAGGCCGGGCAGACCACCAGGACCCGCGCTATGCCCGCCTCCCGGGCCAGGATCTCGGCCGTCCCGATTCCCTGGATCGTCTTCCCCAGCCCCATGTCGTCGGCGAGGATTGCTCTGCCCCGCTCGGCCGCGAAAGCCAGGCCATCCAGCTGGTAAGGCAGAAGCTCGACCTTGAGGAGGGATTTCCGCAGGGGATGATTGGCGGGGTCCTTCCGTATTTCCGAGATCTTCCTCTGGATGTTGGCGAGGAAGAACATTCGATTGATGTGCTCCTCGGCGTCTGGATAGATGAACACGTCGTGCCCCAGGCGCTCCACCCTGGTGATGCGCTGCATGAGATCCGCCGGGTCGGAGATGGGGGCATCGGTCACGGGCTTGAGAATATCCGAGACTTCCTTCGGGAGGCTCCCGGGCGCCGCGAGCCGGAGCTCCACATCGTCGCCGTAGGCCAGGTGCACATGGATGTTTCGTACTTCATACGGCCTGCTCCGCACCGCCTCGCTGAAATGCTGCCTGGCCCATGTGAGGGTTCGCATGACGTGCTTGCAGGTTCCCAGCGTGTTCTTGCGGAAGTCGGGACAGGAGCAGTAGGAGTCGCCCCGCTCCCATCCGCGCAGCACGACGTGGTAGGTCTTTCCCGAAGCCAGGCTCGTTACGGCGTAGTCCGTCCAGATCTCATCGGGAGACATGGACTTGATCTGCATATTCTCCGTCCTGGCCCTGTCTTCCCGCTCGGCCAGGGCCTGCCGGGCCAGCTCCCCCGCGCCGAGGCTTTCCACCGGTGCCTCCACTGGTGGCGGGGAAGAAAGCCCCAGCAACTGCTTTTCTTCCAGAACCAGGGAGAAGGCGGCGCCGACATGCTCGCAGGCTTCCCGGCACGTGCTGCATCTGAAGATCAAGCGGTCCCCATCGTCAGGGGCAAGCTCGATCTGAACGATGGAGTCCCCCCAGTTGGACGCAAAGAGAGTGTCCGTCAACCTGACATCCAGATCGATGTCGATATCATGCTGACCGCCCTTGCGCAGGAGCTGAGGGCCTTTGGAGCCAAGCATTTTGACGGCGCTTTGATAGGTCAGGGATGAAAGAGTCTCCTTGAGCGAATTCACGGTATGCCTTTCCGAGTCATGGTAGGGTTTTGAAGTCGTCGTCACACAAGGACGAGCACCGGACGAACAGCAATCCAGGATTACCGCGGGCTTTTGAGCATCAGGCGGCATCCGCCGGGAGCCAACAACCGGGGGGCGTCCTGAGTCGGCTCCATGAAGCCATGAACCCTTCACGGAAGTCAATGACAGAAAACGAGCTCGCCGCTCTTGCCGCCGGTGGGTGAAGTCGACCTGATCTGAGCGACAAGCCTTTGGCGATTTGCTTCTAGAAGGCCGCTCCCGCTTCCCGATTGACTTACCGGAGGCAAATGGGGAATAAGGGAAGCGCCGTGGGTAAGGGGAATCCTGGACGGTGCGAAGGAGTCCTCTCCCATCCACGATGCGTCGGTGGAGCTCTCCATCTCATTGTCGGGGACAACGCGTGGAGCCATGAAGACCAGGGGCACTTTCAACACATACCGGTTACGTCAGCCGGGAATCTGCCTGCTCGCTATTGTTGCCGCGCTGCTGGTCATGGCGCCGATCCGGTCGTGCGGCAGCTGGGCAGAGCTGGCTCCCGACCAGGCCGCGCCGCCCTTTGGCCTTGAGGACCTGGAGGGGCGGCGTCATGAACTGGCGGACACCCTGGGGACGGAGCTCGTGATTCTGTATTTCTGTGATCTGGAATCGAGCTCGAACCGCAAAGGACTGTATCGAGTCAACGCCATGCTGGAGTCGCATCGGGATCTCAATGTCAAGGCTTTTGCCATCACATCTTCCTCGGGGGAGCGGGCCAGGGCCTTCACGAATGAGATCCCAATCTCAATCCCGCTTCTCGTCGACACGGCGGGGGTCATCGATCACTATCATTCCCATTTGATTCTGCCGACGGTCTACCTTCTGAATCGCGAGCTGAAAGTTTCCAAGGTGGTTCTGGGGGGAGGCCGGTCCATGGAAATCCAGATTGAGCGAGCCATGGAGACGGCCGTGGCTGGAGGCCAGAAACGGCAGCCTCAAGACTCCCGGGAATCGAAGAAAGCCCGGCACCCTTCGGGAAAGGAGGAGAGCCGCGGGCTGGAGCCCGTTCGAGCTCCTTCGATGCCTCCCCCTCCGATCCGAAAGACCACCGAAGCCCCTGACGACAAGGCTCTCAGGCTGTTTCAGCTGGCTCGCGAGGAGAACCTGAAGCTCAAGTGGGATGAATGCCTGGCATCCAAAGCCCTCGAGCGAGCCCGCTCACTTCACGAGAAGGGAGCCTTCGAGCACAAGGATCCCCGAAGCGGCAGGAACCCGGCCTTCGACATGGTGAAGTCCTGCGATCGGAACGCGGCCCACGCCGGCGAGAACCTCTCGAGAGGCATGGCCATGACCTCGAGGGCGATCCACCAGGAGCTCATGGCCAGCAGCACCCATCGTGAGAATATCCAGAACCGGAGGTTTTCAAAAATGGGGGTGGGCTGTTACGAGACCATCTGCGTTGAGCTGTTTGTGGGATTTTGAGGCGAGAGCCCCTCGGTTGATCACGGTATCACCTCTGTGCTGCCGGCTCGGCAGGCAAAGGCTCGATTCGAGCCGGGAGATACAGCTTCATTTCAGAGAATCTTCATTGTTTCAAATGGGTTGCATGGCCGACATAAACCTTGACAAAGGCCCATGGTCTTGTTACTGAAGCCCAGCTTCCAGGAAGTCCGTTTCGCTTGGATCTACGGGAGACTGAGGCGAAAACAGGCGGGGTGAATCGAGTTGTTGATAGAGATCGACATTGCCCGGGTAAGTCGAAGAGCCTTCTGGACGAATGGTCCCGAAGGCTTTTGAAGTTTTTGCGCCGCGCTGCCTTGATGGAGACTGCTGCTCCTGGCCGGTGCGCCGAAGACTTCCTTTTCATTCGGGAATGCCGAAGCGTTGATTCACCCGATCGAGAACAGAGAGAGGAATTTTCCGGGTCCGGGGGCCGCCATGAAAGGTGGATCCCGGCCCAACGCGAACAGGAGAGCGTATGCGCATCATCGAAAGAGTCACCGAGATGCAGCAGCAGGCCGAAAGCTGGCGGCGCGAGGGCAGGCGAATCGCCCTGGTGCCCACCATGGGCTATCTCCACGAAGGGCACCTGACGCTGATGCGGGAAGCCCGAAATCACGGAGATGAGATCGTGGTCAGTATTTTTGTCAATCCCACCCAGTTCGGACCGGGGGAGGATTTTGAGCGCTATCCCCGCGACATGGCCCGGGATGAGCTTCTGGCCGGGGAAGTGGGAGTCACGGTGGTTTTTGCGCCTTCGGTGCGGGAGATGTACCCGGACGGGTACCAGACCTTCGTGGAAGTCATGGAGGTGACGCGTCCGCTTTGCGGTCGGAGCCGCCCCGTGCATTTTCGTGGAGTGACGACGGTCGTGGCCAAGCTATTCAACATCGTCAAGCCGGACGCCGCGGTCTTCGGCGAGAAGGACTTCCAGCAGCTGACGGTGATCCGCCGCATGGTGGACGATCTCAACATGGACGTTCAGATCATTGGCCACCCCATCGTGCGCGAGGAAGACGGGCTGGCCATGAGCAGCCGCAATGCGTACCTCACGGGGAGTCAGCGAGGGGCTGCCCTGAGCCTCAGTCGGGCACTCGGTGAAGCGGAAAGAATGGTGCATGGAGGAGAAAGACGGGGAGCCGTCATCCTGGATGCAGTCAGGAGCCAATTGGGCTCAGAGGGTGAGCTGCGCATCGATTATGCCGAGCTCCGCGATCCCGATACCCTGGAGAACGTGACGGAAATACGGGGACCGACTCTCCTGGCCCTGGCGGCCTTCGTCGGACAAACCCGGCTCATCGACAACAGGGTTTTGCCAGGTTGAGCCCCGATGAGGGGATCGTGATCACCACTGGCCTGCATCATCTGACAGCCCATCAGGAGGCTCCCATGCACCGCATAATGCTCAAATCCAAAATCCATCGCGCCACCGTCACCGACTCCAACCTCGACTACGAGGGGAGTCTGACCATCGATGAACTGCTCATGGAAGCGGCGGACATCATCCCGTTCGAACAGATCAAGGTTTACAACATATACAATGGGGCCCGATTCGACACTTACGCCATTCCGGGTCCCGCGGGGAGAGGCGACATCTGCCTCAACGGAGCTGCAGCCCGTCTGGGCTCCAGAGGAGACCTGATCATCATCGCGACATACGCGGAATATGAGGCTTCGGAGCTGAAGGGTTACTCCCCGCGCGTGGTCCTGGTGGATGCCCATAACAGGCGTGGAGAGAGTGAGGGTTCATGCCTTCACGATGCCAAAAAGGATCAGATGGATCGAAAAGCTGCCGGATTCTAGGCTCGTGTTGTCGCTTCCGACAGCCGATAAGAGACCGAGCAATCCATTTTTGAAGTTCCAATACAACATGCAGCAGCCGGCAATGGCAAAAGCGAATGCAAAAGGAGGTTATTCCTGAAATGTCAATGAACAGTTACCTTTTCAGCTCAGAGTCCGTTACGGAGGGGCATCCGGACAAGGTGGCCGACCAGATCTCCGACGCCGTGCTGGACGCCATTCTCACCCAGGACAAAGCCGCCCGCGTGGCCTGTGAGACCATGGTGACCACGGGATTGGCTTTCGTGGCCGGGGAGATCACCACCTCTTCCTGGGTGGACATCCCCGACATCGTGAGACAGACCATCAAGGACATAGGCTACAACGATTCAGCCATGGGCTTCGACTGGGAGACCTGCGGGGTGATCACCAGCATCGACAAGCAGTCGCCCGACATCGCCCAGGGCGTCAACCCCGGCGAGGGCTTGTTCGAAGAGCAGGGGGCCGGTGACCAGGGGCTCATGTTCGGCTATGCGTGCAATGACACCCCCGTCTTCCTGCCCATGCCCATCTACTACGCCCATCGCCTGGGCCGGAAGCTCGCCGAAGTCAGGAAAAGCGGCGTTCTGGATTTCCTTCGGCCGGACGGCAAAAGCCAGGTGACGGTGGAGTATGCCAACGGTGGACCCAGGAGGATCGACACCGTGGTCGTCGCGGCCCAGCATACGCCCAACGTGACCTACAAGACCATCTGTGAAGGCATCATCGAGGAGGTCATCCGCAAGACCATTCCTCAGGAGCTCATGGACGACAAGACGAAATTCTTCATCAATTCCACCGGTCGTTTCGTCGTGGGTGGACCCATGGGGGACTGCGGCATGACCGGCCGCAAGATCATTGCCGACACCTACGGCGGACAGGGGAGTCATGGCGGCGGAGCCTTTTCGGGCAAGGATCCGTCCAAGGTGGATCGGACCGCCTCCTACATGGCGCGTTATGTGGCCAAGAACATCGTGGCCGCCCAGCTGGCGAGCCGGGTCGAGGTGCAGGTGGCCTACAGCATCGGCGTGGCCGAGCCCGTCTCCCTGATGGTGGACACCTTCGGAACAGGGCAGATCTCCGACGACCGGCTGGCCCAGATCGTGCGCGACACGTTCAGTTTCAAGCCCGCCAACATGATTCGCCACCTGAAGCTGCTCAGGCCCATTTTCAGGAAGACGGCCTGCGGCGGTCACTTCGGAAGGAACGACCCTGATTTCACCTGGGAAAAAACCGACATGATCGATGTACTGCGGGAAAAGGCGGGTCTGTAGCATCGAGCAGGAGGCTCGCCGGGGCACCCCCGGTCAAAGCCTCGATGAGCCCGGAGGATGCGCCTCTTGTGCCCCGACGCATCCAGTCCGGGCTCCTTTTCTTGGAGGCTTGCACCCGAGTGAATACTCTTCGAGCCTGCTCCGCTGCGAGCCATCCTGGCCGAATCGCTTCACCGAACGGCCGTCGAGCCCGCGACCGGCAGCTCAGGAACCAGAACCAACCTTCATATAGGAGACAAGATGGATTTCGACGTCAAAGACCTCGGCCTGGCCGAGAAGGGAAAACTTCGGATCGAATGGGCCACACAGTCCATGCCCGTGCTTCGGTCCATTCAGGAGAGGTTCTCCAGGGAAAAGCCCCTCGAAGGCCTGCGCCTGGCTGCTTGTCTGCATGTGACCACGGAGACGGCTGCGCTGGTGAAAACCCTCAAGGCAGGCGGAGCGGAAGTCAGATTGTGCGCTTCCAATCCCCTGAGCACCCAGGACGACGTGGCCGCCTCGCTGGTCCAGCATGATCAGGTTCCGGTGTTTGCCATCAAGGGTGAGGACAAGGATACCTACTACCGTCACATTTACGCGTGCCTGGAGAACAGCCCTCAGGTCACCATGGACGACGGCGCCGACCTGGTCAGTGTTCTGCACTCCGAGCGAAAGGATCTTCTGACCGGGGTGATCGGCGGAACCGAGGAGACCACGACCGGCGTGATCCGACTCAAGAGCATGGCCGAAAAAGGGGTGCTTCAGTATCCCATCATTGCCGTGAACGATGCGGATACGAAGCATCTTTTTGACAACCGGTATGGAACGGGGCAGAGCACCATCGACGGCATCATCCGGGCCACCAACCGGCTCCTGGCAGGCTCCAATTTCGTGGTGAGCGGCTATGGCTGGTGCGGGCGAGGCGTGGCCATGCGAGCTGCGGGCATGGGCGCCAAGGTGATCATCACGGAGGTGGATCCGTTGCGGGCCCTGGAAGCCGTCATGGACGGCTACCAGGTGCTGCCCATGGCCAAGGCGGCGCCCATCGGGGACTTCTTCTGTACGCTCACGGGCGACATTCATGTCCTGCGCAGGGAGCATTTCATGGCCATGAAGGATGGAGCCATCGTCTCCAACTCGGGTCACTTCAATGTGGAAGTGGACCTGGATGCCCTGGCCGAAATCACACGCTCGCGACGGGAGATCCGTGAATTCGTCGAGGAATTCACCCTTGAAAGTGGTCGCCGCATCTACGTCCTGGGGGAGGGTCGCCTCATCAATTTGGCAGCCGCCGAAGGGCATCCATCCAGCGTCATGGACATGAGCTTCGCCAACCAGGCCCTGTGCTCCGAGTATATGGTCAAGAACGCTTCCTCGCTCAAGCGGCAGGTCTACAGGGTGCCTCTGGATATTGACAAGGCCATCGCCAAGCTGAAGCTCGCCAGCATGGAGATCCACATTGACGCGCTCACGGAGGAGCAGGACAAGTACCTCCACTCCTGGGAAATGGGAACATAGACTTGAGGGGGACGGTTTTTGCGATGATGGCTCGGAGGCGGCGTATCGGCTGGGTTTGCTGGATATGGGTCCTGCTTTTGTGGAGCTGTGTGCCGCAGCCCGTCAAGGAGCCACCCAGGGAAAGCCGCTTCGAGCTCATTCATCCGAACGATTGGCCGGTCTTGCACGACGACATGAAACTGGCGTTGCTGCAGCCGGCCATCGAGAAGAGCCTGTTGTATTTCCAGAGGATTCCGGCCGACAGGACTTTTCCCCTGGGAGATGCCCAGATTTCGGCGAGCCATCTCAAGGAAACCCTCTTACTCTTCCTGGAGCACCTGGCGACAGGCAGGCTGGATCCGGCGAGTCTCAGCCAGTCCTTCGATCTCTATGGCATTCGGCCGGATACGGGCGATGGTGGTGGGCTGGTCACGGGCTACTACGAGCCGATCCTCGATGGCAGTTTGAGGCCGGATGTTATGTTTCGCTACCCGCTCTACTCGGTGCCACCGGACCTGGTGACCATTGACCTTCATGCTTTCGACCCGGAGAAATTTCCCGCCGGCGAACGATGGGTGGGGCGTCTGCAGGAGAAGCGCGTTGTCCCGTATTTCACGCGCCTGGAGATCGACGGTATGGGGAAGATCGAGGGTTCCGATTGCCATCTTGCCTGGCTGAAAGACCCGGTGGATGCCTTCTTCCTCCACATACAGGGCTCGGGGGTGATTCGGTTGGCGGACGGCAATCATCACCGCGTCGGGTATGCCGGGGCCAACGGTCGCCCCTATCGCAGCGTTGGGAAGCATCTCATCGAGAGGGGCCTTTTGCCTGCGGAAGGAATTTCCATGCAGGTCATCCGGGATTTTCTCAAGGCCCATCCGGAGCTCCAGGACGAGGTCCTCGGGCACAACGAGAGTTACGTGTTCTTCCGATGGGTCGAGCAGGGCCCCGTTGGCAGCCTGAACGTCGTCCTGACCGAAGGACGATCCATTGCCACGGACCCTAAATATCAACCGCGGGGCGCTCTCGCCTTCCTCGAGACCACCAGCCCGAGGATCTCGCAGGAGGGGGAGTGGGTCGGAACCGAGCCCATGAGCAGGTGGGTTCTCAACCAGGACACCGGTGGGGCGATCAAAGGGCTCGGGCGGGTGGACCTCTTCTGCGGCACGGGGGAGTCAGCAGAGTGGTTGGCCGGCCGCATGAAATATCCGGGCCGAACCTACTTTCTCCTGAAGAAACAGGCACACTGAACCGACTCATTCCCCGCAAGCTGAAATTGTTTTCCATAAAAGACAAAGCATGTTAGTAAGACAGAGTAAAAGCTGAGGGTGTTGACTCCCGCGGAAGGGCCTGGGCGGAATCTACCCCCTCGGCTCTCGGCGCATGCGTCGATCAAGGCTGGTTGACCTTTGGGGGGAGGTGCTCCAGCAGGATTTGAAATACGATCCGCATTTCGTCGAAGCACCGGAAGATCACACTCAGCATTTGCAGGGTCTCCTCGCTCTGAAGCGCGCCGTCAGTGGACATTTGCCGGGCGAGCAGCAGCTGGGCCGAGCGAAAGCGGTCCGTTGTGGATTCGGCAAGGGCTTTGAGTTGCAGAGGCAGCTTGTCCATCGGAACATTTTGGATGAATTGCTCCAACTCGAGGTATTTCCTTTGATAATCAAGCGCCAGACTCGCGAGAAGATCGACGTGCCGGTTCGGTTGGTCTTCCACCGAAAGCCCCCCTTGTCATGGGAGTCGAGTGCAATTGCCTGTGATTCCAATCGAAGCGAATGTGGGTTAGGATATAAAGGTGCGCCGGTCCCGAGTCAAATTCATTCTGATTTTTACTAGAGTCTGAATAATTGACGCTATTCTACCGATAGTGAATCTAAAGCTCCGCCCGCCTGCTCCCGGCAGTCGTCACCTCTGCTCCCTGTGAGAGCGGCAGGTATTCCGGGGTCAAGCGCTAGAAGACGAATCTTATTGTTGATCATGAAGGTTTGTTCAAGATGGTGAGCAAGACATTGAACGTCGTCCTGGACGGGTGGCTGAAAGTTCCCACCGACGGCTTGGTTCCGATGCTCGAGCGCAAGCTTCATGAGCGTTTGGTCTTCACCAATCCGGATTATGAGATGCGGCACAACCGCGGCGAGTGGATAGGGAGTATCCCAGCCCAGATCAGCTGCTTGCGCCAGAAGGGGCGGTATTATCTGCTGCCGAGGGGATTCCTGGACCAGTTCACCGACCTCTGCAAGAAGTTTCAGCAGTCCTATCGAATCTCCGACAGAAGGCGTTCCCTGGACCCCATTCCCATCGAGTTCCATGGTCAGCTCAAGTCCTACCAGCAGGACGCGGCCGAAAGCGTGCTGACCCACGATTTCGCCACTCTGGTGGGAGGACACAAGAGCGGCAAGACCGTCATCGGTCTGTACACCATTGCGCAGCGGAGGCAGCCGACCCTTGTCCTGATTCCGAAGATGGAGCTTCTGGAGAACTGGCTCATCAAGATCGAGAATTTCCTGCAGATTCCAAGATCCGTCGTTGGCGTCATCGCCAACGGGTCCCAAAGCGTCGGGAAACAGATCACCATCGCTCATACCGGAGAAATCACGCGATTGTGGCGCAAAGTGCAGGAAAAGATCGGCTACCTCATCATAGACGACTGCCAGAGGTGCCCATCCAAGGTTCTGACTCACCTGGTCACGAATTTCGATACCCGGTACATGCTCGGCCTTTCTCATTCCGGCCAGCGGAAGGATCGTCTCTCAAAACTCGTTTACTATTACGTCGGAGAAGTAGTCTACACCATCAACGACAAGGATGCCCGCGAAGGTCGAGGCATCATTCCGGCTCATGTGGTGGCTCGTACCACGGACTTCGACTATCCATACCGTTCTCGAAGTGATTACGACCGCATGCTGCGCTCCCTCATTGAGGACCCGCAAAGGACCCGCATGATCGTGGACGACATCGAGGCGGAAATCAAGAAAGCCGCCGCGCTCCTTCTGGTCCTCACCGGAGGCGGCGAGCAGGATAGGGTCCTGAGCTCCGCCCTGGCTGAAAGGGGCATCAAGGCGACATCATTCTCCCAAGCGCTGACCTCCTCGACGGATGGAAAGCCTGGGGAGGGGGAGGACGGCCAGGAGTGTCCGTCGCCGGAGATTCCCGGGGAGCCGTTGGCCGTGCTGGTGAACGATCGCAACCTGACCGAGTGTCTCAAGCACATTCACTCGAGAGTCCTTTTCCTGGCGGTGCCGACGTATTTTCACAAGACCCTGGCTCAGGCCCTTCGAAGCCTCTCCCAGAACGGCAATTCCGCCGAAGGCCGCCGTATTGTCATTTACGATTACGTGGACCAGAAGGTCGGGCTCCTCGAGAACTATTTCCGCATGAGAAGCTACAATTACGGCGTTCATCCCGACGTCCTGCTCTCTTCATCCTTGAACTGACCGTTGCATCACTTCTGCCCGTCGCCGCCCGCGGCGTCGGGCTTTTCGCCGCCGCGGCCTCCATTCTGAGGGCCGTCTTCATCCGCCTCTTCTCCCCTGAAGATTCCGGAGCATCATCCATACAATGAAAACCTCCTATCAGAATCTCCAAGACTTCATCTCGGCCCTCGAGCGCGCGGGTGAGCTTCAGAGAATCAAGGCGCCCGTCTCAAGCAATCTCGAGATCACTCACATCACCGATCTGGCCTCCAAGAGTCCGGGAGGCGGAAAAGCACTACTCTTCGAGAAGGTTCTCGGCAGTGAGTTTCCCGTCTTGACCAACGCCTATGGCAGCGACCGAAGGATCTGCATGGCGCTCGGCGTGCCGGACCTGGAGACCCTGGCCGGCAGGCTGCGGCAGTTCACTCAGCTGGAGCCCCCCAAATCCCTTCGAGACGCCTTTCGGTTGCTCCCCATGGGCCTTGACGTCCTGAAGTTCCTGCCCGGCAAGGTGAAGACAGCCCCTTGCCAGGAGATCATCCGCACGGGAGCGGAGATCGACCTCGGCCAGATTCCGGTGCTCAAGTGCTGGCCTCTGGATGGCGGGCCTTTCGTGACGCTCCCCGTCGTCATCACACGCAGTCTCGCAACCGGGCGGCGCAACGCCGGCATGTATCGTCTGCAGGTGTTCGACCGCCAGACGACGGGGATGCACTGGCATATCCACAAGGATGGATCGCACTATTTCCACGAGTATCGAAAAGCCGGGCGACGCATGCCGGTGGCCGTGGCCATAGGCACGGACCCCGCCACCACCTATGCCGCCACCGCTCCTCTTCCGCGCGGCATCGACGAAATGATGCTCTCGGGCTTCATTCGACGCCGGCCCGTCCCCATGACCCGGTGCGTGACCATCGACCTGGAGGTGCCCGCCGAAGCCGAATTCATCCTCGAGGGGTACGTCGACCCCGATGAGATCAGGCTTGAGGGCCCTTTCGGGGATCACACGGGCTATTATTCACTGGTGGGAGACTACCCGGTGTTCCATCTTACTGCCATCACACACCGGCGAAACCCGGTCTATTCAGCCACCATCGTCGGCAGGCCGCCCATGGAGGACTGCTTCCTCGGCAAGGCTACTGAACGAGTGTTTCTCCCCCTCATGAATGCGGTGCTTCCCGAAGTGAAGGACTTCTGGCTGCCGTGGGAAGGGGTTTTCCACAACCTCAGCGTCATTTCCATCGTCAAGGAATACCCCGGGCACGCCCGACGCATCATGAGCGCCGTCTGGGGGCAGGGTCAGATGAGCTTCTGCAAGGTCGTGGTCCTGGTGGATGACACGCTGGATCTGAGCAGGCCCGAGGGTGTCCTGAGAGAGGTGCTCGACCGGATCGATCTCCGGAAGGATATCACCATCACCGAAGGCGTGCTGGACGTTCTGGACCACAGCGCGCCCGAGCCGCTATTGGGCGGCAAGCTCGGCGTGGACGCCACCCGGCGCATGGAAGGCGAGACCGGAAGGTCCGAGGTTGCCGTTGCATCCGGAATTCCCTCCTCCAACGACATCCGCGAGGCTCTTCGGTCCGTTTCGGAGATGCTGACGGATCACCATGCACCGCCGCTCGAAACCCGCAACAGGGTCCTGCTGGTGAATTTCAGGAAGACGGGAGCCATATCCGCTCAGCATTTCCGGGAGACGTTGCTGGATCATTCCGTTCTCGTGCCCTTTTCCATCATCGTTCTCTGCGACGATTCGGTGAATCTCAAGGACTACCCGCTGGTGCTCTGGAAGGCCTGCAACAACGTGGATCCCAAGCGGGACATGCTTTTGCGGGAAGGCCGGGTCCTCGTCGATGCCACCCGAAAGGGACCCGAGGACGGGCATCACCGTGAGTGGCCCGAAGACATCGTCATGGACCCCGAAATCGTGGAACGAGTCCGAAAACGAGCAGCCGAGCTCGGGATCGACTCATGGGAGACGCTTCGAGCTTCCTGATTGGGGGGGTATTTCAGGAAAGGGTGACGCCTGGCCGAAGCTGAGCGGTGCTCAGCTCGGCCCCCGAAGGGCGAATATACAGCGGCACGGCACTCAATGGATCGTCCACTGCTCCACGCTCCAAGCGTTTTCGAGCCAGCTCCCCCAGGATACCCGCGCGTATGAGGTGAAACGGCGCCGGGGCTCCGACCGCGAGGGGCCCGAGAATCTCCTGCAGGGTGCTCCTATGCAGCAGCCAACCGTCTCCGCAGAAGAGAGTCTTCTCCTGGATGATCTCCGGGACCGCCCGTATTCCCATGGCCCGACAGGAGCCCACCGGATGCACTTCTCCACCTGGCTCCGAACGGTACAGGCAGGCGTAGACCTCCTTTTTGTGGGCGTCGATAAGAGCGCATATGGGGAGAGGGGAAAAGGCAAGCGACGCTGCAAGAACTTCCAGGGTCGGTATGCCCACCAGGGGCTTCCCGGATGCCCAAGCCAGGGTCTTGATGGTCGTGAGTCCGATCCGGAGTCCCGTGAAGCTCCCGGGCCCCAGAGTCACCGCAAACCCATCCACCTGGTCGTAACGCCAGCCCACGGTGCGCAGCGCCTCCTCGATGGACTTGAGGAGGCGACGGTTGTGAGTCTGGCTGGAGGCCAGCACCCGTTCGAGAAGGATCCTCTCACCCTCCAGCAGCGCGATGCTTCCGGAGGATGTGGACGTATCGGCAGCCAGTATTTTCGACATGTTCAACCAGCATCAAGCGATGTCGCCATTGCAGTCCCACTTCTCCTTGAGGAGGGTCAAGGGAGAAAATCGGACTTTCTCCCGGGCAGCAGCCGCATGATGTCGTTGTAGAAGACGAAGAGCATGAGCAGAATGAGCAGGAACATGCCGATCTTCTGAGCGACCTCCATCTTCCTCAGGGCGATGGGGCGCCCGAGAACCAGCTCGACCAGGTAGAAAAGGATGTGCCCGCCGTCCAGAACCGGAATGGGCAGAAGGTTCAGCACAGCCAGGTTAACACTGATCAGGGCCGTGAAGTAGATCAGGTTGATGAGTCCCTCGCTGGCCTGCTGCCCCGCCATCTGGGCGATGAGAATCGGCCCGCCGAGGGTCTGCATGGGAACCACCTGCTGGATCAGCTTGCCAATGGTGACCAGAAACAGCTTGCTGAGGTGAATTGTCTGAACGATGCTGTAATAGCCCGCATAAAGGGGGTTGACCTCCTTCATGACGGTCTTTCCCGAAGCCATGACTCCGATGACGCGCCTCTCGATGGTCTCACCGAAGATATTCTTGACCTCGCTCACCTTGGGCGCAACCCGAAATGTGAGGATCTCCTCGCCCCGCTGGACTCTCAGCGTGAGGACGTCCTCCCTCGACTCCTCGATGATTGTCGACAGGTCCTCCCACTGAACCAGGGACTTGTCGTTGATGGAAAGGACCAGGTCGCCAGGCTGCAGGCCGGCCTTCTCGGCCGGGGAATCCTGATTCACGGTCCCAATTTCCGGGGTGATCTGAGGGATTCCCGAAAAGGTGTACACCAGGGCAAAGATGATGACGGCCAGAATCAGGTTGGACGCGGGGCCGGCCAGCACGATGCCGATGCGCGTCAAAACGGGCTGGGAAGAAAAGCTCCTGCGAGCCTCCTCCGGACTGAGCTCTTCCTCGCTCTCTTCCCCCAGCATCTTGACGTACCCGCCCAAAGGAATGGCCGAGACACAATACTCCGTGTCTCCGCGCGTGACGGCCACGAGCTTGGGGCCAAAGCCGAGGGAAAACCGCAGCACCTTGACCCCGGCCCATTTGGCCACGAGAAAATGGCCCAGTTCATGAACGAAGATCAGAACACCCAGAACCACGACGGTCGATACAATCATTGTCAACAAAGGGAATCCTCACCTATTTTTGTGGAGCGCACCATCGGGCGGCTTCGCACCGGGCCCAGCCATCGGCCTCGAGCACGGCGTCCAGGTCCGGTCCTGCAATGACCTGGTGCTTCTGCATCACCCCTTCGATGGTTCGCGCAATGTCCAAAAAACCTATTCGCTTCTCCAGAAAGGCGCTCACAGCCACTTCATTGGCCGCGTTCAACACGGCCGGCATGGTTCCGCCCGCCTTGCACGACTCGAATGCCAGCCGAAGGCATGGAAATCGATCCGTATCCGGCGGAAAGAAAGTGAGCCTCTGGAGGCGGAAAAGATCCAGCGCAGGGCTGTCAACCGGCAGCCGCTGCGGGTAAGCCAGTGCGTAGGCTATGGGAATCTTCATGTCAGGAATTCCCATCTGGGCGATGACCGAGCCGTCGATGTATTCCACCATCGAATGAATGATGCTCTCGGGATGGATATGGACAGCGATCTGTTCCACCGGAACACCGAAAAGCCAGTGAGCCTCGATCACTTCGAGCCCCTTGTTCATCAGCGTCGCCGAATCGATGGTGATCTTGCGCCCCATGGTCCAGTTGGGGTGGCGAAGGGCCTGCTCTGGCGTGACATGAGCCAGCTCCTCCGAGGAGAGGGAAAAGAAGGGGCCGCCCGACGCGGTAAGCAGTATGCGCCTCAGATTCTCCGGGTGATTGCCCTGAAGCGCCTGAAAAATGGCGCTGTGCTCACTGTCCACCGGCAGGATCGTCGCACCGTGCTCAGCGGCCGCCTCGGTGACTATTCTTCCCGCGATGACCATCGTCTCCTTGTTGGCCAAAGCCACCAGCTTTCCAGAACGAATGGCCTCCAGCGTCGGAAGAAGACCTGCAGCGCCCACCATGGCGGATACCACGATTTCACTCTGTTCCAGGGTGGCGACCCGAGCGAATCCCTCCCGGCCATGGAGAATCTCGGGGAGAGGCCCGGCGCCATCCAGCAGGGTTGCCAGGTTTCGAGCATGGGGCTCGTCGATCACCGACACCACGCGGGGCTGAAACTCCCGAATCTGTTCAGCCAGAAGCTGAACGTTGCGCCCGCAGCCCAGGGCGGCGACTTCAAAGGAATCAGGAAACTGCCTGATCACCTCCAGTGCACTGACTCCGATTGAGCCCGTGGAGCCAAGAATGTTGACCGCCTTTTTCACTTAATACACTCCAGAGCACATCGCAGGATCACCCCGACACTCGCTTCCCGGCAACGATCCGCAACAGCTTCATCGAAAAAGCCCGCGCACCCATGCTGAAAACGTTCTAATTTCAGCCTGCAACCAAGATATATATCACGCCTTCCCGTGGGAATAGCTCCGACGCCACATTCGATATCCATCCGGTTCAGGACACGAAAAACCAGACCACTGGAAACACGAAAAGCAGGCTGTCCAGGCGATCAAGCATGCCGCCGTGGCCCGGAAGGATCTGGCTCGAATCCTTTTTGCCGGTCATGCGCTTGATCATGGATTCAAACAAGTCCCCGAACTGGCCGACCAAAGACAAAACTGCACTCAAAAGCAAGATTTTTGCCAGAGACATGCCATGGATCAGAAAAACTCCATAGAGTGCCCCCACAACCATGCTGCAGAGAAACCCGCCAAAGGATCCTTCAATGGTCTTCTTGGGACTCACCCGCTCATAAAGCTTGCGCGAGCCAAAAGTCCTGCCGCAATAGTAGGCGCCGGCGTCACCGGCCATGGTCACGAAAAGCAGAAAGAAAACCCAAGCCCTCGCCTCCTCCACTCCACCGATGAGTAGAACGTAGGACAGCAGATAAGGTATGTACAGCCAGGCAAAAACCGTGTGCGCCAGGCGAGTGAGACCAGGGAAATCATTGGGCGAGGTGAGAAGCAGCCCCAGAAAGGCAAGGAAGAGGCCGAGAAACAAGCACGCGTGAAGCCCCCAGGCGGACGCCAGGAAAGTCGCGCCGGGCATGCAGAAGCCGACGAAATAATAGAGTGCCCGCTCCCAAAGCCGCGATTCCCCGGCAGACATGAGGGCCTCGAATTCCCACAGCGCCACCACGGAAACCAGGCTGACCAGGATCGCCCAGCTCCAGAAGGGCCCAAAACCGATCAGGCCAAAGAGTGGAATCGCCAGGCAGAAGCCCGTGATGAGCCTCTGTTGATGGGAGCTAAGTTCTTTCCAGTTCAAAGCGGTCCACTCCTGCCACGGCGAAAGGGAACCATCATCGGGATGTTTTTCAAACGGTGAGACATAATGGAGTCTTTTGAGGCGAAGCAGTCTATCTCGGGTTGGAATTGAAGGCGGTAGACAGCTCGTCGACGACCTGCTCGCTGGTCTTGCCGAACCGGCGCTCTCTCCTCCCATAATCCTCCAGGGCCAGCAGGAGCTCGGGCTCCCTGAAATCAGGCCACAGGGTTGGCGTGACATAGATTTCGGCATATGCCAACTGCCAGAGGAGAAAATTGCTCAGTCTGTGCTCGCCGCCCGTGCGAATGATCAAATCGGGGTCCGGAAAACCCGACGAAAAGAGGTAGCTCGAAAAGAGGTCCGGATTGAGATCCCTTGGCTGCAGCCTGCCCGAGAGCGCATCCTCTGCAATGAGCCTGGCGGCGCGCACGATCTCCTGCCTCCCACCATAGTTCAAGGCAAGACTGACGACCAACCTGTCGTAGCCCGCCGTAACCCTGGTGGCATGTTCCAGTTCAGAAAGAACCTCTGGTGGAATCCCCTCGACATCGCCCCAATGGCAAAGCCTTATCTCCTTTTCCACCATCTCTTGAAGCTCGGATCGCAGGAATTTCTGAAGGAGATGCCAGAGCCCCGAGACTTCGGCCTCGGGACGCTGCCAGTTCTCCTTGGAAAAGGAGTAGAGGGTGAGGTGGGAGATGCCGAGCTTCCGGCAACACTGGACGACATCCCTGACCGAATTGGCGCCCTCTTCGTGGCCCATGATCCTTCGGCGCAGTCTTTGCTTGGCCCACCGCCCGTTGCCATCCATGATGATGGCCACGTGGCGCGGAAGCTGGCTGAGATCGATTTCAGGCATACTCAGATTTCCAGGATCTCCTTTTCCTTGGCCGCGTAGGCGGCATCGACCCTTTTGATGAATTCGTCGGTGATCTTCTGAGTCTCATCCTGCCCCTTGAACTGCTCATCCTCCGAGATGGTCTTTTCCTTCCTCAAATCCTTGAGCAGCTCGTTGGCATCGCGCCGGATATTGCGCATGGCCACCTTGGCCTCCTCGGCCTTCTTCTTGATCACCTTGACCAGATCCTTGCGACGCTCCTGGGTCAAGGGGGGGATGCCAATGCGGATGATTTTACCGTCGTTGTTGGGAGTCAGTCCCAGCTCGGACTTCAGGATCGCCTTCTCGACATCACCGATGACCGATTGATCCCAGGGCTGGATCATGATGGTGCGGGGTTCGGGAACCGTGAGGGTTGCCAGTTGGCTCAGGGGGGTGGGCGTCCCGTAGTATTCCACCCGAATGCCATCCACCAGGGAAACCGATGCTCGTCCCGTTCTCAGGCGCCTGTATTCCAGTTCCAGGTTTTCGAGAGCCTTTTGCATCCGATCCTGAGCTTCCGCGTACACGTCATCCAGCATTGCTTCTACCCTCCGTCCACCAAGGTTCCTACGTCCTCCCCCAAAACCACCCTCTTTATATTGCCCGAAGTTCTGAGATTGAAAACCACAATCGGCATGTTCTGATCCCTGGACAAAGAAATGGCCGTGGCGTCCATGACCTTGAGGTTCTTCTGGAGCACTTCGGAATAGCTGACGTGATCATATTTTATCGCCGTCGGATCCTCGACGGGATCACTGGCGTAGATCCCATCCACTTTCGTCGCTTTCATCAGGACCCCGGCGTCGATCTCCACCGCTCTCAGGGCCGCCGTCGTATCGGTTGTGAAGAAGGGAAGCCCTGTACCCGCCGCGAAAATGACGACCCGCCCCTTCTCCAGATGACGAATGGCCCGGCGCCGAATATAGGGCTCCGCCACCTCCTTCATGTCAATGGCGGAAAGAACGCGGGTGGGAATGCCCATCTTCTCGAGGGCCTGCTGGAGCGCCAGTGCATTCATGACGGTGGCGAGCATCCCCATGTAATCGGCGGTGGAGCGATCCATTCCCCTGGAAGCGCCCGAGACGCCTCGAAAGATATTTCCCCCGCCAATCACGAGGGCCGTCTCGACCCCGAGCTGGCTGACTTCGCAAACTTCGGTGGCGACATCATTCAGAACCACCGGGTCGATACCATAAGGCTCCGCACCCATCAAAGCTTCACCGCTCAGCTTCAAGAGGATCCGCTTGTAGCGGGGCTTGCCCTTCCGTTCATCTTTTTGAGCCAAGGCCGTGGTCCTCATGGTTTCCCGCCGGTCGACCCCGAATCGGTCCAAACCCGCCAAAAGGCCTGGCGGAAAGCCGACGATGCATTGGGGGCAGGCTGGATCGGCAGGCACCGTGAAGCAGCCCCGCCCTCCGCCCCGCACAAGCTCTCATGCAAAAAGGGCGGACGGGCATGACTGCCCGTCCGCCCGAAAACGCTCTACTCGCCGCCGAGCTGGTAGCGTGTGAACCGCCGGATGAAGATCTTCTCTCCGATCTTGGCGATCAGCTCGTTGAGGTAGTCCTGAACGGTCTTTTCCGGGTCCTTCACGTACTTCTGCTCGAGCAGCACCACTTCCTCGTAGAACTTCCGCATCTTGCCCTCGACCATCTTTTCGAGGATGTTCTCAGGCTTGCCCGACTCGCGCGCCTGCGCCATGCAGATGGCTTTCTCGCGCTCGATCACGTCCTGGGGAATATGCTCGCGCTCGACCCCGAGGGGAGAGGATGCGGCAATATGCATGGCGATGTTCTTGGTGAATTCGACAAAATCGTCGCTCTTGGCCGCGAAGTCGGTTTCGCAGTTGACCTCGACGAGCACACCCATTCGCCCGGCGCCGTGGATGTAAGCATGCACCATCCCTTCCGTCGCCTCCCGCCCGGCCCTCTTCATGGCCTTGGCCAGCCCTTTCTGGCGCAGCAGGTCCAAGGCCTTGTCCATGTCTCCAGCGGTATCCTGCAGGGCTTTCTTGCAGTCCATCATGCCAGCGCCCGTTTTCTCTCGCAGATCACGAACCATTCCAGCTGAGATTTCCAATGCTAACCTCCTGTAAGTTCTTCTATTCCGCGTCTTCGCCCTCGGACCGGCCGACGGGATTGACGATTTCAACGACGGGGCCGCTCTCCTCCTGGCTGAGGATCTGCCCGGCGGGAACCTCCTCAAGGGACAGGGACTCCTTATCGCGAGCCGCATGCTGCGATTCCATGTAGCGCTGCCGCCCTTCGACACATGCATCGGCCATCTTGCCGGTGATGAGACGAATGGCTCGAATGGCGTCGTCATTGCCGGGAATGGGATAGTCGATGAAGTCCGGATCACAGTTGGTGTCCACCACGGCCACGACGGGAATGCCGAGTCGATTGGCCTCCGCGACGGCGATGTTCTCACGGGCCGTGTCGATCACGAACATGGCCCCGGGCAGCCTGGTCATGTCCTGAATGCCACCGAGGTTCTTGAACAGCTTGTCGCGTTCATTCTGAAGCTGCAAAATCTCTTTCTTGGGGAAACGGTTGATGCTCCCGTCCTGGGTCATGCCATCCAGTTCCTTCAACCGGTCGATCCTCAGCTTGATCGTCTTGAAATTGGTGAGCATGCCGCCCAGCCAGCGATGATCCACGTAAAACATCCCGGAGCGCTCGGCCTCCTCCCGGATCGTCTCCCGCGCCTGCTGCTTGGTGCCCACGAACAGGACGCTCTCGCCCGCGGCGGCGGTATCCAGCACGAACTGATAGGCCGTGTTGAAAAGCCGGACCGTTTTCTGGAGATCGATGATATAGATCCCGTTACGCGCACCGAAAATGTAGGATTTCATTTTGGGATTCCATCGGCGCGTCTGATGCCCGAAATGAACCCCTGCTTCCAGCAACTGCTTCATACTGACGACCGCCATAAAACCTCCTTCTGGTTGTGGCCTCCACCCCCGTGCGACCTCTTTCCAGCCGGAAAAAGGCACCAAAAGGCTCGAGAGTGTGCGATATAGGCAAATCGAATCTCTCTATCACGTTTATCAAAACCATGGCAACTGAAAATCTCGCCGCCAGCCCTTGGCCCGGGAGTGATCAAACCCTCGGCTCCAACCTCCATGAGTGAGGGCCAAGCTTGAATCGGGCTTGTGAACACCGGTCTTTTGGAATAACTTGTGCCTGCGATTATAAAGCTTCAGACGGCCGTGGCGTCGTTGACCCATGACCGCCCCGGCCAACCATCGAGGGGAGCATCCCGGCGGCCCATGGTTCGAGAGGGAAGCGGAGAAGGAGGAGGAGAAGAGCATGAAGGCCAAAAACGCCTGGACCCTGCAAGCGCTGGTGACCTGTTTTCTCTGGAACGGCATCCTCGTCGCCATGTTCTACTTCATAGGATATCGAGTGCTTCAAGGCCTCGATGCCTGGGTGACTCCGCTCATACAGCCGGAGATTCAGAACCTGCCCGAGGACTTGCGGGGGTCCCTGACGAGCTTCAAGCAGTTTCTCGACGAATCCCTGTCATACATTCTCCCGGTTGCGGCTGTGCTTGGCGGGACCACGACCCTGATTCTCTGGCTGTTTCTCACGCTTCAGGGAAGAGCCCTCCTGGGCAGAGTCTCCAGGGAGGGAGCGCCGGGCGCCGTGACGGCCTCACCGCCCAAGCCGTCGGACGTCGACGCGAAGATATCCGAAATGCCCGTTCCAACAGCTTCTCCCGAGCCATCCGTTCGGCCGGCCATCCAGATGCTTGCATCATTTCAGCAGGAGGGCCGATTGATTGACTTCCTCCAGGAGGACCTCAACTTATATGAGGACGCTCAAATCGGAGCCGCCGTTCGAAGCATCCATGAAGGCTGCCGGAAGGCCCTGGACGAGGTGCTCGATCTCAAGCCCGTCATCGACGAAGCCGAGGGCTCCAGCGTAACCATCAAGTCCGACTTCGATGCACGGTCCATACGGCTCACGGGAAATGTCTCGGGCACTCCTCCCTTCAAGGGGATTTTGCGGCACCGCGGCTGGAAGGCCGAGAGGGTGCGGATTCCGACGCCGATGGCGGAGCATGAAAAGCATCGGGTCATCGCTCCCGCGGAAGTGGAGATAGAGGGATAGCCCGAAGGCGACACCATCAGCTTGAGGAGATGATTTGAAAGAGTCCAGATACATCATAGGCATTGATCTGGGGACCACCCACTGTGTTGTCGCGTATGCGGAAGGGGCTCTGGAAGCTGACCAGGAGCCGGTCATCCGCAGCTTTCCGATTCCCCAGGTGGTGGGCTCCGGGGATGTGAGGCCACAACCCCTCCTGCCTTCCTTTCTCTTTCTCCCCGGTCCCCATGACGTCCCTCCCGGCGGACTCGCGCTGCCCTGGGATTCGGATGTGGACTACGCCGTCGGCGAATTCGGCAGGAAGCGCGGGGCCGAAATCCCCAACCGTCTCGTGAGCTCGGCCAAATCTTGGCTCAGCTACAGCGGGGTGGACCGCACGGAGCCCATACTGCCCTGGGACACCCCGGCGGAAGGGCGCAAGGTTTCTCCGGTGGAAGCCTCGAGCCTGTTTCTCAACCACCTGAAATCCGCCTGGAATCACAGCATGGCCTCCGATGGAGACGATGTCCGGTTCGAGGCCCAGGAAATCTACCTGACGGTCCCGGCATCCTTCGATGCCGTGGCGCGCGAGCTCACCGTCCAGGCTGCCCAGGCGGCCGGACTCGATCACATCACGCTCATCGAGGAGCCCCAGGCCGCCTTCTATGCCTGGATTGAATCCCAGAAGGAGCGTTGGAGAAAGGCGGTCCGGGTCAACGAGTCCATCCTGGTTTGCGACATCGGCGGTGGCACCACCGACTTCAGCCTGATACAGGTGACGGAGGAGCAGGGTGAGCTCACCCTCAGGCGTGTGGCCGTGGGCGAGCACATCCTCCTCGGCGGCGACAACATGGACCTGACCCTTGCTTATGCACTCCAGGCGAAGCTGGCCCAACAGGGCGTCAAGCTGGATTCGTGGCAGTTTCGAGGCCTCTGGCACAGCTGCCGGACCGCCAAGGAGAGGCTCCTGGGCAATCCTGACCTCGCGGCCGAACCGGTCGTCATCCTCGGACGGGGCTCGTCGCTCATCGGCGGCACCATCCGCACCGAGCTGACTCGCACCGAAGTGGAGCATGTGCTGGTTGAAGGATTCTTCCCCATCACCGATCGGGACGAAGCGCCCCAGAGTCGCCGGAAGGTGGGCGTCCGCGAGATGGGGCTTCCCTACGAATCGGACCCCGCGGTTTCCCGTCACCTGGCTCGCTTCCTCAGCCTGTCCGAAAAGGGCCTGGCCGAGGCGGGCGCTGACATGGGGTACCCTTCGGCCGTGCTGTTCAACGGAGGGGTCATGAAGTCGGACGTCCTCCGGCAGCGATTCCTCGATATTTTGACGCGATGGCATCCCCGGGGAGACGTGAGGGAGCTGACCTCTTCCGACCTTGACCTGGCGGTGGCCCGAGGCGCCGCCTACTACGGTCTGGCAAGGCGCGGCAGAGGCATTCGCATACGGGGCGGTGTCGCACGTCCTTACTATATCGGCATTGAAAGCGCCATGCCCGCGGTTCCGGGGATTCCGACCCCCATCAAGGCCCTGTGCATCGTTCCCTTCGGGATGGAGGAGGGGACCGGGGCGGAGATTCGCGAGAGGGAGTTCGGGCTCGTGGTCGGAGAGCCCGCGGTTTTCAATCTCCTGGCGTCCACGGTCCGCAAAAAGGACCAGGTGGGAGAGGTCATCGAGGACTGGCAGGGAGAAATCGAGGAAGTGACCACCATGGAGACCGTCCTGCCCGCCTCGGAAGCCGCCGAGGGGGTGAACGTCATCCCCGTCTGGCTTCAGAGCAAGGTGACTGAAATCGGAACCCTCGAGCTCTGGTGCGTTTCGCGGGACGACGACGAAAAGAGATGGAAGCTCGAGTTCAACCTCAGGGAGCAGGAAGCCTGATCAAAGACATGGAGAGCTCTGTCGATCTTCAGGAGGTCGAGTATCGCTATATCGTGGGCATGGATCTGGGGACGACCAACACGGCCCTGGCCTATGTGGACCGGACCGGACCGGGGATCGAGCTCCGGAGAATTCGCTTCTTGAATATTCCTCAACTGGTGTCGCCCGGTTCCATGGGTCGCCGTCCCATCCTGCCGTCATTCCTCTACATCCCGGGCCCCTATGAGCTGCCGCCCGAAAGCACGGCCCTGCCGTGGGATTCCGGGAGGAGCTATGTGGTTGGGGAGCTCGCCCGCGAGCAGGGGGCGTTGGTCCCCGGACGACTGGTGTCCTCCGCCAAATCGTGGCTGTGCCATGGCGGTGTGGATCGCACGGCGAGCATCCTGCCTTGGGGAGCCGGGTCCGACGTGGAGAAGGTGTCCCCGGTGGAGGCCAGCAGCCGATACCTCCGACACCTGCGTGAGGCGTGGAACGCGGAGATGGCCCGCGGCCGGGAAGGTTTCAGGCTCGAGGAACAACTGGTGCTCTTGACGGTGCCCGCATCCTTTGACGAAGTGGCCCGGGAGCTGACCGTGACGGCGGCGCGGGAAGCCGGCCTGAACAGAGTCATCCTCATCGAGGAGCCCCTGGCGGCGTTTTACGCCTGGCTGTCGGGCCATGAGGACAACTGGCGCGAGGGGATGCGCGACGGGCAGTTGATTCTGGTTTGTGACGTGGGCGGTGGGACCACTGATTTCACGGTGATCGCCGTCCGCGAGGGAGAAGCCGGCCTCAAATTCGATCGCCTTGCGGTGGGAGACCATCTCATGCTCGGCGGGGACAACATGGACCTGTCCCTGGCGCGCCATATCGAAGTGGAGCTCATGGGGCAGCCGGGGAAGCTCGAGTCCAGGAGGTGGCACCAGCTCTGGCATCAATGTCGGAAAGCCAAGGAGAGTCTGCTGGGCGGCTCGGAAGCCGAACCGCGGCCTTCGGGAAATGAGCTGCCCCCCGAGGCGCCGGCGGCGAGGTCCGGCCTTTTCGGGGCCGCCCGCGATTCCGGCCCGACCGAGATACCCGTCTCCAGGGACCAGGTGGAGATAACGCTGGTTGGTCTCGGCAGGAAGCTCATCGGAGACACTCTCAAGGCCAGGCTCTCGGGAGACGTGGCTCGAAGCCTGATCCTGGATGGGTTCTTTCCGCAAGTGGCCCTGGATGACCTGCCCACGACCACTCGCCGCAAGGGACTCACCGAGTGGGGCCTGCCCTACGTGCAGGAACCGGCGGTGACCAGGCATCTGGCGGGATTCTGGAATCGATTCCGCGAGCTTCTCTCGCGGGAGACGGGCAGGGATACCCTCTATCCCGACTTTGTTTTGTTCAATGGGGGATCGTTGAGCCCCCCGATGCTCAGGGAGAGGGTTCGTGAGGTCCTGAGCAGCTGGTTCAAGGAGGTGGCGGGCGAGAGCTTCGAGCCCATCGAGCTCAAGAATCCCAGGCCCGACCTGGCCGTGGCCATCGGAGCCGCCTACTACGGCCTGGTTCGCCTCGGAGAGGGAGTCCGGGTGGGAGCGGGCAGCCCACGATCCTTTTTCGTCGAGGTGGCTCCCGCCGAAAGCCATACCGGGGAGGAGGGGGAACGCCACGCGGTCTGCCTGGTCCCACGGGGGACCGAGGAGGGCTACGAGGTCAGGCTGGAACAGCCGGCATTCAACGTTCTGACCAACCAGCCCGTGAGCTTCCAGCTTTTCTGCTCCAGCACGAGACTGGGAGATCATCTCGGAGACCTGGTGACCCTGTCCGAGGATGAGATTTCAGTTCTGCCCCCCATTCGGACGGTGCTCCGATATGGAAGGAAAGTCTCCGCTCAGCCGCTGCCCGTGTCACTGGCGGTGCGTCTGACGGAGGTGGGGACCCTGGAGCTCTGGTGTGCTTCCAGGCAAACCCCCCATCGATGGCAGCTCCAGTTCGATGTGCGCCAGGGTGCCGAGCCTTTGCCGGTGGATGCCCTGAAAGCGGGCGAGACCCTGGAAGCCGCGCTCATCGAAAGCGCTCAGGAAAAGATCCGGGGGGTCTTTGGCACGCGATCCCATGCCAGGGGAGCGGAACGGATCACCGGGGAGATGGTTTCCATCCTGGAGCTTCCCAAGGAGAAATGGCCGAGCTCGCTCATCCGAAAGCTGGCCGACACCCTCCTGGACTGCAAATCCGGCCGCAGCCTCACCGCGCAGCACGAAGCGCGCTGGCTGAACCTTCTGGGCTTCTGTGTTCGCCCCGGCTTCGGGGATCCCGTGGATGAATGGAGGATCAAGGAGATCTGGAAGCTGTTCCCCCAGGGACCGGCCTTCCCTCGCCAGGCACAAAACCGCTCGGAGTGGTGGGTATTCTGGCGGCGCGTGGCGGGTGGACTCTCGGCCGGCCAGCAGTGGCACCTCTTTCAGCAGATCTCGGGGCTTCTTCAACTTGGGGACAAGAGGAAGAAACCTGGTAAAGCAGGGAGAATCCTCAGTCCACAGGAGGAGATGGAAATCTGGATGGCCGTCGCCAACATGGAACGACTGCCGGTGGATACCAAGCTGGAACTGGGGGAAGTGCTGCTCGGCCGCATCCGGCGATCGGGCTCCAAGCCCCAGGATCTCTGGGCTCTGAGCCGCGTCGGGGCCAGGATTCCCTTTTATGGTCCCCTCAATTCAGTGATCCCGGGCAGTCGGATCGCCGGATGGCTGGAGGCGCTCAGGTCCTGGGGACGAGAGCCTTCGGAAACCCTGGCCAATGCCCTGGTCCAGATGGCCCGCTTCACGGGTGACCGGGAGAGGGACCTGGACGATGCCGGGCGCGAAGCGGTCATGGCGTGGCTGGATCGGCTCCCGCACCCGGAAAGGTACCGCCGGATGCTGCTCCATCCCGAGAGCAGTCTCCTCGACCAGGAACGGGAGTGGGTCTTTGGAGAGTCTCTGCCGGCGGGGCTCACGGTTGCAGGCCAGACCTGATCCTGCCTGCTCAGTGTGATTATGCGTATCTTGTTTTACAGCCAGCACGTGCTCGGCATCGGCCACTTCTTCCGGAGCATGGAGATCGCGCGGGCCCTGGAGCCCCACCAGGTCCTGTTTGTCGAGGGAGGGAGCCCTCTGCACGATTTCACTCCTCCCGCCCATGTCCGGCGGGTGCTCCTGCCTCCCGTCATGATGGACCCCGGCTTCAGTCGCGTCGAAGTCGGCGAGGCGGACCCGGACAGCCTCTGGCGGGAGCGCTCGGAAAGGCTGCTCGGCCTCTATCACTCCTTTCGACCGCACCGGGTCGTCACGGAGCTCTTTCCTTTCGGGCGGCGCATGTTTCGGCACGAACTGATGCCGCTGCTCGAGGCAGCCCGCCGAACGACCCCGGCAGCCCTGGTGGTCTGCAGTCTCAGAGACATTCTGGTGGAGAAGAGCGATGTGCGGAAGTATGAGATGCGCGTGCTGGATATTCTCAATGGTTACTATGATTTGTTGATGGTCCACGCGGACCCCCGGATCATCGACCTGAGCGAGACCTTCTCGAGGACCGGGGAGATCGTGATCCCATTAGTTTACACGGGCTTCGTCTGCCGTCGCGCACCCGAGAGGCGAAAGCACGGGGACCGCCGAGTCATCGTGGCCAGCACCGGCGGAGGCCGGGTGGGCGCGGATCTGCTGCAGGTCGTCCTCAAAGGATTCAGCCGGTTGAAGAGGAGCGGTCTCGAGCTTCGGATCTTCCTCGGCCCCTTCATGGAGGAAGCCGAACGCTCCGCCATCGCCGGCCTGGCATCGGGAGATCACAGGATATCCCTGCGTCCCTTTGCCAGCGACTTCCTTGCGGAGCTGGCCGGGGCGGACCTCTCCATCAGCATGGCCGGATACAACACCTGCATGGATATCCTGGCTTCCCGGGTCCCCGCCCTGGTCTATCCCTTCCCCCAGAATCGTGAGCAGTCCATGCGGGCCGGGCGACTGGAGGAGCTGGGGATCCTCCGCGTACTGAAAAGCCTTTCGGTGGGTGAGTTGTCCCAGGCCATGGAAGCCCTTCTGGAGCGTCCCGATGTGCCGGCCTTCAACGCACCGGATATGGACGGCGCTGCGAAAACGGCTCGCCTGCTGTTGGCCTTCCAGTCGGCGCCGAAAACCCCCGTCCATCAAGAGCTGTAGGCAAGCGGGGAAATTCCTGTTGACGGAAACCGGCTTTTCTTATAAATACCACTCACTTTTCAACTCCATGGCGGTGTAGCTCAGACGGTCAGAGCATGCGGCTCATATCCGCAGTGTCCGGGGTTCAAGTCCCTGCACCGCCACCAAAACGATCTACAACGGGGGAAGCGCCCAAGCTTCCCCCGTTTTGTCGATTCGCCCATTTTCTTGTTGAAAAACAAAGTATTATCGATTAATAGCCGATCAATACACCTGGAATGAGGGGCAAGGTTGGTCGTCGTCTCAGAATAGATCCGGAAAGGAATCGATCATGACGCTGACAAAGGCGCATATCGTGGAGAACCTGTTCGCAAAGAACATCTTCACCAAGACTGAATCCGCACATATCATCGAGACGCTCTTTGAAATCATCAAACAAGGCCTCGAACAGGGCGACGATGTTCTCATCAGCGGGTTCGGCAAGTTCAGTGTGAAGGACAAAAACCAGCGCCGCGGCCGCAACCCACAGACAGGCACTCCCATCATGCTCGCCCCTCGCAAGGTGGTCACCTTCAAATGCTCCGGTGTTCTCAGGGAAAAGATCAACCAGAGGAAATGAAAAGGACCTGGCCTTTGAATGGACTCCCCACACTTTCAGGTGACGCATACATCAGAGGGGGGGACGGTTTATTCCTTCAGTCGCCCGCTTGACTTTCAGCACGCCCAGGGTATCTGGGAGGGCATTCTCGAATCCCTGAGAAGCACACCGCCCCGGAAGCTCATCCTGGATTTTCAGCACATATCGACCATCGACAGCAGCGGGTTCGCGCTGATCCGCATACTTAAAAGGCACTGCGAGCGTCAGGGGATTCCGCTGGAGTATCGCGCCATCCCGGCCGGCACGGAATACTTCGTTCAATTCCTCCAGGGCTCCGCCGCCGTCCCGTCGGAAACGACGGAGTCTTCCCTGGCGAAACGGCTCAGCAATTTGGGCGAGAGTGTCAGGGCCGGTGCCAGGGAATGGAACGATCTCATTCGCTTCATCGGTGAGTTTTTCATTTCAACGGGCAAGGCCCTTCACCATTTCCGACGCTTCCGCTGGCGGGAGGTGCTTTACACCACCCAGCTTTCGGGGGCTGACGCCATGCCCATCGTTTTTCTGCTGAGCTTCCTGCTGGGCCTGGTCATGGCCTTTCAGGGGGCGGTTCAGCTGAGGCAGTTCGGAGCGAATATCTTCGTCGCCGATCTGCTGAGCCTCGCCATGACCCGGGAGCTTGGGCCCGTTTTCACGGCGGTCATCCTGGCGGGCCGGTCCGGGTCCGCCTTCGCCGCGGAGATCGGAACCATGAAAGTGAACGAGGAGGTCGACGCCCTGGTGGTCATGGGCTTCGACATCACCGAGCTCCTGGTGCTTCCCAGGGTCGTCGCCCTCGCTCTGTGTGGACCGCTCCTGACAATGCTGGCCAACGGGTCCAGCATCCTGGGAGGAATCGTGGTCGGGATCGTCAGTCTGGACTTGACTCCAGCCAGCTTCATCCAGGAGGTCTATTCCATTCTCACCTTGACCGATGTCATGGGAGGGCTGGCCAAAAGCCTGGTCTTTTCGATACTCGTTGCACTGATTGGGTGCTTCAGGGGACTCCAGGCCGAAAAGGGAGCCGACAGCGTGGGGCGCCAGACGACTTCGGCGGTCGTCAGCGGTATCTTCCTGATTATACTGGCTGACGCAGTGTTCACCATTTTGTATCATATTTTTGACATCTGAGGACCGGGATGGCGCTGGTCGAGGAACAATCGCGGAGTGCAGCCGTCCGGGTCGAGAATCTGACCATCGGATACGGGGAACGCGTGGTGCTCGAGGCCGTCGATCTTACCGTCTGGCGGGGAGAGATTGTCACCATCCTGGGACGCAGCGGCTGCGGAAAGAGCACGCTCCTCAAGGTCATGATCGGCCTGCTTCCCCCCTTGAAGGGCAGCATAGCCCTCGGGGGCCGGGTCATCACCGGTTCAGGGAACGAGGACAGTCTCGCTCTGGCCAGGAAGAAGATCGGCGTGCTATTCCAGTCCGGAGCGCTCATGGGATCCCTGACCCTGGCCGAGAACGTCGCCCTGCCCATTCAGGAGCTCACGACACTCTCTGCCGAGCTGGTCGACGACATTGTGCGCCTCAAGCTCGAGATGGTGGGATTGGCGGGGTTCGATGGACTGCTGCCCGCGGAGTTGAGCGGCGGGATGCGTAAGAGGGCTGCCCTGGCGCGGGCCATCGCCCTGGACCCTGAGATCCTCTTTTGCGATGAACCTTCGGCGGGGCTGGACCCCGTTACTTCCGCGGAGCTGGACCACCTCCTGCTGGAACTGAAGCGGGCCCTAGGCATCACCATGGTCCTGGTCACCCACGAGCTTCCCAGCATCGAGGCCATTTCGGACCGCTGTGTCATGCTGGACGGGAAAGCCCGCGGAATCATCGCCATGGGAGCTCCGGCGGAGCTGAGAGAAAGCTCCACGGACCCGCGGGTTCAGGCGTTCTTTCACAGGCGGGCGCGGCCGAGAACATAAGTCGCCCGGCACAGGAGCCAAACCTTGCCACACCGACTGAGCTCATTCAGATTGGGACTTCTGGTCGTCATCTGCGGGAGCCTGCTCCTGGTCACGATCATCTGGCTGGGAGCATCCCATTATTTCGAGGATACCCTGGTTTACGTCACGTACTTTGACGAATCGGTCAAGGGGCTCCAGCAGGATGCCATCGTGAACTACCGTGGGGTCGGCGTGGGCCGAGCCGTCGAGATCGCCCTGGCCCCCGACGGACGCCTCATCAAGGTGGTCATGAATCTCCGGCCCGACTTCAGGGTGGATCAGTCCCTGGCGATCCAGCTCCGCGAGATGGGTCTGACCGGGCTGCGCTACATGGAAATCGACACCGCTCCCGCCAATCTCGATCAGCTCACTCCCAAGATCAATTTCCCCACGGAACATCCGGTGATTCCGTCCTATCCGTCGGAGATCGTGCAGCTCAAGGCCGCCCTCGAAACCATCTACAGGAAAGTCAACGAGATCGATCTCCAGGGCCTGACCGAGGGCTGGACGAGGACTGGCGTGCTCGTCAACGACGTTTTGTCGCACCTGAAGGAGTCCATCGACCCGGAGGAGTGGCAGGGAATGGTATTGGCCATCCAGAAAGCAGCCATCGAGACGGCCCGATTCACGGAGAACCTCAACAAGGCCACGGCCCAGGGGATGAAAAAGGGCTTCGACGACCTTTCGGGGACCCTGGATGCTGCGCGTGCGGCATCGGAGAAGCTGGCCGGGCAGCTCGAAGCGCTCCCGCCGGGCGTTGTCCGGGACCTCACGGGGAACCTGAATGAGACCGTGGCGGCAGCCGGCAGGCTCGTCGCCCATGTGGACCAGCAGTTTGCCCAGTCCATCGCCATGCTTCAGCAGACCATGCTGCAGCTCGGACAGGTGCTGGCGCAGGTGACCGCGCTGGCCCAGGGCATCAAGGATGAGCCGAGCGGCATCGTCTTTCCCCCCAAAGCGCGGGACCCTTTCGAGAGGAAATGATCATGCCCATGCGACACCTCGGCCTGGCCGTCTTCGTGCTCATCTGCTGCACCGGTTGCCTCGGCGGGCTTTTCACCGGCACCCGGCCCGCCTATTTCGAATTGAGCTACGAAGCCCATGGACCGCGATGTTCCGGCACGCGGCAGGGAAGCGTTCGGATTTGGCCGTTCTCGGCTGCGTCGCCTTACGACCGCGAGGAGATGATCATCCTGGAGCCTTCCCGCAAGGTGCGCTTTTCTCGGCACTTTCGCTGGATCACCTCGCCGGGGAGCATGATCGCCGACAAGCTGACCCGAGACCTGGCCGAGGACGGCCCTTTCGCCCGGGTGCTCGCAGCCGCGAGCCCGGCGGGCTCTGACACTCAGCTGAGCGGTCACGTGCACCAGTTCGCCTGGGAAGACCTGGGAGAAGGAAGCCAGCAGGCCCGGCTCGACGTCCAGGTCAGCGTCTGGCGGGAAGAGCCCCGGCGCGCCGTGGTCCTCAGCAGGCGCTATCGGCTCGAAAGCCGCCGCCTCGAGGCCGGCAGCCCGGAGAAGTTTGCTGAAGTCATGAGTCAGATGGTCGCCGAGCTTTCGATTCGGCTGCGGGAGGATCTCTGCGCTATGGCGTCAGGCAGCTCGTCTCTATTTGCCGACTGACGTACTCCACCTGTCGCTTCCACTTCCCGTCTTTTTCCTCCATCTGCCTGGTCAGGCCGTTTACCGCATGCAGGACCGAACTGTGAGCTCGCTTGAAGGACTTGCCGATGACCTGAAGGGTCTCGGTGGTGTAACGCCGGCAGAGGTACATGGCGATCTTGCGGGCCGCGGCCAGCTGTTTGCGGCGTGAGGGCGACTTGAGCTCTTCGACGGTAACCTGAAAGCTCGAACAAACGATCTGCTGAATGTGCTCGATGGTGATCTTGGGAAGGCGGTTCTGGATGGCCTGGGCCACTTCCTCGGCCAAACCGACGGTGATCGGCGCCTTCAGAACGTGGCTCTTGACCGAAAGTCCATGGATGCAGCTCTCCATCTGGCGGATATCACCCGTGAGCCGTTCGGCGAGGTATTCGACCACATCCTGGGGAAATCGTACATTCCTACCCTCGGTTTTCCGCCGGATGATCTCGATGCGCGTCCGGAAGTCCGGCGGCTCGATGGGAGCCACCACCCCTCCGTGTAGCCGCGACTCGAGCTCCCTGCTCAGGCGCGGGATGTCTCTCGGCAGCGTGCTTCCAGTGCAGAGGATGCGCTTCCCGCGGTCCATCAGTTCGTCAAGGGTGTACACCAGCTCACTTTGAATCTTATCCTTGCCGCTCAGGAAATCGATGCGCTCGAGCAGCAGCACGTCGCAGCCGTTCCTGAACTTCTTCTTGAAGCTCTCCATGCTGCCGTGCTGGAGCGCGAAAATCATCTCGTTGGCGAACTGCTCCGTGGTGGTGTACCGGACCCGGCAGTTGGGGCTCTGGCCCAACAGGTAGTGCCCCACGGCCTGTGTCAGGTGGCTCTTGCCCAGCCCCGTGGGTGACAGCAGGTAGACCGACTGGTTGTTGAAGCTCTGCTCTCCGGCCAGAGCCATGGAGGCGGCAAAGGCAAACTGGTTGCACTGGCCCACCACAAACTGATCGAAGGTGTAGCGGGGGTTGAATGCCGGCTCGGCCTTGCGAATGAGCTCATGAAAATTGATCTGCCGGGGTCCCTCCTCGATGTTGCACTCGACCTCCTTTTGAACCTTCTCGGGCCCAATGCGGTAATCCACCTTGCCGATTCCCGGAAGATGCCGCCTCACGGCGGCGAGCAGCCGCTCCTCCAGCTTCTCGCGCAGCCACTCGACGTGAAACCGGTTCCTGCAGCCAAGAATCAGCCGGTCCCCTTCGCAGCCCAGACACTCCAGGGTGCACACCCAAAGCTCATACTGCCCTTTCGAAAGACACTTCTGCAGATCCTGTTTGACGCTTTTCCATCCCTGGTCCATACAAGACTTCCTCAGGCGTGGAAGACCTTCCCGCAGCTGATGCCCGAGCCCCATATTCGATTGTGCAAAATGAAGATTCAGCGAAAAACCGCAAGAAAAACAACCATCAAATAGAAAAAAACATGGAAACCAGCCAGGAAGGTTCAGGGAAACAAGAAACTCTCTTTTTCCTCGACGACGGATGTCAACCTAGCCGCTAAACATTTTCCGGTCAAAGCTGATCTGAAGACTTCTTTCCGGGATTCTCCCCACCGCCCCCGGCGGACGAAATCCTTCATAGGGAAGTGATGTTAGAGTTTTTTCCCTCATAACTTGTTGATACCAAAACAAGAATCCAATCATCCGATTAGTGCATTGATATCCGCCTGTTATTGCGTTTTCCCCGAGGGCTTCGCCTTCCCGCCCCCGAGTGAACTTTCGTTTTTCTCCTCTTTTCTCACAAAATCATCTTCGCAGAGGGTGGACAAACGACAAAGTCTGTAACGCATGAAGATGCATCGCCATTCTTCCGGGGGATGAGGTTTGAGCAAAAATTCGCAAGGCTCTATTGGAGAGGAGGATGGGAGGGGAGGTCAGCGCGCAGTCGGTGGCTCCCGGCCATCGCAGCCCCGGACTCGGCGGTCCTGGGCGGCTTGAGGTCCAGAAACGGCAAGAGGCCTCCCATGGAGGCCTCTTGCGCGCGAATTCTCGAGAAAGGCTCAATTTTCCGCCAATCATCCGAAGCCATGAAAGCCCTGATGCTGTCCAAGTCCTTTGCTGATTCCCAAGCTCGAGCTTGGGAATCAGCTGATCCGGGTAGGCATTTCCGCCCAAGCGCACCAGGCTTCGGACGATTGGTTCATCGAAGATCAGCGTGAAGATTGTTCCCTCTCCCTCAGGGAAGATGCCAGGGTGAGGGGGAGATCTTGATTCTGTAAGCCCCCCTCACCCCAA
>JALOOX010000140.1 GCA_025454175.1 Syntrophobacteraceae bacterium | reverse complement strand
TTCCCTCCGACTTTCGCCCCTGTCAACGGATCGCCTTTCTCCGCGTCCCCGCGTCTCCCAGTCGCTTGCCACGGGTGCAAGTATGTCCAACTGTCAGCTTAGGGAGAGGGGACGAACTTCACGCTGATCTGCGATGAACCCAAGTTGAAAACCGGCGCATCGTGGTCCTTTTGATTGTTTCGGGTGGTCGAGGGGGGCATGAGGAACTGCTCTGAAAAGTTTCAAGTTTAAGGTTTCAAGTTGAAAACCGGCTTCGCCCGGCCCACGGCACCGGCGCCGGTCGAGGGGCTTGGGTCAACGGCAAGGTCTCCTGGAACGGACCGCGGGCGGTCAATGCAGGCAACGGTCTTCCTGCATGTCCCACATCATCCCCTTAAACAGCTCCCGCAGACTCTCCTTCTTCATGCCGGCCACTTCCGTCAGAAGAAACTGGATCCAGATCCCGCACATGAAGCTGAACATGTGATCCCCCGAGACCAGGACCTCCTCAAGAACACTGGGATCATCCAGGGCTTCCACCGCCGCGTTGAGGATGAGGCTGCGCAGGCTCCCCTCGTCCATGGTGCGCAGTGCCTTGCGGTACAGGACGGAAATTTCGTCGAGCCTGAGAACGACCGCCAGCGCGCGATCATTGGACGAGATCAGGTTGGGATGAGATGGGATCAAGGATGGTGCTCCTTTCATGTCCTTATGCAGCCATGGCATTATATTGATTTTTGTAGAGATTGGTTTATTCTCTCGCCAGTGTCCACCAGCACGCGAGCCCGCCATGAAAATCAGGTTCCTGGCACAACCTGCTGTGGATGACTATTAGAGCAGATCAGTAACCAAACGAAAAGTGGCCGCGCCTGGCCGCGGCCGAGAGAAAGGGAATTGCATGAATCTCCGTTCAAGGCGACTCGATGTCCCATCATTCCAGGCATTAACGGCTTTGGTTCTGGCCCTGTCCTGTCTGTTCACCCTGTCACCCCCCGCGGCCTGGTCGGCCTACGGCAAGGACGGTCCGCCCTCCTTCGCCGACCTGTCGGAACAGGTGAAGCACGCCGTCGTGAACATTTCCACCACGCAGGTGCTCAAGGAAAACCCCATGCAGCCGTTCATGGCGCCCAACTCGCCGTTTCGCGAGTTCTTCGGCGACGAGTTCTTCAAGCGATTTTTCGGGGACACCCCATCCGGCAGCATGAAGACCCATGCGCTGGGCTCCGGTATGATCATCGACACGGAAGGCCTCATTCTGACCAACAATCACGTGGTGGAAAAGGCCGATGAGATCAAGATCAGGACCGATGCCCAGCGGGAGTACGACGCCAAGGTCGTGGGACGGGATCCCAAAACCGACCTGGCCCTCATCCGGGTCACCCCCGACAAGGATTTCCCCAAGCCGGTCAAGCTGGGCAACTCGGACGCGATCCGCGTGGGGGACTGGGTGATGGCCGTTGGGAATCCGTTCGGCCTGGGCCACACCGTCACGGCGGGCATCATCAGCGCCAAGGGCCGCGTCATCGGGGCCGGTCCCTACGATGATTTTCTCCAGACCGACGCGGCCATCAACCCGGGAAACAGCGGCGGGCCCCTCTTTGACATGAACGGCGAGGTGGTGGGCGTCAACACGGCCATCGTGGCCCAGGGACAGGGAATCGGCTTCGCCATCCCCATCAACCTGGCCAAGGAGATCCTCGTTCAGCTGAAAACGGGCAAGGTCATCCGCGGATGGCTCGGCATCATGATCCAGGACATCACCCCCGAACTGGCCCAGTCCTTCGACATCCAGGAGACCAAGGGGGTCATCGTGGCGGACCTGGTGGCCGACGGCCCGGCTGAGAAGGCCGGACTCAAGCGGGGAGACGTCATCACGCGGCTCAATGGCAAGGAGGTGGAGAACGCTCACGCCCTCTCGCGCATGGTGGCCTCGACGGCGCCGGAAGCGACCATCACGCTCCAGGTGATCCGGGACGGGAAGAGCAGGGAGATCAAGGCCGCCATCGGCACCATGCCGGCGGATGGCGCCGAGGCCGCGCCCTCCAAAAAGGAGAGCACCTGGGGGCTCACGGTTCAGAACCTGACGCCCGAGCTGGCTCAGCGCTTCGAGTGGGACGCGGCCGAGCACGGAGTGGTGATCTCCAGTGTTCAGCCGGGCAGCCCCGCCGCCGACGTCAAGCTGCGCCCCGGCGATCTCATCAAGGAGATCAACCGCCAGAAGATCCAGAATCTGAAGGATTACAACCAGGCCCTCCAGAAGGTCAAAAAGGGCGAAAGCCTGCTGCTCCTGGTCAAGCGCGGGGACAGGACCTTCTACGTGCCCCTCAAGGCTCCGGCGGATCAGTAGGGCGGAGGGACGGCGAGGCATGACGTTCAGCGGTGACGGATCCTATTTTCTGGTCAGCATTTCTCCCAGGGATCTCAAGAAGGAGAAGGAGAAGGCCAGAGAGCTCCGGCGGACTCAGTGGTGGCAGCGCCAGGTGGCCCGCGGCCGATGCCACTACTGCAACGGGTCCTTCGAGGCCCGGGAGCTTTCCATGGACCACGTGGTGCCCCTCATCCGCGGGGGGCGGTCCACCCGCGGAAACGTCGTGCCGGCATGCAAGGAATGCAACAATCGCAAGAAGTACCTTCTCCCCATCGAATGGGACGAATACATGCTCAAACTGAAGGGACCGGCCGACCTGGAAACGGGGCGGACCGCGTGCGGGCCCGAAGGGCAAGGGAAAGACGATGGAAGAGTGTAAGACCTGCGAGCTGGCGATTTACTGCTATTCCGAATCCGGAACCTGGGTTTTTCGCACCAAGCAGGAAATGGAAGAAAAACGCGAGGCCATGCACAAGTGCCCTCACCACGAGAAAGTGATGGAGTCCCGATCGCCGGGCGCCAGATCCGGCGCCGGCTCTGAAGGTTGAGAAAAGGAGCAGGGACTGCGGCGGGTTTGATCTCCCCTCGGGCCCTGCTTCAAGCCTCCGGGCCACGGAGCCGGTGTAGCCGGGTCGAAACGGGTCGAAATGACTGCCGGGATCAGCCGGCTCCCAGGCCGCAGCCCGGAAGCCGGCGAGGCTTTCAAAGCTCTCTCTCGGCCACCCTCCGTTCGAAAGGACCCGAAGTCGTT
Organism: Syntrophobacteraceae bacterium; assembly: GCA_025454175.1. Lineage (GTDB taxonomy): Bacteria > Desulfobacterota > Syntrophobacteria > Syntrophobacterales > Syntrophobacteraceae > JALOOX01. The sequence goes on along the minus strand of JALOOX010000140.1, from coordinate 1,310 downwards.
CTCGCACGGCCTCTCAGGTGAACATGTTGATTTTGCAGTTTCGAGCATGCTTGAGATAGTCTTCGGCCGTCTGAATCTCCACGCCGTCGATGAAATCCTCGGGGTTCAACCCCATCATGTCCATGGTCATTTTGCACGCCACGAACTTCACTCCCTCCAACTGGGCCATCTCCATGAGATCCTCCAGCGTCGGGATGCCGGCCTGATCGATCTGTCTTTTCATCATCCAGGTGGCCACCGATGACATGCCCGGAATGGCACCCATGGTTCCGGGCGGGATGAAATGGAGCTTATGGACGCCTCCCTTCCGGATCACGTCGATCCCCATGAAGGTGTAGAAGACCGTGGCTTCCATCCCCAGCCGCCTGGCATTGATGGCGAGGATCAGGGCGGGGTAGGCCCCATCCAGGCTGCCGCGGCTGCAGATGAAGGTGCACATTTCCTTTTCGGGGGCGTTCTCATCGATCTTGTTCACGTTCTCATCGAATTTGTTCAAATGAAGGGCCGTAACCGTGGACATTTCATATTCCTCTCTTTGCGATGATGGTCATTTTATGCGCCCGCGTCGGCCGCAGGCTCCAGCTCGGCGTCTTCCAGGCCCGCCTGCTGACGAACACAGTGGATGATCTTGATCACCCCGGGGTGAATGATGCTGTAGAGCACCTGGTTTCCGCTGCGTCGGGCCCCCAGGATGGACTTGGCTTTCAGGAGGGCCAGCTGCTGGGAGGTGTAGGGCTGCTGGGCTCCCAGGTGATCGCAGATTTCGGTGACGGATTTTTCCCCCTCCTCCAGAAAGTCGATGATCTGCAGGCGCACCGGGTGGGCGACGGTTTTGAGAACGTCCGCGGCTTTTTCGAGGTAGTCTGCTTCGAGGGACGTGAGATGATTTCGAGCCACTTTTTGCCTCCTTCGTCGGCGCCGTCAATTTCTTAAAAAGCATATAGCAATATACCTATGATTTCAATCCCATTATGATCCGAAGCCGCACGACGCCGGCCGGGACGCAAAAGAACCGGATGCCGGCTCAAAACCGCCGGCATAACCAGTCACGAAATGGACATCCGGTTTTGTGGAGCCTTACAGCCCACGACACCGGAATTCTGGTTCATCGAAGATCAGCGTGAAGATTGTTCCCTCTCCCGCAGGGAAGATGCTAGGGTGAGGGGGAGATCTTGATTCTGCCCCCCCCTCACCCCAACCCTCTCCCCCCGAAGGGTCTGACAGTTGGACATACTTGCACCCGTGGCAAGCGACTGGGAGACGCGGGGACGCGGAGAAAGGCGATCCGTTGACAGGGGCGAAAGTCGGAG
>JALOOX010000139.1 GCA_025454175.1 Syntrophobacteraceae bacterium | reverse complement strand
CAAATTGGGTTTGTTGGCATCCGCACTCCTCCAGCCTCGGATACCACACCCGAATTCGACCGTCCGGCGGAAAGTGCACCCAGAAATTCGATTTCTTATGACTCAATGGGTGCGGAATGTGAGTGAGGAGCCCTGCCGTGGGCGTCGCCGTGGGCATGGCCGACCTGAGGGGCCTGGGACGGAAGCGCGGTTCGCAGGGTCTTCCTGAACGTCATCGGGGCGGGCTTCGACGGCAACGTGGCCCTGAGGCTCAGGCGCAACGCGAGGCCGAAGCTGGGGAAAGCTTCGTATGTCGTCGTCGCGCTGCTCCGTGAACTGCCGGCTTTGAAGCGCCATCGCCTGGCGGGTACGCTGGATGGGCGCGTCTTGGAGGCGGAAAGCGTCATGATGGTGGCCTGCCTGGGGCGCTATTTCGGGGCCGGCATGATGATCGGCCCCGACGCTTCACCCCTGGCCGACCATTTTCAGATGGTCTGGTCCCATGGGGCGGAACCCCTCCAACTGCTCGGCCTTCTTCCCGGGATCCATCGGGGGAAGCACCTGGACCATCCATCGGTGCGGAGCTGCTCCGCGCAACATCTGCGCGTGGAGGCCGCGCCGCCCGCCCCGGTGGAGGCCGAAGGGGAGCCCCTCGGGTGGACACCTCTCTCGGTGCAAATCCTCCCCCGGGCTCTGTCCTTCGTGCCTCCGTGAGCCTCCCCGGGCAGGGGCGGCCCGGGAAAGCTTTACTCGTTGTAACCGCAGCCCACGATCAGCCCGCTCTTGGTTTTGCGGGAGTAGGTGCACTTCTGCGCGCCGGCCCATTCATACCTGACATAGGTTCCCTCGGGCGTGCCCTTGGCCACCTGGTCAAAGACCGGTCCAGCTTTTTCCTTGAGGCTCTGCCCCTCGAGCGTGGGGTGAACCAGCAGTTTTCCCTCGGGTTCCATGATGAACACGTAGGGGTCTTTCTGAGCTGCCGCGGCGAAATCCTGGGGGCTCTTTCCGCCGTCGATGCCGACGACAATCTCATCCACCTGATTCTTGACGATGTCTTTCATGGGGCCTCCTTGTGATGGTTTTGGAATGAAATGAAACGTTTCTTCCTTGCACCATGTGACCGGAGGTCACAACTGCCAGATCCGCCAGAGCCTGCCCACGAAGGTGGCGCCGGTGAGGGAGGCATGCATCGGAAGCCTCGCCACACCCGTCCCCGCATGGAAAGGGGACTGGTGAAGTCAAGCGCGGCCCGGTTTCTTCCGGGGGCCTGCTGAACCAGGCGCCAATGAAAGCGCTGAGATCGATGAGCGGAGCACACGACGGGTGATTGCCGACCGACGGGGAAATCCAGCGATGGAGACCCACTCTCGCGGGAAGGAGGGGGGCGAGGAAGCTCGAGAGGTTCACGCGGCTGCTGACAGAGCCCCCTAAATACCACAGCGGGGCCGAAAGTCAAAACTTTCCGCGACCGTCAGTCCGCCGTGACCGTCCCGGGATGTCATACATCCCGGGCATGGTCGCGGACCCCTGGAAGTGGTCAGCCCTCCGCTCTTCGCGAGGGACGGAGGGGTGCAAACTCGTACTCCTTGCCCTGGGTTTCGAACACAACCCTGTCTTCGGCATCCTCCCTGAGCCTGGCGTTCAGGAGTCGCTTGCAGCCGAAATCGTAGAAGGTGATCTGGTGGGTGGGCGCATGGCCCCCGCTTTCTCCCGGGCCCAGTTGCCCGATCTCGTCGGCGGTGAGGTCCCGTATGTTGAGCTTCTGGCATCTTTCCCGCTTCTCCTCGCCCAAATACCGAGTGACCACTGAATAGTTTCCGGGGAACATGATCTTCATCTTGATGGGCATGACGTTCTCGCTTCAGTTTGAACCGTGATGGGAAAAGTCTACAGGTCCGGCACCATGTGGCGCAGCGCCTCGAAGTTGAAGACCGGGCCGTCCACGCAAACGTACCTGGAGCCGATGTTGCACCGCCCGCAGATGCCGATGCCGCATTTCATGCGCTTCTCGAGGGTGCTGAAGATTTGCTGGTCCTCGAATTCCAGCTCCTTGAGCACGAAGAGCACGAACTTGATCATGATGGGGGGACCGCAGACAACGGCGATGCGGTTGTGGGGAGAGGGGGACTCTTCGGAGAGCACCGTCGGCACGAACCCGACCCGCTCCGTCCACCCCGGGAATTCCTGGTCCACCGTCAGCACCAGTTCGGCCCCCCGCGATTTCCAGCCCTCGAATTCATAGCGGTAGCAGAGGTCGCTGGGTGAGCGCGCCCCGTAGATCAGGGTGATCTCCCCGTACCTTTCGCGCTCTTCCAGCAGGGTCAGAAGCAGGGTGCGGAGGGGCGCCATGCCGATGCCGCCCGCGATGAAAAGGATATGTTTGCCCCGCATTTCCTCGACGGGAAAGGCGTTGCCCAGGGGGGCGCGCACCCCGAGCCCGTCTCCCACATTCAGTTGATGCAGGCGCCGGGTCACCTCGCCCACCCGCATGATGCTGAACTGGAGGTAATCCCTGCATGATGGAGGCGAATTGATGACGAAAGTGGATTCCCCCACGCCGAAGACCGAGAGCTGCCCCACCTGGCCCGGCTGAAACGAGAACCCTCGCATCTTCTCCGCGTCGTCCAGGGTCACGCGGAGGGTGCGGATGCCGGCCGTTTCCTGGATGACCTCCCGCACCGTTGCCGGCTCAGGGCGGTAGGGATTAAGGACACTCACAGATATTCTCCTTCAATCCGGACACGGCGCGCCGGATGTCGATGGAAACCGGGCAGAAGCGGATGCAGCGCCCGCACCCGGTGCAGGAAAAGCGGCCGTCGTATTTTTCCGGGAAGTAGCTGAACTTGTGGCCGACCCGGTTGCGGTAGCGCTCGAGCTTCGTGGGGCGCGGGTTGTGGCCGCTCGCTTCGAGGGTATACTGGTAGAACATGCAGGAGTCCCAGGATCTCAGCCGCTCCCCCTCGAGCCCGCGCTTCTCGTCGGTGATGGTGAAGCAGGTGCAGGTGGGGCAAACGAAGGTGCAGACCCCGCAGCTCAGGCAGCGCTCGGCCACCTCACGCCAGTATTCCCGGTCCTCGAAACGGTTTTTGAACGCTTCGACGGACCCGCCGGCGTCGATCTCTCCCATGCAGAGGGCCGAGACCTCCTCCACGACCCGAAGGGCCTCATCCCTCGTGGAGTCGGATGCGGGCTCCCCCAGTCCTTCCAGAAGGGATTCGGCTTCTTCCCGGAGGGCTTCGACGACCAGCCCCCCCTCGACGGGGACGATGCGCAGATCGCTTCCCGCAGTGTCGGCCGGTCCGCCGCCCACGGCGCTGCAAAAGCATGCATCGTCGCCCTCGCGGCAGACGAGGGCGGCCAGGAGAGTGCTTTCGCGGCGTGCCCCGTAGTAAACGTCGACGTAGGGGCCCTTGAGAAAGACCTCGTCCGAGAGGAGGAAGGCCCGGGCGTCGCAGGGGCGCGCCCCGAAGACGAGGGCGCGGCGGACTTCGATCCGGTCGTCCAGGAGGAGCTGCTCGGCGGCGGGATCGTCCGCGGACTTCACGGTCCGAAACCGCAGCAGCGTCTCCACCCGCGGCTGAACCGCCTCCTTGGGAGAAAGGTTCGTCAGCCGGTCCAGAACCGCCTCCACGCCCGGCCTGTAGCGCTGGAATCTTATGACGCCGGGCCGCCCCGAGGCGGCCGCCGGCACCCAGAGCTCGACGCGCTCCGAGAGGCGATCCAGGGCGGCCGTGAGTTGATCCGAGCCAATGAATATCATCTTCGCCATCGACTGTCCTTCAAGGCGTATCGAAAGGTTCCGGGCCGTCAGACCCCGGTTTCGGCCGGGTTGAAGGTGAGCAGCGGAGGGGTGGCCTCGGGGTCGATGCCCGCCTGGTATCCCAGCAGGTCCCCGACGATCCGCCCCAGCTTCTCCTTCATGAGGGTGACCGGGATCTCCATGGGGCAGACCCTCTCGCATTCGCCGCACTCGGTGCACCGCCCCGCCAGGTGCAGGGCGTGGATGAAATGAAAAAGAAACTTCTCTGGAAGGCCCATATACTCGCTGAGCCATTTGGGGTCCCGGGTTTCGGCGATGCAGCGGTCCTGGCAGATGCAGAGGGGACAGGCGTTGCGGCAGGCATGGCAGCGGATGCAGCGGTCCAGTGCTTCCTGCCAGAACGCCAGCCTCCCGCCGAGATCCAGCGCCTCGACGGCTTCGACGTCCCGGTACTGGTCCAGGGGTGTGGCGCGCGGGGCCACCTGCCCGCCGATGAGCACGTCGTAAAGGACGGGGTTGGGGTGAGCGCAGCGGAGACACCGGCGGGCCAGGACCTGGTCGAGTGAAACCTCCCGGGTGCCGCGGCTGTCCTCCACCAGCAACCTCTCCGCCTCGATCCGCGCCGATTTCAGGCCCACGAGCGGGGACTGGGCGGCCAGTCGGCGCCAGTCCACCGTCCCCGGGCAGGGGAGCCC
>JALOOX010000027.1 GCA_025454175.1 Syntrophobacteraceae bacterium | reverse complement strand
CATTCTGGGGGACCCCCACGAGGAGGCCGACTCCACCGTGCTGGCGGAGAACTGCATCTCCGTCACGCCCATTCACCATGACCTGACCGACTATTCCCTTCTGCAGACCTTGAAAACCTGGGAGCTTTGAACGTGCGAGACCACCCATCCTCTCGCGACCAGGCCCAGTTCACGGGGTGCCGGTTCCACCCCGAGCGTCCGGCGGTGGCTCGCTGCAACAAGTATGAATACCACTATTGCCAGGACTGCATCGAAGCCTGCGACGCGTGCACGGATCCCGGGCTCTATTGCCAGCACCGGACCCAGTGCTTCATCTGGGAAGTGTGCCGCGGCGAAATCAAGCGGCGCAGGAGGGAAGCGGCATGCGCGGGTCCGCCGCCCGGAAAGTCCGAGCCTCCGACGGATTCTCCCGCCCATTCAGGACCTGAATCGAGCCATTAGCTCTAAGAGCCTGTCTGTTTCCACACTAATGAGTGTCCAATACTTGAGTCGTCATTCCAGCGGTTTTCCTGGATGCCGGCCAAAAGACTGCCGGCATGATGAGTTGAACCTAAATACCCGCAGCCTCACACTCAAATGGCTGAGAGCCCGGCTTTGCGCTGGAGAAGCCGCCAGTCTTCGTCCACCATTTCCTGGATGGCGTCGAGATCACCATCCGTCAGGTGCTTGAAGCGACCCTGAAGCTGGAAATATTCGCGCACCAGGTAACCCTTGGGCGTCACGTTGATGGTGTAGCGGGTCCCGTCTTCCACCTCGTACAGGGGGAAGATGTTGGTTTGCACGGCCATTCGGGCGATCTTGACCGCCATCTCCGAGGGAATCCGCCATCCCGTCGGGCAGCTCGCGAAGATGTGGATGAACCGCGAGCCCTTGATGGTTTTGGCCTTCTCCACCTTGCGCAGCAGGTCCTCGGGGTAGGCGATGCTGGCCGTGGCCGCGTAGGGAATGCGATGGGCCACCATGGCTTCGACGATGTTCTTCTTGCGCCGCCGCTTCCAGTCCTGGTGAGGCGTGGTGGTGGTCCATGCCCCGTAAGGCGTGGAAGAGCTGCGCTGCACCCCCGTGTTCATGTAGGCTTCGTTGTCGTAGCAGAAATAGATGAAGTCCTCGTTGCGCTCGACGGCCCCGCTGAAGGACTGGAAGCCGATGTCGAAGGTCCCTCCGTCCCCCGCCCAGGTCACCACGGTGGTTTCCGTGTCCCCCTTGACGTCGAGGGCCGCGCGCACGCCGCTGGCCACGGCGCCCCCCGTCTCAAAGGCCGTGTGAATCACCGGAATGTCGAGGGTCGACTGAGGGTAGGGACCCGCCAGAATGGACCAGCAGCAGGCGGGAAGAACCATGACGGTCTTTTCGCGCAGTCCCTTGAGCACGAAGCGCATGGCGATGGCCGCACCGCAACCCGGGCATCCCACATGGCCCGAATGCATGAGATCACCTTCTGGAATCTCGATTTTCGTCGTCATGCCATAACCTCACGCAGCCCAACCCAGATGCTTTCGCTATCGGGTGCATCCTTGTCCCTGGCCTGTCTAAATATATCCATGAGAACCTCCTCGGTCACGTCGCGCCCGCCGAGACCCGCCACGAAACCGAAGACGGCGGGCGCCCCGGGCTGGCCGTAGAGAGCCGCCTTGACCTCCTGGGCGAAGATGCCCCCCGCGCCGAAGGAGAAATTGCGGTCGATGACGGCCACTTTGCGTACCCCGAGAAGATGCCGCCGCACGGCGTCGACCGGAAACGGCCTGAAGAGCTTGATCTTGAGAAGCCCCACCTTTTCCCCCGCCGCCCTCAAGTCTTCGACGACCTGCCGCGACGTGCTCGTGATGGTTCCAGACGTCGCCAGGATGATCTCCGCGTCCTCGCAGCGGAAGGCCTCGACCGGTCCATAGCCGCGGCCGAATTTCAGCCCGAATTCCTCGTCGATTTCAACAAAACGTTCCAGGGCCGACTGCATCGCCTGGTGAATATTGTGGCGCATCTCCATGTAGACGGACGGCGGAGCCATCTGGCCCATGGCGCAGGGAGTCTCGGTGCTCATGGCGAACCGGGGCACGTAGGGCGGCAGAAAGGCGGCCACCTCGGGTTCGTCGGGGATGTCCACCGGTTCGTAAGTGTGGGAAAGAAAGAAGGCGTCGAGAACGATCATGACCGGTAGGTTCACCGCTTCCGCCAGCCTGAACGCCTGCAGCGTGGTGTCGAGAACCTCCTGGCCCGTTTCGCAGTAGAGCTGAATCCAGCCGGTGTCCCGCTGGGCGAGGCTGTCGGTCTGGTCGGTCCAGATGTTCCAGCCGGGAGCCAGGGCCCGGTTCACCTCGGCCATGACGATGGGAAGACGCGCCCCGGAAGCCCAGTGCAGGAGCTCATGCATGAGGGCAAGCCCCTGGGACGAGGTGGCGGTGAAACAGCGCACCCCCATGGAGGCGGCCCCGATGAGGGCGGCCAGGGCCGAATGCTCGCTTTCGACGCGCAGGAACCGCGCGTTCATGACCCCCGTGGCGCAGAAATCCGCGATCTGCTCGACGATGTGAGTCTGGGGGGTGATGGGATAAGCCGAAACCACCTGCACACCCGCCAGTCTCACCCCTTCCGCCACCGCCTGACTGCCCTCGATCACCCGCTTCATGATACCCGGCCTCCCTCGTGGTCCGACCTCATCCACTTCCGCTTTCATCCCTTGCCATGAGCCCGGGGATCAGCTCACCTCATCCTTCTCCTGGGCCAGCGACATGGCGTTTCGGGGACATTCCACCACACAGACGCCACAGCCCTTGCAGTAATCGTAATTGATGGCGCGCCCCCGAGGGCTGGGCTCGCGAGCCACGGCCAGGTCGGGACAGAAAAGGCGGCAGTTGTCGCACTGATTGCAGATGCCGCAGTTGAAGCACCGGTCGGCCTCCCGCATGGCGAGGGAGGCCGATATTCTGAGATCGATCTCGGCGAAGCTCGCCGTCCGTTCGGCCTTCAGCAACCGAGGCTGCACGATGCGCGGCAGGAATCGGAAGTAGTCCACATTGATCTCTTTGTATTCGACCACATGGCGGCTGCGGGCGGCACGGGCTCCGCTCCGGTAAACCTCCATGGAGAGGCAGCGGCCATGGCCGACCCTGCATTCGTTCAGGCGCGGGCCCACCCTCTCGGGTCCGTGGCGAAAGAGCATGTCGAGGGCCATGGCCCCTTCCTTCCCCGATGCGATGGCCCGCGTGATGTTCTTGACGTCGTTGACGATATCCCCGCCGCGGATGACGGGAAAACCACGATCCGTGAGCAGCATGGATGAGTTGTCGTACACCGAATACCCGCCTTGGGAGCCGGTTGGATTCATCCACGTCTCCTCGGCCTCCTGACCGATGGCGACGAAGACCCGCCTCACCGAAATCCTTTCCAGGCGGTCGGGATTGGGCTCGACACGGGCACGAGCGCCGGCATCCACGCCCGACGCCACCATCTCCTGGACCGTGAGCAGAAGCCCCTGGCCATCCCGGTCGATTCGGACCGGCGAGCGAAGATCGAGAAGCCGGGCGCCCTCCTCAAGGGCCATCTCGACCTCTTCCGGGAATGCGGGCATGTCCTGGCGACGCCTCCGGTAGATGATGACAGGCCTTGCGCCCAGACGCACGGCGGTGCGGGCCACATCAATGGCCGAGTTGCCCCCCCCGATGACGGCCACCTCTCCTTCCAGGGGCCCGGACTCTCCGGCCGCCATTCGGCGCAGAAATCCCATGCCGTCTTCGACTCCCTGAAGCTCCACGCCGGGAATTCCGAGCTTCAGGCTGGCGCAATGGCCCGTGGAGAGAAAGACGCCGTCATGGGTCTCGGACGCCCGCGCCAGGAAATCTTCCGGGATGCGCCTTCCGGTGTGGATCCTCACTCCAAGGTTCTGAATGCGCTGGATTTCATCAGCCACCGCAGACCGGGCCAGCCGGTATCTTGGAATCCCCCACCTGAGGAGTCCGCCCGGTTCGGGCGCGGCCTCGAAAACGTCCACCCGGTAACCGAGGATGGCGAGGAAGTAAGCCGCCGAAAGACCAGCGGGTCCCGCTCCGACAACGGCCACGCGCTCACGGCGTGCTTCGTTGCGATCCAGCCCCGCCGCCGGCCCGTACTGGGGCGCCTGGTCGGCCAGGAACCGCTCCACCACGTGGATCCCCACCGCTTCGTCGTACTCCCGGCGGTTGCACACCACCTCGCAGGGATGGTAGCAGACCCGCCCGCAAACCCCCGGAAACGGGTTTTCCCGCAAGATCAGCTCCCAGGCATCCTTGAACTGACCCTGGGCCGTGAGCATTTCGATGCGCGCGATGTCCTCGCCGGCCGGGCATGCCGCGCCGCAGGGCGCCGTCTTCTCATCGTAGCGCGGACGGAGGAAGCGCCACGAGCCGGTCTTGTTCACCTCCGACGACATGGAGGACCGGGATAGCAGCAAAGGTAGCATCCGATCGCGTTCTTCTTGAGTCATGGCACGTCTCACTCGTCAGATGAGGCCCAAGATCCGGACTCGCTCGAAGGCATCCCGCGCAGCCTCAATGTTGCTCTCACTCCGGTCGGGGAGCTCATCGCGGATGGCCGACACCACAGCCTCCATGGGCGGCATCTCCAGCACTCGCGCGAGAGCGCCCATCATGGCGGTGTTGACGATGGGATGCGTACGCGACCCGAGCCGGTTCTCGAGGGCGATGGAAGTGGCATCCACCCAGGCGAGCCGATAACCTTTGTAGCTCTCGACAGGGGAAGGCTCCGAGGTTGAGTTGACGAGGATCCAGCCGCCCGGCTTGAGTCCCTGCCTGACATCGACCCCGAGCAGCAGGGTCTCGTCCTGAACCACGATGTGGTCCGGCCGGTAAACATTGGTCCGTCTCCTGATCTCCCTCGAATTCACCCGCAGGTAGGCTTCAACGGGAGCCCCACGGCGCTCGACCCCGAACAGGGGGAAGCTCTGAACCCAATATCCCGCATCGAAGAAAGCCTTGGCCATGAGAATGGTGGCAACGACCGTCCCCTGCCCACCCCGTCCATGGAAGCGGATCTCCAGCATGAAATCCTCCCGTGAGGTCAAAAAACGGACCGGGCGGCAACCGTGCGCTCCGGCGCCCGCGACGTCCCTGAACAGGTTTTCAGCACCGGTTCCAGACGACCACAATAGCCCGGGCGGGCTGCGCTCCCAAACCCCTGAAGCTGTGGCTCACATCCGAATCGAAGTAAATGCTGTCTCCGGGCTGGAGCACCTCCACCCGGTCGGGAGTGCGGAACTCCAGCCGCCCATCCAGGAGATGCAGGAACTCCTCCCCTTCATGGCTCACGAAAACCATCTCGCTCGTATCGAGGGCCGGGAACTCCACCATGAAGGGCTCCATGTGCTTTCCCGCCCTGTACCTCTCGAGGGCCTCGTAAACGTAGGTCATCTCCCCCTCGCCATGATGGGGACGCCGCGCCACCCGAACCCGCTCCGGCGCGCGGGTAACGGCAATCTTCTCCGCGCCGACCTTGTCCTCGAAGAAATAGGCCATGCCGACATGGAGAGCCTGGGCCAGTTTCAGCAGCATGGCGATGGGTGGGGCGAACTGGTGGTTTTCGACCTCGGCCAGCCGCTCCCTGGGAAAGCCCGTCTTGGCTGCGAGATCATGCAGCGTGAGCCCGCTCTTCTCCCGAAGCTCCCTGAGCTTCACCCCGATGCGAAAGGCTTCCAGCGCCTGAGTGTCCTGCATTTCAGCCATGACGTTCTCCTCGTCCCCCGGTGATTGCCGACAACTGAAGCATATCGCCCCTTTTCCCGGTGCAAAGTGAGCCCCCCCAAAAAAAAGCGAGCGAAGGAATCGGCAGTGGTGACCGCCAATACATCCGCTCGCCGGAATGATGCTCTTCGTCGAGACTCCCCTGGGAAGTCCCATGCGCAGCCACCCACCGGTTACTCTCCGGGCTGAACCTTCTGAATGATGGGGTTCACCTTCTGCTCATTTCGGATCTGCGCCACCAGGGTGTTGGCCTTGTCGATGCCGGCCACGGGCTCGAGCTGCACCACGTGGACCTGACCCAGCTTGGGATGGTTCTTGAGCTTGACCGCCACCTTGTAGCCCCGCTTCTGCAGGTTTTCCCGCATCTCGTCCGCATTGCGCTTTTCCTGGAATGACCCCACCTGCACCGTGTAAAGAGTCTTGTCGGCCGACGGCTTCACTTTGGCCTCATCCGCGGGGGGCTTTCCCGTTGCGGGTCCCAGGGCAGCCTCCTTCTGCCTGGGTGGCGCGGCCGACGGCGTCTCCGCCGGCTTCGGGCGAACGGGCTCGGGGGTAACCTTTGGAGGACCGGCTTCCGGAGGCGCACTGGCCAGATCCTTCGGTGGAGCCGAGCCTGGAAGCGGTGAGATCACTCCTCCCACGCTCTCCCTCTTCACAGCCTCATCGCCCGGGGCCGCCTTTTCGGCTGTCGTTGCTTCAGGCGGGAGACTCTTGGGCGGAGCGTCGGTGAAACCCTTGATTTCCGGGGGAATGGGCATCACCCTGGATTCTCCCGTCCGCGCCGCGTCGGGCAACTGCCCGGGAAGCTGCGGGGTGACTTCGCCTGGAGGCAGGCCCGTTCGAGGGATTTCGTGCACCACGACACCGTTCCGGTCGGCTCCGCGCTGAGTCCCCTTGTTCCCCTTCTGCTGAAAGAGAGGGGCTACTATGATCACGACCACCAGCCCGACCGCGGCCCACAGGAGAAATTTGACATACCGGGGCCTGCCCGAGGGTTCGGCATTCCTTGTCACAAAGATTTTCTTGGCCATGACATCCCTCCTAGCCAGCGGATCGAGCGCGATTTATGGCCCGTGCAAAACCGGGCATTGCCCCCTCGATGGTGGCATCGTCCACGCAGTAGGCGATTCGGAAATGGCCGGGTCCTCCAAATCCGCTCCCCGGTACGGTCAGAATATTCTCGTCCTGCAGCAGCCGAACGAATTCCACGTCGTCGGGGAGGGGGCTCCGCGGGAAGAGATAGAAAGCCCCCGGCGGCACAATGAGATCATATCCCGCCTCCCCCAGTCCGCTCACCAGTCGGTCGCGTTTGCGCTGGTAAATGGAGACGTCCACCGTCAGCCCCTGGAGCTCCGCCACCAGGTACTGCATCAGCGCCGGGGCATTGACGAAGCCCAGGATGCGATTGGCCAGGGACAGGGCGCCGAGCAGCGCCGAAAGATCCGCCGCATGGGGGTGAACAGCCACAAAGCCGATGCGCTCGCCGGGGAGCGAAAGCTCCTTGGAGTACGAAGTCGCGATGAGGGTATTGAGATAAAAATCGAAGGGGCACGGCACCACGTGGCCGTCGTAGACGATCTTGCGGTAAGGCTCGTCTGAAACCAGGTAAATGGGCCTCCCGTATTGTTTGCTCCTGCCCTCGAGCAGCCGTCCGAGCTGTTGCAGGGACTCCGCGCTGTAGATCTGACCCGTTGGATTGTTCGGGGAGTTGATGAGCACCACCTTGGTCCTCGGACCCATGGCCGCCGCCATCCCGTCCAGGTCAAGGGTGAAGTCCGCCAGGGTCGGCACCGTTCTGAGCACGCCGCCGTGGTTGTCGGCGTAGAAGCCATACTCCACGAAATAGGGACTCGGAGCCAGCACCTCGTCTTCCGGATCGAGAAGCGCCTTGAAGATGATGTTGAGAGCCCCCGCCGCCCCACAGGTGGCGATGATGTTGTCCGAGCACAGGGAAACACAGTGCTCGCGGCTCAGATAGTCCGAAACGGCGCAGCGCACCTCGGCCAGTCCCGCGTTGGGCATGTAGGCGTGCATGCCCGGCCGGCAGCGATTCACGATCTCCGCGAGCTTCTTCTGCACTGCGTCGGGAGGCGGTACATTGGGGTTCCCCAGGCTGAAATCAAAGACATTTTCCGCACCGTGAATCTGCTTCAGCCGAGCTCCCTCCTCGAACATCCGCCGTATCCACGATGATTTCTCCATGAACTGGAGCATTTTGGTCGCTATCGCCATGGGCATGGCCTCTCTGGTTCCTTGTGGTCCGGGAAGTCTGACCGGCCCAACGGCCGGCATGGATGATCTCAAAATGACGCCGCGTCCAGGGGTGATCGCTTTCGGCGTCAGGGTGCCCGGTCGCGCACCCATTCCTTGCCTTCACTATAGAAGAGAGAACGGGGGGGATGCAAGCGGCAAGAATCCTAAAACGGTCGCGCACCCAGCAGAGACAGTCTTCCTCGGGCGAAGCACGCACGGATTAGCCTTTCCCTGCCACTGAAAGGTCTGCTAGATTAGAAATCACGAGAATCGATGGAAAGGCAGCATTCTCATGGACGAGTGTCTGCCGGCTCGTGCAGCCCGCGGGCAAGAACGCAGACGCAATTCAGGCCGTATTGACCACCGATCGGCGTCGGGGAGGGACCCATGGACTTCAAATCGTTTTTCGAGAAGTGCAAGATCGAATCCACGGTGAGCGATTTCGAATCTTACCTGGCCTACTGCATCCTCGAAAAGAAAGTCAAGGAGGGCGCCCGGTCCGGCGCCATGAGCGTGGAGAAATACACTCAGACCCGGGATCAGGCTTTCGACCTGCTGGACGAAAAGGCCGCTCAGACGCTCTATTCCCTGGCAGGGGCCTCGGAGTGGAAGGAAGGCGAGTGGGAGGGGGCGCTCCGTTAGACCTGGACGGTATGAGCCTCCAAAAAACAGGACCCCCCCGGCGGGGCTCCACCACGGAGCCCCGCCGAGGGGGTCGCACCTTGAAGGCCGATGTTGCCGGCCCACCTGCTTTTCTATTTGGTGCGCAGGAACTCACCGGTCAGGATTTCCCACGCCAGCTCGGGCACCTTGCCGACCACGTCGTCAATGACACCACCGTCGGCGTAGGTCATGCCGACCGAGCTCACCATCTGCACCAGCCTCTGGTGCTCCGCGTGGATCCATTCCACGCTCTCTTTCCCGTACAGCAGGTCCTTCAGGTTCTTTTTCATGTCCGTGGGGTCGATGACCATGAGCCACCCCTGGCTGTAGGGCTCTTCCTTCACCATCCGCGTTTCCTTGGTGGCCTGGTAGTTCACCGCCGCCACCACGCCGGAGACGGGGGACAGGGCCGAAGCTTCCTTGCCCATGCGATTGAAGGTCAGGCCCACTTCGCTGAACTTGATCTCCTCGCCCGTCAGGGGAAGATCGATCTTGTCCACCGGTCCGAAGAGCTTCATGCTGAAGTCATCGAGACCGATGCGGATCCGCCCGCCATGCTCCACGCGAGCCCAGGCATGCCCCAGGTGGAAGAAATGGCCTTCGGGAAGCCGATAGCCATCCACGTGGGGAATCCGCTCGAAATGATAAGGAATCTGAAGCTCGAGTCCGTCTTCCAGCATCTGGTCGAACTGGCAGCTGTGGCATTCGAAATCGTAGGGACAGAGACGGAACGGCGCCCGCCCCGTCAGCGTATGCCGGCACTTGCGATCGAGCCCCTGGCGATGCTTCATCTTCTCCTGCCAGGGGATGATGTTGGCCTTCTTGCCCGCGGGCTCGGCGCCCTTCATCCTGGCCAGCACGTTCTTGTCCGCCGTCTCCTTCATGGCCTTGTCGAAGGCGCAGGTGTGGCAGTTGTAGTAGTTGTTGCAGAGCTTGAAGTCGATGACCCCGGCCTCCATCCAGATGCACTTGTCCTCGCCCTCGGGAACCGCCTTGAATCCTGTCACTTTGCCTCTCGTTTCCATGTCCATCCTCCGTCGTCTTTGTAAAGGTTCATCCAGTTGCTGGAATTTTCCACATCTTGGGTTGTTGCCCTTTGCTTAGAGCATTTCTTGTGCCACATTTCGTCTCATTATTTAAGTATCTGGTTTCAATGAGTTTTTCAGCCTAATAGGAATCACACCCGCTTCCGGAAGGCCTGCTGAGTGCGGCAAAACACCACTCACCCCCGACCATTTAAACTCTAACCATCTAATTTTTATAGTTTTTTTAAACTGTAGATAAACACCATAGACTGTTGGCTTTTACCACATCCCTGATCGTCTCCCGCAGATCAAAGCATCGGGACTGGAATGATCTTCTGGGAAGCAAATTCCGCGGTGGGCTCCGGACTCCCATGGCGCCCGTTCTCGGGCGCGTGGCACAACGGCGGTGGGGGCACCGCTTCCATGCCACGGCCAGCCTCCACCCGGACCATCGAATGGACAGCCGCGCCCAACACGCGAAAGAGAATAGATTCGATGAGGAAGGATGACCCGCCAAAGTCCGCGCTCCAGCAGTTATCGGCGGGTCGGTGTTTCCGAGCACAGGTCGAACAGTCGTTTTAGCGGGAAGGCCCCTGCTTTTCCGCCTTTTCCCGCCGCGCCTGGGCCTCCAGGCTCAGTGTAGCCACCGGCCGGGCTTCAAGGCGCTTGACACCGATAGGGTCACCGGTTTCTTCGCAGTATCCATAGGTTCCATCTTGAATACGCTCCAGCGCATCCTCTATCTTCCGCAACAGCTTTCGATAGCGGTCCCTCGTGCGCAGCTCCAGAGCCGTGTCGGCCTCCTGCATGGCCCGGTCGACAGGGTCCGGGTGTATGTTGGTTGCCTGGTTCATCTTCGACAAAGTCCCTTGTGAAGCCTCCACGAGATCCTTACGCCAGTCCAGGAGTCTGCGCCGAAAATAGTCCAGCTGTCTTGGGTTCATGTAAGGTTCATCTTCCGATGGGTGATATGTTTCCTCAGAATCGGGCTTCATTGCCATGGCGGCCTCCTGTTGAGTCTAAACAACCATTGCGGTCCTCGATGGGGACAGGTGCAATAAGCGGGGGCGAGTCGGCCGAGCTGCCGTGCCGGTCATCTGCGAACCGATCCTCCCCCTTTAGGTCCGTGGGCGATGGCCACCTCCTGACATTGGCTCCTTTAAAGGATAATTTAGAACATAAATGTTAAGCCCGTTGAGAAGCAATTTCAACTCTAATACATTATATTATTTCTTTATTCATTGCTCTTGACGGACTTCGCAGATCGCTTTACTGAACAATTTATTCAATAAGAGAGCTGAGGCGGGAGACATGAAATGTTCACCCATCTGGATGGGACGTCGAACGTCATTCCCGCCAGAAACATGCGGGGGTGACGTTGTGCCCTGCTTTTCATGGGAAAGGCGTGCGGGAATGACGCCCCCGGAGCCTTCCCAGGGATGTCTTATAATGCCTCACACCTTCAACAAGGAATTTTGAGGGCTTATTCTTTCCAGAGACCTCAAACGGTGTGCAACGTCAAGCTGGGACATACAATGGCACAAGAGCTTCGTAGAGTGTTTCACTCCATCGGCAAGCGATTCACCAACCAGCGTCAGAGGATCTGGGAGGTTTTCAAGGAGAAATCCTCGGGGCTGACCGTGGCGCAGGCGGCGGATTTGCTCAGGGCGGACGGCATCGGACACACGACGGTCTACCGGGTGGTCAAGGAATTCGTGGAGCTCGGGTTCCTGAAATGGGTGCATGGCGCAGACGGGGAGCACCAATATGTCGCCTGCGCCGGAGGCCATTGTCATCCCCTCGTCTGCCGCGACTGCGGCCGGGTCCAACTAGTGGATTGTCAGGGACTGAACACGCTCCAAAAGCTTGTATCCGTTGAAACCGGATTTCGCGTTGACGGCCACCACCTGGAGATCTTCGGAGTTTGCCCCGAGTGTCTGAGAAGGAGCCCTGGCTGATCCGGCAACATCCTCGTTCTGGAGATGGTGACTACACAGATCCCAAAGTCCAGAAAGGGATGAATCATGATCAAGCCCCACGGATCGACAACACTGAATCCACTTTTCTTCCTCGATTCCAGGTTACCCGAAGAACCACGTTGAAAACATCGAGGGAATCAGCACTGAACAGATGGTGCTCATGATCGAAAAGATCCACGGATACACTGGTCGGGCGCTCCCGGCGGTTCAGGTCCAGGAAGAGCCTCACTCATCACAGTGCTGCCGCATAAACCCAACGCACTCCCTTCGGAGGATCTCGGGGGGAGTCCCAAGTCACCCGAGGAGCGGGGAACCCCCCGAGGAAGTGGGGCACGGAAGGGTCGTTTTCCCATGGCCGTTAAGGCCAAGCAGAGGAACCGGAATTCCCAATACCTGACGAGCTTGGGATGGCTATCCCGCTCCTCGATACCATGAATATCCAGAGGTAAACGATTACGGCCGCTGCCCTCCCAGACCATCGCGGATTCGCCGATCACCCAATCCAGTCCAGCGCGGTGCCCACCAGCACCTCATCGTCAAAGGAAGTCAGCGTGCGCTTCTCCAGGTCCAGTCGGCTCTAAGGAATGAACCTGCGGAGGAAGGGTTTCCTTTCCCTGGGTTGCTCGACCCCCTCCGGTTTGTCCCGGGGAGACGCGCCGGACCTGGAGTCGGGAGCAGGCGCTTGCTCGGGAGCCTGGGCTTCGGCCTCGGCCATGCGGCCTTCTCCGAGGAAACGGAACGCGGGGCCGTCGGTGCCCAGGGAGACCAGATCGTTCATGTTGAGCGGAGCCTGGAGGGCGATCGCCTGGCCGTTCACGAGCACCTGCCCACGGCCCGTGAGGTCCTTGACCCAGTAGGAATTCTGGTGGAAGAAGAACTGGGCGTGCATGTCATAGACGGCCGGATGGTTGATGACCATCTGGCAGTTGGGGTGCTTGCCCACCGTCACGGGCACCTGTTTGAAGGATCGCAGGGTGGGGCCATACTGGAAAACCATGGGGGCATTCACCGTCGGCACTTCCGAGGGAGCCTCGGGCTTGACGATCCGTGGCGGTTCCGCCGATGGTGTCGGAGCCCAACCTGGTGCCGGCTTTTTGGCCGGTTGAGGCGGCGCGGGCTGTGCTTCGACTGGAGCGGCATCGGGCCGGCGCGGGGGCGTATCGGGTCTCTCCTCCCTCATCTGGATCAGGAAGCTGACCTTGGGTCCCCCCTCGGCAAAGGCCAGCACGTCGCCGCTTTGGAGATAGGCTTCCGAGACCCGCTTGCCGTTCACGAAAGTCCCGTTGGCGCTGTGGTCCACCAGTTTGAAACGGTTTCCGTCCCGCTGTATCTCGGCATGCATGCGCGATATGATGGCCAGGTCCGCTGGAAACCGCAGCTGACAGGAAGGATGCCTTCCTATGGCGATGTGGTCGAGCTCATACTCCTGGATCTGGCCCTTCATGGGGCCATGGAGGTGAACCAGCTGAACGGTGATGACGGGGGGTTGCTTCATGGGCAAAACCGTTCCGGGGTTGGTGGTGGATGAAGATCATTGCATACCTAAACCTGAAACTCTATTATAGGCATGGATAGGCAAAGGTCGCAACGAGTTGTTGCGACTCAAAATATGTTGGACCAGGCGGCTCTGCCTGGTGGGCAAGACAACCATCCACCGCATCAACCCACTCCCAAGGGTCGCTTCCAAGGACTTTCTGAGCATGATCACGGAAAAACCAGACCCCTTTGACGTCGAAGCCACTCTGCCCACGGGCAAGGCCGCTCCCGGATCGCCCTCCCAGGATCGGCCGGGGGCCGGTTCGGCCATGCCAAGGGTTCGCTCCTGCGGACGCACCGACATGGGCCTTCGACGCAAGAACAACGAAGACTCCTTCCACGTGAACGGCAACCTGGGGCTTTGCGTCCTTGCCGACGGCATGGGAGGGGCCGCGGCCGGAGAGCTTGCGAGTCAGATTTTCGCTCAAACAGCCGTTGAAGTGTTTTCCCGTCACGGCACATCGACGGAGGATGAGGTCCTGGGGCTCCTGCAGCAGGCCTATCAAACGGCCAACGAGCGAATCCTCTCCCATGTGCAGGAGAACCCCGGGCATGCGGGCATGGGATGCACGGGTGAAATACTGAGATTCTTCGATGAGCGGTTTGCCATCGGGCACGTCGGGGACAGTCGGGCGTACCTCTACAGGAGCTCGGAGCTCAGGCAGTTGACCCGGGACCATTCCCTGGTGCAGGACCAGGTGGACCAGGGGCTCATCACCCGCGAGGAAGCCCGTCGCCATCGCCTGCGCAATGTGATTCTCCGGGCCGTGGGCACCAAGGAGGAGCTGGCCGTGGATTTCGTGCGAGGCAGGGTCCTCCCCGGCGATATCTTTCTGCTCTGCTCGGACGGGCTGACGGATATGGTCGAGGACAAGGTGATCTGGAGAGTTCTCACCAAGACGGGCCAGATCGAGGAGAAAGTGGATCAGCTCATTGAACTGGCCAACCGGGCCGGTGGAAATGACAACGTTACCGTGGTCCTGAGCGAAGTGCTTGAGATCAAATGACTGCGGGGGACTCCTGTTTCGAGCAGGTTTCAAGTTTAAGGTTTCAAGTTTAAGGTTTCAAGTTTCAAGTTACAAACCAGCCCCTCATGGGTATTTTCATCGTTTTCGGGTGCATCAAAAGGGCTCCGAGGATTTGCTGGTTCCTGTTTTAAAGTCTTTATTCATTATGAAGAGCGGCACGGGGGGGCATGGGGCGCAATCCGCATTCATCCGGAAAAACCTGAAATCCGCGAGGGCATCACCCCAGGCCTTCATTCATTACCGCACCGGTAATTCATGTGACCATGCAGTACGGAAGATATCGAATCATCAAGGAGCTCGGAAAAGGCTCCATGGGCGTTGTCTACCAGGCACACGACCCTCAGATCGATCGTGCCGTGGCCCTCAAGGTCCTCCGTCCCGACCGGGTCGATTCCGAAGCCTTCGTGCACCGGTTCATCAAGGAGGCGAAAGCCGTCGGGCGGCTCTCTCATCCCAATATCGTGGTGGTTTATGACATCGGCGAGGACCACGGAACGGTCTACATTTCCATGGAATACCTGGAGGGAAAACCCCTGAGCGAGGTCCTGAAGGAGCGGAGCCTCAGCCTTTCGCAGGCCCTGAGGATTGGCATCCAGGTCTCCGACGCCCTCGACTACGCGCATCGAAAAGGCATCGTGCACCGGGACATCAAGCCCAGCAACATCATCGTTCAGTCGGACGACAGTGTCAAGATCACCGACTTTGGCATCGCCCGCATCGAAGACCCGCTCGCCACCCAGCAGACCCAGGCCGGAGAGATCCTCGGGACTCCCGCCTACATGGCTCCCGAACAGGTGCTCGGTCAGCCCGTGGACGGCCGCTCCGACCTCTTTTCCCTCGGGGTTATCCTTTACGAGCTGACCGCCGGGCAGCGTCCGTTCAGCGGCGAAAGCCTCATCACCATGTTCAGGAGCATCACCGAGGACACGCCCCGGGAGCCCCTGGAGCTGAACCCTTCGCTGCCCAGGGATTTCTCGCGGGTCGTCCTCAAGTCGCTGGCCAAGGAGCCCCGGAATCGCTTTTCCAGCGGCCGCGATCTGAGCGAGGCGCTTCGCCATTCTCTCAAGTTGGTGGAGCCGGCGCCCGCCGTTTTTCCGACTTCCACCATCGAAGGCCGCCGACGGCCAATCCCCCTGCCCATGATTCTGGTCGCTCTGGCGGTGGTGGCGGGACTGGTCGCGGGGTCCGTCTTTTTGATGCGCACCGGTTTCAAGGACTCCGCCGCACCCCCTGGGCCCCAGGGCCAGCAGCCGGCTTCCGGGCGAGAAGACCGGACGGAGGGACACCCTCCCCTTCCATCCGCCGAACCGCTTCAAGCTCAACCCCCCGCACAGCCGTGGCAGCCTCCGGCTCAGGGGGCCGGGCAACCTCGAACCGATGAGTCCTCCACGCATGCTTCGCCGCCTCCGCCCGAGCCGGCCGCGGAATTGTCATCCATGGGCTCCCTGAAGATCGAGAGCAGACCCGTCGGAGCCGAAGTGAGCATCGGCGGCGAGTCGCGCGGAGCGACCCCACTGGAGATCGCGCTGCCACCGGGCGCCCATGAGGTGCGGATCACCCTGGCGGGCCATGGAGACTGGGAGGCGCAGGTCAAGGTTGCCCAAAACCGGGTCACGCACCTACCCGTCGAGCTCATGCCCATGCCATGAACGCCATGCCCCGGCCGGGCGCTCCAGCGCGTCGGATGGCTTTCCGGCCGAAGCTCAGGTCTGTCACCAATACGTATCAACTCTTACTTGGGGAGAACGAGATGCGATTCAGATTCCGAATGCTGGCCGTCCTGAACATTGGTCTTCTACTTCTGGCATGCGCGGCGCGCCAGCCGGCTCAGCCGACCGCCGGCGAGCCAAGGCCTCTGACGGAGGCCCGGGCAGCCGAGCCCTCAGCTCAGCCCTCCACGCAACCGGCTCCCGAAAAGGCCGAGGGTACACAGGGGAAGACCGAGTCCGGACCTGTCACCATTGCCGTCTGGGACCTGGATGACCTGGCCTCCCAGGAGATGTCGCAGCCGGAGCTGGGAGAGCTCCTGGCATCGAGGGTCGTGGAGACCATCCAGAAGAAGGGAGGCTACAACATCATCGACAGGGCCAGGCTGGCGGATGCCCGCAAGGAGCTGCGAGTGGAAAAAGGCGCTGTGACCGATCCCACCCTGCGACTTCAGCTGGGCAGAACCCTGGGGGCTCAGCAGATGGTCTTCGGCGGCTACCAGGTGCTTGAAGGGAAGATGAAGCTGGAGCTCCACCTGCTCGAGGTGGAATCGGGCCGGATCATCAAGTCATCCCAGGAGTCCGCACCGGCATCGAGCATTTCCGGCTGGCTCGAGGCCGCCCAGAAGGCGGCGGCCGCCCTCCTTTAGATACCTCACGAGAAGGCCTGACGGTCGAGCCATGCCTCCATTCGTTTCAGGGCTTCGACGATCTCCGATTCGAGCCCCCCGAACGAAAGCCTGATGTGCTGCTCACCTTCAGGCCCGAAGGCGGCCCCGGGGATCGTGATGACCCGGGCTTCGTTCAGGAGCCTCAGAGCCAGATCCATGGAGCTCACCCCGGGATGAGTCATGCGGGCCATCAGGTAATAGGCTCCACGGGGCCGCACGTAGCTGAAATAGCCTTTCAAACGGTCCAGGCTCGAGCAGATGAGGTTGCGCCGTCGCTCGAGCACCCCGCGAATCTCCGCCACGCACTCCTGGGGCCCCTCAAGGGCAGCCAGGGCAGCGATCTGGGAGACGGCGGGGGCGCAGATGGCCACCGCATCGTGCACCTTCATGATCTGGTCGAGCACACCCTCCGAAGCGTGGACATATCCCACCCGCCAGCCTGTCATGGCATACTTCTTCGAAAAGCTGTACGTCGCGATGATCCTGTCCTTGAGCTCCGGAAGGGTCGCCAGGCTGAAGTGCGGCTGGCCGTCGAATGTCAGGAAGTCATAGGTCTCGTCGGCGATCACGAAAAGGTCGCGCTCCACCGCCAGGGCGGCCAGGGCTCGGAGGTCCGCTTCCCTGAAGTTGGCGCCCGTCGGGTTGTGTGGATTGCAGACGATGATGGACCGCGTCCTCGGCGTAACCGCCCGGGCCATGGCCTCCACGTCGAGCTGCCAGTCTTCGGCCCCGAGGGGTACGAACACGGGCACACCCTCCGCCAGGAGAACCTGTTCAATGTGGGAAGCGTAGTTGGGCGAAGGCAGGATCACCTCGTCGCCGCGATCCACGACGGTGAGAACCGCGGCCGAAAGAGCCTCCATGGCCCCCACGGTGACGCAGATCTCCCGGTCGGGAGCCGCGTGAATCCCCTTATCGCGCTGGAGATGCTCGGCGATGGCCTCCCGCAGACGCGCCATGCCGGGCCCGAGGGTGTATTTCCCGCTTTCGGGCAGGTCCCGCAGGGCGTGGCAGACCGCCTCCACGATATGGGGAGGCGTCGGAAAGGAGGGAATGCCCTGCCCCAGGGAGACACAGCCCTCCAGGCGGCTGGCAAGGAGCGGCATCTCCTTGATGGCCGAAATGGTGATCTGCCGCACGCGGCGGCTGATCCCCTTCGATCTGAAGATCCTCCCCGATGCCTCCAGGGCCGATCGTGTGGACATGGACATCCGGTCCCTCCTTACCATGCGATCTTCACGTTCCAGGCGGCCTGGTTCCAGGTCTCCCGCGCTTCCCGGTCGGAGCGTCGAGGGGTTCCATCATTCAAAAAGCTTTCCGGGATTCAGGATATTGTTGGGATCGAGAACCCGCTTGATCTCCCGCTGAAGTCGCAGGCTCTCCGCGCAGAGCTCCCGGGCCATGAAGTGCTTCTTGACGAGTCCGATGCCGTGCTCGCCGGATATTGTTCCTCCCATGGCAAGGACCCTGTCCAGAACGGCCTCGACGGCTCCCTGCACCTGCATGCTCGAGCTCCCTGACCGGGATGTGAAGTTCAGATGGATGTTTCCGTCCCCGGCATGACCGAAGGAGTAGATCCTCACGCGGAAGCGATTCTCGAGCTCGGGAAGCCCCTCCACCAGCTCCGAGATCCTCCCGAGGGGCACGACCACGTCTTCGGGAACGTAGAGGGAGGCCCCCTGCTCGATGCGAAGGGAAACTTCCTTTCGAACGTCCCACATCCTGGACCTCTTGACCGAATCTGGAGCCAGGAACGCCTGGCCCGCTCCCGCCTCGAGGCATACTTCTCCCATCTCCTCAATCTCCCGCTCGACGCTTCGGGGAGCCCCGTCGGCTTCAACCAGCAGAAAGGCCCCCGCATCATGCGCACCTTCAAAGGGCAGCAGGTCTCCCACCAGGTCGAGGCAGTGGCGGTCGAGGAATTCGAGGGCGCAAGGCGTATAGCCCTTGGAGAGGATCCTCATGACGCCGTGCATGGCCGACGGCAGATCGGGAAAGAAGGCCACGACGGTCATGACGGCCGGGGGAAGCGGTATGAGCTTCAGGATCAAACGGGTAATGACCCCCAGGGTGCCCTCCGAGCCCACGAGAAGGCGGGTGAGGTCGTAGCCCACCACTCCCTTGCGGGTCTGAACCCCCGTGGTGATCCGGTCGCCGGTGGGCAGGACCGCCTCCAATCCCAGGACGTAATCCCGGGTGGTTCCGTATTTGACGCACGATGCACCCCCGGCGTTCGTCGCGGCGTTGCCGCCCAGACTGCAGGTGTCGAAGCTCGCCGGGTCGGGGGGGTAGAAAAGGCCAAGCTCCCGGGCGGCCTTCTTCAAGTCCCCGTTGATGACACCCGGCTCCACCACCGCCACCAGGTTGGCCGGATCGATGCGCGTGATCCGGTTCATGCGCTCCAGGGAGAGCGTAACACCGCCGAAAACGGGAATGGATCCACCCGTCAGCCCCGTTCCGGTGCCCCTCGGAGTCACGGGAAACCGGACCTCGTTGGCAAGCTTCAGCAGGGCTTCCACCTGCTCGGCGGTGGTAGCCTCGACCACGGCCTCGGGAAGGCAGCCCGAAGCCGTTGCGTCCCTGCCAAAGGATTCGCGGACTTGAGGGTCCAGGATGAGGGCCTTGTCGCCAACCGCCCGGCGAAGGCGGTGAAGGACTTCCTCGGTGAGGGGCGTGTAGGAATGATTGCGGGCGTCCAAAGGTCAAATCCTCTGGTGCTCGAATCCGGGAATGCTGAGCCTGTCTTCCATGTGCCGCAGAAATACTCCGGCGATTGAAACCAGCCCCAGGTAGAAAGCTCCGACCACCAGAAAAACCTCCATGTATTTGAAGGAGTGCGAAGCCAGGATCTTGGCCTCGCCGGTGAGCTCGATGAAGGTGACCATGTACGCCAGCGACGAGTACTTGATCAGGTAGATGATTTCGTTGCCGCATCCCGGAAGCGCCCGCCTGAAGCCCTGGGGCAGAATGATGGAGCGCACCATCTCGAATTTGCTGAATCCCAATGCCTGGGCTGCCAGAGTCTGACCCTGTTTGATGGACAGAAGAGCCCCCCGGACGTACTCGGACTGGTAGGCCCCGCTGCAGAGGGAAAAACCCACCACCGACGCCGCATAAGGCGACAGGTAAATCCCGAGGTGAGGCAGGCCGAAATACCAGATGAAGAGCTGCACCACCAGGGGAACCCCCCTGAAGAGGGCCACGTAGAGCTCGGCGGCCCAGACCGCCGGTCGCGGTCCATAAATCCGGACGGCCCCCGTGAAGACTCCCAGAACGGTGCCAATGAGTGCCGAGGGAATGATGAGCAGGAAGCTCTTCTCCAGACCTCGAATCATGGCCGGCAGGACTTCGCCGCTCAGAAACCGAAGCTCGTCCGCCCCCGTCATCCCGTTTCTCCATACAGCTCGGTGATCTTCGCGCAGAACTCCCGCGTTCGCTCGCGCTCCGAATCATACAGGATTTTAGCCGGGGGCCCCTGCTCCACGATGAGCCCGTCTTCCATGAACACGATTTCATCGGCGAAAGCGCTCGAAAAGCCGATCTGGTGAGTCGCCATGAGCATGGTCATGCCGTTGGCCACCAGGTGCTTGATGACCGTGAGCACTTCCCCGATGAGCTCGGGGTCCAGGGCCGAGGTGGGCTCGTCCAGGAGCATCACCTTGGGATCCATGGCCAGGGCCCGGGCGATGGAAACTCGCTGCTTCTGACCTCCCGAAAGCTGGGCCGGGTAATGCTGGGCGTGCTCGCTCAGACCCACCCGCTCGAGCTCCTCCATGGCGCGCTCCCGGGCCGCCTTCCTCTCCATTCCCTTCACTCGAACGAGGCCGATCTGAACATTGTCGACGGCGGTCAGGTGGTCGAAGAGGTTGAAGTCCTGGAAGATCATCCCCACCTGCTGGCGGTACCGATACAGCTCCTTCTTGCGATGGTGATTCACCAGGTGTCCCTCGAGCCAGACCTCGCCGGCATCGGGCATCACCAGGAAGTTGATGCACTGCAGCAGCGTGCTCTTGCCTCCTCCCGAGGGACCGATGAGGACCTTCAGCTCCCCCCTGTTGATGGACAGGGAGATCCCCTTGATGATCTCCCGGTCTCCATAACGCTTGCGGATCCCGGAGAGTCTCAAAATGGGCTCGTCGCTCTGCTTTGTCATCGATCACCAGGGGGCGCTGAAAGTTTCAAGTTTTAGGTTTCAAGTTTCAGGTTTGAGGTTTGAGGTTTGGCGTTGACCATTGCTCCGCGATCCCCGCCCCGGCCCTTCCGACCTCCGATTTCCGATTTCCGTCTCACCGTGAATATCCGGGGATCCGGACTTTCTTCTCGAGGAGTCTCAGGCTCCGCACCCCGACGGTCGTCAGCAGGAGATAGATGAGCCCCGCCATGATGTAGAGCGGGAGATGCTGGTAGGTGCGGGTGGCCACGAAATGCGTGCGGGCCATGATCTCGGCCACGCCGAGGGCGTAAGTCACCGCCGAGTCCTTCAGGACGATGGAGTACTCGTTGGACCAGGCCGGGATGGAGAGCCTCAGTGCCTGGGGGAGAACGATGAAGCAGATGGCCTTGAAATCGCTCATCCCCAGGGAGCGAGCCGCCTTGAGCTGCCCCACCGGCAGCGACAGAATGGCCCCGCGGAAAATCTGGGACTGGTAGGCCGCGCTGATGAGCCCGAGAACGATGACCGCCACGGTAAAGGCCGAGAGGTTGATGTTGAAGTAAGCGAAAAGGCCGAAGTAGAAGAGAAAGAGAAGGACCAGAAGGGGCACGCCCCGGAAAAACCATGCGTAGAAGCCCGCCGCTCGCCTTAGCCAGACGCCCCCATAGACCTGCCCCACGGCGATGGGAATACCCAGGACCAGTCCGAGGCTCATGGCGCCGGCGACCACGGCCACCGTGACGAGGGCCCCCTCGACCACGTAGGGAAATGCATTGATGACGGCACTCAGACCTTCAGGCATCGGCTTCGATCATGCGTCGGGCGGTCCGTCGCGAGACAGACCACCCGATACTGCGGTTCCATCATTTGAGCTCGTACTTGGCCTTCAGCTCTTCCCACACGGGAGACGCCATGATCTGCTTGAGCCCTTCGTTCAAGGTCTTGAGGAGCCCCTCATCCTCCTTGCGCACGGCGTAGCCGAACTCTTCCTCGGGCATCCCGAAGCCGCCGATGATCTTCACCGGCTTGTTCTTCCTGATGGCATCCTCGGCCGGCGCATCATCCATGGCCGCCGCGGCGATGCGGCCGTTCACCACGTCTTCAACGGCCAGGGGGGCGGAATCGTAATAGACCAGCTCGAACTTCTTCCCCTGTTTCCTGATCAGGTTCTCCTCGATCCACTTGGCCTCGGACGTTCCGCGCTGAGCCCCGATCTTCCTGCCTTCGGCCATGGCCGTCTCGGGGGTCAGGTCCGAGTCCTTCTTGACGACCAGAACCTGTGTGATGATCCAGTACGGAATCGTGAAATTCACTTCCTTCCTGCGCGCCTCCGTGATGCTCATCCCCGAAGCGACCAAATCGATCTTTTTGGCGTTCAAGCTCGGGATGATTCCATCCCAGTCCATGGGCTGATGCTTGACCTTGAAGTTCTTCTCCTTGGCGATCCAGTTCACCACGGCCACATCGAAGCCATCGGGGTTGCCATTCTTGTCGACGAAGGCGAACGGTGGGAAATTGGCATCGATGCCGTTGACGTAGGTCTTTTCCTGGGCGGGGGCCAGGGCTGCAAGACCCAGCACCATGAGACCGACAAGCATGAATGCGAAAAGCCGAGATTGGGTGCTCATGAGCAGACTCCTCCTGATGAATCGTTGATGATTTTCCTCTCGTCTCACTGACATCCTGGCGGCAGAGCGGCAAAACTAGCAAATGAGGATGGGTGTATCAAGCGCAAATACCCGGCGGGTTATCCCGGGCGGCAGGCAACGCATTTGATCTCGACCAGGGCTGCTCTCGGCAGGGCGCTCACTTCGACCAGCGCGCGGGCAGGCTTGTGGGTCGAGAAAACCTTCGCATAGATGGCATTGAACGAGGAAAACCGACCCATATCCGTGAGGAAGACGTCCACGGATACCACATCCGAGAGCTCAAATCCTGCCGCGGCCAGGATCTGCTTCAGGTTCTCGAGCACCTGCCTCGCCTGATGGTCGAAATCCTCGCTCACCATTTCTCCGGTTTCCGGGCTCAAGCCGATCTGGCCGCTCACGAACAGCCAGTTCCCGGCCTGGACTGCCTGGGAGTACGGTCCGATGGCGGCTGGCGCGTCCTTCGTTTGAATCATCTTCAATGTCACGTGACCTCCTGCTTTTCCGTCTTGCGATCCTCGATGCACTCATCCCCGTTCGAATGGGACGTCGCCGACGGCTGACCCGTCGGCGACCCGTCGACCAATGGGATACATCAACATTAGCGAAAGCCTGGGATCCTGGCCAATGCGTTCGCGACGCACGGCTTCATGCCTCGAAATTCTTGATGAACTGCGAGATCTGGACGCCGAGATAGACGCACTTGACGCCGTTCAGGCAGTCTTCGGCATCCTTGCTTTCCAGGTGAGTGGTGAGGGAATGGCTTCCTTTCTTCAGACCGACGATCCATGCATCCTTGCCCTTGTCGAAATCCAGGCTGAGATCCAGACCGTGGGACTTGATCTCCGGGTGCATCTCATAAAGCTTGTTTTGCAGATCCTTCACTTCCACGCTCATGGCATCCTCCTTCTGTCTGTAACAGCGTATCCCCTGCCCCTGCAAGGTTACCATGTACTATAATCATCGTGATGGCGAAACCATTCAAATCGTTATTGCCATGACACGATAATGCTCTTATTATGCCGCTCGAATTCCGGAGATTCTTCAATGGCTTGGGAAGTCTTGTCATCCCGCCCCGCGGGGCTTGACTGAGCATCCGGGAAACGGATTTGAACAGCCAGATTCCACTCAAAATCCTGATGTATTCCCACGACACCTTCGGTCTGGGACACATACGGCGCTGCCTGGCCATCGCCCTGAGCCTGCGCAAGTGCCCCGCCAACGTCCTGATCCTCACCGGATCCGTGCTCGCCGGGCGATTCAAGATCCCGAGGCGCATCGATTTCGTGCGGATTCCCGGCATGATCAAGGTGACCAACGAGCAGTATCTCCCCCTCTCCATGAAGCTCGATGCGACGGAAGTGCTCGAGATTCGGAAGGGGATCATCCTCGCCACCGCCACGGCCTTCAAACCCGATTTTTTCATCGTGGACAAGGCTCCCCTGGGGCTGAAGCGAGAAGTGGCCGATACCCTCGAGTGGCTCCGGAGCGATCTACGCTCCTGCCGATCCATTCTCGGCCTGCGCGACGTCATGGACAATGCCGATGTCACCATCCAGGAATGGGAGGAGAAAGGCATCTATGACGCCATGCAGAAATACTACGACGAAATCTGGGTTTACGGCCGTCAGGAATTCTACGACCCCATTCGGGAATATCGCATCCCGCCCCAGGTCGCATCGAAAATCCATTTCACCGGCTACATCCCCCGAAAGATTCCGACCACCGAGGACATTCGGGCCATTCGCAATGAACTGGACCTGCAAAGCGACGAAAAGCTCATCCTGGTCACCATCGGCGGCGGCGGCGACGGGCATCCCGTGGTGAAGACCTTCCTGAAGGCCTTCAGGCCCGAGGAGGGGGGCATTCCCGAAAAGACCCGCGTGGTCATCGTGACGGGTCCGTTCATTTCATCCAAGGACTATCAGGACGTCGTCCAGACCGCCCAGTCCCTGGGATTCACGACCCTCAAATTCCACCGGTTCATGGAGAGCCTCATCGGCGCCGCGCAGCTGGTGGTCAGCATGGGCGGCTACAACACGGTCTGCGAGATCGTGAGCCAGGCCAAGCCCTTTTTGATTCTGCCCCGGACCGTTCCCAGGGAAGAGCAGCTGATCCGGGCCCAGATGCTCTGCTCACAGGGCTTCTGCGACTATCTTCACCCCGACGAAGTCAATCCGCAAAACCTCCGCGCCCGAGTGCTCGCCATGCTCAGGAACGGCTCCAGCTACCGCAGGAAGATGGCATCCTTCCCCTTCACCGGCCTGGACGTGATTCGCCGGAGAATCCTGGAATGCCAAAGGGCATGCAGCGAGTGACCAGCCGAGGAGCCCACCTCGGGATGATCCTGAAGGGATATCCGCGCATCTCCGAGAGCTTCATCAGCTCGGAGATCCTCCTCCTGGAAACCCTTGGAATTCCCATCCGGATCTTCTCCATCCGACAGCCCCGGGAGGACTTCTCCCACCGCCACGTCGAAAACATCCGGGCGGACGTCACTTATCTGCCCGAATACGTGATTCCCCACTGGCGCACCCTGCTCAGGACCAACGGCGCCCTCTGGCGAAGACTGGGCAGCCACTATCCGCGATGCTTCCTGGATGCGATCTCGAGGAGCTGGGAGCGCAGAGGCCTGGCTACCCTGCGCCATTTTCTTCAGGCGGGGCACCTGGCCGCCGTGAAGCTCCTGGATTCCGACGTGACCCACCTGCACGCCCACTTCTGCCACACCCCCACATCGGTGGCCCTCTTTGCGTCGGAGCTCACCGGACTTCCCTTCAGCTTCACAGCGCACGCCAAGGACATTTACACGTCGGAGGCGGTTCAGCTGGCCCGTAAGATCGCCCGTGCCCGGTTCGTGGTGACGTGCACCCGACACAACGCCGACTACCTGGCCCGCATCGCACGGAAGTCCGGCGCCTCGACCCCCATCCACACCATCTACCACGGCATAGACCTGGATTTCTTTTCCTTCGGCACGGACGCGCCTTGCCAAGGGCCTCGTCGCATTCTCTCGGTGGGGCGGCTCGTGGCCAAGAAAGGCTACGACGATCTCCTGCGGGCCCTGGCCATTCTGGACCGTGACGGACTGGACTTCGAGCTTATTCATATCGGGAGTGGAGAGCTTGAGGGGGAGCTTCGCCAGCTGACAGGGAGGCTGAACCTGAACCACCGGGTGCGCCTGCTCGGGACCCTCGCCCACGACGAGGTGCTGGCCCACTACCGGCGTGCCCATTGCGTGGCCCTGGCCTGCAAGGTTGCTGAAAACGGGGATCGGGACGGCATTCCCAACGTCCTCATCGAGGCCATGGCCGTGGGGGTTCCCGTGGTCTCCACACGAGTCTCGGCCATTCCGGAGCTGGTGGAGGACGGCGTCACGGGTGCGCTCGTGGATCCGGGCCGGCCCGAGGCCATGGCCCGCGCCATCGCCCGCGTCCTGGCTCAGACGGAAGGCGTCGGCCCAATCCTCGCCCGGGCCCGGGAGAAGGTGGAGCGGGAGTTTGACCAGAAGCGCTGCATCAAGAGCCTTTTCGAGCTCTTTACCGCCGCATTGAAACTACCGTGAGAATCGCGCTCTACTGCCCCAACAAACCCCTGACTCACCCGCACCCATCGGGAGATCTCGTCATCGCTCAAGGCATTCATTCGACGCTGAATCGCCTGGGGCATGACTGTCGGGAGATCGTCCAATTTCGCTCCCGCTGGTTCTGGAAAACCGGCCTCGGCTGGATTGGAGCCTGCCGGGCCTGGACCGAAGCATGGCGGCTCGCCCGAGCCTTCAAGCCTCAAATCTGGATAACCTACCACACCTATTATAAATCACCGGACGTCATCGGCCCCTGGATCACGGGGCTCCTGAATATTCCTTATGTCATCTTCCAGCCCATGTACTCCACCCGGCGGCGCAAGAGCTCCTCGACCTCCCCGGGGTTCCGATTGAACCGATGGGCCATCCTGCGCGCCCGCCACGTTTTCACGAACAACTTCCTGGACGTCGACGCGCTCCGCCGCATTCTCCCGGACCGGCGGATCACGTACCTGGCTCCCGGCATCCATCCGGAAGCATTCCAAAGGGTTCCCTCGGCCGGCCGCGCGTTGCGCGGGCAGTTCCAAATTCCCCCGGATCACCTCCTGATTCTCACGGCGGCCCGGTGGCGGGAGGGCGTGAAAACCGAGAGCTTCCTCCACCTCCTTCGAGCCCTTGTACAGCTCAGGGTTCTCCTGCCCGCCTTCACGCTCGTCGTGGTCGGAGACGGTCCCATGGAGCCCTGTCTCCGGTCCCTGGCCCTCCAGGACCTTCCCGGGCAGGTGGTCTTCGCCGGCAGGGTCCCCAGACGCGAGATGTCCCGGTTCTATTCCGCGGCCGACGTGTTTGCGTTCCCGGGGATCGGGGAATCACTGGGCATGGTGTTTCTCGAGGCGCAATGCTGCGGGGCCCCCGTGGTGGCCCTGGATACGGCCGGGGTGCCGCAGGTGGTGGTCCACGGAGAGACGGGGATCCTCGTTCCCAGGGACGACGGCAGCGCCATGGCCCGGGCCATCGAAGAGCTCGGACGCAATCCCGAAAGGCGCCGAGCGCTTGGGTCGGCCGGCGCCCGTTTCGTCAGGAATGAAAGGAACCTGCACAAAAACTATGTGGAGCTTGCCCGGGAGCTGACCGCTCTGGACCGGGGCAGTCGACAGCTTTGAGACCGCCGCCTTATTTCTCGGTCTTTTCGAAGGTCTTTTTCTCACCGCATTGGGGACACTTCTGCGGCTTGCATTTAGCCTCTTTTTCGAACCCGCACTGGCTGCATTTGAACGATGCCATCGAATCCTCCGCTAATGAAGTAGGTTTCAAGTTTCAGGTTACAGATCTCAAATCACCCCCGCCTCGCCTCTTCAATGACGGGCAGCTTGATGGTGAAAACCGCTCCCCGGCCGGGCTCGCTTTCGGCGGTGATCGCCCCCCTGTGCCGGTCGATGATGCCGTAAACCACGGAAAGCCCCAATCCCAGCCCCTTGCCCTCCTGCTTGGTGCTGAAGAAGGGATCGAAGATCCTGGGAAGGTTCTCCTTGGAGATGCCGCGGCCGGTGTCGGCCACCTTGATCTCAACCACCCGGCTCCCCGGGTTGTGGACGCTTTCGATGGTGATGCTTCCACCATCGGACATGGCGTCGGCCGCATTGAACACCAGATTGAGCACGCACTGCTGGAGCTGGTTGAAGTCCCCCATGACCCTTGGAAGCCCGGGATGCAGCTCCTTCTGAATTTGAATGTTGCTCAGCATCAGCTTGTGACTGCTGAGCATGATGCTCCGCTCCAGCACACCGTTGACGTCCACTTCGCTGAATTCGAGATTGGACTTCCGGGAGAAGGCGAGAAGATTGGAGACAATCTCCGAGGATCTTTTCACCTCACTCCCAATGATGTCCAGGTATTTCCTGAACTTCTGGATCTCCTCGGCTGACAGGGTATTCCTGCCAAGGAGCTTGGCCATGAGGCGAATGTAGTTCAGTACGCCGGCCAGTGGATTGTTGATCTCGTGAACCACGCTGGCAGCCAGTTTGCCCAGGGATACCATCTTGTCCTGGTGCAGGTACTTGACCTGATCGATGAACTGCTGCTTCAGCCGCTTGATGGTGGTCAGGTCCCGGAAAGACACCACCACGCCAATATCTTCATTCTTCTGGAACAGAACCTGCGCCGAAAGCCGCACGGGGACTTTCTTCCCCTTCCGGGAAATGAGCGTGCACTCGGAGAGGAAGAGCTTGTCCAGTCCACCCAGTTCATCGCTGTACAACTGATCCTGAAAGGTCTCCCACCCCTCGGATGAAAAGAGCTGATAGAGGAACATCTTGCCTATGACTGTCTCCTTGGAGTAGTCGAGCATTTGTTCCATACTGTCATTGAAAATAATGATTTTCCTGTCGTAATCGCACCCTACAATCCCGTCGATGGAGCTTTCGATGAGCTTTTTCTGGAATATATAAGTCTTTTCCAGTGCCTCACTGGTATCCAGCCATTTCTCTTCCACGAAATCCGTGTATTTTTGGAGCTTCTTCTGGGCAATGAACAGCTTCTTGGCGCGCTCCGCGGATGCCAGGAGCTCGTCGTGCTTGACGGGCTTGCTGATGAAGTCGGCGGCATTGAGTCGAAAACATTTCAGGATACTTTCAACATCAGCATCAGCGCTTGCTACAATCACTTCTATATTAGAATATTGATCCTTGATCTTTCTCAGAATTTCCATCCCATCCATGCCCGGGAGCTTAACATCCATAACCACTATCTGCGGAGATAAATCATGGCACAATTGCATTGCTTTTTCTGAATCATCAACGATCACAACATTATAATTATTGCCTTTGAGTACCTTGGAAATTCTATATATACTTTCTTGATCCACATCAATCAACAAAACTTTCCAATGCTGTTCATTGATATGCATGTTATCGGTTTCCTTCATCCAATGGCAGGTCCAAAGACTCCCCCAATCCAGAACATGAAGTGCTCGAAATGACTCTCCGCTCAAGGAGTCTGCCGCCAATCCTCTCAGAAATCGCGGTGGAAGTCCACAAGGACAACAGGTCAGTGGACGGGAAGAGAGAAGGCTCATCCGGCAGGCTCGAGCAACCACGGCAAGCTCCGCCTTGCCCGCGCCACCCGTTGAGTCGAGAGCCTCCATCCCCATCCCGAATGGCCGCGGGAGCTCAGGCGGGCTTCAGAAAGAGGTCGCTGGCCATGTGCCAGAGCATGAGGTCTCGGCATGCCGGGCAGAAGAAGGCGAATTTCCGGTCGGCGCATTCGACGCCCACCGAGTAGTGCATCAGGCAATCGGGGTCCGCGCAGTGCCTCAGACCGAAGGTGTGGCCGAGCTCGTGGAGACACTCCTTCTCGAGTCGGCTCACCAGAGGGGGACACCCCTGCCGCTCCGGTCCACTTCCGGCGCCCCGCAGCCTGTAGGAGGAAACCACGGCGCCCCGCCCGTTGAACTGAGCCTCCCCGAACACGTAGGAAAAGATGGGACTGAAGAGGTCCACGGCCGTCACCCCGAGGATCTTGAGGCCGCCTGGAGGGCATGAGCTGATGAGCTCCTTGAGAATCATATTGGAATTATACTGCCGACGCACGGGATCCAAGGCAAACTCCGGGATGCCGCGGTCCTCCTCGATGCGTATCGGCAGGCCGAACTGCTCATGAATGGACTCGGCCACGTCCGCCAGGTAATCGAGGATGTCTCCCCCAAAGGGAACAATGACAATGGAATAATCCGGCCGGCTCATGCAGTCTGGGCGCTGTCCCTCAGTTCGTATTTCTTGATCTTCTTGTGAAGCGTTGTGCGGTCGATCCCGAGGATGCGGGCCGTTCTCGCGATATTCCACTGCTGCCGGGAGAGCATTCTTTCGATGTGCCGCCGCTCCACGGCCTCGAGCGTCTCAAGCTCATGGCCTTCACCCACGTCAGTCCTGCAAAAGGGCAGCAGCTCGGGACCGATTTCCTCTCCCTGGCCAATGACCACGGCCCTTTCGATGACGTTCTCCAGCTCCCGCACGTTGCCCGCCCACTGGTAATCCAGCATCATTGTGAGGGCATCCTCCCGGACCCTTTTGAACGTCTTGTTGAACTCCAGGTTGTACTTGGCCACGAAATGAGCCGCCAGCAGCGGGATGTCCTCCCTGCGCTCCCTCAGGGGGGGCAGGTGGATGTTGACCACGTTCAGCCGGTAATATAGATCGCTCCGGAAGGCTCCCTGCTCCACCATCCCCAGCAGGTCCCGGTTGGTGGCGGTGATGAGCCGCACATCCACCTCGATGAGGTCGCTCCCTCCCAGACGCCGAAAGCTCCGCTCCTGAAGGACCCGAAGCAGTTTGACCTGGGTCTTCATGTTGATGTCCCCGATCTCGTCGAGGAACAGCGTTCCGGAGTGCGCCAGCTCGAACCTGCCCTTCCTGGTCCGCTCGGCTCCCGTGAACGCACCCCTTTCATAACCGAACAGCTCGCTTTCGAGGAGGGTGTCCGGGAGCGCGCTGCAGCTCACGGCGATGAACGGGCTGTAGCGGCGTGAGCTGTTGGTGTGGATGGCCCGGGCCACGAGCTCCTTGCCGGTTCCCGTCTCCCCCGTGATGAGCACCGTCGCGTTGGTGTCCGCCACCGTCCCGATCAGCTCGAAAACCGCCTGCATGGGAGCACTCTTCCCCACGATGTTCTCATATTCGTACTGCTGGGTGAGCTGCTTGCGCAGCAGGATATTCTCGCTCACCAGCCGCTGGTGCTCCACGATGCGCTTGAGCAGCAGGGTGAGCTCCTGCACGTCGAAAGGCTTCACGATGTAGTCGTAGGCTCCCTCCTTCATGGCCTGGACGGAGCTCGT
This sequence comes from Syntrophobacteraceae bacterium, assembly GCA_025454175.1. Lineage (GTDB taxonomy): Bacteria > Desulfobacterota > Syntrophobacteria > Syntrophobacterales > Syntrophobacteraceae > JALOOX01. The sequence goes on along the minus strand of JALOOX010000027.1, from coordinate 12,369 downwards.
CACCGAAGCGTAAGCGGTCATCATGATGACCGTGATCTGGGGAGCCATCTTCTTGGCTTCCCTGAGCACCTCAACTCCATCCATGCCGGGCATCTTGAGGTCCAGGAGCATGATGTCCCAGGGCTCCTTCCGGATGGCCTCCAAAGCGCCGGGGCCGTCCTCCACCGCATGGGTCAGGTAATTCTCTTCCTTGAGCCATTCCGTCAGTGAAAGCCGAATCAAAGGCTCATCGTCGACGATCAGAATCTTCGCGTCTTCTCTCATGGGCATTTTCTCTGGTCAGGTCATCGCCACACGTTGTGCTCTCCGTCGCCGGTTGCGTCAGGCTGCCAGCCCAGCCTCCGCTGGAAGACAGATGCTGAAGGTGGCTCCTTCGCCGGGTCGACTCCGCACCTCAATGGTGCCTCCATGCTGCCGAATGATGCCGTACGCCACCGAAAGGCCGAGCCCGACCCCCCGGCTTTCCGCCTTGGTCGTGAAGAAAGGCTCGAATATCTTGTCCAGGTTCTCTTCGGAGATCCCGGTCCCCGTGTCCCGGATGTTGATGCGAATCCGCCCCGAGCCCTGGTCGAATATCGCGGTGACATCCAGGACTCCTCCCTCGGGCATGGCCTCGATGCTGTTCCACACGATATTGATCAAAGCCTGCTGGAGCCTTCTGTAATCGCAGCGGAGCCTGGGAATGGTCGGTTCGCAAGCCGTCCGGAGCTGAATGTTGCCCATCTCGGCACGGTGTCTCAAAACGTCGAGGGTCCTTTCGATGATTTCACACAGGTCGTTTTCCTTGACCTCGATTCCCCCCTGCCGGGAGAAATCCAGAAGATTCCTGGCTATCCCGGCACAGCGGTTGGCCTCGGAATCCATGTGCCGAAGATATTCCCTCAGGCTTTCGATCCGGTCCGCCTCCAGACGATCCTGCTGGACCACGCGGGCGGCAAGCTTGGTGAACGTGAGGACGCTCGTCAACGGATTATTGATCTCGTGGGCGACCTCGGCGGCAAGCTTTCCGATGGAAGCCAGCCGCTGTGACAGGTAGAGGGACTCCTGCACCTTCCTGGTCTCCGTGATGTCCTGGAGGAATCCCGTGATGGCCGGCTTCCCCCGGTAGAGCGTGGAGGAGGCCGTGAAAAGCACCGTCATGGGACCGCCCGCCTTGGGGGTCAGGCTCATTTCCGAGGCCGAAGCACGATGCTGATGGATGTCCTCCTGCTCCAGCAATTCGATGACCTTCTGGTAATGGTCTACGGGAATGATCTGGGAGAGGCTCATCTCCATCAGATCGATCATCTCGTAGCCGGTGATTCTGCAGAAGGCATCGTTGGCATAGCGAAACCGCGCTTCAACTCCCCGGTAGCTCTGGACGATGAAGACGCCCATGTTGACCACATCCGCCGCGATGGCCAGCGCTTCCTCACGGAGGGAAAATTCCTTGAGCTCGTACTGGAGCAGCTTCCTCCTGGTGATATCCCTCAGCTGGCCCAGCTTGCCTATGGAGCCGTCCCGCATCTTGACGGGAAAGCTTTTCACCTGAAAGGCCCGCCCGAGGTTCTCCATGATATAGTCCTGGAACCCGCAACTCTCCTGTCGAATATGGTGCATGACAGACCAGGGGCAGATCGAATCCCTGCCGAAGAGCGCCTTGTAGCACAATTCGCCCACCTGGTTTCCCACCAGCTTGATCAAAGCCTGGTTCATGAACTTGATGCGATGGTCCTGGGAGACAATGTAAATCCCGTCCTCGAGATTGTTGGCCACCCAGGCGAAGATCTCGGATTCGGACTCCAGCGCCTCCTCGATCTGTTTCTCCCGTGTGACATCGATCAGGACCCCCTGGATGCACAGGAAACGGTCTTCATCATCACAAAGGACCGTTCCGCTCATCTTCACCCACCGGACTTGTCGATCCTCGCGGACGACCCGGTGAACCGAGTGGAAGGACTTGTCGCCTGCCAGGGCTCTCTCGAAATCTGCCCTGACCTTCTCCCGGTCGTCTCCATGGACCAGGTCGAGCCAGCTGAGGCGCCACTCCCAGAGCATCTCGGACGGATAGCCCGTGATTTCGGATATATGCTGGTTGAAGATGTCGAAATACCATTCCCGGTTCAGTCGAAAATAGAGGAGGTCCGTGGCGGAAAAATGAAGGGGGCTCGGATACACTTTTAGATTGACGAGTTGCTGGAGATCCTTGACCTTCTGTTCCAATTCTTTATAGGTAGGTTTGGGCACGGTCATCCTCGCGGAAGGTTCCCGTTGGAGAGAGTCGCCGAAGCCGCGGCGCCGATCCGGCGGGCTCGCTTCAGCCCTTCACGGGCCGAGCCGATGCCCGGCGGGTGATGTTAATGACAAAATTCACATTTCCCTTGACAAGCTGGATGACAACCGGTTAACTATATACCGCTGTATACGTGGAATTTCAACAACTTATTCAGTCAGCGGCGGGCGGTGGTCCCGTGGGTTCCCGATTGGTGGTCCCCCTCGCCCACAGAATGATTCGGCTGCAGGAGAAAAAATGAACGCGCAGGATCTCGCCGGCAAACAATCCATAGGGTCGGCTCTCGTCATCGGCGGCGGCATCGCCGGCATGCAGGCGGCGCTGGATTTGGCCAACTCGGGCTACTACGTGCATTTGTTGGAAAAAAGCCCTGCCATCGGCGGCGGCATGGCCCAGCTCGACAAGACATTCCCCACCAACGAATGCGCCATGTGAATCATCTCACCCAAGCTGGTCGAGGTCGGCCGGCACCTGAACATCAATCTCCTCACCAACGCTCGTCTCGAAAGCCTCACCGGATCACAGGGCAGCTTCAAGGCCGTCATTCGGCAGAAGCCTCGATTCATCCACACGGACCGCTGCACCGCCTGCGGAGACTGCGCCAAGGTTTGCCCGGTCAACCTGGTCAACGAGTTCGAGCATGGGCTCTCCGAGCGCAAGGCCACCTATAAGCCCTATGCTCAGGCGATCCCCAGCGCCTTCGCCATCGAGAAGCTGGATCGGTCACCCTGCACCAACGCCTGCCCGAACATGGTCAACGCCCATGCCTATGTGGCGCTCATCGCCCAGGGCAAATACCCCGAAGCCATGGAGGTCATCCTCCGCAATCTGCCCTTTCCGGGAGTCATCGGCCGCGTCTGTCCCCATCCGTGCGAAACGGCTTGCCGCAGGGGGGAGGTGGATGAGCCCATTTCCATCTGCGCCCTCAAGCGCTTCGTGGCGGACCAGGTGGACATCGAAAGCATTCCCCTCCCCAAGATCGAGAGGCGGGAAGAAAAGGTCGCCATCATTGGCTCGGGTCCCGCCGGTCTGACGGCCGCTCACTTCCTGGCCCTCGAAGGCTATCAGGTGACGGTTTTCGAAGCGCTTTCCGCCGCAGGCGGCATGCTGCGCGTCGGAATCCCCGACTACCGCCTGCCCCCCGAGATCCTGGACAAGGAAATCCGGGCCATCACGCGAATGGGTGTCGAAATCAAGCTCAACACCGCCCTGGGCAGGGATTTCACCATCGACGGGCTCATGGCCGAGGGCTACAAGGCGGTCTACCTGGCCATCGGCGCCCACGGCAGTCTGAAATTGAACATTCCCGGTGAGGACGCTTCGGGGGTCATGACGGGAGTCGAGTTCCTGCGGCAGTCCAACCTCGGGCAAATCAAGAAGGTCAACGGCCGGGTGGTCATCGTGGGCGGCGGCGACGTCGCCATCGATGCGGCCCGATCCGCTCTGCGACTGGGAGCGGACCAGGTCAGCATCTTTTACCGAAGGTCCGTCACCGAGATGCCCGCCCGCGAGAACGAGGTGGCCGACGCGCTGGCCGAGGGAATCGAGATTCAGTACCTCACGGCGCCTCAGCAGATCCTCACCAAGGACCAGCAGGTCATCGGGCTTCAGTGCGTCAGGATGGAGCTGGGGGCTCCCGACTCTTCGGGAAGGCGCCGTCCGGTGCCGGTTCCCGGAAGCGAGTTCGCCATCGAGGCCGAATGGGTCATTCCTGCCATCGGGCAGACCCCCGAGTCCCTGTTCCTGGCCGAAAAGGATGGAATCAACGTCACCCGGTGGGGAACCATCGAGGCCGACGAGATCAGTTTCGCCACCAACCGGGAAGGTGTTTTCGCGGGCGGCGACGCTCAAACCGGTCCCTGGGTGGCCATCGGAGCCGTGGCGGCAGGTCGTGAAGCGGCCATCTCCATCGGCCGGTACCTGCGCGGAGAGGACCTGCGGGAAGGCCGGAAAGGCATGGAGCTGCCCCAGGACAACTTCGTTCCCATCCCCAAGGAGATCGCCCGGCAGCCGAGGGCTCATCAGGCCACGGTATCCATGGATTTAAGGAAGAAGGGCTTTGCCGAGGTGGAGCTGGGCTTCACCGAGGAGCAGGCCCAGGCCGAAGCCAGGAAATGTCTCAACTGCATGGCCTGCTGTGAGTGCCTCCAGTGCGTGGTCGCCTGTAAAGCCGAGGCCGTCGATCATTCCATGCAGGAAGAAGTCGTCACCCTGGATGTTGGCGCCGTCATCGCCTCGCCCGGATTCCGGCCCTTCGATCCCGCCCGCTACGACACGTATGCTTATGCGGCTCATCCCAACGTCGTGACAAGCGTCGAGTTCGAGCGCATCCTGAGCGCCGGCGGCCCGTTCCAGGGCCATCTCATCCGGCCTTCGGACCACAAGGAGCCCAAAAAGATCGCATGGCTCCAGTGTGTGGGATCCAGGGAGATCAACCGGTGCGACAACGGATACTGCTCCGGCGTGTGCTGCATGTATGCCATCAAGGAAGCCGTCATCGCCAAGGAGCACTCCAAGGACGGGCTGGATGCCGCCATATTCTTCATGGACATGCGGACGTTCGGCAAGGAATTTGAGCAGTATTACACCCGGGCGCAGGAGAACGGTGTCCGGTTCATACGATCCCGCATTCACAGCGTTGAGCCGGTGCCCGGCTCGGACAATGTGAGCCTTTCCTACGTGACCGAGCTCGGCGAAATGGCCTCCGAGGAATTCGACATGGTGGTGCTTTCGGTGGGCCTCGAGTCGTCGGACGAGGTGGAGAAGCTGGCCAATACTCTGGGTGTCGATCTCGACAAGTATCGTTTTGCCGAGACCAGCAGCTTCGCCCCGGTGGCGACGACGAATCCCGGCGTGTATGTCTGCGGCGTGCTCCAGGGCCCAAAGGACATCCCGCTCTCCGTCATGGAAGCCTCGGCAGCCGCCGGCGCGGCCGCCTGTGACCTGGCTTCGGCTCGCAACACCCTCGTTCGGGAAAAGACCTTCCCCGAGGAACGGGATGTTTCGGCCGAGCCGCCTCGAATCGGCGTCTTCGTCTGCAACTGCGGCATCAACATCGCCAGCACCGTCCGCGTACCCGAGGTGGTGGAATACGCCAGGACCCTTCCTAGTGTGACCTATGTCCAGGAGAACCTCTTCTCCTGTTCCCAGGATGCTCAGGACCGGCTGGTGAAAGTCATCGAGGAGCAGCAGCTCAACCGCGTTGTGGTGGCCGCCTGTTCACCGCGGACTCATGAGCCGCTTTTCCAGGAGACGCTGCGCAACAGTGCTCTCAACAAGTATCTTTATGAACAGGCCAACATCCGCGACCAGTGCTCGTGGGTGCACGCCGCGGACCCCGATGCCGCCACCGAGAAGGCCAAGGACCTGGTGCGCATGGCGGTGGCCCGGGCGATGCTCATCGAGCCCCTCCTAATGCCCTCGGTTCCAGTGAATCCCTCGGCCCTCGTCATCGGTGGGGGAGTGGCAGGCATGGTGAGCGCGCTGACCCTGGCCAAACAGGGTTTCAAGGCCCACATCATCGAGCAGAAAAATCGGCTGGGCGGCCATGCCCTCAAGCTCCACAAGACCTGGCGCGGAGAGAGCGTGCCGGATTACGTGGTGGGGCTCGTCGAAGAGGTGAACAAGCACCCCAACGTCGTGCTGCACCTCAATGCCCGGGTGAGCACCACCTCGGGGTACGTCGGGAATTTCAAGACCCTGGTCATCCAGGATGGAGGCGGCGGCTCCCAGGAGATCGAGCACGGAGTCACGATTCTCGCTACGGGCGCTCATTCCATCCAGCCCGAGGAGTATTTGTACGGCAAGAATCCGAGGGTCTTCCGGTGGCATGAGCTGGACGAGGCCTGGGAAAGCGATGTGGTTAGAAACGCCCAGTCGGCCGTCTTCGTGCAGTGCGTCGGGTCCAGGGAGCCCCAGCGGCCCCATTGCAGCAAGATCTGCTGCACGTTCTCGGTGCAGAAGGCAGTGGAGCTCAAGCAGCGCAACCCCGAAATGGAAGTCTACATCCTCTACCGCGATATCAGGACCTACGGAGAGCGGGAGGATCTCTACCGGGAAGCGCGCCGCCTCGGCGTCATTTTCATTCGCTATGATCTTGACCACAAACCGGTGGTGCAGGAAACGGACGGCGGTGCTCTGGAGGTTCGTGTCACGGATCACATCCTTCAGATGCCCATCACCCTCAGGCCGGACTTCATCACCCTGGCGAGCGCCATCGAGACGCGCGATGCGGACGAGCTGGCTCAGCTCTTCAAGGTGCCCTTGAGCCAGGATCGTTTCTTCCTCGAGGTCCACATGAAGCTTCGGCCGGTGGACTTTGCCTCCGACGGCGTTTACCTCTGCGGTCTCGCCCACTACCCGAAGCCCATCGACGAGAGCATCGCCCAGGCCCAGGCCGCCGCGGCCCGGGCGGCGACGGTTCTCTCACAGAAGAGCATCCACGTCGAGGGTGTGGTCTCGCAGGTGGATGCATCCCTGTGCCGCGGCTGCGGCAAGTGCGTGGAGGCCTGCCCCTACGGAGCGCCCCAGCTGACGGAGGTGGCGGAAGACATTTATATTTCGCAGATTCAGGAAGCCCTCTGCAAGGGCTGCGGGGCCTGTGCCGTGGCCTGCCCCACCGGTGCAGCCGCCATCAGGCATTTCAACGATGCGGAAGTGCTCACCATGGTGGAAGCAGCGCTTTGCAAATGAGGCGATCCCGTGGAGCCAAGATCGCCCCTCTCATAAAGGATGAGTGGACATGAGTGCGGAATTCGAGCCGAAGATCATCGCCTTTTGCTGCAACTGGTGCGCATACGCCGGGGCCGACCTGGCCGGCGTCAGCCGCATCCAGTATCCCCCCAACATCCGGGTCATCCGAGTGATGTGCTCGGGCCGCGTGTCGCCGGATTTCATCCTGAAGTCATTCCAGATGGGAGCCGATGGCGTCCTGGTGAGCGGCTGACACCTCGGCGACTGTCATTACCTGGATGGTAATGAGAAAGCTCAGCGCATCGTCGCCCTCACCCGCGAGCTCATGGGGCTCATGGGAATGGATTCCGAACGGCTGGCCCTCGAGTTCGTGTCCTCGGCCGAGGGAGCCCGCTTCGCAAAAATCGTGACCGATTTCACCCAGACGATCAAATCCCTTGGGAAGTCTCCATTGGGGGTGGCCGCATGAACATCGAACAAGCTGTAAAAGCCTATCAGACCTATGCATGCCTGGACTGCGGGGTGTGCACCGGAAGCTGCCCCATTTCACGGGTGCTGCCCAGTTTCTCGCCACGCCTCATTGTGGAAAAGGCTCTCCTCGATCTCGGGGATGAGCTGCTGCAGGATCGGGAGCTCTGGTCCTGCCTGACCTGCAGTCGATGCTTCGAGCGGTGTCCGACCAAGATCAACTTCCCCGAGTTCATGCGGGTGCTCCGCGAGCAGGCCACGCAGCGGGGAATCTCTCCCGTGCTGTCCCACCATGGGATGCTCCAATCCATCATGGAATTCCAGGCCATGGGGATACACCAGAAGAAAACCGGGTGGGCAAGCGAGGCCGGAAAGATCGCCGAGACCGGCGACACCTTCTTCTTCGTGGGGTGCATGCCCTACTTTGACGTCATTTTCCGCGACATGGGCGTGGACAGCCTCACCACCAGCCGCAACGTCATCAAGATCCTCAACGCCGGCGGTATCACGCCCGTCGTGTCCGACGAGGAGTGCTGCTGCGGTCATGACATGCTCTGGAACGGCCGTTTCGACATGTTCAAGAAGCTGGCCGAGAAGAATCTGGCAATCATTCGCAAATCCGGTGCAAAGCGTGTTGTTTTCAGCTGTCCCGAGGGATACATTACATTCGTGCACCACTACCCCGAGGCCGTGGGCGAGCTGGACTTCGAGGTGGTGCATTTTTACGATTTCGTTCAGCAGATGCTGGCCGAAGGCACATTGAAGCTCCGAAATGGCGCGGGGACCTACACCTATCACGATCCCTGCCGCCTGGGCCGCATGGCCCACATCTACGATGGTCCACGGACGATCATCAAGAATCTGCTGGACAGCCGGTTCGTCGAGATGGAGCGCAACCGGGAGAATGCCGTCTGCTGCGGGACCAGCGGCTGGGCCAACTGCTCGACGTGCTCCAAGCAGATCCAGGTGGAGCGGCTGAAGGAAGCCAAGGCCACGGGTGCGGACACCCTGGTGACGGCATGCCCCAAGTGCAAGATCCATCTGACCTGCGCTTTGAACAATCTCGATCTCGATCTGCAGATCAAGGATCTCAGTGTCCTGATCGCTGAAAACATGGAATCCTAGACCCGAAAGAGGTGTGTTGTGAGCAACGACGTTTTGGTCATCGGTGGAGGGATCGCCGGGATACAGGCGGCGCTGGATCTGGCTGAAATGGGGATCCAGGTGCACATGGTGGAGAAGCTTCCGAGCATCGGCGGGAAAATGGCCCAGCTGGACAAGACTTTTCCCACCAACGACTGCGCCATCTGAATTCTCTCGCCAAAGCTGCTGGATGTCGGTCGACATCCCCGCATCAACCTTCTGGCCTACAGCGAAGTTCAGGAAGTCAACGGCGAAGTCGGAGCCTTCAAGGCAAAGGTGCTGAGAAAGGCCCGCTTCGTGAACCAGGATCTCTGCACGGGCTGCGGTTCCTGCGCCGAGAAGTGCCCGAGCATGGTCGTGGACGCTTACAACGTGGGGCTGGGCCAGCGCAAGGCCATCTACAAGTACTTCCCCCAGGGCATCCCTTCGGTCTTCACCATCGACGCGCCCAACTGCCGCCAGCTCGGACAGGGCAAGAAATGCGGCGTCTGCGCCAAGGTCTGCCAGGCTAAGGCCATCGATTACGAGCAGAAGGACCAGGAGGTCGAGATCGAGGCGGGGGCCATCGTCCTGGCCACGGGCTACGAGGTGTTCGACCCCTCCGTGATCCCCGAGTATGGTTACGACCGCATCGCCAACGTGGTCACGGCCATGGAGTTCGAGCGGCTGCTCAGCGCCAGCGGTCCCACCGCGGGTCATCTCGACCGGCCGAGCGACATCGCCATGGAGCATGAGCTCGAGGAGATCGAGAAGGAGCACAAGAAAGTCAGCCGCCAGGTGAAGCAGCTGGAGGACAAATGCGGCAAGACGTCGCGGGAGGCTTCCGAGATGCTCAAGGCCTGCGCCACCATCGAGGGCATCGACCTCCAGGCGTGGGCGGAGTTGGCGACCAAGGCCGAGCAAATGGAAAAGCGCATGGCCGACCTCAAGCAAAAGGTGGCCTCCTTCAAGACCGCCAAGAAGCTTGCCTTCATCCAGTGTGTCGGCTCCAGGGATTTCCGCTTCAACCGGTTTTGCTCGTCTTACTGCTGTATGCATTCCGTCAAGGAGGCCATGATCGCCAACGAGCACGACTCCGAGGTCCGATCGACCGTCTTCTGCATGGATCTTCGGGCGGTGGGTCGAAACTTCGAGGAGTACAAGGTCCGAGGCGGCAAGCAGTCCAACATCGAGTACATTCGGGGGAGAGTGGCGGAGATCACCGAGGACGAGGCCCACAATCCTGTCGTCTGGTACGAATCCACCACCAATCGCCAGGTGGTCCATGAGGTGTTCGACCTGGTGGTGCTGGCCACGGCCTGCATCCCGTCCGAGGGAGCGCCGAAGCTGGCTCGGCTTCTGGGTGTGGAGCTCGATCAGAACGGGTTCTTCAAGACCCATCCCCTCGCCCCCCTGAACACGTCGCGGCCCGGCGTCTTCGTCTGCGGGTGCGCCCAGGGGCCCATGGACATTCCCGAGTCGGTGGCACAGGCCAGCAGTGCGGCGGCTCGTGCCGCGGAAACCGTCTCAGTGCGCAAAGTGGTCGGTTGATCCGAGAGTCCGGTCGGTCGAGAACGAGGTGTTAAAGTGGCTGAAGAAACAAGAATAGGCGTTTTTGTGTGTGACTGCGGCAGCAACATCGCCGGCTATCTCGACGTGAAGGAATTGGCGGAATACGCCAAGACACTGCCCAACGTGGTGTTCGTGCGCGAAAACCTCTACACCTGCTCCGAAAGCGGCATCAACGAGATCAAGGCGGCCATCAAGGAGCAGAGCCTCAACCGCGTGGTGGTGGCTTCCTGCACTCCTCGAACCCATGAGCCCCTCTTCCGGGGAACCTGCGCCGAAGCGGACCTCAACCCGTACCTCTTCGAGATGGTCAACATCCGGGACCAGTGCTCATGGGTGCACATGCAGGAACGGGAGGAAGGCACCCACAAGGCCAAGGATCTCATCCGCATGGGCGTGGCCAAGGCAGCCCTCCTTGAGCCTCAGCAGGACATCCAGTCGGAAGTGGATCCGAGGGCCATGGTGCTGGGTGGCGGCATCAGCGGCATGACGGCCGCCATGGCTCTGGCCAACCGCGGCTACGAGGTCACGCTGGTGGAGAAGGCCCCCGAGCTCGGTGGGCTGCTCCTCAAGCTCGACAAGCTGGCGCCGGCCGACGTCGACGCCCCCGAGCTGGCCAGGCAGCAGGCCGAGATGGTTCGCGGCAACCCCAATATCAAGGTGTACACCAGCACGACCGTGGACGAGGTGCAGGGCTACATCGGCCATTTCCAGGTGACGGTCACCACCAGCGGGGTGCAGCAGCAGTTTCCCTGCGGCATCATCATCGTGGCGACGGGGGCCGACGTACTCAAGCCCGTGGGACTCTTCGGCTACGATGGAGAGAGGGTCATCAATCAGCTGGAGCTGGAGGAGCGATTCCGGGCCGGCACCTTCAGCGCCAGGCACGTGGTGATGATCCAGTGCGCGGGCGCCCGCATCGAGGAGCGCAAGTACTGCTCGCGCATCTGCTGCATGGTGGCCATCAAGAATGCCATCGAGATCAAGGAGCGCAGCCCCGAGACCACCGTTCACGTTCTCTATCGAGACATCCAGGCCTACGGGGTCGAAAACGAGATCCTTTTCCAGCGCGCCAAGGAGCTCGGCGTGCTCTTCATCAAGTACGATTTGGCGAGGCCTCCCGTTGTGGAAGCGGACAGGGTGGTGGTCCACCACGAGCTCCTGGGTCGCGATCTGAATCTGCCCCAGGACCTGGTGGTGCTTTCGACTCCGCTCATCGCCGCCGAGGACAATGAAAAGATTTCCAAGCAGCTTAGGGTTTCCATCGACGCGAACAAATTCTTCCTGGAAGGCCACGTCAAGCTGAAGCCGCTGGATTTTGCGACGGACGGCATCTACCTCTGCGGAAACGCCCACTACCCGGCAACGGTTCGGGAAGCCATATCCCAGGCTCTGGGTGCGGCATCGCGGGCATCCATTCCCCTCGCCAAGGGGGTGATGACGGTGGAGCCCATCGTGTCCTCGCTGGTGGATGAGGACGCGTGCCGCGGCTGCGGCCTCTGTGTGGCCCTCTGCCCGTATGGGGCACTGGAGATCGTGCGCACGGAAAAGGGACGGAAGGTCCAGGTGATCCCGGTGGCTTGCAAGGGGTGCGGCGTCTGTGCCTCCACGTGCTACCAGCACGCCCTGTCGATCAATTCCTACACGGACGAGCAGATCAGCCAGCAGATCAGCGCGTTCCTGAACGCGTAGCGTTTTTGAAAAGAATATTCACCGCAAAGACGCAAAGGGCGCAAAGGACAACGAAAATCAAGAGCTTGAAAGAGTCTTCCTTTGCGCTCTTAGCGCCTTTGCGGTGAGAGTGGTTTCTTTGGACGAGCCGGAGCGATTCCGGCCCGGGTGGCGGGTTGGAAGTTACACACAAGTCGGGGGGAAGGAGAGGATCGATGGCCGATTATACTCCCAAGATCCTGGTGCTCTGCTGCACCTGGTGAGGTTACGCGGCTGCTGACTTCGCTGGAGTTTCCAGGATGCAATATACGGCGGATGTGCGCATCATCCGCATCATGTGTACGGGGCGCGTGGACCCGACCATGGTGGCCGAGGCCTTCATTCAGGGGGCTGACGGACTCATGATCGTGGGCTGCCACTATGGAGACTGTCATTACATCACCGGGAACTACCAGGCCAGGGTCAAAGTGGGACTGGCTTTACGGGTTCTCGATTATGTGGGGCTGAATCCTCTGAGGATCGCTTTCAAGCAGTGCTCGGGGGCCGAGGGCGAGCGTTTTGTGAGCCTCGTCACC
>JALOOX010000083.1 GCA_025454175.1 Syntrophobacteraceae bacterium | reverse complement strand
GGAGCTCTCAAGAGCAGACTGCTGGTCGGAGTATCCCTCCTGGTGATTTCGAGCGGCGTTCTCATCTCGATGCTGGCGACCCATCGCTACGGCAGGAGCCTTTTGGAGTCCCTTGCCGGCCAGGCCCAATATCTCGCCCACGCCGTCTCGCTCCAGGCCGCCGACATGGTGCTCACCAACGACATGGTGGCCCTCCAGAAGATGCTGGAGCATCAGCTGCGAAGCAATCCCAGCGTGTCCTACCTTTTCGTCCTGAAAGAGGGGCAGGTGGTGGCCCATACCTTCCCCGACGGCATTCCCGCCGACCTGGTCACCGCCAACCGGCCGGCCTCCGACGAATCAGCAATTCACATCCAGGAAATCGCCTCGACGGCCGGGGAGTATTTTCTGGACATGGCCGTCCCCATCTTCGAGGGCAAGGCAGGGATACTGCGGCTTGGCGTCTCGGAGAAACCCCACCGGGAGCAGGTTCGAAGACTGTGGGTGCAGATGGTTTCGCTGACACTGGCGATTCTCGTGCCGGCCCTGGCGGGCTGTCTCCTGTTCATCCGGCGCATCACCGGGCCGTTGACCGAGCTGGCCGAGGCCGTCGACCGGGTGGATCGGGGAGAGATGAATGCCAGGGTCCGGGTTCACGGGCAGGATGAGGTGGCCGCCCTGGGGAATGCCTTCAACAGAATGGTGACCAGCCTTCAGACGCACACGCGGCAACTGGAGGAGCAGGCGCTGGAGCTGGCGCGGGCTCACCATCAAACCCGCACTTTCTGCGGCCTGGTCCAGGAGATCGGAGCCCTGCAGACTCTCGGCGAAATCGGCGCTACCATGATCGAGCGGCTGTGCTCCATCCTGGAGTGCAGCCGGATGGTGCTTCTTCTCGCCAACGACGCAATGGACAAGGTTTTCGTCATCACCGAGACCGACACCCACGAGATCAAGGATGTCGAAGCCATTCAAGCCATGACCCGCTTGCTCGAAGTCGTTGGCAGCCAGGACGGCTGCGCGGTCGGGGCCGACCGAGGCCGATGCGCCCGGGAGGTCGCCAAAATCATCACCCTGCCGGCGCTCCATGGCATTCTTCCCCTCGGTCATGAGAATCGGCCTTTCGGCGCGATCCTGATCGCCTGCTCCGAAGCCTGTCGCTGTGGGGACGCGGAGCTTCGGCTGGCTTCTTCCATGGCGAATCAGGCGGCCGGGGTGATCCGCAGGGCCCTGCTCCACGAGGAAGAGGTTCGCGAGCTTCAGACCTGCGTGCAGGCCCCGACGGAATTCTGCGGCATCATTTCCAAGAATCCCAGGATGCAGTCGCTCTTCAGGCTCATCGAGGATGTTGCGCCCACGGACGCCGGTGTTCTCATCCAGGGCGAGAGCGGCACCGGCAAGGAGCTGGCGGCCCGGGCCATCCACCAGAAGAGCTCCCGGAGGGAAAAGCCTTTCATCGTCATCGACTGCTCGGCCTACCCGGCCACCCTCCTGGAAAGCGAGCTCTTCGGGCACGAGCGCGGGGCCTTTACGGGGGCCATCCGGCAGAAATCCGGTCGATTCGAGCAGGCGGACGGCGGCACCGTGTTTCTGGACGAGATCGGCGAGATTCCGCCGGCCGCCCAGATCAAGCTGCTGAGGGTCCTTCAGACGCACCGGTTCGAACGGATCGGGGGAGAGCAGACGCTTGCGGTGGACGTCCGCGTCATCGCGGCCACCAACCGGAACCTCCTGGACGAGGTCAAGGAGGGCCGGTTTCGCGAGGATCTCTACTACCGCCTCAATGTCATTCCCATTCACCTGCCGGCCCTCAGGGAGCGACGCAACGACATCCCCCTGCTGGCCCGCCACTTCCTGCAGGGCTTTGCGGCAGCGCAGGCCAAAAGGGTGGAAGGCTTCAGCGCCGACGCCATGCGGTTGCTGCTGGACTATTCCTGGCCGGGCAACGTCAGGGAGCTGGAAAACAGCATCGAGCATGCCGCCGTGCTGGTCAAGGCCGGACGCATCGAAGTGGAGCACCTGCCCCCCGCCATTCGAGACTCCCAATCCTCGCAACAGGCGTCCAAATCGCCCACCATCGCCGAGCATGAAGTGAAGCTTCTCCAGGAAACCATGGAGGAATGCGGCTGGAACAAGAAGGAGGCTGCACGGCGTCTCGGCATCAGCCGCAGCACGCTCTATGAAAAACTCAAGCGGTACGGCATCACCCGCCCCATGACGCACTGAGGATCGCTCCTCCGTGCTCCGCCACGCTGGATGGTGACCGACATCCGGACACCAGACAACCTATTGCTTTTACTCTATTATCTGCAAAAATGAGAATCATGTGACCGATTTTTGGACACCAAGGATCTCCGCAGACGCTCCTCCGCACCCCTCGGGAAATCCGGAAAACCGCTCCGCGCCTGGAGCTGCCCCATCGGGCACGGAGCTTGCCCTTGATGCCGGCGAGGTCGAACCTGGAAACCACCCCATCCTCATTAGAAGGTCTGCCGGATGCACAAGGAAAAGACCATTGCCGTCGTCGCCGCCGACCTTCAGGAGCAGCAGGAGCTGTGCCGCGTCCTGGAGCGCAATCATTACCGGACGACCCGATCTGAGACAACGTCCGGACTGGTCAGCCATATCCGGGAGAGCCTCTGCGACGCCCTCATACTGGACCTGGACAGCGTGCCGGTCGACAATCGTTTCATCCGCAAGCTGAGCCGCGAGAACCCCGAGCTGTGCATCATTGGGATCTCCAGCCGCACGTTTCACCCCGAGCTGGAAGAGGCCATGAGAGCCCACATTTCGGCGTGCCTCAGCAAGCCCGTGGACGAAGACGAGCTGCTGTTCTGGCTCAAGAGCATTTCGGCCGGGGAGCCGCGGTCCAGGGCGTCGCCCTGAGCCCGAGCCACTACAATGGCAACGGATCCAGACCTGGCGGGAAAAGATCTCCAAAGCATAAGTTACTGATATTTTGCCAAAAGCTAATCGCTAAAGACTAACCGCTCAGATCAGGTCAACAGCGAAAGGACACGAGCATGAGCACGAATTTACCGGTTGAAGACCATTTGCTGCGCATGCAGCGCGACCTCAAGCGGGCGGCGACCAGGAAACCGTCGGACATCAGGTGGACCATGGTCATCGACGTGGGCAAGTGCATCGGCTGCCACGCCTGCACCCTGGGCTGCGTGGCCGAGAACAAGCTCCCGCCGGGCGTCGTGTATCGGCCCGTCCTCGAGGAAGAGATCGGCAAGTACCCGTACGTGCGCCGACGCTTCCTCCCCCGGCCCTGCATGCATTGCCAGAACCCGCCCTGCACCAAGGTCTGTCCCGTCTCGGCCACGCACATCGATGAACAGGGGGTCGTGGTGGTCAACTACGACCGCTGCATCGGCTGTCGCTACTGCCTGGTGGCCTGTCCCTATTCAGCCCGCACCTCGGACTTCGGGGAGTATTACACCGATAAGACACCGGACATGCCGGGGAAGCTCCTCGGACGCAAGGCCGCCGCCGAAGGCTATGAGAACAAGCCGGCCACCGAATACGGCAAGAAATGGCCCGAGCGGGGCCGGGGATCTCCCATCGGGAACGCGAGGAAGTGCCACTTCTGCCTTCACCGGCTGGCCGTCGGGATGCTGCCGGCCTGCGTCACCACCTGCGTGGGGCGCGCGACATTCTTCGGAGATCGAAAGGACCCGGAAAGCCTGGTCTTCACCCTCCTCGGCTCACCGCGCATCCACCGCCTCAAGGAGGAGCTCGGCACCAAACCCGCCGTCTATTATCTCATCTGAGAAAAGGATGAAGCCATGTCTCAAAAATCGTTCAACGCCTTGTTTGCCGTGGCCGTCATCGGGCTGATCGTCGGTGCGTGGGGACTGTTGGAGCGGCTCATGTACGGACTGAAGCCGGTAGCCTTCGGCTCCTACGTGCCCTGGGGGCTCTGGGTGGCCTTCTACCTGTTTTTCCTGGGCCTTTCGGCAGGAGCCTTCCTCATCACCATGCTGACCTACCTTTTCGGAATGAAGCGCTTCGAAAAGATCGGTCGGCTCTCCGCCTTCACGGTCCTCATCGCCCTCCTCTGCGAAGTGCTCTTCATCACGCTGGACCTCGGGCAGATGACGCGGATCTATCGCTTCCTCATCAGCCCGAGCTTCACTTCCTTCATGACCTGGATGTTCATTCTGTTCAATGCCATGGGGCTCATCTACACCCTCAAGGTTTACTTCCTGGTTCGAGAGGACATCATCGCCTGGGCCAACGACGGGAATCGGCCGGGCCAAGCCCTTTACCGGCTGCTCTCGTTCGGAAAGACGAGCTACGGCGAATCCGACCATCGCAGGGATGAGCACCGGGTCCACGTACTCTCCATGATCAGCCTGCCCGTGGGGCTCCTCTTCTACGGAATGAACGGAGCCTTCTTCGCCATCCTCATGAATCGCCCCATCTGGAACAGCGCCTTCACCCCGCTGCTTTTCATCATGGCCGCCCTCCTTTCCGGCGGCGCCCTCATCACGTTTCTGACCCACATTTACATGCGGGACGACGAACTGGTCACCAGCCTCGGGCGGGCCGTCCTTTTCGTCCTCGTGGTCTTCCAGTTCCTCGAGGTGCTGCAGTTTTTCGTGGGCTACCAGGCGGGCGTGCCCAGCGTGGTGGCGAGCCTCGACCTCATCTCCAAGGGGCCTTACTGGTGGACTTTCTGGATCGTGCACGTCCTGATCGGAAGCCTCGTTCCCCTGATTCTCCTCACGGCAATGCCCCACAACCCGAGGGCCGTGGCCTGGGCATCGTTTCTCATCGTGATCACCTTCATCGCCGTCCGCTTCAACTTCGTGATTCCCGACCTGGCTGTCTACAAGCTCGAGGGGCTTGAGTACACCTTCTATCACGACCGGTTGAGAACACACTACACGCCCAACCTGAACGAATGGCTGGTGAGTCTCTGGGTCGTCTCCCTGGGACTCGTGACCTTCCTGCTGGGAACGCGTTGGTTGCCGGTCATCTCTTCTCAGAGAGGAGGTTTCGAGAATGTCCAGTAAAAGCGCGGAGCGAAAAGCGGATCACCCCTGGGTGGAAATGGAACGGCGCGATTTCCTGAAATGCTCGGCCCTGCTGGGAGGCTCCCTGGCCGCGGCGACGGCCCTCGGACGCTTCATCCAGGACCAGGGGAACGGGTCGGCCTGGGCGGCTTCCAACGCCGTCGGCATGAAGGACAACGCCTACGTCCACCACCTTCCCGAAAACCAGATCCACTCCGTCTGCCAGCAGTGCAACACCAACTGCGGCATCAAGGTCAAGATCGTGGACGGGAGAGTCGAGAAGATCGACGGCAATCCCTACAGTCCATGGACCCTCACCCCGCACATTCCCTATGACACGCCGCTGGCCGAGGCCGCCACCATCGAGGGCGGGATCTGCCCCAAGGGGCAGGCCGGCATCCAGGCCCTCTACGACCCCTATCGGTTGGTGAAGGTGCTCAAGCGGGCGGGGAAGCGCGGCGAGAACAAGTGGAAGACCATCCCCTTCGAGGACGCCGTCAGGGAGATCGTGGAGGGCGGTGACCTGTTCGGCGAAGGCCCGGTGGAGGGACTCAAGGACATCTGCGTCCTGAGGGATCCCGGGCTGCTCAAGGATTTGGAGGACGACGCGGCGCTGGTGGCATCGAAGAAGATGACGCCGGAAGCCTTCAAGACCAAGCACGCCGCCAACCTTCAATACCTGATCGACCCGGATCATCCCGACCTCGGCCCGAAAAACAACCAGTTCTGCCTCAACTGGGGCCGACTCAAGGCGGGGCGCAGCGATCTTTTGAAGCGGTTCGTCGGGAGCGCCCTGGGCACGGTCAACGCCCACGGCCACACCACCGTCTGCCAGGGGTCCCTTTACTTCACCTGCAAGGCCATGAGCGACCAGTTCACCGAGGGGAAGTTCACGGGGGGCAGCAAGTTCTACTGGCAGGCGGACACGGGCAACGCGGAATTCATCATCTTCGTGGGGGCCAACCCTTACGAGGCCAACTACGGTCCCCCGCTGCGGGTCCAGAAGATCACCGAGGGGATGATCGACGGGCGCATGAAGATCGCCGTCATCGATCCGAGGTGCTCGAAGACGGCCTCGCGAGCCTGGAAGTGGCTGCCCGTGCGCCCCAACGGCGTGGCCGCCGTGGCCATGGGCATGATCCAGTGGATCATCGAAAACAATCGCTACAACGCCAGATACCTGGCCAACGCCAATAAGGCGGCGGCAACGGGGGACGGCGAGCCCACCTGGACCCAGGCTGCCTGGCTCGTGAAGCTCAGACCCGACGGCAGTCCCGGCCCGTATCTCCGGGGGTCGGACCTGGGCGTGGCGGTCGAAAAGCGGCCCAGGAAGGAAAGCGGTGAGTGGGATTTCGATCCTTTCGTGGTCCTCCGGGAAGGTGCCCCCGTCACCTTGGACCCCAACGATGAAAAGACGCCCGTGAAGGGCGATCTGCTGGTCGATGCCGAGGTCAACGGCATCAAGGTGAAGAGCGTTCTCCAGATTTACAGGGAGACGGCGGCGGAGAAGCCCCTGGGCCAGTGGGCGGAGATCGCGGGGCTCAAGGAAAAGGACATCGCCGACCTAGCCCGCGAATTCACGAGCCACGGCAGGAAGGCCGCCGTCGACATGCACCGGGGCGTCTCCCAGCACACCTCGGGGTTCTACAACGTCCTTTCCTGGATGATGGTGAACGTCCTCATCGGTAACCACGACTACATGGGAGGGCTCGCCAAGGCCACGGGCCACGACCTCCTGGGGAGCAAGCAGGGCATGCCCTTCGACCTCGGAAAGCAGAGCGGCAAGCTGAGACCGTGGGGGATCTCCATCATCCGGCACGAGGCCGTCTACGACAAGACCACCCTGTTCGAGGGATTTCCCTCCAGGAGGGTCTGGTACCCCTTCTCGAGCGACATCTACCAGGAAGTGATCCCCAGCATGGGGGACGCCTATCCCTATCCCATCAAGGCACTGCTGCTCTACATGGGCTCCCCGGTCTACGCCCTCCCGGCGGGCCACAAACTGGTCGAGATCCTCTCCGACCCGAAGAAGATCCCCCTCATCTTCGCGTCGGACATCGTCGTGGGCGAGACGACCATGTACGCCGACTACATTTTCCCCGACCTCACCTACCTGGAGCGGTGGGAATTCTCGGGGGCGCACCCGTCCGTCACGCCCAAGGTGGCGCCCTTCCGCCAGCCGGCGGCTCCTCCCCAGACCGACACCGTCACGGTCTTCGGCGAGCAGATGCCCCTTTCCCTGGAATCCCTCGTGCTGGCCGTCGCCGAGCGCCTGAAGCTTGCGGGGTTCGGCGAAAACGGCTTCGGGCCGGGGCTCCACCTGAAGCGGGAAGAGGACCTTTACCTCCGCATGGTGGCCAACGTGGCCTACGGCGACAAGCCCGACGGCTCCGAGAAAGTGAAGCCCGCCTCGCCGGAGGAAATCCAGATCTTCGAGAAGGCCCGAAGACACCTTCCGCCGACGGTCTTCGACGCAAACCGCTGGAAGGCCGCGGTCGGAGAGGAGATGTGGCCCTGCGTCGTCACCGTCCTCAATCGCGGCGGCCGCTTTCAGGGCTATGCCCAGGCCTACAAGGACGGGAAGCTCACCAACAGGTACGGGAAGCTCGTGGGACTCTACTTCGACAAGTTCGTAACCACCAAACATTCCATGACGGGAGAACCGTACATCGGCCACGCGGTCTTCATCGACGGACCTTGCGACTGCACGGGGAAGAAGATCGAGGACGAAGCCCGGGGCTTCGACATGACCCTCATCACCTACAAGACCATTTCGCAGACCAAGAGCCGCACGGGCGGCAATTACTGGCTGCAGGCCCTGTATCCCGAAAATACCATCGAAATATCCTCACTGGACGCCGCCAGGCTGAACCTGCATCCCGGGGACCGGGTCCGGGTGACGTCGGCCTCCAACGAGGAAGGCATCTGGGATCTCGGCCATGGGCGGCGGAACCCGATGATCGGGCACATCCGGGTGCTGGAGGGCCTCCGGCCGGGAGTCGTGGCCTTCTCTCTGGGGCACGGTCACTGGGCCTACGGCGCCGGCAGCGTTGTCATCGACGGCCAGACCGTCACCGCGGACCCACGCCGCGCCACGGGAGTCCATGCCAATGCCGCCATGCGGGTGGACCCGGTTCTGAAAAACACGGGCCTGGTGGACACGGTGGGGGGAAGCGCCGTCTTCTACCAGAGCCAGGTCAAGCTGGTGAAGGTGTGAACCGGGGTCCCCGACGGGTTATCCACACGCTCGAGTCGTCATTCCGGCGGTCTCCCGGCTCAGAACCTGCCGGGACAAGCCTTGGCCGGAATCCACGGAAAAGGACTGGATGCCGGCATGACGAGTGACGAAATGGGCATTTCATTCCGTGAAGTTGTACTCTTGAAAGCCCGTCTTCGTTCTCGTCCGGAGGACCTCCGGCCAAGCGCCGGGATCGGGAAGACGGCAAGGATCTGGTCCTCTCCATCGCGGGAATCTCTCCCATGGCGCATTTTCGGTTTGACCTTGCGGGCCGGTTGCCTCATTGATTGCATTATCCCTCACACGGGACCGAGGGAATCCAGAAACCCGCGAGGATAAAGGAGGAGCCATGTATCTGCCCGAAATCTATGATAAGTTTCGCCAGCAATACGCGGACATCACCGAAAAGTACCAGCAGCTGGGCCTGGCCTGTCGAGCGGCCGGTCCCTTGGATCAAAAAGTTCAGGACCTGGTGAAGCTGGGCATTGCCATCGGCGCCAACTCCCAGGGAGCCGTCCGATCGCACACCAGGAAGGCCCTCGCGGCGGGCGCCACACCGGAGGAAATCATCCAAAGCGTCCTGCTGGCTTTGACCACGACGGGATTCCCCAATATGATCGCGGCATTGGGCTGGGTCAGGGAAGTGCTGGAAAAAGAGCAAGCTGAGTAAGAGGTTCGCGGTGAGCAGCATGACGCAGGGCATCCAGACTGAGGCATGACCACCTCCGGCAATGCTGTTGACTTAAGCCGCGCGATACGGGCGGGCATGAAGCCCGCCCCTGCAACAAATGGATGCCAGGCCTTCGGGCGGGCTTCATGCCCGCCCGAAGGCCTGGCGGAAACCCCGGGAAGTTCTTCACCAGCATCACGGCCTTTTGCATACTGGCATAGAGTGATGCCGGCCCCTCATGATGCAGCCACCGGACTGCATAGACTCAAGAAGCCATAACGATTGTTTTCTGCCCCTCTGTTGCTCCCCGCCATTTGAATGATTCAGCTTAACTCCACTCCAAATGAAAGATTGACGAAAGGTGTACTGCTTTCCGTGAATCCGGTTCGGCAGCATCATGAGGAATGATTTTTCGAGATGACTTGATCAAATGATTAAGATATGCGAGAAGGTGACCGATCAATGGAAAGCTTATCCGTGGATTTTTCATTTTTTAAGATGTAATATGTAATGGTGCTTTAGCTTGCACTTTTAGGTGGAATAGAGTGCGGGCGAAAGAGATTCAATGAGCCAAGACACGGCCCGGAGGTTTATCAAATGAGCAAGAGACTAGTGGAAATGGCAGCCGAAATCGTTCAGGCCCAGGCTTCAAAGAGCTCCATGTCTTCCGATGAGATTGTTGCATCGCTGAAGGATGTGTTTTGCGCTCTCACCAACATGAGGAGCGCGGAATCACAGGACTTGAATCTTGGCGATATACCGTCGGGAGAAGCGGTTATAGGTCAAGAAGCCCCTCAATTGATGGATCCCAAGGACTCCATCCAGGAAAACAAGATCGTCTGTCTCGAATGCTGCACGGAGATGAGACAGCTCACGGCAAAGCACCTGGCGGCCCACGGCCTGACCCCGAAGGAATACAAGAAGAAATGGGGATTTGCAATGAAACAGCCCCTTTCGGCCAAGGCGCTCACGAAGGCTCGCAGCAAGGCGGCAAAGAAACGGGGGCTGCCGGAAAAGCTGCTGAATTACCTTGAATCCAGAAAACAGGCCAAGGTCGAGCAGGTCGCCGCGGCGGAGGCACCCTCGACCGAGCCGATCCAAAAAGCGGTGCCTGGAAGAAAACGGGCCGGAGCCGGGCGATCCAAAAAGGTGGCGGAGCACACTGATTAAGGATTGGATCTTTCTTTTCTCAATTCACCGCAAGGGCGCGAGGAGCGCAAAGAAGGACGGAAATGGACCCGTTGCGACCTTTGCGCCCTTGCGGTGAGAAAATGAAGCTTTTCAACCTGAAACCTTGAACTTGAAACCTCTCGGAGCGGCCCACCTTCCACCCCCAATGCTGTTGACTTAAGCGGGAGGCATGAAATGTTCACCCCT
Source organism: Syntrophobacteraceae bacterium (assembly GCA_025454175.1). Classification (GTDB taxonomy): domain Bacteria; phylum Desulfobacterota; class Syntrophobacteria; order Syntrophobacterales; family Syntrophobacteraceae; genus JALOOX01. The sequence goes on along the minus strand of JALOOX010000083.1, from coordinate 6,245 downwards.
CTGGAGGGGACGTCGAACGTCATTCCCGCATGTTTCTGGCGGGAATCCAGGCCTTTCAAGGACCCTGGACCCCCGCCTTCGCCGGAGTGACGTTGAGTCAACAGCATTACCTTCCACCCCAGGGCATGATGGGCACCGTCGAGATGGAATTCTGAGGACTTCCCTCAACGATCTTCCTGCTTATGGCCACGTAGACCAGGGTGTTGTGCTTCTTGTCGAGCATGCGGACGACCTTGGTGTTCTTGAAGAAGATGCTGGTCTTCTCGCTGAAGACATTCTCCTGGTCGGGCAGTTTGTCCGGCAATGAGATGGGGCCGGTCTGCCGGCAGGCGATGGAGAACCTCGAGGGGTCTTCGGTGAGCCCCACCACGCTGCCCCAGCCACCCTTTCGAGCCTGGCTGATATGGCACGTGACGCCAGGCACTTTCGGATCCTCGAAAGCCGAGACGCAGACGGAATCGTTGGGGCTCAGAAGTTTGAAGGTCGTGTCCAGGCAACCGACATCGTGAGCCCAAACGGGGCTAACCCCGGCAAGCATCATGCAAAAAAACAGCGCGGGCACCCTCGCCAGAAACCTCATGTTTCACCTCCATCCAATACAAACAAAGGGGTCTTGAGTCATCAATCAACAACGGACAGCCGGCGAGCCTGCGGATCCTCCTTTCACCACTTGCGCGCACTTCGTTTTTCACACCTTGCCCTGTTTACCAAGGTCCGGCCATCTTTCATGGCTCAGGTCCGGTTCGCCACAATGTTGCAGAATGAACGCGCGGGTTGAATCGCGAAGCGCCAGGGCGACAGCCCAGGTGCCCCCGCCCGATCCCGCCGCGGCCTCGTGCGGCGCGACGGGCTCCCCAACCGTGATTCGAATCGCGCCCCGCCTCGGATACCAGGAGTCCGAGCGCAAAATGAATCGGGTTCCTCGAATGGCGATGGGCACGACCGGCATGGATCGCTCGGCGGCACTCAGGAAAGCCCCCATGTGGAAGGGAAGCAGCCCGGGGACCCGTGTGAAGGTCCCTTCCGCAAAAAACACCAGGGGGCGCTCGTCTCCCGACCGGTCTCCGATGCGGCGGGCATCTTCGATGGCCTTTTCCTTGTCGAAGCGCTCGACAAAATGGGCCCCGAGTCGCTTCAGGGGCAACCGGGTGATGAGCTTCCGAGCCAGCTCTCCCTTGGCCACGAAGCTCAATGGGCGCGGGATCGCCGCGGTGAGCACGAGGCTGTCCAGGTAGCTCGCATGATTCGCCACCAGAACGCATGGCCCCCTGGACGGCAGATTCTCCAGCCCATGGACCGAGATGGGGACGCGCGAAGCCCATGCCAGGAACCGCGCCGAGCCGCGGGCCACGGCCCAGCACCAGGATGGGCGAGGCAGGGTCACGATGGACACCCAGGCCAGGGGGGTGGCCAGGCCGAACAGGCCCCACACGTAGGCGGCATAAAGCCCCTCCCTCACATTCCGAAGCATGCGGCGGACTCTCGGCTTCGCGCCATCGAGGGCAATGCGCGCCATCTGGCGCCAGGGGGGCCCCTCGGATTTTCCCAGCCATCCGTCCTCGTAGGCCTCACGGTTGGCCGACCGCCGGATCTTTCCGCTGGAAGTCTTCAGCAGGGTCCTGGGGCCGGTGAGGACAATCTCATCGGCCGGCATCCCCAGGAGGTCGGTGGCCACCTCTCCGATGCGACGCCGCAGGTCGTGCAGACGCTCCTCTTCCGTTTCAGCCGTCTCCGCGACGATGACCAACCGCTCGGTTGCCGACCGGAGGTCATGACACGCGAAAACGACCACGCTCCCCTTGCGAATCCCTGCAACGTCGCCCACCGCCTCTTCCACTTCCTGCGGGTAGATGTTGCGGCCGGCGCGGATGATGAGATCCTTCGTGCGGCCCGTGATGTAGATATCGCCTTCGGCGATGTAGGCGAGATCCCCCGAGCCCAGCCAGTCACCGTCGAACAACCGCTCCGTTTCCTCCGGGTTGCGGAAATAGCCGCCGGTCGACGAGCCACCGCGAAACTGGAGCCGCCCCTGGTGCCGATCGGGAAGCTCCCGCCCCGAGTCGTCCAGAATCCGGACCTCGTGACCGGGAAGGGGACGCCCGCAGGCGGCAAAACAGAGGGTCCGGGTGTCGGTGGCTTCCGCGGGAACGGCAACGCCATCGCGCACGAAGGGCTCACGCTGAATCACGTCCAGCACCGGCCCACGGTCCAGGGGAGGGAAGGCCAGTCCCACCGCGCTCTCCGCCAGCCCGTAGACCGGCATCAGCGCCTCTCGGCGGAATCCATACTCCTTGAAGCGCTCGCAGAACCGCTCCACAGTGGACGGGCTCACCGGCTCCGCCCCATTGAAGGCTCCGCGCCAGGAGCCCAGGTCGAGACCCGACAGGTCCTCATTCCCGAGCCTTTTCAAGCAGAGCTCGTAGCCGAAATTCGGGGACGCCGAGAGCGTGCCGCCAAACCGGTGGATGGCCCACAACCAGCGCTGGGGCCTGGCGATGAACTCCAGGGGAGACATGATCACCAGTGGAATGGCGAAATACAGGCTGCCCAGCCAGGCACCGATGAGCCCCATGTCGTGATAGAGGGGCAGCCAGCTGACAAAGACGTCGGTGGGTCGCACCTGAACAGCCTCGCCCATGGCGCGAATGTTGGTCAGAAGGTTGTCGTGGGTGAGGATCACGCCCTTGGGGCTTCCCGTACTCCCGGAAGTGTACTGAAGGAATGCGGTGCTTCGGCCGGTGAGCGTCGGCTCGCGGAAGACACCGGGGCCGAGCCCGAGCTGGGGCACCGTCACGACATTCTCCAGCGAGACCACGAGCGACTTGAGCAGGTGAGCCAGCTTCCTGGCCTCCGGAAAGGTGATGAGGGTCAGGGCGCCGCAGTTGGAAACGATGCCCGCATTTCGGCGGAGGTGATCCTCGATCTGGGACAGTCGCGCCGGAGGGTATATGGGAACGGGAATCCCACCAGCCAGAAGCACCCCGAAAAATGCCAGAAAATAATCGGGGCCGGTGGGCAGCATGATGACCACCGGCTCTCCCATCCGGACCCCGAGCTGCTGCAGGCCGGCGGCCACCGCGGTCGCCCCGTCCCTGAGGCGCCGGTGGGTGATGATCTCGCTCTCCCCTTCGTCACTGTAGAGCCGAATATGCGGGCGGTCCGGCCGGCTCGCCGCATGGTAGCTCAGGACATCGGCCAGGGTTTGAGCCCCATGTGGCGGACTGACGGCATCGTCAGGCTGGATCGCGACAGCTTCGACGACCCGCGTGGCCGGCCTGACGGTTTCGGCCGCGCGGACAGCCCGCATCAGGTCCCGCAATGTTTCAGCGTCCGCAAACACCCGTTCGGGAACGCTCACTCCGAATCGGTGCTCAACCCGTGCGAGCAGCTCAACCCGCGCCAGACTGTCCAGACCCAGCTCGCGATCCAGGGCGCTGTCCAGGGTGACGGGTCTGCCCCTCGGCTTCCCCGGATGCAGCTCGGCCACAAGGGCCTCGACCTCATGTACGAGCCCCTCGGCGACGGCATCGGTGTCCCCGGCCCTCCCCGGATGCAGGCAATGGGAGCACTCCTTCATGGTTCTTCTTCCTTCCAGCCCGCACTGTCCGACCCAAGCAGGCGACACCCCGGATGGCCGGCCATGCTGTTGAATCATGCTCGATGAGGTTGAAAACCTTCCGAGACTCAAGCCATCCATCTCGCTTCCGGGAACCCTCCCGCTGCGTCAAGGGCAGGATCTCGGCAACCGGTTTGCCGTTTCCGCAAGCACGCACCACCTCACCCTTTTCCACTGCGTCGAAATGATGCTTGATGCGCTTCCGCATCTCAACCACACTGGTTTCCCGCATCTCCCTCACCTCACGGATGGGGGATGCGGGTCGTGAAAACAACGTATGCCCATGCATGCGGTTTGGCAATCGATATCGGGCACTTTTGGGAGCAGTTCCTCGTGCCCCCTGGAGCACCCTAAGCAATGAAAAGGGGGTGCAGCCAGAAACTAGAAACCAGAAACCAGGAACCTTTCAGAGCAGGCAATGGTACTCGACGGAATACAGGGTAGAGGGAGCCTGGGACCAGGCATCAAGGCGAGTCGGGCCGTGCAAAGGAGAGCAGTTCTGGAATTCCAGCGGATTGCACATGGCCGGATAGGTTCGTTTTGCATGGGTGTATCTGGCAGGTTTGACCTATGCCCTCAAGCATATGATCGTCCTGTGCGCACCCCCGACCACTCGGGGGTGAGGTGGTTTCGGATGAGCTCTGTGCCAATACCGAAGAAATGGGGATCATCGTTGATTAGCGTGAGGGTGACTCCCTCTCCCCCCAAAGGGTGGAGAGGGTTGGGGTGAGGGGGGGGCAGAATCAAGATCTCCCCCTCACCCCAACATCTTCCCTGAGGGAGAGGGAACAATCTTCACGCTGATCTTCGATGAACCAATAATGCTTGATGCGCTTCCGCATCTCAACCACACTGGTTTCCAGCATCTCCCTCACCTCACGGATGGGGGATGGGGGTCGTGAAAACAACGTATGCCCATGCATGCGGTTTGGCAATCGATATCGGGCACTTTTGGGAGCAGTTCCTCGTGCCCCCCTGGAGCACCCTAAGCAATGAAAAGGGGGTGCAGCCAAGGAACCAGAGACCAGGAGGCTGTCCGAGAACTGTCATTTCGAGCGACAAGAAATCTCGCTCGCAGTAACACCTCGACTTTTCGAGATTTCTCTCTTCGCTACGCTTCGTTCGAAATGACAACGAGGTGTTCTCGGACAGCCTCCTAGAAACCAGGAACTTTTCAGAGCAGGCAATGGTACTCGACGGAATACAGGGTAGGGCGAGCCTGGGACCAGGCATCAAGGCGAGTCGGGCCGTGCAAAGGAGCAGTTCTGGAATTCCAGCGGATTGCACATGGCCGGATAGGTTCGTTTTGCATGGATGTATCTGGCAGGTTTGACCTATGCCCTCAAGCATAGGATCGTCCTGCGCGCACCCCCGAACACTCGGGGGTAAGGTGGTTTCGGATGAGCTCTGTGCCAATACCGAAGAAATGGGGATCATCGTTGATTAGCGCGAGGGTGACTCCCTCTCCACCCTTTGGGGGGAGAGGGTTGGGGTGAGGGGGGGCAGAATCAAGATCTCCCCCTCACCCCAGCATCTTCCCTGAGGGAGAGGGAACAATCTTCACGCTGATCCTCGATGAGCCAGAAATGGCCGCTTTCTCTGAGGGACGAGGGACTCGAGTCACGGAAGAGCCGAAAAGGTGACGCAGGGGCTCTATCTAATGCCCGGGGATGTGGCCCTCTCCTCGTTCGAGGATACCTTGTCCGATGCCTGGCCGGACAGCATGGGAGACGCCAATTTGTACCGTCCCTTTCGCATCCTCACGGCTTTTTGGCAGGTCGCCCAAATGGCGGCGGAAAAGGTTGGCGCTGACATGATCCTTGTGGATGTTGGTCCCAACCTCGGGGCCCTCAACCGGTCGGCCCTCATCGCTTCCGATTACGTTGCGATCCCCTTGGGAGCCGATCTATTTTCGCTGCAAGGCTTGAAGAACCTCGGACCGACCCTTCGCACGTGGCGCGATCTCTGGAGAAGACGCCTGGACAACTGGAGATCTCCCGATTTTGCCCTTCCGCAAGGGCGCATGAAGCCGCTGGGGTATATTGTTCAACAGCACGGCGTGAGGCTTAGCCGGCCGGTCAAGGCCTATGACAAATGGGTCAATCGGATGCCGACCGTCTATCACGAGGCCGTGCTCCAGGATTCCACAACCGCCGCTTCGCCGTCTCAGGATGAGCAATGCCTCGCCACGTTGAAGCACTATCGCAGTTTGATACCCTTGGGGCACGAGGCACGCAAACCGATCTTTCATCTCACGCCCGCCGACGGAGCCATCGGAAGCCATGCGCAGGCCGTCCAGGCTGCCTGCAAGGACTTTGAGTCGCTTGCTAACAGCCTCCTTGAAAGAATGGGCCCGACACCGCCGTCTCCGAGGACGCCGTGACCAACGACCGTCGATTGATGGAAGACTTCCGTCCCGTGAGCTCGCCCGGGGAAGTGGCTTCGAGTGAGCCACGCAACCAGAAGGCACATCTCGACCCTGCACGAGCATCGAAGGGTCAGGTCTTGTTCCAATCCACGCCCCCGCGCGGGGGGCGACTCGACGAAGCTGTCGTCAGTCCCGCCGGTTTTAATGTTTCAATCCACGCCCCCGCGCGGGGGGCGACTATGCCTCGGTAGTGGTCGGCCT
>JALOOX010000082.1 GCA_025454175.1 Syntrophobacteraceae bacterium | reverse complement strand
TCGATTTCCCTGTGATACGGTCGATTCACTCAATCTCCTTCTCATTCTCTTTCGCGGGCTCGTTTCACTTGAGCCCATACTCACTTGAACCCGTACTTTATATCATGACTGTAACCAAGGAAAACGGTGCAAAGAAACCCCCAAGTGGCTCGACAATATTGTCGAACAGCGTCCGCAACTCCCACGTTCGGTCGGATTGATGTAAACTACTGTTATTTCAATGGTTTACTTTCAGATCTATTCAAATGCCCTCGACATTTTCTGCCGGATGCCACATCGATCACCAGCACCTGCCACTGCACAAGCCCGGGGGTTTCATACAGCCCCTTGGCGAAGGTTTTCCAATTTTTGACGACAGGAGGTGCTCGATGGCACGAGAACTGCCTTAAAGCGCGGACGAAAGGAAGCCGCATTCGCCGGGAGACGGCATGCTTCGAATCAGCAAGGTGGGGAACGGGAGATCGAAAGCGAGATTCAGGAAAGGGCGACGCAATATCAGCTGGATTGTCGCGAGATCCTGACACCCGAGCTGAAAGAGAAACTGGAGACATCGGTCTCCTGACGGGATGGCATGCGAGGCAGCCGGAGTTGGGACAGGCAAGGATGGTGAAGTGGTCCATTGGCACCTCCATGCATCGAATGTCTTCAAGCCCCCCATGAGAGGTCCTCTCGAGCACAATCCAGGAGATCTTCTCGATCATCAGAAAGGAAAACGTACAAGTATGAGCCGTTTGAAGGAGACGATGGTGAAAGGAAATGCTCGTGTTGGGATCATGACAGCAATCCTGGCTCTGGCGGTGGTGCTTGGCCTGTGCGGGGTTTCCTGCAGTGCCAATGAGCCTTCGGGAGTGCCCGACGTGCCCGTCAAGGGGAAGGTCACCATGGTGGACGTGGGAGCCAAGGAGTGCGTTCCTTGCAAGATGATGGCCCCCATCATGGAGGAGCTCGAAAAAGAGTACCATGACACCGGCAGGGCCGCCATTTTCTTCATCGATGTCTGGAAGCACAGGGATAAAGCCCAGAGGTTCGGGCTCCGCGTCATACCGACCCAGATCTTCTATGACAAGGAAGGCAGGGAGGTCATGCGCCACGAGGGCTTCATGGACAAGAAGAGCATCGTGGCCGTGCTCCAGAAGCTGGGGGTGGAATAGGCCTGCCGTTGTCGTGGACGGTGCCGGGCGCATCTGAATCACGAAGCTCCCCGCGATTTCCCGAAACACTGGAAGCGATGAAAAGGCCCGCGAAGGGCTGGTTTTAACTTGAAACTTGAAACGTTAAACTTGAAACTTTTCAGAGCAGGAGGGCGAATGTTCGAACAAATATTTCTCACCATCAACGGCTGGATGATGGGCGGTGTGGTCGTTGCCGCCGTGGGCTGTTTTCTCTGGGGAATGGTGAGCGTGGCCTTCAGTCCGTGCCACATCGCGTCGATTCCCCTCATCGTGGGCTACGTGGCCGGCCAGGAGAAGGCCCTCAAGGCCCGGGACGCCGCGGCATACGCCGGGATCTTCAGCACCGGGCTCTTTCTCAGCATAGCCCTGGTGGGCATCGTCTGCTCGCTCCTGGGACGCATGCTCGGGGAAGTGGGTCCCTACTGGACCATTCTGGTCGGTGCCATCCTCATCTGGGTGGCCCTGGACATGTGGGGCGTCTCCCAATGCTCCATGTCGGGGAGCCTCATGGGGCGCATCAAGGTCAAGGGGATGCTTGGCGCCTTTGTCCTCGGCCTGGCCTACGGAATTCTCTCCGGCTCCTGCACCTTCGGCTTCATCGCACCCATCCTGGCCATCATCACCATCCAGCAGAAAATCCTGATCGGCATCCTCTACATCGTCCTTTTCGGCATCGGCCACTGCATCCCCATTGCCGTGGCGGGAAGCTCCACGGCCACCGTGAGGAGGCTTCTCGAGAGCAGCTCCTTCCACGAAGGCAGCCAGTGGTTCAGGAAGTGCGCCGGGGCGGCCATTGGCCTGCTGGGCCTGTACTTTGTCATGAGGCCCTTTGTGGGCATTTCGTGATAAAATGTTGGCCCAACAAGAGCCCGACCTGATATGTTCACCCATCAATGGAGCGTGGACTTCAGTCGGCTCAACGGGCAGCACAACTCAAGGAGGATAACGGCGAATGCGAGGCTTTCCGTTCAATGTCGGACGGCGGCCGAAGGTTCTGATGATGGTGCTTCTGGCCGCCTGGCTGTCCTGGGGATCGGCTTCCGCAAACCATCTTCAGGGGCATCTTCTGGTCGCGGCAGGCTCCCTGGGGGGCCCTTCCATCCTGGTCTCTGAAAACAACCATGACTTCGGCGAGGTGAATGAGGGATCCAAGGTTTTACACGACTTCATTGTCGAAAACAGGGGCACCGGTGAGCTCACCATCACCAAGGTGAGCCCAGACTGAGGCTGCGCCGTCGCCCATTTCGATCGGGCGATCCCTCCCGGCGGGAAGGGACAGATTCGTCTGGAAGTCAACCTTTCAGGATACAAGGGCAAGGTGAGGAAAATCACCACGGTCAAGTGCAACGATCCTCATAAACCGCAGCTTGAGCTGGTCATGCAGGGAACCGTCCGAACCCTCATCGAAGCTCTGCCCGCAAACACGCTCTCCTTCCGGGGCAGGGCGGGAAAGCTCGAGCCGAAGACCATCGAGCTCGTCGGGGGCCCCTTCCCCTTTCGCATCACACACACCCAAAGCAACCTTGAGGGCCGGGTGGCCCATGAACTGGAGACCGTGGAAGAGGGAAAGAAGTATCGCCTCAAGGTCTCCAATCTCGTCAAGGAGGGCGACTACTCGGGAGCCCTGTGGCTTCACACGGATCTGCCCCAGAAGCCCTATGTGACGATCCGGATCACCGGAGCCGTCGAAGGGGAGGTCAGCGTCAACCCCAAAACACTCTTCATCGGGAAGATGTCCGCCCAGCAGCCGGCCAGGTCGGGCAGCGTGGTGGTGAGCGGCAACACCGGCAAGCCTTTCCAGATCACCAGGCTCAACCACGACGAGAAGCTCATCACCGTGACTCAGCATCCCATCGAGGGCCAAAACGGGTACAGGCTTGAGATCACTCCTCGACTGGAGGACCTGCCGCCGGGGGCTCGCATGCAGACCGTGCTCACTGTGGAAACAGACCTGGCGCCAGGAGGAAAGAACGAGGTGCTGATCCAGCTCTTCAACACCCGGTGACCTCCCCCGCACCCTTTGCCGCTGCCGCAGGGGCAGGGGGCATTGCGGCTGATCTTCAACGATCTAACCTCCCAGATAGGCTTTGGCCTGGCCGTGGATGGTGGGACTCCCGGTCTCGGACACCTCCTCCACGATGCGCCGGAGCGAGGCCGTCACCTTCTCCCGCAGCTCGGGCTTCAAGCGGTTCACGTGCTGAAACGTGTTCAACAGTCGGCTCGTGGTGGTGGCGTTGACGGGGGCCAGCTCGATGACCGTCTCCACCAGCCACTGGATGCCACGATCGGTCCAGACCATCTTGTTGTTGGCCGCCATGGGAAGGAACAGGGCCCGGGACCAGGTCGGAATGTTCACGTCGAAGGTCGGCCGCCTCTTTTCCTCTTCAATGCGGTCGAAAACATCCTCGCACGTTCCGCTCGCAACCACCCGCAGATAATTGGCATAGCCGCTCAGGTGGCCGACCCACTTAACGTAGACCTCCTCCATGACCGGGATGCGGGCCGGGCTCGAGCTCCGGTTGAGGGCCAGCAGCGCGGCCACCCGGTCGTTGGCCGTGGTGGCCTTTCGAAAATGATCGAGAATCAAGTGGTGGCTTTCGGGGGAATCGTCCACGGCGATGAGATCCAGGAGCACCTGCTTGAGGAAGCGGTCCTCGATCCCGTGGCGCGGCGATGCATTCCCTGGAATCCGGGTGGTGTCGAGGGCCAGGAAGTGCTCCAGCAGGCGATCCCGGTACATACGGTTGATGGTGAGCATCAGCTTTTCCCTCGCCAGCACCAGCTCGCGGACCCAGGTGACGTACCCGCGGTTGAGGGGCGGTTCATCGATGCGCAGAAAATAAGCTTTCAGGGCCGGAGGCAGGGTCCGATCCTCGAGGATTTCCCCGTACAGCACCAGCCAGTCGGGGCTGATGACCTCCGCCGTGTGCTCGAGAAGCTTGATCCGCTCCCAGTCCGTGAGCTGCCGCATGGCCTCGAGCCGGCTGCACGGGTTCGGGTCCAGGCGGGCCTGCCTGCGCAGCGAGCTCGACGTCGCGCTGTCGTCCCGAAACGTTCCGTAAAAGGACGCGCCGCGGTTCATGGACGCGAAGGCCGGAGGCGCCGCCACGTTGTCGATGACCACCTCGGCCTCGAAATCCCTCAGCTCGAAGACCCGGGCGGTTCCCGCCATGTCCCCGCCCCCCTCGTCCACCAGCGCCAGCTCGATGGGTACGTGAAACGGCTTCAGCCCTTCGCGGACCTCCTGGCGAAAGTGGATGTGAAACCGCCTGTCCTCGGCATCATAACGGCTCGTGGCCGTCACGGCGGGGTACCCGATGGTGTAAAGCCACCCCTGCTTGAACTGCTCGAGAGACATGCCCGAGGTCTCCTCGAAACAGTGGAAGAACTGGTCCGTGGTGGCGTTGCCGTTGCGGTAGCGCGTGAAATAGAGCGTCTTGCCGGCCTTGAAGCGATCCTCTCCCACCACCAGGCGGAGCATGCGTATGACTTCCGCTGCCTTGACATACGTCACCCCGTCGATGAGCTCGTCGGGGTCGTTGAAGCCCTCCCGCACGATGCGGCCGGCGTGGCCGGCGTCCTCGATGGCCAGGGGTCCGAGCAGCGGGTTGCGGATGCTCTCCAGCTGATTCAACCGCACGAAGGACGGATCGAACGCGTCCGCCATGAACTGCCGCTCGACATCCACGGTGTAGGCCTCGTTGAGCCACACGTCGAAGGGGGTGTCCATGGTGGTCTCGCTCCCGCACTGGTTGTGCTCGAACTCGTGCACGATGACCGCGTGGGCGTACAGGAGCGAAGGGTCCAGGGTGTGCTCGTGGATGAGGGCCGCGTCGGTCACGATGGTGGTGTTGCCGACGTTTTCCATGCCGCCGAAATTGGATTTGCTCATGCAAATGGTGCGGTAGGTATCGCCGGTATACTCGTAGTCCTGGGTCCTCCGGATCCAGAGGACCGACTCCTTGAGGATCTCCATGGGAATGCGGGCTCCTTCCACGGAGCCCGGAGGCACGAGATACTCGAGCCGCACCCGGCGCCCCGTGTCATGGACCACCTCATCCTCCAGCACATCCCATGTTCCGGCACAGACCAGGAAGAGGTAGGGCGCCATGGGAACGGGGTTGTCGAAGGTGATGACCTGCCGCCCGGGCTCCCCGGACCTGGGAACGGGTCGGCCGTCGGGATTGAGCCGGCGGTCGACGTTGCCGTTGCTGATGAGGTGCGTGTAGGCGGCGTCGGCCTCGATGGTCGTGCGCATGGTGCACTTGGCCCGACAGTCGTCGAAGATGGGCATGATCCGCTGAAATCCCCACTGCTGGCACTGGGAGATGTACTGCTGGGGGGCGCCGTCCGGCGTCACATCCTTGTAGATGCCCTCGAGGATGTGGTCCGACGGGGTGCACCGCGTGACGGTGCGAATGCGGAACCTCTCGCCCCCGGAGATCGTTCGGCCCAGGAGCACGATAAGCTTGTTTCGCTCCCTCTGGTATTCGTAGTCAAGCGAATCGCCGCGGCCCGATTCCACATCGGGGCCGCTCACCCCCTCGACTCGGACAATATCGAGACTGTTGGCGTCGAGCTCCAGTCGGTCCATGGGAGCCCGGGCGGTCATCTCCAGCACATTGGACGCCTCAACGACCCCGCCCAGGAAATTGAGGTGAATGGTCAGGTGGTGGAGAACCACCGGAAGCTCTCCGAAATCCTCTCGCCGGTATTTCCATTTGCGTTCCGTCATGATCGATCCGCTCGCTCCTGGTAGGTTTTGGAATCTCGAAAGTATCGAAGAATGAGCTCAGTAGTAAATCGTCCGGCAGCGGTGGTAAGGCTTTTGCCGGAAGGGCTCGAGCTGCCCCAGATGCCAGAGCCAGTGGTCCACGGCGGCGCTCGTGACCGGATGGCCGGCGCGGTATGAAGCCTTCCGGATTTCCTCGACGGCCCAGATGGTCATGGCCCGAATCTCGACTTCCTCGGGGCTCCCGGCGTCGAGATGATGAAGTCCGTCGACGGCCTCCTCCAGCGGTCGGTCGTAGGAGAGGATCCCCAACGCCCTGAGGACTTGGGGCAGCTTGTAGTCGGCGAAGGCCGTGAGCTCATGAATGTCCTCGAAAGCCCCGAAGCCCGCCCCGCCGAAAGCATGGTGGAGGTCCGAGACCAGCAACTGGGCCCGCTTCCAGAAGCGAACGGTCCGACCATCGTAAAGGGCCTCGTCCCGAAAGCTCGGGAAAGAGGCAACCACCTGTTCGGCCAGGTGCATTCCCCTCCCGCCCGCCGCCCGCACCAGGCTCACCGCATCGCCACCCCAGTCCCGCTCCAGAATCCGCCCGGCCTCCCGCAGGTTGGCCAGCCTTTCCCGAAGCAGAGGGATTTCGCCCTCGCCGCGAAAAACGCTCCGCAGCCCGGCCTCGGTCATCTCGGCCAGAAACGAGGCGCGGGTGATGGGGACCTTTTCACCCATGGCGCGCTTGAGGCTCGCGCCCAGGCCCCAGTAGCCGGACCATTCCCGCCCGTCGAAACGAACGGTCCAGGTCTTGTCGCCGGGGTCGGCCCAGAAACAGTGATTCAGAACGTCGAGGACGAAGATCCAGCGAACCGTTTCGGGGGAGCCGTCCATGAAGTGGCAGGGATGGTCCCATGAGCCAGATGGAGCCGGCATGTGCCACCACTGTTCCAAGGCATCGGAAACGCGAGCGAGGTGAAAGCGCACTTGCCGGGACCGCGAAGCCACCCACTCGATCCCATCCAGAACCGGATGCCCCGGGGACGATTTCACCATGGTCGACCACCTTTCCAATCGCGCTCCCTCATCGCTTGACTTCAAGGATGAGATCATAATACTTTAGTTTCCGCCATGGTTCCAGCTCCGGATCAAGAAGGGCTTCCCCCCGGTTGGTATCCAAGAGGCTGAATTCCGGCCAAAATCACTGAAGCACGGTCGAATACCCAAAAAGCGATTGGACTCTCATGGAAAAAAACAAGACATTTCTTGATCTGTTTATCGAAGTCACCAGGACGATCACGTCAAGCCTCGACCCGGATGAGGTGTTCAAGCTCATCGTGAATCAGGTTCCACATATTGTCGGGGTCGATGCCTCAACCATCCGACTACTGGACGGTTCGGGCAGGAAGCTGGTGCTCAGGGCGGCCGGCGGCGTGAGCGAGGCTTACCTGAATCGCGGTCCCATCGATGCCGAAGAGCCCATCTTCAAGGCGCTGAAGGGCGAGCCCATTTGCATCGAGGACGCTGAGCGCGATCCTCGCATCCAGTATCCCGAGGCTACCCGGGAGGAAGGCATCAAGAGCATCCTGCTGGTGCCCATTCCCATCCGGGGCCGGATCAACGGTATTTTGAGACTCCTTTCCAAGACCCCGCGCAGCTACTCTCAGGACGAGGTTCTCTTCCTCGCCGCCCTGGGAGAGCAATGCGGCATCGCCATCGAGAATGCGCGCATCTTCAGGGAGCAGGAAATCCAGCTGAACTACTTCAAGGCCATTCACGAGATCGGGAAGATGATGAATTCCACCTATGATCTGGACAGGATTCTGGAGCTCATCGTGACCCGGCTGCCCGTTGTGATGAACCTGAAGGGCGCGACGATCCGGCTCATCGACGATCACGAAGGCAAGCTGGAGCTGAAAGCGGCTTACGGATTGAGTCAGTCATACCTGGAGAGAGGTCCGCTGGACGAGGAGCTGGCCACCTATTACGTCAAGGAGGGAGAACCAGTGGTGATCCCCGATGCCAAAGTCGACTTCCACACGATTTATCACAAGGAAGCCGAAACCGAGGGCGTCAGCAGCGTGCTGGCCGTGCCCATATCCGTTCAGGACGAGATCATCGGCATTCTGAGGCTGCTCACGGGGGAAGTGCGCTATTTCAGCCACGCCGACGTCAACTTCGCCATGGCCGTGGCGGAGCAGAGCGGCATTGCCATACAGAGAGCCATCGACCATGCCAGGCTCGGAGGATCGGCCGGCGCTTCATGAGTGTGCCGCCGGCATGGCTGGCGGAAGTGGATACCCCTTCAGACGCCATTCCGGCAGTCTTCAAGCCGGAATCCAGAAGACCTTCACCAAACGCAAGAACTCATCCTCCACGGGTATGGGTGCAGGGAGGGCCCGGCCGAAGCTCCGGCCTTGAACGGCAGCCATTCCCCCGCAGGTCAAGCTTGTGAGACCGCCTGGACCTCCATCTGCTCCAGCCGGTTCTTCCTTTTCTGCCACCACCACAAGACGGCCACCATCAGGATGCCGGTTGCGTCGGTCAGAAGTCCCGGGATGTAGCAAAGCACCGTGGCCACGGCGAAAAAGATCCATTCGAGCAGCGTGGTCCTGCGCACCAGGTAGCCCATGCTCATTGCCGAAAAGGCAAGGGTGCCGACCGTGGCCGAAAAAAAGGCCAGGGCGACAGCCGTCAGCGGGTAGGGTACGGCCGGTACCGCGTCCCAGTTCCTGAGCAGGATCTCGGGCGTGTAGGCAAACAAGAAGGGCATGACGTAAAGCAGCTTGGCGAACTTGAAGCTGGTCCACCCGGTCTTCCACGGATCCGAGCCGGCGATGGCCGCCCCCGCGTAGGCCGCCACGCACACCGGCGGCGTGATGTTGGAATCCTGGCTGAACCAGTAGACAATCTGGTGGGCGGCGACGATCATCACCCCCATCTCCGCAAGGGCCGGAACCGCCAGCACGGCCGTGATCAGGTAGGCCGCGGTCACCGGCACGCCCATGCCGAGGACCAGGGACGCCAGTCCCACGAGGATGATGGCGATGTACAGCTTGCCGCCTGCCAGCGAAATGATGATGTTCGAAAACTTGAGCCCGATTCCGGTCAGGGCGATGGCGCCCACGATGATGCCGATCACCCCGACGGTGGCGCCGATGACCAGGGTGTTGCGCGACCCGGTCAGCATGGCCTCCCAGATTTCCTTGGGCCCCATGCGGTTTTCCTTCTTGACCCAGCTGACCAGAATGCATCCCAGCGTGGCCCAGACGGCCGAAAACCCCGGCGAAAACCCCATCAGCATCAACACGATGATGACGATCAGTGGAAGCGCCATGTACCACTGCTGCTTGAAAATGGTCATGGGCTTCGGCAGATCGGTGAGCCCCTTGATGCCGTGCTTTTTGGCCTCGAAGTGCACCATGGTGAGGACAGCCAGAAAATAGAGGAAAGCCGGGAATACGCTCATGAGCATGATGTGGACATAGGGGATGCCGGTGAGCTCGGCCATGAGGAATCCTCCGGCCCCCATGACGGGCGGCATGAACATGCCGCCGATGGACGCCGCCGGCTCGATGGCGCCGGCAACGTGGGGCTTGAAGCCGGCCCTTTTCATCATGGGAATGGTGAAGGCGCCCGTGGCCACCGTGTTGGCGATGGCGCTGCCGGAAATGGAGCCGAAAAGCGCCGAAGCGATAACGGCCACCTTGCCCGGTCCGCCCGCGGACTGGCCGGCGATGGCCAGGGGAAAGTCGATGAAGAACCTGCCCGCCCCGGATTTCTGCAGGAAGGCTCCGAAGAAGATGAACAGGATCACGTAAGTGGCCAGAACATCGGCCATGACCCCGAAAACGCCGTCCTGGGTCAGGTAGAGCGCGTTCACCACCCTTTCCAGGCGGAACCCCCGGTGGGCGAAAACCTCCGGCAGATAGGGTCCATACATGCAGAAGAGGATGGCCCCGACTCCGATCAGGGTGAAGGACCAGCCGAGCACTCGACGGGCCACCTCGAGGGAAATGGCAATCCCCACCAGGCTCACATAGAAATCCAGGGCGGTTTCACTTCCCATGCGGTAGTTGAGGGCTTCAAACTCCTTGATCCAATAAAGAACCACCGCAATGGAGGTGAGGAACAAGAGGATGGCAATGAGGCTGGGCGCATTGGGAAAGCGACGATCGCCCCACAACCCGACCGCGTAGATCGCCACCCCCAAGGAAGAGCCGATGCCGAGAACCAGCCACAGCGAGCCCATGCCCGCCAGGGCCGCCCACATGCCTTCGTCGGTCCACAAGTCCTTTACGGCAGCGATCCTGGCGTCAAAACCCTCGATTCCGCCATAGGCCAGCAGGGCGGAGCCGGCAGCCGCCAGCCCCATTCCCATCAGGAGACACAGAACAAGCCGGGAGGACTTGGAGCCGGCCGGGTACATGATCATCACCAGGGCGTACGTGAACAGCACGTAGGCGCCCCGGTGAATCTGGGCCGAGAGCGGGCTGACAGCGGAGGAATAAAAGTAAAGGACCACCATGGAGGCCATGAGTACGGCACTCACCGCACTCCAGAACCCGCCGACCTTCCGGGTGCCCTTTTCCTCTTTCTCAAGGTATTTCTTTAATTTCTCGCTCGGGACCTGCGTCTCGTCCGCCGCCCCTGCGTGGTTCGCGTCCGCCGGCATGGCTATCCTTGAATGGTGATCAATCCTTGGCCCTGATATTGTCCGGAATCTTCAGTCCCTGCTCGGTCCAGAATCTGTCGGCTCCCTTGTGGAGCGGCAGGGGGATCCCGTCAAGGCCGGTCTTGACGGACATCTCGGAGGCTGCCTTGTGGGCCTTGACCATGTGATCCAGGCCTTCGGCGGAATAGGTCACCTTCAGTGCCTGGTAAACCGTCTCCGCGTCCAGGTCCGCCCGAGCGCACCACAGGGTGGAATCCTGGAAGGTCTGGACATCCTGGTCCTGCCCCTTGTAGGTCCCGGCCGGAATCTTGGTGGGCGAATAGGCAGGGAATTTGTCGTAGAAGCCCGATTCCTTGGCCGCCGCATTCAGGTCGAGCAATGCGATGTCGTTGCTGGTGCTGGCTTCGATGATGGAAGAATTGGGGTAGCCCACCAGAACCCAGAAGGCGTCGATCTTCTTGTCGGAAAGCGCAGACGCCGCCGCCGAATAACCCAGGAACTGCGGCGAGATTTTGTCCCAGAGTCCGAGCGATTCAAAGAACCGCTGTGCCGACAGGGCGGCTCCGGAACCGGCATTGCCTACCGCCACCTTCTTGCCTTCCAGCTTCCTGACATCGGTCACGCCGCTGCCCTTGAGCACCACCAGCTGGGCCGGCGCACCATACAGGTAGGACATCGGCTTAACCTTGGTGTACTTCTTGTTGTCTTCGGGAAGCTCACCCCGGTTTCCCAGCCACAGGTCCACGGAGTATACGATTCCAAAATCGATATCCCCTGAATTCATGCGCTTCAGGTTCTCGGCCGAGCCGCCGGTTCCCTCGCTGGACACCTCCACATCCGGGATGCTCTTGGACATCAGGATGGCGATGCCGTTGGCAAAGTAGTTGAAAGTCCCGCCGGTGGGGCCGCCGCCAAAGGCCAGACGTTTCTTGGCGGCCAGGGCGCCTCCCGCAGCCAGTGACACTCCGAGAGCGGCAACCGCAACGACCAGCAAGCACAACCTTAGATGCTTCTTCATCGAGACACCCTCCTGTGATTCATGGTTTGCGTTTAGTGCAAATCGGGGAGCCGCCCACTGCATTCCGCTCCCACTTCCAATTGGCCACTCAAATCGATCAAACTTTTAATCATGCGAAATTTGGTTTCTCGAGAGCACAATAGTAAAGGCTCACATGGCATTTGTAAACAACTTAAATTGCTAATGATTCTGGTGACTAAAACGAGCAGTCGCGAGGTGGTCCGTGAGGGCGGTCGCAGGATCTCGCCGCTCAGAGCCTGTTTGGGAATTGCTCATCCTGCTGTGGCGGGTGGGGGCAAGTCGGCCGGGACGCAACCCGGCCCTACCGTTGAATAACCTTGCTGGTAGGGCCGGGTTGCGCCCCGGCCGATAAAGGTCCCGGCTTTTCCGACTCCTCCGTGCCGGCCTGCCATTTCCGGATCATCGTTGATTAGCGTGAGGGTGACTCCCTCTCCACCCTTCGGGGGGGAGAGGGCTGGGGTGAGGGGGGCTTACAGAATCAAGATCTCCCCCTCACCCTAGCATCTTCCCTGAGGGAGAGGGAACAATCTTCACGCTGATCTTCGATGAACCCCATTTCCAAACAGGCTCTCAGACCTCTTCGCATGCATGAGACCATAACCGTTGACCGGGATCTCTCCGGTGAGCCACTCCCCGGCCTCAATGCTGTTGACTTAAGCTCCCGACGTCATTCCGGCGAATGCCGCAATCCAGATTTTATGCGACTCTTTGGACCCCGGCTTTCGGCGGGGTGACGTTAAGTCAATCCAAGATTGGCCCTCGGCCTGGGCGCTCGGCGCGACAGCCGGGCGTCTCTTGAAGATTCCGCTTGTTTGCTCGATTTATGCAGCATATTGTGTAACGAATACTGCATGGCTCTCCTGTTCATGCTGATTCCAGCGGCATCGAAATGAAAAAAGGTTTTCAACCAGGAACAAGGAACCAGAAGCTTTTCGCAGCAGTTCCTCATGACCCTTCGGGCACCCGAAACAATGAAAAGGACCACGATGCGCCCGTTTTCAACTTTGAACTTGAAACCTTAAACTTGAAATTTTTTAGAGCAGAAGCACGATCAAGGCCTTCCGAGGGTTTCCCGCCTTGGAACGAGAGGAATCCGGAGCCCGCCAGGCTCGAACCTGAAAGACCCCTGCCGGGAATTGAGGAGGCGCGGATGGGAAGTATCCTCGTTGTGGACGATGAACGTGGTATTTCCGAAATAGTGAAGTCTTTTCTGGTGGCGGACGGTCATTCGGTGCAGACCGCTCCCGACGCGGAATCCGCCATGGCCCTGACCCGGAGCATGCCGCTCGACGTGGTCCTGACCGACATCATTCTGCCCGGGGCCTCCGGAGTGGACCTGCTCAGGCAAATCCGCGATTTTTCGCCTGATATTCAAGTCATCATGATGACGGGGGATCCGACCCTTGGAACCGCTTCGGAGTCGCTGCGCCTTGGGGCCGCGGACTACCTGCAGAAACCCGTCGACAGGCACGAGATCCTGAAGGCTGTCAGGAATGCATTGCACGTGAAGAATCTCCACGAGGAGAAGCGCCGACTGGAGGAAGAAAACAAGAGATATACAGATCACCTGGAACAACTGGTCGAGATGCGGACCCGCGACCTGGCAGCCAGCGAAGCCTCTCTCCGTCAGCGCGCGGAGGAACTGGCCCTTCTCAACCGTCTGGGCCGAAAGGTAAACGAAAGCATAACCGTTGATGATGCCGTCCAGTGGGGGCTGAAAGAAATCTCGCACGGCCTTGCCCCCGATCTCGCCTTGATTTTCCTGCGTTGCGGAGATGATCTCGTGCTCAGGGGGATTTTCCCCGAACAGGCGGAAGCGCCATTGCAGCCTCAGCATCTCCACAAGGTGGGGACATGCCTGTGCGGACTGGCGGTCAGCGAGGATAAGGCCGTCTATTCCTCGGACCTCCAGGCGGATCCCCGTTGCACGATGCGGGAATGCCTGATCGCGGGTTTTCGGTCCTTCGGGGCACTGCCCCTGCGGAGCGGGTCCGAGGTCATTGGTGTCCTGGGGATCGCCTCTCGAGAGTTACGCGATCTCAGCGAGCATGGGTCCTTTTTCGAGGCCCTTGCCAATGAATTGTCCGTCGGTCTGAACAAGAGCATCCTGTACGATCAGGTGCAGCGTCATGCCATGGAGCTTAAGGCGAGCCTCGCGCGCGTCGAGCAGGCCGAAGCCGAGCGGATGGAGCTTCAACAGCATCTGCAGCGCGCCCAGAGGCTGGAAGCACTCGGAACGCTCGCGGCCGGCATTGCCCATGACTTCAACAACATCCTTGGAGCCATGATCGGGTACACGGAGCTGACCCTTTTGCACACTCCCCCGGAATCGAGGAACGCCGGCCACCTCAAAATGGTGCTGAACGCAGGTCAGCGGGCAAAGGATCTGGTCAGGCAAATCCTGGTGTTCAGCAGACAAAGCGAGGAGGAATGCAAATCCGTTCAGATCGTGCACATCGTGAACGAGGTCCTTTATTTCATGAGGGCGTCATTGCCGACAACCATCGAAATTCGCAAGGACCTGGATCATGATATTGGAATGATCATGGCCGATCCGGTGCAAATCCACCAGGTCCTGATGAACCTGTGCACCAACGCTCATCACGCCATGAGCGAAAAGGGAGGGATACTGGATATCCGTGTGACCTCGGTGAATCGTCGACCTGATTGTGATGCCCCTCCCCCTGGACTCAAGCCCGGTCCCTACGTCCGGCTTACGGTGAAGGACACGGGCCACGGCATGGATGAAGCTACCATGGCCAGGATCTTCGACCCCTACTTCACCACCAAGGAGAAAGGAGTCGGAACAGGTCTTGGACTGGCCGTTGTGCACGGTATAATTCAAAAATACGGCGGTGGGGTGACGGTACAGAGTGAGCCTGGAAAGGGTGCCGTCTTCGATCTCTATTTTCCGGCCATACGCAAGGAACAGGTTTTGGAGTCTCCAGTCCAGGAGGATCTTCCAACCGGTCATGAGAGCATTCTGCTGGTGGACGACGACCCCCTGCACCTGGAGGTGACCCGGAAGACACTGGAATACCTGGGATACCGCGTGGAATCCAGGTCGAGCAGCGTGGATGCTCTATCGCTTTTTGCCTCCGCCCCCCGTCGATATGACCTTGTCGTCACCGACGCGACCATGCCCGCCATGACGGGAGAAAGGCTAGCCATGGAGCTCATGAGGATTCGCGAGGATGTTCACGTGGTGCTCTGCACAGGTTACGGCGAAGAGGTCATGGAAGAGAAGGTCAAGGCCATGGGTATCAGGGCCTTGATCATGAAGCCCTTCAAAATAGCGCGAATCGCCCGTGTCGTTCGGGATGTCCTGGACGGGAAGCAACATGCCGAAACGGCTTGAACCGGGACCCGGGCGCCCAATCGATGAAGACGACGCAGATCGGTCATGGACCTGAAGAGACCCGGCGTATGGTCCTGAAGATCCCTGGTGAACTTCAGCTCATTTTGGAC
>JALOOX010000026.1 GCA_025454175.1 Syntrophobacteraceae bacterium | reverse complement strand
GCTTCATTGGGCAGGTCGTCACGACCCGGGAATGATGATGACGCTGGAGCTTAAATTCAGAGGATTATTGCGGCTTCATGCCGTTTGGATTTCGGTGGGTACATTACTCGGTATCGAGGATGATTGTCAAGTTTCAAGCTGTCACGCACCGTACGGGAGGCATTCCTCGATGAAGCGGGTCATGTCGTCCGCAATGGCCGGGAGGCTCCGGTGAGAGTGGATAGTCGATTTCCTCGTATTCATGCAACGGAATATTCCGAAGGCCGGCTCCCAGCGCCAGGCTCCGGCTCAATTCACGGCTCAGCAATCCCGACTCGCCGGCCCGCAAGAAGGCCGAACGATACGAGACCGGCGGCGGAGCTCCCCGGCAGTCCAGCAGGTGGACCACGATGTCCGACGCCGCCATGACCAAGGAGCTCGATGAGCCTTTCGATTTTGTGGTGATCGACCCAGAAGGTCTCGAATGGGCTCTCCCCATAAGGACGCAGTTCTTCCAAATATTCAGCCATCCTGGCAAGCTTCCTCGTCACGACTTCAGGAGACATGCCGTCGGCTCCTCACATAGCTCTCAAGGGCTCGCTTTTCCAACTGCCTGAGGGGAGCCGTATCCTGGTAGAGCTTCCAGGCCCGAAGCCGAGCCTTGCGAAACTCTTCGGGCGCATCTTCATAGAGGGGGCGGCCTTGGGAGAAGATCTCATGGAGCAGGAGCGGCGGAGTCAGCGGAGTGAGGATCACGAGATCCACCCGGCGCGGGGAGAAAATCTCCTCGAGGTCGAAGATGAGCCGGAGCTTGTCGGCCCGAGATCCGATGGGAAACTGGACAGCCAGGTCCACATCGCTTTGAGGCCCGGCCCTGTCGAGGGCCCTCGACCCGAAAAGGACCAGGGGCCGGACCTTCTCCCGCCGTCCTGATTTAAAGAAGTGATTCACGTAACTTCTCCGCCGAGACCCTGCAGCTCCTTGAAGCAAGCTCTTGACGCACACCGGTCAAAAGAAGTATCAAGGAACCGCAGTGACTCACACCCAATGACACCATGAAGGTGTCCCCGTCACGAGAAGCAATCTCCGGTCATCCGGCAATCCTTCGGACTCAAGGCCGCAAGGGTCCGGTAATTCGGAGATCCGGAACCGCCTGTCACGTTTGAATCGACCATACGGGCCACGACCCCTCCCTGAGACCGCCTGGAAGCGGATGTCAACGGGACTCGTGGCTTTTCGCGTTGAACCCTGCACAGGAGCGGCTCACCGATGCAGCTCTGGCTTGGCTTCGCCATTTCCGCCCTTTTACACACGCTGATCTTCTGGATTCCCGTCGATTGGGTCAGCCCCCGCGAGCCCGATCTGCCCGAACTGCAGCTCGTGCTCATCCCGGAAACCTGCGCGACGCCGGAGGCTGCGTCCGTGGAGCCGGCTTCGGCGCCGCAGCCGCCCCCCGAAGAGCCTGCGGAGCCGGAAGAGCCGGAGATTGAGCCCGAGCCCGTCGAGCTCCCCAAGGAGCCCGTTCTGACCCGGAAGCCCCCTCGCCCAAAGCCGCCCAAACCGAAACCGGCCCCGAGGAAAAAGCCCGTTGCGCCGCCCGAGGAGCTGCCGCAAACGGTGGAAGCGCCCCCTGCGCAGCAGGTTTCCGAGGAGCCCGGAAAACTGGCGGCCGCAACAAACCTGAGCGCGCCGCGCGGCCCCATCGATGCCGCCTTCGGCGCCGGCGACGGCCCCCGCTTCCTCCACAAGGCCATGCCCCGCTATCCGCGGTTGGCCCGCGAGCTGGGCAAGGAGGGCACGGTGCTCCTTCGGCTCACCATCGATGAGCGGGGGAGCCTCACGCACGTGGAGGTGCTCAAGAGAGCGGGGTCGGGATTCGATGAAGAGGCGGTGCGCGCCGCCAGGGACTCCAGGTTCAGTCCGGCGCGGATCAACGGCAAGGCCGTTGCCTGCCGGGCCCAGTTGCCCGTAAGATTCGTCCTGAGGAGCAGTGAAAATGATTGATTTCTTTGTGAAAGGCGGCCCGCTCATGTGGCCCATCCTGACTTGTTCCGTGGTCGCCCTCGCCCTGGCCATCACCAAAGCCCTTCAATACTGGTCCGCCGCCAATCGCCTGTCGGACTCCAACGAGGCCGTGCTGAGGAGGAAACCGCCCGAGGTGGGCCCCATTCTGGAGGGCATCGACAACGGGCTCGACGAAAAGATGATCGCCTTCATCGGCACCAAGCAGGTCAGAAGGCTGGAGAAAGGGCTGGGGATTCTGGCCCTCATTTCGGTCATCGCTCCCCTCCTCGGCTTCACGGGAACCGTCACGGGCATGATCCAGGCCTTCAGGGTCATTGCGAGCCAAACGGTGGGCCGTGTGGAGCCCTCCATGGTGGCCGGCGGGATCTACGAGGCGCTCATCACCACGGCGGCCGGGCTCTTCGTGGCACTCCCCACCCACGTGGCCCTCCATTTCCTGGAGGCTCGACTGGACGCCATCGCCGTACGCATGAAAGATGTTGCCCTCACGGGAATGGAAAGGCGCAGAAATGGAGTTTGAGAGGAGAAAGCGACGCCACACGCACATCGACATGGCCCCACTGGTGGACGTGGTCTTCAACCTCCTGCTCTTTTTCGTCATCACCTACAACGTCACGGTGGATTCGGGCATCCGGATCCGGCTGCCCGAGTCTCAG
Source organism: Syntrophobacteraceae bacterium (assembly GCA_025454175.1). GTDB lineage: Bacteria > Desulfobacterota > Syntrophobacteria > Syntrophobacterales > Syntrophobacteraceae > JALOOX01. The sequence goes on along the minus strand of JALOOX010000026.1, from coordinate 40,144 downwards.
ACGGCGGAATCCCAGGCGGTGTCCCCCCTCGTGATCTCGTTGTCGCCGGAAGGGAACGTCTATGTGGGGGATGACCAGATCGAGGTCGAAGCCCTTCCGGACATCGTCCGCGAAAGACTGGCCGCCGAAAACGAAACGTCCATACGCATCAAGGCCGACCAGCAGGCCCACGTGGAAATGCTCATCAAGGTGGTGGACGGCGTGAAGCTCGGAGGGTGTACCGCGTTCAGCATCATCACCGAGAAGAAGGGGGAAGAGGCGCCCGTTGATCACTGAAGGTGCAGTTGCCCATCCCCCCCCGGGCGCACCGGAACCCATGAGAACTGGCTCAAGAAAGGGTGGTTTTCAACTTTAAACTTGACACGTTAAACTTGAAACTTTTCAAAGTGGATCATCGGTCAGGCCTGGACTTCCTGAGGGGCAAACGCTCGCCGAGACCGATGCCCGCCGGCGAAAGGATCGCCCGGTAGGGCCAGGCTTCCACGCCCACGGCCACAGCCTCGTCGAAAAGGCGGGCGAACTCGGCGTCGATGAAGTCCGCGGGCCCGAAGCAACGGGCATCCGGCCTTTGAATCAGGTAGAAACAGGCCACGCGGTCTCCTTGATGCCTCAAGGCCATGAGCTCGCGGAGGTGCTTGTGCCCCCTCTCGGTCACCGCGTCGGGAAAGCAGCCCACCTCCTCCTCCACCAGGGTGACGTTCTTGGCTTCCACCCAGAGCCGCCCGGACGGCCCTTCGAAGCACGCATCCAGGCGGCTTCCGCCCACCGTCGCCTCGGGCTTCATGGACGTGTAGGCGGCAGCCTCGGGCAGGAGCCCCTTTTCCCAGCCCTTCTTGAGCAGCCGATTGGGGGTGAGGGTGTTGACCCCCACCCAGAATCCGTCCCATTTCACCATCTCCAGGGTATGGCCGAGGCGACGTCCGGGCCGGGCCGCGGGGGAGATGAGCACCTCGCACCCTTCCCGCAGCAGGCCCAGCATGCTCCCCGAGTTGTTGCAGTGGACCCATGTGAGAACGCCGTCCAGCTCGACTTCCACCCGAAAGCGCTTCTCTCGCCGGCGAAAGCGCGCCATCCGGCACTCCCGGGAAAACGGAAGCAGCACCTCCCCTGGCGGACTCTCTTTGGCAGCTCTCCTCACACTTTTCCCTTCTTGAATACAGCTGTTGGTCCCTGCTCAGGTGGAGACTTTACCATGCATGCGGCCCGAAAGGTAATTGGGGAATCCGATACCCGTTCACGGAGCATGGTGATCATGCCACAAACAGTCGATGATATTGAGCTAACGTCTGGAGACCGTGAGTTGATCGGTCGTTTTGGCCGGCAGTTTGTGCTCGACCGCAATGAGAGGGCTCCGTATATTCACACCACGCGGCGGGTTTCGTCACATCAAAGTTTTCGGATTTGGACGCCAAAACGGGCCAATGCAGATTGTCTTCATGAGGTGATCCATGAAATTTTCTCCCAACCCATCTTGGGAAATCACACAGGAAAAGGCTGAAGCCGCCATCAAGAAGATCATCGAGGTTGCCAGGCCCAAGAAGATCATTCTTTTCGGCTCCTATGTGAAAGACAGAATTATCTGCTCCTCTTGCCAATCCCTCGCCGATCCGGTATGTTCAAGCCGCCTGTGGACCTCGGACGGACGGTTCATGGATCGTGGAACCTCGGTAAGGAGAAGGACGCCCCATGTCTCACGAGATGGCTGCATCATCCGACTTTGTTGAGAGACGAAGCGGCACGGACCGCCGCAGGAAGCCCACCTCGCCCTTCTCCCTGAGCAGCCTCCTCGGGTCGAGACGCTACGGGAGGCGCAAGGAAGACCGGCTGATCCACTATTACGTCGACCGCTACGGCTGGCGCTCCGTTTCGGCTGTAGTGGCCTCCCTCGTCCTCTGCCTGACCGACGCCTTCATGACGCTCCATCTGCTGAGCCGGGGAGCCCAGGAGCTCAACCCCGTGATGGACTACTTCATCAAAATCGGCCCCATGCAGTTCCTCGCGGTCAAGTATACGATCACCGGGGCCGCTCTCACCTGGCTGCTCATCCACAAGGATTACCCCTTGTTCAAAGGCCGCATCACGGGGAAGAGCCTGCTCCTGCCGGTTCCCATCCTCTATGCGCTCCTTGTGGTCTACGAGCTCTTCCTCGTTTTCGTCTACATCCCTTAAAAGCGTTCCAGCTCGGCGCACTATTCACCCGTGGCTCCGGCGGCGATCCAGTTCTCCAGGACTTTGACCGCTTCGTCGGCGAGACAGGCCGCCAAAGCCGGCATGAAAATCCAGTTGATCCTGTTCATGCTCCGCGTCCTTTCAAGGGTTAGACCCGGATCCGCCGAGCGGCACCCATACGCCCCGGCGTCGGTCGACGTCCCTCAGAGCCTGTCCGGTATTGCTCATCCTGCTGTCGCGGGTGGGGGTGAGCCAGCGCCGGGCGGGACGCAACCCGGCCCTACCGCTCAATAACCTTTTCGGCAGGCCAGGCCTTTACCCGACCGTGATATAACCTTGCTGGTGCGGCCGTCCGTTCTCTTGCTGGTAGGGCCGGGTTGCGTCCCGGCCCATAACGGGTTGCGTCCCGGCCGATCCAGTTCCTCCGTGCCGGCCTGCCATTCCCAAACAGGCTCTCAGTGTGCCTGGGCGGAAGAGCCGGATCGGTTTTTGAGATCCCGGTCGCCGGCTCCCAAGCTCGAGCCTGGGAGCCGGCTTCTCCGGGCGGTCCATTTCCAGCCGACTGTATTAGTGGCCTTCTTCGTAGGCCAGCTCATCTTCTTCCAGCATATCCTTGAAGACTCGATGGGCCCAGACCTGGTAGGCGATCACAATGGGAATGCACGTGAGGGCCACGCCCAGCATGATTTTCAGGGTGAGCGGGCTGGATGCCGAGTTGTAGATGGTCAGGCTGAACTGGGGATCGAGGCTCGAAGGCAGGAGGTTTGGATAGAGTCCCGCCACGCCGAACAGCGTCGAGCCCACGATGAGGCCGCTCGAGGAGAACCACGCCTTCCAGTACTCCCTTCGGCCGATGAAAACGCCGACGAGCACCAGGGAGCTCACGACGATGAGGGGGATGAGAATGATGGGGACCACGTATAGGAGCGGATTGTTCAGATAATTGTCGTAAAGCCGCGTGGCGAACCAGGTGGCCACCAGGAAGGCAACGGCCACCACGGCCAGTGCCATCCAGAGCTTCCCCGCCAGAGCCACCGCGCGGTCATGGATTTCCCCCTCGGACTTGACGGCCAGCCACAGGGCGCCATGGACCATGAACATCACCACGAAGAAGACCCCGCCCAGGATGCCGTAAGGGTTGAGGAGGGTGAAGAGCGTCCCCTGGTAGACGCCCGCCTCGTCGATGGGTATCCCCTTGAAGATATTGGCGAAAGCGACTCCAAGGAGCAGGGCGGGCAGGAAGCTCCCCAGGACGATGAACAGATCCCAGACGGAGCGCCAGCGTGGATCACTCCGCTGACCCCGGTATTCCATGGAGATGCCCCGCATGATGAGAGCGAAAAGGATGATCATGAGCGCCGAGTAAAGCCCGCTGAACATGACGGCGTAAGTCGTGGGAAAAGCGGCAAAGGTGACTCCGCCGGCCGTGATGAGCCAGACCTCGTTGCCGTTCCAGAATGGTCCCATGGCGTTCAGAATGGTCTTCCTGTCCTCCTCGGTTTTCCCCAGGACCGGCATCAGGGTGCCCAGCCCCAGGTCGAAGCCGTCCATCATGAAATAGACGGCCCACAGAATGCCCCACAACGCGAACCATATGGACTCGAACATCTTCCACCCCTCCCTTTACTTGGACGATACCGCAGCCACGGCGGGTGCAGGCCCCTTCCGCGCGGCTGATGCGATCAGGTAGAACGCCACGATGCCCAGCAACGTGTACACACCGATGAAGGCGATCAGTGAGGTCATGACCTGGGAAACGGCGATGGGAGAGACCGCGTCCGCCGTCTTCATCACCCCGTAGACCACCCAGGGCTGCCGCCCGACCTCGGCCACGATCCATCCGGCCTGCAGCGCGATATAAGGAAGCGGGATCGCGTACAGCAAGACTTTGAGATACCCCGGTGAATCCAGGAGACGGTTTCGCTTGAACCACCCGACGACGCTCAGAGGAAGAAAGAGGAAGCCAAGCCCCACCATGATGCGGAACGCGATGAAGGTGATGGTCACGGGCGGTCTCTCGTCACTGGGAAAATCCTTGAGCCCCTTCACCGACGCCTGGGTGTCATGGTAGGCCAGAAGGCTCAGCAATCCGGGGATTTCTCCAAATTCGAGCCGGTTGCGCTCGTTCTTCTCGTCCGGGATCACCAGCAGATACTGCGGAGCGCTCTGTCGCGTTTCCCAGAGCGACTCCATCGCCGCCAGCTTGGTCGGCTGCGCCTCGGCGACCTTGGCTCCGTTGGCGTGGCCCTGCACCACTACCACGACGGAAAAGATGAGCGCGAAGGTAAGCCCCATCCGGAAGGATTTGGTGAAGAAGTCGACGTTTTGCCTTCTCAGGAGATGGTAGGCGCTCACGCCCATCACGAAAAATCCCCCGAGAATGTAAGCCCCGGCCAGGGTGTGGATGATCTGGTGCACCGCGTAGGACTGGGTCGCCACGGCGAAGAAATCCGTGAGCTCCGCCCGGCCGTTTCGAATGGTGTATCCCACGGGGTGCTGCATCCAGGCGTTGGCCATGAGAATGAAGAAAGACGAGACGTTGGCGGCGAGGGCCACCAGCCAGATGCTCACGGCGTGCGCCTTGGGCGAAAGGCGCTTCCACCCGAAAGCCCAGACGCCGATGAAGGTGGACTCGAGAAAGAAGGCCACCGAGGCCTCGATGGCGAGCAGGGAGCCGAAGACATCGCCAACGTAGCGGGAGTACCTGGACCAGTTGGTCCCGAACTGAAATTCGAGGGTGATCCCGGTCACGACACCGATGGCGAAATTGATCAGAAAGATCTTGCCCCAGAACTTCGCCATCCTCTTGTATTCCTCGTCACCCGTCCGCACATACCTCGTTTCCATGATGGCGATCATGAGAGAAAGCCCCAGGGTGAGGGGGACGAAGAGGAAGTGAAAGAACGTCGCGACGGCGAACTGCAGCCGGGACAATAACAGAACGTCCATGCTCAGTCTCCTTTTCTGGTTGCTTGAGCTTCACGGAGTTGAGCGTCACGTCCGCCTGCCTCCGGCGGGAATCCGAAACCCAGGAGCCACGGTGGATTCAAGCCGAAGACAGGAGAGCATGACGAGGAGGTGCCGTCGGCACATTCACCCCTCTAACGCGGGTGCTCAGGAAGCCTTCCAGAGTCCGTGGAGATTGCAGTACTCCCTGGCCACCACCGGCCCGGCCTCGGCGCAGAACAGTGCCTCCGGACTCTCCCCGGGTTTGAGGAACTGCCGATAGACCTTGTCCCCCGCGATGACTTCCACCCATTCAATGTAGTGCTTCTCTTCCATGGGATGGGGCACGCTCCCGACTTTCACCCTGATCCCCTGGTCCGTCCGCTCGATGACCGGCACATGCTTTTCCTTGGCGGCATCCACCGTGTTTTCGACAAAGAGCGTCATCGCCTGCCCACAGCAAACAAGCTCCCCGCCACCGCCGTGGAGAACGTCCACGATGTTTCCACAAATCCCGCACTTGTAAACCTGCATTCTTTCAGCCATCACTTACCTCCTCGTTTGTGGTTCGAGCATCCTGTAAACTTACAGTCCCAGCTTCTTCGCGACCTCTTTGCCGTAATCCTGAGCCATCTGGATTCCACCGCCCAGCGACGGGTTCTTCAGCATCAGGGGACCGCCCACCATCTCCATCTTGTAGATGTTCTTCAGGGTGTCGTAGATCCGACCCGGAGCCTCGCCGCTCCAGCCGAACGCGCCGAAAGCTCCGCCGATCTTCCCTTCCAGCGTGAACTTCTCCAGGTTGAAGAGGAACGTCTTCATGGTCTGGATCATTTCCCCGTGATAGGTCGCCGCACCCAGGATGATGGCGTCGAACTCCTGGGGATCGACCCCCTTCTTGTCGAATTCGTTCACATTCAGCACCGTGACTTCACACCCCTTGAGCCGCATGCCCTCGGCCACAAGGTCTGCAATCCCCTTGGTCTGGTTGGTGCGCGTCGCATAGATGACCAAAGCCTTAGCCATGATTTCACTCCTCGCTTGGTTTGATTGAATGGTCCTGCCCGATGGATGGGCGGCAATGTTCGCGGCACGAAACCCGTGCTCAGGAGGTGGAGCCTCCGGATTCTCCTTCGGGATCCTTCCACCAGCCCTTGCGGATGTGGGCTTCACGCTCCTCCTCGGCCAGCCTCCGAATCTTGTAGGCCGAGTCCCGCAGCATTCCATACAACACCCCGCACCCCACGTCCTCGCGGGCGCCGTCTCCCTCGTCGGCGATCTCCGACATTGCATCCGCCAAAGCCAGCGTTCTGCGAAGGATTTCATCACATCTTTTCATAGGCCTTCCGCCCCCGTCGAGTCTCTCGAACCGCGTTCAAGCGATTTCTCAAGGGCAAGGAACATACCAGGCAGCCAAGGATCGTTTGTGATGGACGAAAGTTTATGTATATCGGAATGTTAGCCGCCAGATGGTCGTAGTGGCCGACCGGCCGTCGAAGGATCGACTGAACATGAGACACCAGGGGCCAGGGGGCCCCAGCGGGTCGTTAATATTCAGATGATTGATATTTCAATGAAAAGCGCCAGGCGAAACGGGTTTATCTGTCTCACGGCGACGAATGAGACAAAACTGTCTCATGATACATCCACCCGGGCCCGCTCCAGGAAGCGGTACAACGTGGCGCGCCCGACTCCAAGGATGCGGGCCGCCTTCACCTTGTTGCCTCCCGCCTGCAGGAGAGCATCCCGTACGGATCGGGGATCGAGCTTGCGGAAAGCGGACACTCCCCGACTCCTGAGCGTGGCCTTGCGGATTTCAGGCGGGAGGTCCTCCAGCTGGACCTCGCGGCCCTTGCCCTTGACCAGACCGAAGTGGATGGAGTTCTGAAGCTCTCTCACGTTACCCGGCCAGACGTAATCCATCATGGCCGAGAGCGCCTCGCTGGAGATTCCAGCTGCCCTTTGACCCCGCTTGCGCGCCTGGTCCAGGAAGTGGGAAGTCAGCAGTGGGATGTCGTTGCGCCTCTCCCTCAAGGGGGGCAGGTGAATCGGGAAAACGCAGAGCCGGTAGTACAGGTCGTCCCTGAAATTCTGCCTTTCGACCTCACGCCTGAGATCCAGGTTGGTTGCACTGATGATCCGCACGTCGGCACGGATGGTCTTCTCCCCGCCCACCCGGTCGAATGTGCCCGCCTGCAGCACCCTCAGCAGCTTGACCTGCATGGCCTTGGGGAGATCTCCGACTTCATCCAGAAAAATGGTGCCCCCGTCGGCCAGCTCGAACCGTCCCTTCTTGTCCCGCACGGCCCCGGAAAAAGCCCCCCTCACGTGGCCGAACAGCTCGCTTTCCAGGAGGCCTTCGGGCAATGCTCCGCAGTTCACCGGAACGAAAGGCCGGCCGCCCCGCCGGCTCTCGTTGTGGATCGCCGCGGCCACCAGCTCCTTGCCGGTGCCAGTCTCCCCGCTGATGTGCACTGGATAGTCGTTGGTGGCGAGCTCCCGGATCTGTTCATAAATCTGCAGCATCTTGTGGTCACGGCCTATGATGCCGGCAAAGGAATTCAACTCCCCGAGCCTGGTCTTCAGGCCGATGAGGTCCGTCACGTCCCGGAATGCCGCGAGCACCCCGACGAAGCAGCCATTTTCGTCCGTCATTCCCGTGACCGACATCTCGATGCGCCTGGGCTCGCCGTGCTTGCTCAGAATGTTCAGGGGGTACGAGAGGTGCTCCAGGAGCTCGGGTGCCGATCCACAGAACGAACAGCGCTCCCCGCAGAAAGGCGACGAGAACGCTTCGTGGCAGTCCTTTCCGATGACCTCGGCCTTGCTGTAGCCGGTGATCTCCTCGGCGGCCCGGTTGAAGAAAAGAATCCTGCGCTCCCGGTCGTGAGCGATGATCCCTTCCATCAGGTTGTCGAGAATCTGCTCGAGATTCTTCTTGTCGGCCAGGAGACCTTCAAGGGCGGAGCTCATGGTGACCTTTGCGCCCGGCTTTACTGATTGGAAGATCCCTTCGCGCCGGGCATGACCGGCATGGTCATTTTCTCATAGCCCGATGGAACATCAAACTGCGAGTCCGCGACCGATCCCTCCTTGATGTTCCTGTATTCCATGACGGACTCGGAATCCTGGATCTTGACGGGGAAGTTGAGCTTCTTGGAAATCCAGTAGGACACCTTCTCGCCTTCTTCCACGGTCTCATATTTCTTGGCGGGATGGCCGTTGACGGTCTCTTCGCCCAGGTACTTGGCGCCCTTTTCCTTTTCGGCGGACCAGGGCTCCACCGACTGGCTTTCCGACTCGTAGGGGATCTCCATGTACATTTTCTCATCCGGAGTGATCATCCAGGTCACATTCTTGTCGGGGCGGATGATCAGGATCTGCGTGTCCCCCTCCTCGGTCACTTCCTGACGGATCTTGTTGCCCTTGACGAAGATCTTGCCCTTGACTTCGTCCTCCCCGGTGGTCTTCACCGAGAAGTCCGCGGAAAAATCCGCGGCCATGGAAAAGCCGAATGCCGTCAGGGTAACCGCGGTCACGACAGCCAGAAAAAGCACAAAGGGCTTACAGGAACGGGTCTTCATATGCTTTCCCCCCTTGAGTGTGGTATGCACTTGCTTCCAGCGGGTTTCTATCTTGCCTTGAATCAGGTTGTCAATCGTATATTCAAGGGGGACTTGAAGTTGACAGTCGGCGTGAAACCCGGTAGTTTTCAGGATGGTTTCGGCTTATGATGAATGTCTCATGGAATTTTGAGCGAAAGCTGACAATAGCCCTCTTCTCAATCCTCTCGAGGTGAAATCGACCATCATGTTTATCGTAGGTTATCTGTTCGAGGCCCTCGCTTACGTGATCGCAATGGTGCTCAACATCTACATGTGGATCATCATTGCCCGCGCAGTCCTTTCCTGGGTGAACCCCGACCCGTACAACCCCATCGTCAGGTTCCTCTACAGCGCCACGGAGCCTGTCCTGGGGGCCCTCAGGCGACAGATTCCCCTGCACTTCGGAGGTATCGACTTTGCCCCCATGGTGGTGATCCTGGCCATTGTCTTCCTTGAGAAGTTCCTGGTCCCGACGCTCTTCGCTCTGGCCAGGCAGTTCGGTGGTTGATGATGGACACGGTGAGCACCCTGGACTGGACGCCGGCCGATATCCAGCACAAGCAGTTCCGCAAGCGGCTGATGGGGCTGGACCCGAAGGAGGTGGAGCAGTTCCTCCAGATGGCGGCGGAGGAGATGGCTCATCAGCGGATGGAATCCGCTGACCTGCGCCGAAGGATCGGCGAGCAGGAAAAGGAGCTCAAGGAATATAAGGAGAGGGAAAAGACCATCCGCAATGTGCTCGTCAATGCTCACAAGACCGTCGAGCAGATGAAGGCCAACGCGGAGAGGGAAGCCAGGCTGATCCTTGCCGACGCCGAGCTCAAGGCCGAGAAAATGCTTCAATCGGCGCACCAGCGTCTCGCCCAGCTCCACCAGGATATCGCCGAGCTCAAGCGCCAGAGAATCCAGCTCGAATCCAAACTGCGCTCGACCATTGAGAGCTACCAGCAGATGTTGGATATACAAAAGGACGACGACGCCCAAAGTGACTCGTGAGACAGGCTGCAACGGCTCACGATGGTCCGGCCGGCGCTGCCCGCCGGGTTCACCGGACCACCGATTCCCCGAGATCAAAGGCAATCACCATCACTTCACAAGGACCGACCATGCCCATCAGCAAGGAGCTTCTCGACATTCTCGCCTGCCCCAAATGCAAGGGCCCCATTGAGCTCAACGAGGCCCGGGACGGCTTGATCTGCGACGCATGCCTGCTCGTCTACGAGATTCGGGACGGCATCCCCATCATGCTCATCGACGAGGCCAAACCCCTGCCAAAATGAGGTGCAAGTCAGCCATCCCATGCACACCCACCTTTCCTTCGATCCGGCGCGGACACCAAGGCTGAAGGAAGCGTTGGACCGCTTCCCCTCATGTCGCATCATGGTCATCGGCGACCTGATGCTGGACGTATTCGTCTGGGGTGAGGTGCAGCGAATCTCTCCCGAAGCTCCGGTGCCAGTGGTGGATGTCCACGAGGAGACCCGGCTGCTCGGGGGGTCCGCCAACGTGGTGCATAACGTCGCGGCCCTCGGCGCCAGGGCCATGGTATCGGGTGTGGTGGGGAACGATCCGGGCGGTCGGGAGCTCGTGAGACTGCTGCGCCGCGCGGGCGTCTCCACGGAGGGCGTGGTGGTGGAGGAAAACCGCCCCACGACCATGAAGACCCGCATCATTGCGCGAAACCAGCAGGTGGTTCGGTTTGACCGTGAGGAAAGAAGGCCCGTCGAGCACGACACGATGGATCATATCGCCAGGTATCTCGAGGACAACCTGGGTCGCGTGGATGCTCTCATTCTCTCGGATTACGCCAAGGGGGTCATCACTCCGGAGCTCATGGACCGGACCCGGTCCATGCAGGCTGCGTCGCGGGTTCCCGTCATCGTGGACCCCAAGGTCCAGAATCCCGTCATGTACCGTGGAGTCACGCTCATCACACCGAACCATCACGAGGCCGCCCGCATGGCCGGGGTCGAGATCCGGGACGAGGGAGGCCTGAAGGCGGCCGCCGAGGTGCTCCTGCGCGACCTCGAATGTGAGTCGGTCCTCATCACCCGGGGGAAGGACGGCATGAGCCTCTTTCACCGAAATGGAGACATGGCCTCCATTCCCACGGTGGCCCGAACGGTTTTCGATGTGACGGGAGCCGGCGATACCGTCATCGCCACCATGGCCCTGGGGATGGCTGCGGGACTTTCGACGGTGGATGCCGCTCTGCTGGCGAACCTGGCTGCCGGCATCGTGGTGGGGGAGGTGGGAACGGTGGCCGTGAACCGCGAGAACCTGCTCCTGGCACTGGAAACCTGTGCATGCTGATGGGGTGAAAAGTCGCCGATGAGCCGACCGACCGAGCCTCCCCCCGCGAAACTGATCGTTGGGCTGCTGTTTCGTGAAACAGGGATTCGAGGGAAGGCTCTCGACATCCTCCAGGAGAGATTCGGAGCGCTGGATATGCTCACGGAGCCGATTCCCTTCGTGTACACCACCTATTATGAGAGGGAGATGGGAGCCGGCCTTGTGAGGCAGGTGGCCAGTTTCGAAAACCTGGTGGAGCCGGGGGCCCTGCCTGACATCAAGCTGGCCACGAATGAGCTGGAGATCGGGTTTTCCGACCAGGGCAAACGCCGCGTCAACCTGGATCCTGGAATTCTCACCGAGGAGCGGTTGATCCTGGCGAGCGGCAAGAACTTCACTCACCGAATTTACCTGAGGAACGGTATCTATGCCGATCTCACCCTCATCTACCAGAAGGGAGGTTATCGCGCCCTCCCCTGGACCTATGCCGATTACCGCGAGCCGATGCTCCTCCATTTTCTGAAGGCGCTGAAGCGAAAGCTCCTGTTTCAGCGAACCGGCCGTCTGCCCCGAACCTTATCCTGAGGAGACCCGCGTGATCCGCAGCATGACGGCTTTTGGCCGCACCCAGAAGGAAGCCGACGGACTTTCGATCACCGTCGAAATGCGTACGCTCAACGGCCGCTCCCTCGACGTATCGCTGCGTCTTCCCAAGCATCTGCTCGAATTTGAGGACATGCTGCGCAAGCAGATCGGTCGATCTCTGCGCCGGGGGCGCATCGAGGTCTTCGTGCAGGTGGAAAGCGCAACCCCGGCACAGACGGCCCCCCGGATCAGCATCCCGCTGGCGCTCCATTACTGGGAGCAGCTCATGGAGATCCATCGACAGCTGCCGGGCACGGAGCCCCCCACCCTCGACCATCTCCTGAAGATCCCCTACATTTACGAGGCTCAAAACGACACTCCGCAGCGCGAGCAAATACAGTCAGTCCTTGCCGAAGCCATGGACGAAGTGATCGCCCAGATCGTGTCGATGCGGAATCGCGAAGGGGACGCACTGCGAGTGGACTGTCTCGATCGGTTGCGCGCCATCGAAGCGGACTTGAACACCATCGACGGGCGCAAGGATCTCGTCGGCGAGGAGCTCAGGAGGCGGCTCCTCGAAAGAATGAGCGAACTGCTCGGAGATGCCTCCGTCGATGAGAACCGCGTGCTCCAGGAAGTGGCCTGCCTCGCCGAACGCTCCGACATCAACGAGGAGATCGTCAGGCTCAGGAGCCACCTCCGGCAGTTCAGAAGCCTGATTGAGCCCCCGGCCGAATCCGATGGGCGGAAGCTCGATTTCATGACCCAGGAGCTCCATCGCGAAACCAATACCATCGGATGCAAGACTGGTGAGCTGGATCTGATCCAGGCGGTTGTCAGGATGAAAGGAGAGATTGCCAAACTCAAGGAACAGGTTCAGAATATCGAATGATTGCCGGCCCATCGACGGTTCGATCCCCCAGGGTACGGCCGGCCTCCGTCCTGGGGGACAACATTCACCTCGCGAACGGGGACTGCGAATGGAAGTGAAACTGCTGAACATTGGATTTGGGAACACGGTCCTTGCCAACCGTGTGGTCGCCATCGTGTCGCCGGCATCGGCCCCCATGAAGCGCCTGAAAGAGGACGCGAGGCAGGCCAACAAGCTGGTCGACGCTACCATGGGTCGCCGGACGCGTTCCATCATCATCACCGACAGCGACCACGTGATTCTGTCGGGCGTCCAGGCGGAAACCATTGCCCAGAGGCTCGTCTCCGACGCCAGCACCAGGGAATCGGCTGCCTCCGCCAAGGCAGCCAAGGAATAGACCGGGATGGTGACATCAGATGTCCGGTAGATTGTTCATCGTTTCAGCGCCTTCGGGAGTGGGCAAGACGACGATCATTCAGTCCGCCTTGTCCCGATGGCCTTCCCTGCGCTTTTCGGTGTCATGCACCACCCGGAAGCCGCGTCCCGGCGAAGTGGACGGTCGGGACTACAGATTTCTGAGCCGGCGGGAGTTCCTGGAAGGAGTCGAGAAGTCCAGGTTCCTCGAGTGGGCCGAGGTCCATGGCGAGCTATACGGAACCGACGGCGAGGCGGTGGAGCGCTGGGTCGAATCGGGCAGCGACGTCCTCTTCGACATCGATGTTCAGGGGGCGCGCCAGGTTCTCATCACCCATCCGACGGCCACGACCATCTTCATCCTGCCCCCTTCCACGGAAACCCTCGAGGCCCGTTTGTCGAAACGGGGAACCGAATCGGAAGAGCAGCTGCGCAAGCGGCTCGAGACGGCAACCGCCGAGATGGCCCAGGCGCCATGGTACGATTTCTTGATCGTCAATGACGACCTCGAGGAGGCCATTGCCGACTTCGAATCGATCCTGAGGGCGACCCGCTGCATGCGGCGGCACCAGTCGCCTCACCTCCAGGCGTTGCTGAAGCAGCCCTCCCCCGTCAAACCGTCGTGAGCCCCAAGCTTGCGTCCTGCCAACCCGAAGGCTGAAGCTCACTCGGCCGGAAAGCGAATCATGGCTCCCAAACCCGCTGCGGCGCAAGAAAAGACCATCTGGATTTCGGGCTTCAACCCCGTTTCGGAGGCCATCCGATCCGGGAGCGTGGGGATCCTCGAGCTGATCGTCGCCAGGAGCGACCCACGGATCGAGGAGATCAAGGTGCGGGCCGCGGCGCGGAGCATTCCCGTGCGCATGGAAGATCGCGAGGCCATGACCCGGCGGCTCGGACATTCGCACCATCAGGGCATAGCCGCGCTGGCAGCCCGATTCCCGACCCTGGATCTCGAGTCACTGCTGGAGCGGCCCCTGGCCGAGCGGGAGCCACTCCTGATTCTGGACAGCATCCAGGATCCCCAGAACCTGGGGGCGTTGATGCGCAGCGGATGCTTTCTGGGGGCCAGGGGTGTCGTGCTGCCGAGGGACCGGGCCGCTCAGGTCACTGAAACCGTCATGAAGATCGCGGCGGGAGGGACGTCCCATGTTCCCGTGGTCCAGGCGACGAACCTGGTCCGGGCCATGGAAGCGCTCAAGGAATCCGGCCTCTGGATTGCCGGCCTCGATGTCCAGGGGGCGGTCAGCATCCATGATGCCGACCTGACCGTTCCGCTGGCCCTGGTCGTGGGAAACGAGCAGAAAGGACTCAGGCCGCTGGTCCGCAAGGCGTGTGACCTCCTGGTTCACATTCCGGCCCACGGCCCCATCGACTCGCTCAACGCCGCCACGGCCGGAGCCGTTGCCCTGGCGGAGCTGCAGCGCCAGCGCTCCGAGAAATCCCGGCGCTCCTGATCAGGTCAGCCTGGGACCGAAAAGGGCTGTTCCAACCCGAATCATGGTAGCCCCCTCCTCGATGGCCACTTCGAAATCGTGGCTCATCCCCATGGAGAGCTCCGTGAGCTCCTCGGGCCTGGGAGCCGCCTGCCGAAGCTCCTCCAGGAGCTCACGCATCCTTCGAAAATAGGGACGAACCGCTTCGGGCTCGTCCTCGTAGGGGGGCAGCGCCATGAGGCCGCGCACGGCAATCCCGTCCAGGGATGAGGCCAGATCGAGGAGGGACCTCGCCTCCTGTGCCGGGGCGCCGCTTTTACTCCCTTCGTCACCCACATTGATCTCCAGGAGAACGGGCACCCTTTTGCCCTGGCGGTGCGCCTGGCGATCCACCTCACGGGCAAGGCTCACCCGGTCCAGGGTGTGGATCCAGTCGAAGGATTCGACGGCCAGCCTGGCCTTGTTGGACTGGAGATGCCCGATGAAATGCCAGGCGATGGGCAGATCGGAGAGCTGCTCCATCTTGGCCCTGGCCTCCTGGACGTAATTCTCGCCCAGCACGGCGAGCCCCGCTTCCACTCCGGCACGGACGATGTGCGCGGGGACGGTCTTGGTCACACCGATGAGGCAGACGGACGACGGGTCGCGGCCGGACCTCGAGCAGGCCGACTGGATTCTGTCACGAATGACCTTCAGATTCGCTGCGATGCTGGTCATCGATCACCTTTCCCGAGCCCCTTCGCCATCGGGCGTCCGGTGCTCACCTCGGTTCAATGATTTCGTGATGGAGCAGCCAGTCCAGGGTCTCTCCCAGGGGCAGCCCGACAACATTGGTGTAGGACCCTTCGATGGATCGCACCAGGAAAGCCCCCAGATCCTGAATCCCGTATGCGCCGGCCTTGTCGAAAGGCTCCCGCGTTCCGACGTATGCCCGGATCTCAGCCGGCCTGAGCGTTCTGAACGAAACAGAGGTGCAGCAGGACCCTTGCCTGGCGACTCCCTCCCCCCGATGAATCAGCGCCATCCCACTGAGCACGCGGTGTGTCCCGCCATTGAGCGCCTGAAGCATGGAGACGGCTTCGGCTTCGTCGGACGGCTTGCCGAACAGGCGGTCGCCAAGGACCACAACGGTGTCGGCGGCGAGCACCCAGGCGGCGGGGAAATCAGCCGCCACTCGCTCGGCCTTCTCGAGGGCCCATCGGCGAGCCAGGGCCGCGGGATCGCCGACATCCTCGGACAGGCTTTCGTCCACGCCGCTCGGAACCACACTGAATTCGATTCCCAGCGCTTCCAGCATCCGCCGGCGCCTCGGTGACGCAGAGGCCAGAATAAGAGGTTTTAGACTATGGTAAAGCACCGTGGGTCCTTGAATGTGGATCCGCCACCATCGTTCCGTGCCTCATGAGATGGATCGTTCCATTTTTCAGCATCCGCGTCCGCCCTTTCACGCCTTCAATGGGGAATCCCGAAGGCGTCACGGGCGTTCCGGGTGGTGTGGCGAGCCACCTCATCCAGTGCGCATCCCCGGAGCTGAGCGATCTTCTGGGCCGTGTAAAGCACGTATGCGGGCTCGTTGTCTTTTCCGCGAAACGGCACCGGCGCCAGAAAAGGCGCATCGGTCTCGATGAGAAGCCTCTCCACGGGGCAGCGCCTCACCACTTCGTGCTGGGCTTCGGCCCTGGGATAGGTCACCGTACCGGGAATCGAAAGATGGAAGCCCAAGGCGAGAGCGGCTTCGGCCACCGCCCAGTCGCCTGAAAAGCAATGCAGCACACCCCGTCTCAACTTGTCCGCATAGGGCTCCACCAGGCGCAGGAAGTCCTCATGGGCATCCCGGACGTGAAAGACCGCTGTGAGCCCCAGCTCACAGGCCAGCTCCACCTGCTGCCGAAAACATTCCTGCTGGACGGGCCTCGGCTGGCGGTCCCGGTAATAGTCGAGGCCGATCTCGCCAATGGCCACCACCTTGTCCCCACCCGCAAGGCGCCGGAGCGACTCGAGCGTCGCATGGTCGATTCTTCGGGCTCCGTGCGGATGAATTCCCACCGTGGCGTAGATCCGCTCATGCCGGCCGGCAAGATTCACGGCCTTCCGGCTGCTTTCGAGGTCAATGCCGATGGTCACGATTTCACGAACCCCCGCTCGGGAGGCCCTGTCGAGGACCGAGTCAAGGTCCCTCGCAAGCTCCGGAAAATCAAGATGTGCATGAGTATCGATCAGCGTCGCTTCCATTACTGCTCCCTGCCGTCCCCGGAAAGCCCTCGGGGAAATGGCGCTTGTGCGTGATCATTGGACGTGCCCGGCTCGGGACCGCCCAATCCCGCGGAATCGAGCCGGGGACAGGGGGAGTGGGAAGCACGAAGACGCGGAGTGTCTCCCCATCTCACAGTCCCCGTGTCTCCGCGTCAATCGCTCTGTATCCCCACTGAGCCGGAATTCAACAGCATCGGGATCGGAGGTCTCCGTCCCCAGCCCGCGAGAAGGCTTATTAGATCAATCCCCGCCAAACGTCAAATGGCTCCGCCTCACTTTTCCTTGCCTGAAAGGGCCGGTGCTTCTATAATGACTTTCCTGCCGACTCCGGACAACGTCCTTTCGTTATCTGCCGGGAGAACCCTATGAGAAAGTTATGCCTCAGTGTCTTTATGGCCATGGTCCTGATGACAGGTTTCCTCCATCTCCAAAGCTGGGCCGAAACGGTGTATGTCAACGACACCCATGAAATCGCCATGCGCAGCGGCCCGAGCGTGCAAAACCGAGTCGTTCGCATGCTTTCCCCGGGAGCCCCCCTCGAGCTCCTCGGCAGCAAGAACGACTGGAGCCGGATCCGGCTGCCCGAAGGATCGGGGAATGTCAGGGAGGGATGGGTTTTGACGCGATTCCTCTCCACCGTATCCCCCGAGGCGCTGCAGCAGAAGGGCATGGAACAGGAAAACGCCACGCTCAAGGAGATTGTCGAAACCCTGGAGCGGGAAAAGAGCGAGAATGTGAAGCTCCAGAAAGAGCTGCAGGAAAAGATCGCCAATCTGGAGTCCAGCTACGAAAGCCTCAAGGCAGGGTCAAGCAACTACCTGAAATTCAAAGAGGAATTTGACGCCACCAAGGCCGCTCTGGCTGCGGCTCAGGACAATTACCAGAATCTCCTCCAGGAAAATGAGAACCTGAGGTTGTCTCAGAAGATCAAGTGGTTTGCCGCGGGGGCCGTGGTCCTGGTTTCAGGATGGGCCTTGGGCCTGCTGACCGGCCGCCTGCAGAGGAAACGCCGCACGACCTACCGGCTTTAGACCCAACTCCCCACACCTGCCGGCCGATGGGCTGTTTCAGAGCTTGGAGGCCTTCTGCCTGTATTGCTCCATGCGCCCGGTGTCTCCCAGCTCCCTGAAGAGCTCCGTCTGAAACAGGTAGACTTGCTTGAGCTTGGAGGGCTGGTCCTGAAGGAGCACCTCGGCCTTCTGGGCGAACTCCTGGGCCTTGTTGCGGGAGCCTTTCATCTTCCAGGCCCGGGCCAGGCCGAAAAAAGCCTCGCCGTTGTATGAATCGATCTGGACGGCCTGCTCGAGGAGCGGAATGGCGGCATCGGGCTTTCCCTGAGAGAGGGCGGTGCCGGCCTGATCCACGAGATGCATCGATGCGAGCTGCTGAGGGGCTCGGGGCTCCTGCTTTTTCATGGCCTGAGGACTGACGGACTCCTGGCCGGCGGGAAGGTTGCCCTCCCGAAAGGATGGAGTCGACTTCAGAATTGGGCTGCCCGGTCCCGATTCCGCAGGAGGTCGTGAGACGGCATCCCGGGGAAGCCCGGCGTCTGTCCGGGCAGGTGGAGCCTGCCAGTCGGGAGGAATGGCCACCTTCCGTGGAGCGCACCCAGTCAGCAGGATCGCCGCGCCCCAAAGGCCCAAAGCAAGGAGGCCCAGGGCACAGGGGTGAAACCGCCTGCGGCCGTCGGTAACATGAGGAGCCTCCCGCTCAGGGATGACGCCCTGATCCCCGGACTGTTTCTCCCACCACGAAGCTCCAGACTCGATTGCTCTAACCACCTCTTTTCGGATGCCCATCAAAGCCGCCTTTCTTGCCGGGGAAATTCAGTCCGTGTCCAAATGCTACTGTCGGCCGTGAACCGTGCAGTACTCCTCGGGGACGTGCTCCGAGAGGAATACCTCGATCCGCTTCTCACGGCAAGCCACCGTTGCCAGTTGGCCCGTGGCGGTACAAATGATGCGCTGGACCACTCCCGGCACCATTCGAAATGGCTGCGAGTGAATCCAGGGTCGGACCTCATTGACGAACCGGGCCCACAAGCGTCCGGCCCCCGAGGCGCCCGTGAGGTGCGTCGGCCGATTGTCGTCGAAACCGATCCAGACAAGCACCAGGAGATCGGTCGTGTATCCCACGAACCACGAATCCCGGTAATCGGAAGTGGTGCCGGTCTTGCCGGCGCAGGAGAGATCCGTCACAAAGCGTTTAACGGTCTTTCCCGTTCCCCTCTCCATGACCCCCTGGAGGAAATCCGTGATGATGTAAGCCCTGGCCGGCGTGGTAACGGAAGCCAAGTCGACGCTGCTCCTCCTCTGCACTTCGCCCCTTTCGCTCACCACCTCCCGGAGGGAGAGAAGAAAGGGCTTCTGACCCTCGTTGCCCAGGGTCGCGTAAGCGGACGCAAGCTCGAGGGGCGTCACCTCGAAAGCTCCCAGCGCCAGCGAGGGAAGGGGCTCCAGCTTTGACTGGACCCCCAGGCTGCGCAGGAGCTCAACGATGTTCTCGATCCTCACCTGGACCGCCAGCTGGACCGTGGGGACGTTCAGGGATTCCTCCAGGGCCTGTCGCACCATCACCCGGCCCCGGTACCTGTCGTCATGGTTTCGAGGCCACCAGTCCACGCCTCCGACTGGGAAATTGGTGGGGGAATCATCGAGCCAGCTCACCGCCGAGAAGCGATCCAGTCCGCACAGATAGACGAAGGGCTTGATGGCTGAGCCCGGCTGCCGCGAAGCATGGATGGCCCGGTTGAAGCTGCTTTCCCCGTAGTGGCGCCCTCCCACCATGGCCAGCACGGCGCCCGTTTTCAGATGAACGGCGATCAGGGCGGCCTGCAGTGGCCCTTCCCCGGTCTCGGCCTCCAGTGCGGGTCGCTCGCGCTCCAGCTCTCGAAGCCCTTCCTGAACAGCCGTCTCCGCGGCCAGCGCCATTTCCGGGTGCAGGCTCGTGTAGATGGTCAAACCCTCGGAAGCCAGGACCTCGGGAGGGTAGAGTTCATGGAGCTGCTGGCGGACATAGTCCACGTAGTAGGGAGCGGGATTGACCGTGAGCGAGGAATCGGTGGTTCGAAGAGGCTCGTTTCGGGCTTTCTCGTAGGCCTGGCTGCTGATCCACTCCAGATCCAGCATGCGCCTCAGAACCCGGTTTCTCCGATCCCGCGACGCCTCGGGTCGATCGATGGGCGAGTAGTGGTTGGGGGCGCGGATCATCCCGGCCAGCGTGGCGGACTCCGCCAGGGTGAGATCCTCCACGTTCCGGCCGAAATAAACCCGGGCGGCCTCCCCCATGCCGTGGATGGCCACACTCCCCCTCTGACCCAGGTAGATTTCGTTCAGGTACATCTCCAGGATTTCGTCCTTGTCATAAAGAACCTCGATCACCAGGGCCATGGAAGCTTCCATCAGCTTGCGCTTGAGCCTGCGCTCGGGCTCCAGGAAGTAGTTCTTCACCAGCTGCTGGGTGATGGTGGAGCCGCCTTCGACCACCCGGCCCGCCCTCAGGTCCACCCACAAAGCCCGCAGGATGGACCAGAAATCCATGCCCCGATGCTCATGAAACCGATGGTCCTCGATGCTCAGCACGGCGCGCACCAGGTCCGGCTGCAGCTGCTTGACGTTGATGAGCAGCCGGCTCTCCCTCGCGGGACCGAAGAGCCGCGCGATCTCCAGGGGCTCGATCTCGAGGAAGGCCAACTCACCCCCCTGCCCCTGGATCCGCACCAGCGTCTCCCTCTCGAAATCCAGCTGGACCTGCCGGGGCGGAAGAGAAGACCCGGGAAAGCGAAATTCCCTCAAATGGACACTGAGGCTGCCTTTGGAAGATCGAAACTCCCCGGCTCCCAGCGGCTCCCTGGCAACTTCCCGATACCTGCGCAGCTCGAGCATGCCGCGCACCCGGGAGAGGGAAATCTTCAAGCCGGGGTAGACGGGGACGGTGGATGAAAAGACACGGGAGGGGACACTCCATTTGCGCGATTCGAATCGCTTCTGGATCTGGATCGAAAGCACATAAAAATAAACCGCCACCGCCACCATCAGTGACAGCGCGAGCAAGAAGAGCATCTTTCGGTATGAGAAGCGCTTTCGAAAAAGGGGTCGATTCATGAGACCAAAACAGTGGCAACCTCGGCAACGAACGAGCTGTGGGCTCGATACCGGTCAATGGATTCACGGCCGCCGCGGCAGGAGACCAGGGGGGATGAGCAATCCCAACGCAGTCGAATCAAAGCTCCCCGGGCGTGCAGTCCGGTTAGGGCGGAGACACGGAGACCGTGAGAGGGGGCGATTCTCCGCGTCACCGTCTTTCCCACTCCCCCCATCACTGGCTCAATTCAACAGCACTGGTGCCCCACGGGGACGACCAGCCCTGGCGCCGGCCGGCGTCTACGCAACCGCTACTCTTTCCGGTCCAGCCTCACCACACACTCGATGTGAGGGGTGTGCGGGAAGAGATCGAAAGGCTGCACGCGCCCGATAGTATAGACGTCGCTCAGCATGGCCAGGTCGCGAGCCAGCGTGGCCGGATTGCAGGACACGGCGACGATCCGCCTCGGCGCAAGCTCCCGGAGCGCCTGAACAACGGCAGGATGCATGCCGGAGCGCGGCGGATCCGTCACCACCACATCGGGGCGCCCGGCTCCTCCGGACTCACGCAGCGCCTTCAGGATGATCTCCTTCAGATCGCCCGCGCGAAACCGGCAATTGTCGACCCCATTGAGGCGGCAATTGACATAAGCGTCCTCAATGGCGTCCTCGACGATCTCGAATCCTAGCACCTCCCTCGCGTGGGGCGCAATGAAAAGCGAGATGCTTCCCGTTCCGCAATACAGGTCCCAGACCGTCTCATGGCCGTTGAGCCCGCTGCATTCGAGAACCGCCTCGTAAAGCCCCTCGGCCGCCAAAGGGTTGGTCTGGAAAAAGGAATGTGCGGAAATCCTGAAGCGCAGATCCTTGAGCCGTTCCTCGATGAACCCCGTCCCAAAGACGATTCGACTCGAGTCTCCCACGGCCACCTGGGCTTTCTTCTGACTGACGGAGTGGACGAAGGTCGTGATGGAGGGAAAGACCTCTCTCAGATGCAGAGCCAGCCCATCGACAACAGTCTCTCCTCGTGGATGCGTGGCTGTGATGAGATGGATGAGCAGGTCGCCTGTCCTCTTCCCCTCGCGGATGACGAGGAATCTCCAGAAGCCCTGGTGGGTTCGGGTGGTATAAGGCGGAAGCCCGCTGTTTCGACACCACTGGCGGACCTCGCCCAGAATGGACACGGATTCCGGAGATTCCAGAAAGCACGCCTCGACATCGAAGATCCTGTCGAAACGCCCTCTGGCGTGAAGTCCGAGGGCGAAGGATCGATCGTAGTCCAGCCCCGTGGCGATCTCCCCGGGCGAGAGCCACCGCCTTTCTGAGAAGGTGTACTCCATCTTGTTCCGATACCACTGCTGCCGGGGCGACGCGACGGTCGACTCGACCATGGCTTCCTTGGAGCCCGCCAGATGGTGCAGGCATTCGAGCACGTGCCGGCGCTTCCATGAAAGCTGATCTTCATAGGGGATGTGCTGCCACTGGCAGCCTCCGCACAACCCGAAGTGGGGACAGAAGGGCTCGCATTCCCGGGGCGACCTTCGGATGACCTCCGTGACCTGAGCCTCCGCGTACTGCTTCTTCTTTCGGACCACCCGGGCCCGCACCAGCTGACCCGGAGCCGCCCCCTCGACAAAAACCACCACGCCTTCGTGCCGGCAGAGGGCCTTCCCTCCGAAAGCCAGTTTCTCCACCTCCAGGTCTATTTCCATGCCTTTCTGAATTTTGCTCATCACTCCTCGATCCGGCAGGCCGGAGCTTTCGCCCATGCGGCCGCGCGTGGGGACTTGAAAGGTTTCGATCTTTGCAATAAAGATACACAGGCACTCGGCGGGAACATGCGACCGGCTCGGGCCGGCGATGCGGAATCAACCGGCCGGCACCGCAGCGCTTCATCCACTCGCTGGCCCCCGGGCTGCCCGGACAACCGACGGCCAATTGCTGATCGCTGGCTTCAAGCTTGCTTCATTACAGGGGGACTCATGCCGGTCCGGAGCATTGTCACCTACGGACGCCTCATTAAATTCAGTCACACCGTTTTCGCGCTTCCTTTCGCGCTCTCGGCGCTCCTGCTGGCTCACCGTGAGCTCCCGGTCGGATGGATGACGCTGGTCTGGATTGTCGTCGCCATGGCGGGAGCCCGCTCGGCGGCCATGGGGTTCAACCGCCTGGTCGACTACGACATCGATCTCAGGAACCCGCGCACCGCCAGCCGCCCTCTCACCTCGGGCGAGATCGACAAACGCTCGGTGTTGGCTTTGATCCTGGCTTCCTCCGCGGTCTTCATCATGGCCGCCGCCATGCTCGGCAAGCTCTGCCTCATCCTCTCCGTCCCCGTCCTCGGCATCCTGTTTCTCTACTCCTACACCAAGCGGTTCACCTCGCTCTGCCACCTGGTGCTGGGCTTCGGAATCGGGTTGGCGCCGCTCGGGACCTGGGTGGCCGCAACGGGGGCCATCGACCTGCGCATCCTGCTGCTCTCCGGGGCGCTCATGACCTACATCGCCGGGTTCGATATCCTCTATGCCTGCCAGGATGTGGATTTCGACCAAGCGGAAAACCTCTTCTCCCTGCCGTCCCGCTGGGGTATCCCGGCTGCCCTCGGAGTCTCCGCCCTTTTACACGTCATGACCGCCGGGCTGCTCCTGCTCACCTATTTCGCCTTTTCACTGGGAACGGTCTACCTGTTCTCGCTCCTGGTCATCACGGCGCTGCTGGCCTGGGAGCACGTCCTGGTCCGCCCCGGCCGAATGGACAAGATCAACATCGCCTTCTTCCATGTGAACAGCGTCATCTCGGTCCTGCTCCTGGCAGCGGTCTGGATGGATCTCTGGATTATGGGCTGACTTCCGTCACAGCTTTTCCAGAGCCCAGAACAGGACCATCCCCACCAGGACCGTTCCCCCCAATGACCTGGTCTTGAGCGCGAAAATCAGCGTGGGAACCGCGGCGAGACTTCTGGCCTGCAGAACATCCAGCTCTTTCGGGGTGCCGCTCGTCAGGATCTCCGGGAAGACCAGCGCGCTCAGAATCGCCACCGGAATCAGGTCGAGCCATTCCATCAGCCATCCTGGCATGGTCCGCTGCGACAGGACGAAGAGAGGCATCCAGCGCGGCAGATAGGTGACCAGTCCCATGGCCAGGATGATCCCGAAATAGCTTGCGTCATGCATCCCTGGAGCCTCTCCGGCTGACCATCCTGGAGAAAACGAATCCACCCGTGGCGGCGAGGAGGGAGGCAACGATCACGTAGGAGTTTCCGGGCATGGCCAAGGAAAGCAGCACCGCGAGGGTTCCCGCCAGAAGCGAGGTGGCAAGGTAGACTCGGCCTCGGAGCTGGAATACCAGGAGACCGAGAAACATGGCGACCATGGCATAGTCGATGCCCATGAAGCCCTGAGGGATGAACTGGCCGCTCACGGCCCCGGCCACCGAGCTCGTAACCCAGGCGACATTGGCTGCATGGTTGACGATGAGCGCCTTCCATCGATCCCAGTCGCCATCGCGAAAGCGCATGCTGTTCACGGCAAAGCTCTCGTCCGTGACCCCATAGGCGAACAGAAAAAGAAATGGCGTCGAGGTCCTCCGGAGATACGGAGCCAGGGATGAGCTCATGAGCAGGTGTCGCAGGTTCACGACGAAGGTGGTGGCGGCAATGGCCATGAGCGATGCGCCGCTGCTCAACATCGAGACGCCGATGAACTGGGAGCTTCCGGCGAATACCACCAGCGACATGGCCCCGGTCTGAAAGACGCTCAGTCCGGCCTTCTGGGCCAGCACGCCGAACGCCATTCCCACCGGGAAATAGGCCATGCAGATCGGCCACGCCGTGCGAATTCCCGTGGCTATCCGTTCGGGCCAGGGGTTCAATGCGTCCTCGGGAATCTTCATGATCCGGGGTTCAAAAAGAAGGGTGAAAGAAGAGGCTCGCCACAGCCATCCGTGCATCTGAATCCTCAGGCGGGCTCATGGCGACCCTGGCAGTGCACACGCCTGGAGCGGCCCGCACACCTGTTTCAATTGAAACGACTCTCAGTCCCAGCCTCAGCACTGCTGATCGAGAACCTCCTCCATCTTGACGACCATCTCGCTCATTCGGTAAGGCTTCGGCAGGAAAGCGCGAGCGCCCGCCGCGAGCGCCTGCTCCACCTGATAGGCGTCGCCCAGGCCGCTCGAGAGGATGACCCTCACCGAAGGGTCCACCTGCTGGATCTCCTTCATGCACTGGCTTCCGTCCATTCCCGGCATGGAGAGATCCATGAGCACGACATGGATGTTTCCCTTGTGCGCTCTGAAAAGATCGACCGCCGCCTCCCCGCTTCCGGCAAGGACCACCCGGTAGCCGCACACCTCGAGCATGTCCTTGCCTATTTCGAGGAGGTCCTGGTCATCATCGACCAGAAGAACCGTGATCGGCGTTTCAGCGTCGTTCATTTCCATACCCTGCCAGACCCGGTATCCTGCTGACGACAGAATTCCATGCTGATGTCGATGGACCTTGAGGAGTGGGTCAGAGCGCCGCAGCTGATGAGATGAACGCCGGTTTCGGCGATCTGTCTCACGGTGCCGAGATCCACACCCCCCGAAGCCTCCAGAACACATCGGTCCCCTGCCCTCTCCACGGCCGCTTTCAGCATTTCGATGGAAAAATTGTCGAGCATGATGATGTCGGCGCCTGCATCCAATGCCTCATCCAGCTGATCGAGGTTCTCGACCTCGATTTCCACCCTGAGGGTATGGACAGCTCTGCTCCGAGCCCGTTCCAGGGCCTTTCGGATCCCTCCGGCGGCCTGGATGTGATTGTCCTTGATGAGTATGCCGTCGGACAAACCGAAGCGATGGTTGCCCCCGCCGCCATGCCTCACGGCGGCCTTCTCGAGGGTCCGCCAGAGTGGCGTGGTCTTGCGCGTGTCGAGAAGCCGGGCGCGGGAGGTCGAGATGGCCCGGGTCATCCGACGCGTCAGGGTGGCAATGCCGCTCAAGCGCTGGACGAAATTCAGGGCTGTCCGCTCCGCCGTCAGCAGGGACCGGAGTCTCCCTCGAATCCTGAAGACGTCTTCATTGGCGGGGACATCGTCACCGTCCTGGTAAATGGCCTCGATCTCGACCGTCGGATCGACCACCTGAAAGACCTGCCTGAACGCCCGGGTCCCGGAAAGCACAAAGGGCTCGCGGCCGAACACCACCGCGCTTCCCATGGCCTCCGCATCCACGACCGCCTCGGTGGTCACGTCTCCGTGAGCCACATCCTCCTGAACCGCCAGGTGAATCAGAAAATCCAATGAAGAGTGACTCACTTCGCCGCCCCGATCACTTCTTGAGAGTCTTCAAGCGCTCGTAGTGACCCCGGAGCTTGTCCAGCTTCTCGCCCAGCCTCGCCCCCTTTTCCCGCTCTTTTTCAACGACTTCCTGGGGCGCTCGCCCAAGGAAGTCCTCGTTGGAAAGCTTCCGCTGTGTGATGCCGAGCTCGTGCTCGATCCTGCCCAGCTCTTTTTCGAGCCGGCGCGCCTCGCTTTCGAAGTCCAGGATCCCCTCGAGAATGACAAATACCTCGACCCGCCTGGTCACGACACTCGCCGCCATGCGTGGCTTCTCGATCTCGCCGGCCAGCCCAACCTTGAGGTCCGAGAGCTTAGCCAGGTCCCTCACCGTGGACGCATGCTCCTCGAGGATTCGTCGGGAGCCCTCCTCCTGGCAGCGACAGACCACTTCCACGCGGGTCGCCGGGGGAACGTTCATTTCACCCCGGACATTGCGGATGCCGTTGATGACCGCCATGAGCAGGTCCATTCGCCCTTCCGCATCCTCGTCCAGCCATCGGGGATCCGGCTCCGTCAGGGAGGCCTCCATGATGCTGCCGGTTGTCTGGGGCAACTTCTGCCAGATTTCCTCGGTGACGAACGGCATCACGGGATGAAGCAGAAGCAGAATCCGCTCGAGGACCCGCACCGCAACCACCCGGGCCAGGGCCTTGCGCCCGGGATCGTCGCCATAGAAGTCGGCCTTGGCCATCTCGAGGTACCAGTCACAGTACTCGTGCCAGAGAAAATGATACAGCGCATGGGCGTACTGGTTGAAATGGTAATGCTCCAGGGCATCGTCGGCTTCGAGGGAAACCTGTCTCAGGCGGCTCAGAATCCAACGGTGCGCCAGGGAGTCGGGCTTCTCCGGCATGGCCGGCAGCTCTTTGGCGTCCTCGAGGTTCATGAGGACCAGGCGGGCCGCGTTCCAAATCTTGTTGACGAAGTGACGATAGCCCTCGATGCGGTCCTCGGAGAGCTTGACGTCGCGACCCTGAACCGCCAGGGCGGTGAGGGTGAACCGAAAGGCGTCGGTGCCGAACCGATCCATCATGACCAGCGGATCGATGACGTTGCCCTTGGATTTGCTCATCTTCTGGCCCTGGGCATCCCGGACCAGCGCATGCACATAAACCTCGTTGAATGGAACGTCCTTTTTGAAATGAAGCCCCATCATCATCATGCGGGCAACCCAGAAGAACAGGATGTCGAAGCCCGTCACGAGAACCGACGTGGGGTAGTACTTCCGCAGGTCGGCCGTTTCCTCGGGCCAGCCCAGCGTGGAGAAGGGCCAGAGTGCCGAGCTGAACCAGGTGTCCAGAACGTCCGCATCCTGCTCCAGGCGTCCCGAACCGCAATCCGCGCATGCCGACGGCGGCTCCATCTCCACCATGGTTTGGCCGCATTCCTGGCAATACCAGGCGGGGATGCGGTGCCCCCACCAGATCTGGCGACTGATGCACCAGTCCTCGACATTCTCGAGCCAGTTGAAATAATCCTTTTCCCATTTCAAGGGGATGATCTTCGTCCTGCCGGTGCGAACGGCATCCATGGCCACGTCGGCCAGGGGTCGGGTGTCCACGAACCACTGGAGCGACAGGGAGGGCTCGACCACCTTCTTGCAGCGATAGCAGTGGCCCACGCGGTGATGGTAGGGCTCCACCTTGACCAGGAGGCCTTCCTTTTCGAGATCCTCCAGCACCCGCTTGCGGCAGTCGAACCGATCCAGGCCGGCGTAGCGCCCGGCTTCCCGGCTCATGGTCCCGTCCTCGGCGATGACCTGGACCAGTTCCAGCTGGTGCTTCCTCCCAATGTCGAAATCGTTGAAGTCATGGGCCGGCGTGATCTTGAGCGCCCCCGTCCCGAATTCCCGATCCACGTAAGGATCTCCGATGACCGGGATGGACCGGTTGACAAGGGGAAGCCTCACCATCTTCCCAACCATCCCCGCATAGCGGGGGTCCTCGGGATGCACGGCGACGGCCGTGTCCCCCAGCATGGTCTCGGGTCTCGTGGTGGCCACCACCAGCGATCCCTCTCCATCGACCAGAGGATAGCGAACGTGATAGAGATGACTGTCGAGCTCCTCGGCCTCGACCTCGATGTTGGCGAGAGCCGTCATGCATCGCGGGCACCAGTTGATCATCCGCTTTCCGCGGTAGATGAGCCCCTCTCGATACAGGCTGACGAACACCTGGCGCACGGCCATCGACAGGCCATCGTCCATGGTGAAGCGCTCTCTCGACCAATCGCAGGATGCGCCCAGGCGTTTGAGCTGGTTGATGATGATCCCGCCGTATTTCTGCTTCCAGACCCAGACACGGTCCAGAAAGGCTTCCCGGCCCAGCTCGTGACGGGAGAGACCCTCGTGGGAGAGCTCGCGCTCCACCACGTTCTGCGTAGCGATTCCCGCGTGGTCCGTTCCGGGCACCCAGAGGACGTCGAATCCCTTCAACCGCTTGTAACGGCAAAGAATATCCTGGAGGGTGTTGTTCAGGGCGTGCCCCATGTGGAGCTGCCCCGTCACATTGGGGGGCGGGATCACGATGGTGAAGGGAGGTTTCGGGGTCTCAACCCTCGCCTCGAAAAACCCCTGACGGACCCAGAAATCGTACCAGTGCGGTTCCAGTTCATGAAAGGTGTATCCCTTCGGCAATAAGCCATCACTCATCGTATGTTCCCCCACCGTTCCCAACCGAATCATTCGGAATGCATTCAATGCAGCTCGCGCTTGAGCTTCTCGATCTGCTCCTCGAGCAGGGATCTGACGATCTCCGGAAGCTTCTCCTCCACGATCTGGCGGACCGCATCGATCAGACGTTCCTCTATCTGCGCCACGAAGGGCTCAAGGGACAGGGATCCCGCTTCACCCTCCCCGTCCATCAGACCGGCCAGGGCGGCTCCGGCCGCAACCTTTTCCATGGGCCCCCGGTCCTTGCCCTCCGCCTCCTCTTCTTCATCCATCTCAATCTTCAAGAGAGACTCGAAGTCGACATCCTCCTCGGATTCAGCACCCTCCAGGAGATCCAGCCCTTCGTCCTGGTCGGGAGCCGGCTCGTCTCGAGCCGCCGAGAGCTCCTTCAGAAAATCATCCTCGAGCAGATCTTCGTCATCATCGCTCAGCCCGACATCCAGATCATCCGCGTCCAGGTCTGCATCGGCGTCCAGGATCTCAACATCGAGATCGAGCTGATCATCGTCCTCAAGAAAGCTCTCGTCATCGACCTCGAGGATATCCTCCAGGTCGATGATGGCCTCCGTGTCATCATCCGCAAGATCAAACTCGATCTTCCCGGCAGGACCTTGCTCTTCCTCCTGCCATCCCGCAGAGCGCTTGCCCTTTTTCATCCCACGCCTCCTGAGGTCTAAAGCCCTCCACCGTCCGCGTTCCGTTCCCGGGCAGGCGGCCGAGCTTTCAAGCATGCATCCGATAGCACGCGCAAAAATCTTCTGTCAAGGCTCATATTCTCACTGTTCCCGAGGATTTACCGGCCCGGCCGGCTCGCGGGCGGCTCTCCCGTCCCCCGCCCCGCGCTGCCGTCTTCCCATCAAAGCTTCATCCAGGGGCGGGGCAGGAAAAGCCTCCTGTAGAGATCCAGCGTATAGCGGTCCGTCATTCCAGCAATAAAATCGCACACCTGACGCTCGCGCTCCCCCTGGGAGGGCGGAGATCCCATTTCCCGCGCCAGCAGCTCGTCATCTTTCATGAAGGTTTCGAAAAGCTCACTGATGATCTTGTGCACCCGTTCGAACTCCTTTCGCACCAGGGGCAGATCGTAAACCCGCACGAAGAGGAAATGTCGCAAACGCTCGACCTGCTCCAGCATTTCTTCACCGAGCCGAATTTCCGCGAGGTCCAGGTCGAGGCTCGTGTGAATGATATCCTCGACCAGCCGGTGGATGCGCTCCGAATGGCGAGAGCCCACATGAAGCCGGATGTCCGCCGGCACGTCCTCGGGCTGGAGAATCTCGGCCCTGAGCGCATCATCCAGGTCGTGGTTCAGGTACGCGACGATGTCCGCCAGCCTCACGGCCTGCCCTTCCAACGTGGACGCCCGCCGTGCCGGCTCACCCAGGATGGGAAGGTTCCGTCCCTTGGAATGCTTCAGGATCCCGTCGCGCACCTCCATGGAGAGGTTCAGCCCGGCCCCGTTCTTTTCCAGAAGGTCCACAACCCTCAGGCTTTGCTCATTGTGGTAGAAGCCGCCGGGCATGATCTCGTTGAGCACCCGCTCCCCTCCATGTCCGAACGCCGTGTGGCCCAGGTCATGCCCGAGGGCGATGGCCTCCATGAGGTCCTCGTTGAGAGCGAGAGCCCTTCCAATGGTTCGGGCGATCTGAGATACTTCCAGCGTGTGGGTCAGACGGGTTCGGTAGTGATCACCGGTGGGGGATAGAAAGACCTGGGTCTTGTGCTTCAGGCGACGAAACGCCTTGCAATGGACGATCCGGTCGCGATCCCTCTGGAAAGCCGTGCGGAGGGGACATTCCTCCTCTGTCTTGAGGCGACCCAGGCTGGTGGAGCTCAACTGAGCCCGGGGAGCCAGAATATGCCGTTCCTTTTGCTCGAGCTGAGCTCGCATGGGCTCGCGCAAACCTGGCCTGGTGCGGGGAGGTTTTGACATTGACCTGTCCGGTGTCTTCTCTTAGATTGTGCTCCGATGAAAAAGACCATCACGCGATATCTCATCACTGAACAGATGATCCCGCTCAGCGTGAGCCTCCTGGCCCTGAGCTTCATTCTGGTAACGGGGAGGCTGCTGCAGCTGACGCGCTACCTGTTCACATCGCCGATCACGCTGTCGGATCTGCTCCAGATCGTCATCTTCATCATGCCCAAGCTGCTCCTGTTCGCTCTGCCCATGGCCACGCTCATCGGCGTGCTGCTTGCCTTCGTCCGCCTGAGCAGCGACAACGAGCTCATTGCCCTTCGGGCGTCCGGAGTGGGGGCCGCCCAGTATCTCCCGGCCGTCCTCGCCGTCCTCCTTCTGACCACTGCGCTCTCTTATGTCAACACCATTAGTATCATCCCTTCCTCGACGCAAGCCTTCGAGAACAAGCTCAAATCCCTGGGAAGGGTGAGCCTGCCCACCTTCCTCAAGGACGGCACCTTCATCGACATCGTCCCCAACCTGGTTTTCTATTTCAAGGAGGTGAATCCAACGGACCTCAGCATCCAGGGCGTCTTCGTCCAGGACCAGCGGCAGCCGGACGTCCGGATGGTGATTGTCGCGGAGGAAGCCCAGATCATCACGCCCCGAAACATCAACCAGATCATTTTCAAGATCTCCAACGGCATCATCACCCGCGTGCCCGACAATCTCAAGGATGCCCAGGCTGTCTCTTTCAAGGTTTACGATCTCACACTTTCCCTAGACGACCTTTTCTCGACCTCCGCCAAGGGGGGCGGGAAAGGCAGAAGGGTCATGACGCTGCGCGAGCTTTACCAAGCCATGACGGACAAGAGCCAGAAATCCTCGACGGCCTTCGCCCTGGAGTTTCACCAGAGGCTGGCCCTCCCCCTGGGCTGCCTCTGCCTGGGCCTCATCGGCCCTCCGCTGGGCTCGCTCTTCCGACAGAGAAGCCGCATGACGGGAGTCACCCTGGGACTCGGCGTTTTTTTGACCTACTACATTCTCCTTTCCGCCGGAAAGGGCCTCGGTGAAAATGGGGTCATCCCCGCCGGAGTGGCTCTCTGGACGCCAAACATTCTCACCGCTGTGCTCTCCGGGTGCCTGTGGCGTCTGACGATTTCGGAAGCTCACCCCAGGCTGTTTACACTGCTCTCCACCATGGGGACGGCGGTGCGGAAAGCCCGTCGTGGGATCACTCCCCCCGGTCCCGGAGAGGCCTGAGGGTCCCATGAAGATACTGTCCCGCTACGTACTCAAGCACCTGCTTCCCGTGTTCGCGCTGGCGCTCCTGGCCTTTGTGGGGCTCTACCTGATCATTGACTTCTTCGAAAAGGTGGACGACCTCCTGGAGAAACAGGTCCCGGCGCTCCAGGTCGCCCAGTATTTTCTTTACAAGCTCCCCATTGTGGCCATGCAGGGGATTCCCATGAGCCTCCTCCTGGCGACCCTCATCGCCCTCGGCATTCTGAAGCGCAACAGGGAGCTCATCGCATTGAGGGCCGCCGGCATTCATTCCTTTCGCTATGCGGGTCCCATTGCGCTGGCGGCCCTGGTCGTCGCGGCCATTCATTTCGGGGTCGGGGAGCTCTTCGCCCGGGGCCTGAGCCAGAAGTCGCAGTCCATTTGGCAGGAGTACGTTCAGCACCGCAGGCAGGCCCTCTCCTGGAGCCAGGAGAACGTCTGGTTCAGGGGCCGCAACATCATCTACCAGATTCGCGTCCATGACCGAAAGCTGCAGACGCTCGAAAAGGTGTCCCTGTTCTTCCTGGACGACAAGTTTCGGCTGACGGAGAGACTGGACGCCAGGCGGCTCAGATGGGAGCATGAAGGCTGGATTGCCGAAGACGGTCTCATTCTGAGGTTCAGCGGCCAGGACATTCATCAGGAATGGTTCGAGACCCGCACCCTGGTCCTGGAGGAAACCCTCGAGGATTTCTCGAGCCTGGCGACTCTCCCCGAGGAGCTGGATTGGCTGGATCTCTACCGATATACGCAGAAGATTCGCAGGGAGGGTTACAATGCCATCCCCTACGAGGTCGAGCTGAACCTGCGGACGGCGGCTCCCGTCACCACCCTCATCCTGACGCTTCTGGGCATCACCCTGGCCCTGAGGCAGGGTCTCCACGGAGGAATCGCCGCGGGAATCGGCCTCGCCCTGCTCGCGGCTTCCGTTTACATGGCCCTGACCCATTTGGGATCCTCACTGGCTCTGGCGGGCATTCTGCCGCCCATCATCGGGGTGTGGTCCGGAAATCTGATTTTCGGAGCCGTGGCCTTATATCTCTGGCTGAGGGAAACCGGCTGGTAGAAGCTGGGAAGGGGATATGGAGCGGTGCTCGCGGGTGCGTCGTCTTCCGCTCACCGCATTGCGTGAATTCATGGCTCGTTTCTGGGAGTGAACGCCACTTTGCCTGCCATGATGTCGGCGGGAGCCCTGTTCGGGGGCATTCCCCCGGATGCCGGGTCCCGCCGGTGCCGAAAATCGAGGCTCACCCAGGCTCAGGGCAGCCTGGTCTCCAGAGCCATTGCGATCTTGTGCTTGAGCTCAGTGAGATCGAAGCTTTTGACGACATAGAAATCCGCCGCAATCGACTTCATGTCCTCCTTAAACGTATCGTACGCCGTCGAGAGGATCACCGGAAGGTCATAGAACCGGTTTCGAATGTCCTGGAGTAGATCCAAGCCATTGTAGTCCACCATCTTGATATCGAGAACCACCAGGTCGGGCTTTTCGTCCTCGATGCGCTCCAGAAGCTTATATCCGTTTTCCGCCGTGATGACCTCGTAGCCGGCTTCCTTCAATTCCTCGGAATAGAGCAGTCGGATGTGCTCCTCGTCATCCACAACCAGGATCTTCGGCATTTCGTTTCCTCCTTAAGGACGATCACTCCCATCTCTTGATCAGATGAGGCTTGTTTTCCTCAAAAATGGTGCATTCGTTCTCGATGTATTCCTCGGCTTGCTGGAGTGACATCCGCTCGGTCTTCTTGACCAGGGTGAGCACCTTCCCCAGGTAAAGCGGCAGCAGGGCATCCAGGAGATTGGTCCTCTCCCCCTCGCCCATGCTCCGGTAGGCCACCGCCGCGTCGAACAGAATGCGCGCCCAGGTCTGGCTGGGCAGGGAAAAGTGCTGGAGTCCCAGTCCTCGGATTTCCACAAGCTTGTGGTAGACCGTCTGATCGAACACCGCCTGCCAGACATGTCCGAAGCTTTCGAATCCCTGCACGAAGCGGTCATGGAGTCGGGCGGTGTTGACTTCAACGGGCAGCGGCGTTTCCACCTCCTGGGCCTCCATCCCGGAAAGGGCGGTGGGCTTGCTCCATTTCACCTGTGGCCAGAAGTCCGCGTAATGGATCATGAGGTCGAAGATGGTAGCCACGATCTGTCGAAACAGCTGAGCCAGGTGGGCATAAGGGTCCTTCACCCGATGGATTTTGGGGGCGCCTATGAAGGCCTGGCTCAGGGGGATTCGGGTGCTCAGGGCTACCGTGGTCATCCAGGTGTCGATGCCGTAATTCCTGACGGAATCCGTCCAGATGGGGCAGGTGAGAAAAGTCTCCACCAGCTCGCCCTTGAAGGCGAAGTCGCCGGCATTGGGCTGCCGAACCCGCCGACCGTAAAGGCAGCGCGTCATGGGGTAAACAATGGAGCTGGTGAGGGTCGCTTCGTACTTGTGCCGGACATACAGGGGGCACACATAACCCATTCCCTTGAGCACCGGCTCCGCAAGCTTCTTGATCCAGTGAGGCCCCATGTTGGAGATATCGGATTCCACCACCACCACCGCCTTGGGCTCGAGTCTGCGAACCAGCTCGTAAAGGTTGCGCAGGTTGTTTCCCTTGCCATGGACGCCGGGCGGCGTGGAAATGTAGATCCGGGGTATTTCGCTCCTGGAAGAGAAGAAAGCCTCCTTCGTGCCGTCCGCGGAATGATTGTCACAGTTGACGATCACGCCGCTGAGATCCCCGAAGTGATCCAGGAGTCCTCTGGCCGCGCATTCCGCCGTCCTCGCAATGGTCTCCGACTCGTTGAAAGTGGGAATGGCCACCACGATGTCACATCTGGCAACCTTCTGGGGATTCTCTTCCAACAATGACATGCCATCCTCTCCTGACTGGTCGGTCTCGCCCTGTGAATCCTGCCTGAACCACTTGAAGAACATCGATTTCGATCGAGTCTCGTGAATCCGACCGGCCTAGCTCCCGTCTCGCCGACCGTGAACGGACTCGAGCAAGTAAGCGAAAAACACGAGCATCAAAGCGATCCCCGCGATCATGGCCGGTCCTGAATTGGGAAAGAACAATCGTCCCAGAAGGATGGCAAAGAAGACGCCGAGAATCACTCGAATGGCCAGGACGTTAATTCTCATGGGGCAGGGTCATCCTTGCGGCGGCGCATCAGCCGCAGCCCATTGTCGGGAATACCTGAGCGTGCTCAATCATCGGCTGCACCACGGGAATGCAAGCTTGTGGCACCGGGCATCCTAGCGATCGAGCGATACCTTGTCAAGCCGCGAACCGTGATGAGATCGTCGGATCGGCGGATGAAACTGTTCAGATCGGTCGACGTCACGCGCGCAGTAATCATTGCGCTCATGGGGTTCGGCAAAGTATAGTGGTTCGGGTCGTTCCAGTGGGAAATGGAGCTCCACAACCAAAACGGCTGCCCAGGGAATTCAATTGGCTCGTGTTTTGTCTCCTGGCCCGACCTCTCCGCATGCGTCGCCCGGACAATCGGGACACGGGGGGCTCTTGCGAGCCGGCCCGGAATCCTCCTGGAGCGCCGATTCGGTCCTTTCCGAGCTACCCCCGAGGGGGTGAGCCCGGGAGCGGAAAGGAGGAAGGTCATGCGAACGGATATATTCAAGAACATTGCATTCTGCACGGACTTTTCCGACAATGCCGATGAGGCCTTCATTGCGGCCAAGGACCTCGCGTGGCATTACGGGGCCACCCTGCATATCGTTCACGTCATGGTGACATTCTCGGTGGCCCCCCCGGCCCACCAGTCATTCATGCCCATCGAATACGATTCCAAGTTCATCGACCAGGTCAAGCAGGGAGCCCAGGAAACCATCCAAGGCCGGTATGTCGATCAGCTCAAGGAGAAGCAGCCATACGAGATTCATCTGCTCTCCGGCTACGCCTCCACCGAGATCATCCGTCTGGCCGAGGAGAGGGAGCTGGATCTCATCGTCATGGGCTCCCATGGGCTCACGGGGCTGGCCCACGTTCTCTTTGGAAGTACAGCCGACCGTGTGGTGCGCAAGGCTCCCTGCTCGGTGCTCACCGTTCGCATCGGAAAGCGGAACGACTGACGCCTCCCGGCTCGAGCTCGTTTCACGCATCACGGTCTTGGCACGATCTCGACACGATCTTGAAAGGAAGAACCCTCCCATGCCTTCAGAACCATCGGTTCTTGTGACCGGCTGCGCCGGATTCATCGGCTATCACCTCTGCCTCCGACTCCTTCGAAGCGGTCGCGACGTGGTCGGCCTCGACAACATGAATCCCTATTATGACGTCACGTTGAAACAGGCGCGCCTGAGCCAGCTCCAGGACTTCGGCGCGTTTCGGTTCGCCCGGCTGAGTCTCGAGGACCGGGCCGGCGTGGAGACTCTTTTCGGCGAAAACGACTTCGGCGTGGTGGTCAACCTGGCCGCCCAGGCCGGAGTCCGTTACTCCCTCACCAACCCCCACGCGTACGTGGAAAGCAACCTCGCGGGATTTGTGCATATTCTCGAGGGATGCAGGCATCGAAATGTCGGACACCTGCTCTTCGCTTCGTCCAGCTCCGTCTACGGCGCCAATACCCGAATGCCCTTCTCCGTGCACCACAACGTGGACCACCCCGTTTCCCTCTA
The DNA here is from genome assembly GCA_025454175.1 of Syntrophobacteraceae bacterium. GTDB lineage: Bacteria > Desulfobacterota > Syntrophobacteria > Syntrophobacterales > Syntrophobacteraceae > JALOOX01. Next base: position 3,694 of record JALOOX010000026.1, on the reverse strand, counting down.
CGCCGCCACAAAGAAGGCCAACGAGCTCATGGCCCACACCTATGCCCATCTCTACGGGCTTCCATGCACCGGTCTGCGGTTCTTCACCGTCTATGGCCCCTGGGGACGCCCGGACATGGCTCTCTTTCTGTTCACGCGCGCCATCCTCGCCAGCGAGCCCATCCAGGTGTTCAACCACGGGCGCATGAAGAGGGACTTCACGTACATCGATGACATCGTGGAAGGAATCGCGCGCATCATGGAACGGCCCCCGGAGCCCGATCCGTCGTGGACGGGCGACGCCCCCGACCCGGGAGCCAGTTATGCTCCCTATCGCATCTACAACATCGGCAACAACCAGCCCGTGGAGCTCATGCGCTACATCGAGGTCATCGAGGAGTGTCTGGGCAAGAAGGCTGAAAAGCACTTCATGCCGCTTCAGCCCGGGGATGTGCCGGCCACTTTCGCGGACATCGATGACCTTTCCCGCGATTTCGGCTTCCACCCCCGCACTTCCATCGAAGAGGGGATCGCCCGCTTCGTGCAATGGTATCGGGAGTATTACCGCGTGTGACCGACCCATGAAGTTGAGATCGGATTCCCCGCGATGGGCGTCGCTGGCCGGAGACGACCTGCCGGCGCGGCAATGGTTAATTCAGGTTGCCGTGCTTAGATTATTTATAGTCTTTTGAGACACAGTGAAGGGAAGCTCCTGTATCTTCATCCGGAAAGGGAGGTGCGAAGATGGGAGGTTCAAAGCGTCGAGGGGAAGTCTTTTGTCGTGTCATGATGGTCCTGGCCGTGGCCGGTTTCGTTTGGGCGCCGCCGAGCATTGCCGCCGAGCCGGACGACTGGCCCAGGCGTTTCGAGGACGCCAAGGGTGAGGTTCTGATCTACCAGCCGCAGCTGGAGGGTTTCAAGGACGACAGGCTCACGGCCCGCGCCGCCGTGTCCGCCCGTAAGAAAGATCGGAGGGAGCCCGTTTTTGGGGCCATCTGGATCGACGCGCGCGTCGAAGTCGATCGCGACACCCGCATGGCCAGGATTTACGAAATCAAGGTGACCGATACGCGGTTTCCGAGCGCCGCCGCTGAAGAAGTCCGGGAAGTCCAGGATTTCATCAATGCCCAGATCGAGGGAGATGTGCACACCATAGCCCTCGATCGACTGGTGACCGCCATGGAGCTCGTGGAAAAGCAGCGAGAGGAGGCGGAAAACCTCCGGAACGATCCTCCGGGGATCATCTACCGCAAGCAACCCGCCGTCCTCGTCCTGCTGGATGGAGAACCGAGACTGATGCCCATCCCGGATTCGACGCTCATGAGGGTGGTCAACACTCCCTTCGTGATGTACTACCTCCCCCAGGACAAGGCCTACTATCTCAAAGCAGGAGATGTCTGGGCATACTCCCTCGCCCTTCAGGGACCGTGGCAGCCCATGGAGACTCCACCCGAGCCAATCCGGGAGGTGGAGGAAAAGAAGAGACGTGAGGCCGACAGACAGGCTGCGAGATCTGAAGGGGAGACAGGGCGGACAGGACCCGCCGGGCCCGGACGTCAGATCGAGCCTCGTGAGGGAGGAGCACTGCCCGAGATCGTCGTGAGCACCGAGCCTTCGGAGCTCATCGTCACCGAAGGTGAGCCTCAATACACTCCCATCGAGAACACCAATTTACTTTACGTGAGCAACACCGAAGACAACATCTTCATGAATACGGCGGACAGCACGTACTACGTGCTCATCTCCGGAAGGTGGTTCAGCGGCAGGTCCCTCGAAACCGGCCCATGGGCGTACGTCCCCCCGACCGGCCTTCCGGCGGATTTCGCCAGGATCCCGGAAGGCTCCGTCAAGGGATTCGTGCTGGTCAGCGTCGCGGGAACTCAGCCGGCCCGTGAAGCCGTCATGGACACCTACATTCCCCAGACGGCCGCCATCGACCGCGGGAAGGCGACCGTGGAAATCCTGTATGATGGGGAGCCCAGGTTCGAAAAGATCCCCGATGTCGACGTCGAGTATGCCGTCAATACTCAGGATGCGGTGTTCAAGGCCAAGGGGAAGTATTACTCCTGTGTTCAGGCGGTGTGGTATGAATCCGATTCCCCCCACGGGCCCTGGAAAGTCAGTGTGGAAGTGGCTGGGGATATTTACAGGATCCCGCCCAGCAACCCTCACTACAACGCCAGGTACGTGAAGGTCTACGACTCCACCGACGACGTGGCTCGGGTCGGATATACACCAGGCTATACGGGCAGTTACGTTGACCGCGGCACCGTGGTCTACGGCACCGGTTATGCCTATGATCCCTATTACAGCTCCAGAGCGTATATCCCCTACTCCGCAACCTACGGATTCTCGGCGGTCTACAACCCCTACCAGGCCTTGTGGGGTTACCAGCCCGTTTATTACAACCCCTATTCATGGCTGGCTCCAGCCATCGTGGGCGTGGGAGTCGGCCTTGCAGTGGCGGCCATCACCGACCGGTGGTGGGATCACCATCGATATCCCTATTACGGCTGGGGATGGTGGGGGCATGGAGGCTATCGTTACACCAACATCCATCATCACCATTACTACCACCACCGCGACCATGCCAGATGGCGTCCTCGCCCGACCCCTTACTGGCGGCCAGGAGATCGTCCCACCTGGCGCCCGGGGGATCGTCCCGCGTGGCGCCCCGGACAGCGTCCCGCTTTCCGCCCTGGAGAGAGGCCGGGCAGACCCGGCGTGCGCCCCGGGCGGCCTGAAACCCTCCCGGCCACCCGGCCCAACCTGTACAACCGACCCGGCATGGAGAACCGACTGGCCGATACGACCAGGGTGAGGCCGGCCCGGACCGATCGGGTTGAAGCCCGTCGCGACAGGCAGGCGGCCGCGGCCGAGCGTCGCGAGACCAGGCGGACCCGACCGACGTCCGAGCAACTGAGAAGGAATAACGTCTACACCGACCGGGAGGGCAACGTCTATCGCCGGGACAACCGCGGGAACTGGCAGCAGCGGGAAGGCGGGCGCTGGTCCGGCGTGGATCGCGCAGCCCGCGACCAGGCGAGGCAGCAGCGCCGGACCGATCGCCCCCCGAGGCGGGAGACCGTGAGGCCGGCTGAGCGGCCGTCCCCCGACACCGGTCGTCTCAACCGGGAGTTCAGGGCACGTGAGCGAGGTGCTCAACGGTCCAATCAATTCAACCGCTCACAAAGCTTTCAGCCCCGCTCCTCCATGCAGCGCCCACCGGGCAGAGGCGACGGAGCCGGCATCCGAAGAGGCGGTGGTGGCCAGAGAGGCGGATCCAGCTTCCGCGGTGATGGAGGCGGCCGCGGCGGCGGTCGATCGTCGGGTGCTTCGAGCCGTGGCGGTCGGGGTGGCCGAGACGGTGGCGGCCGGCGGTAGGAGCCGTTGACGAAAACCAGTCGATTGCTCTCTGCACCCGTCCCGGCGGCGAGTCAGGGAGCCCGATTCGAGGGATTCACCAACACGAGCGGAGAGGGCCTGCCTTCAAGGCAGGCCCTCTGTCTTGTGGACGAGCACTCATCAAGCCCGGGCTCGCCCCCTTTCATGTTACCATGTCGAGAGAGTCAGATTCGACTGTCCGTACAAAGGCCGGAGGGCCTCAGGAACCCATTACGCCCTGCGGTCTTCCATGCTGAAGAGCTTGCGCTCGCGCTCGCCCATGATGCCGAGAGCCGCACGCTTCTTGTCAATGTGATCGATCATCAGCCGC
>JALOOX010000138.1 GCA_025454175.1 Syntrophobacteraceae bacterium | reverse complement strand
AGATCCCCATGTGGAAGGGCGGCAGTTCATCCTGCACTACGGAGACCTCACCGATGCGACGAACCTCATTCGGATCATCCAGGAAGTTCAGCCGGACGAAATCTATAATCTTGCGGCGCAGAGCCATGTAAAGGTTTCATTCGAGGCGCCGGAGTACACGGCGGATGCGGATGCCCTGGGGACACTCCGAATCCTCGAAGCCATTCGCATTCTCGGTTTGGACGGCAGGACGCGTTTTTACCAGGCTTCCACATCGGAGCTTTTCGGAAAGGTTCAGGAGATCCCCCAGACGGAGAAGACCCCCTTTTATCCCAGGTCGCCCTATGGCTGCGCGAAGCTCTATGCCTACTGGATCACCGTGAACTACCGAGAATCCTATGGTATTTTTGCCTGCAACGGTATCCTCTTCAACCACGAATCACCCATTCGCGGAGAAACCTTCGTCACGCGCAAAATCACGCGCGCGGCGGCCAGGATCGCTCTGGGTCTTGAAAGCTGCCTCTACCTTGGCAATTTGAACGCCATGCGTGACTGGGGTCATGCCAGGGATTACATAAGAGCCCAGTGGCTGGTTCTGCAGCAGGACAAGGCCGACGATTACGTCATCGCCACGGGGGAGCAGCATTCGGTGAGGGAATTCTGCCAGCTGGCGTTCCAGGAACTGGGGATTCACCTGGAGTGGCATGGAGAAGGCGCATCGGAAAAGGGGATCATCGCCGCTTGCAGGCCGTCGCTCCTGCTCGATCAGTATGCGCGACACTGCAGCCTAGCGGTTCACAAGCCTGGGACGGCAGTCGTGAAGATCGACCCGACGTATTTCCGCCCCACCGAGGTGGACAGCCTTATCGGAGACCCTGCCAAGGCAAGGCAGGACCTGGGATGGGAGCCCGAAGTGACCTTCCATGAGCTGGTCAGGGAGATGGTTGCCAGCGATTTGAGCGAGACCGTTCGGGAGAGCATCTGCAGGCGCAATGGCTTTCCGTTGCCTTCCAGTTGCGAAGCCGGCATGTGAGGGTTCGACGCCCACACCTGCCGGTCCACATCTGATCATGGGACTCCGGGATACTCCATGAATCAAACATCCAGGATCTATGTAGCCGGCCATCGCGGCCTTGTGGGCTCAGCCATCGTAAGGCAGCTCCATGCCAGGGGCTACGGCCAGGTTTTCGGACGCACTCACGGGGAGCTGGATCTCTGTCGGGCTGATGATGTGCAGCAGTTCTTTGAGGCTCAGAAGCCTGAATACGTGTTTCTGGCCGCGGCGCGGGTGGGTGGAATCTATGCCAACAGCCGGTTTCCCGTCGAATTCCTCCTGGAGAACCTGAAGATCCAGAACAATATCATCGAGGCCGCATGGCGGTCTGGAGTCAAGGGGCTTGTTTTTTTTGGCAGTTCCTGCATCTACCCCAAGCATGCCATACAACCCATCTGTGAGGAGTCTCTACTGACCGGCCCTCTTGAGCCGACGAATGAAGCGTATGCCGTTGCCAAGATTGCCGGCATCGAATTGTGTGAAGCCTACAACCGCCAGCATGGAGCTCGTTTCATCAGCGTCATGCCTGCAAACCTCTACGGTCCCAACGACCATTATGACCTGGAGCAGGCCCACGTCCTTCCAAGTCTCATTCGCAAGTTCCACCTGGCGAAGCATGCGGTCAACGGGGATTGGGATGCCATCCGGACCGATGAAGCCGTGTATGGCGCGATACCCGTTGATTTTTTCGACGGACTCAAAGCTCAGCCGCCGTTTGTCCGCCTCTGGGGTTCGGGGACCGCTCTCCGCGAGCTCCTCCATGTCGACGACATGGCTGATGCCTCCGTGTTCATCATGGAGAGGCTGGAAGCTGTTCTTTCCGGCATCCGGGAATCGAATGATGGACGCCATCTTTTGAATGTCGGTGTGGGACTGGACCTGAACATAAGAGAACTGGCCGAGATGGTGGCAAACATCGTCGGCTTCTCCGGGTCAGTGACCTGGGACCGTGACAAACCTGATGGAACACCCAGGAAGCTGCTTGACATCAGCCGTCTGTCCAGGCTGGGATGGCGGAGCAGGATCCGCCTCGAGGACGGCATTCGCCTGACATACGAGGAATACAAGGATAAACTGAGATGATTCGCCTTTGCTCCGCTCTCATCATTTCCAGGACACAATGAAAACGCCATTGGATTGACGGAGCTCACAATGAAAGCAGCTCAAGGCGAAGCCTATCAGGAGAATTTCTCGAAACTGCTGGGCCGAGCCATGTACGATGTGGCGCAGCGACGCTTCAAAGCCGAGAAGATCATTGCCGTGCTCGGGGACTGCATCCATGGGAATCACGGCGAGCTCAGGGTCCTGGATGTGGGATGCTCAACCGGGATCATGACCAATCACATTGCAGGGCGCTTCAAACTGACCGTGGGTGCCGACATCGACGTGGAGGCGCTCCGATACGCTTCAGGGCGGAAGGCCGATGACCGGGGACTCTCGTGGTTTCTGGCAAGCGACGCCATGTCCATCCCGTTCAGGGACAGGGCCTTTGACCTGGTCATCTGCGCCCACGTTTATGAGCATGTGCCCTCGGCGCGGCGGATGATGTTCGAAATCCACCGTGTGCTGAAACCTGGCGGGCTGTGCTTTTTCTCGGCAGGAAACCGGCTGAGCCTCATGGAGCCCCATTATCGGCTGCCCTTTCTTTCAGTCATGCCCAGGGCTGCCGCCAACTGGTTCTTAAGAGGCCTGGGCAGGGGTGATCGCTATTACGAAAAGCACCTGACCTATTGGGGGCTGAAGAAGCTGGTGTCAGGTTTTGAGGTGCTCGATTACACCAAGCGAATCATCGATAACCCTGATCGATTCTCCGCCACCGATGTGTGCCCTGCGGGCTCCATGAAGCAAAGATTCGCTGCCTTCGTGGCTGCAATATGCTATTGGCTGATTCCAACCTATGTTTTCGTACTTAAAAAGACTTCGTAGGGTAAATTGCCGTCTCTTTTTCGGCTAACCTAGGAATCCATTCAATACAGAGCCCATGCATGGCAGCATAAATGCACCCGCCTTCTGATCATTGTGATGATCGTCGGAACTCATGGTAATAATTCATTCGGGTGGGAATATATATTTCACCTTATTGTTGCACGAATGACCACAGAGCATCAAAGTTCTCATCAGGGCGTCATTTATTCCTTGCGATTCCCGCCAATTGATGCAATATGAGATCAGGAATGCGATAGTCCAACTGGTCAGAGCGCTCACAGAGGAGTCAGTCATGAAGGGCCTGTGCGTCAAGCTGTGCCAAGTGTCGATGGCGGTTTGCGTTGCGTTCGGCTTTCAGGGTATCGGTGCCGCTCCGTATTCATGGGCCGCCGTTTCCGAGGAGCCCGCAGCCGTCGAGACCCCCGTCACACCGGAGGGATCCCCCACCGTCGAGGTAATGACAGCCCCCCAGGCCGTTGCGCCGCCGGCTCCGAGCCGAAAGGACGCGGGCCCATCGGAGGCATCCCTGCAAGTCCAGAAAGAATTGCTCCAACCTCAATTCGCATACAACCCCAGAGTGCTCCTCGACCCGTTCAAGCCATTCATCGCCCCGGCCGACACTCCTCCTCCCGTGGCGTTGATCACCGAGGATGATATCGATATAGCGCCGCCAGAGGCTCAACGGCCGTTGACTCCTCTCCAGAGGATGAGGGTCAGCGAGGTGGAGGCGGGACTCAAGGCCATCATGTGGGGTCCCCTCGGCCGCCGCGCGGTCATCGAAGATGCGTCGGGCAAGGGCTACATCGTCAGCGTGGGGACACCGGTGGGTGAGCGCAACGGGGTGGTCATCGAGATTTTCAACGACCACCTGGTGATTCAGCAGGAAAACTGGGACAGGAAAGAAAAGCGCATGATCCCGGAAAACGTCATGGTGAAGCTCAAAAAGACCTCGCAGTGAGGAGCGGAGACGTTTTCTCGGAATGGGAATGATGCGGAGGGCTTTGCTGTCGTTCTGATCGGTTGCGCGCAAGCCGCAGCCTGCCCCCATCGAGCCGAAAAGTCTCAAGTTTAAGGTTCCAAGTTAAGGCGAGGGGCAACTGGTAATCATCTGGCAGCACCGACCGAGGAACGTCATTCCCGCGCGCTTCTGGCGGGAATCCAGTGTCTGTTTGTGGGATTGCAGGCCACTGGATCCCCGCCAGGAACCTGCGGGGATGACGAAACGATAGTGCCGATGGATGCTGTTTTTATGCCCTGCGCCTAAGAGCCAAATTCAAGATTCCTGGGTTTTGAAAAGGCTCACCGCCAGGAGGCAGGCCCCGACGGTGATGGCGCTGTCGGCGACATTGAAAGCGGGCCAGTGGTAAGACCCCAGGTGAAAATCCAGGAAATCGATCACCTCTCCCAGTCTCAACCGGTCCACCAGGTTGCCGAGGGCGCCCCCGCAGACCAGCGCAAAGGCTGACCGGGTCCACGCATCTTCCGGCTTCAGCTTCAAATACCCGTACAGGATCACCGCCAGGACCAGTACCGTCAAACCGGCGAAGAGCGCCGTCCGCAGCTCCGATGGGCTCCCGGCGAACAGG
>JALOOX010000003.1 GCA_025454175.1 Syntrophobacteraceae bacterium | reverse complement strand
TCCCCGCGCCCCGGGGTGGCTTTCGCTGGAATGATGGAATACGACACCGAAGCCCATATTCCGTCCAATTACCTGGTGGAGCCCCCTTGCATCGAGCACACCATGGGGGAGCTGCTCTGCGAACGGGGCATTCGACAGGCCGCCATCAGCGAAACCCAGAAGTTCGGACACGTCACCTACTTCTGGAACGGCAACCGTTCGGGGAAATTCAGCGAGGAGCTCGAGGAGTACGTCGAGGTCCCATCGGACCGGGTTCCCTTCGAGGAAAGGCCATGGATGAAATCGGCCGAGATCACGGACCGGGTCATCGAAGCCATGCGCTCGGGCCAGTACGACTTCATCCGCCTCAACTACCCCAACGGGGACATGGTGGGCCACACGGGCATCTACCAGGCGGCCGGGATCAGCGTGGAGTGCGTCGACCTCGCCCTGGGCCGCATCCTTCCCGTCGTTCGCGAGACGGGAGGCATTCTTATCGTCACCGCGGACCACGGAAATGCGGAAGAGATGTACGAGATCAACAGGAAGACCGGGCAGGTGAAGGTGGACGAGCACGGCCGTCCCAAAGGAAAAACCGCGCACACCCTGAACCCCGTGTGGTTCATCGTCTACGACCCCGCCCGTGGATCAACCCTTCGGATCAACCCGGATCTCAAGGAGCCGGGGCTGACCAACGTGGCCGCCACCTGCTTCAGGCTCCTCGGTCTCGATCCGCCGGACCTCTACGATCCGTCAATCGTCGTCTTCGGTTGAAAGGTATTGAAGACAGGAGCTTGCGGGCAGCGAGCACCGGGATTCCGCCTCGGGTGGAAAGCTCAGATTTTCATGGTACAGACCGGCCCACCCGAGCCGCCCGAGGTCTCAACCTGGCGGATCGGCCCCCTCCGGAGGACGATCCGAGCCACCTCTCCCCTGGAGGCGAATCGCACCGGGATTCCGGAGACCCCAACCCCGCTGCTGGTGTAGCCCACCATGGGACCGTAGTGCCATACGCCGCTGCAAAGCCTCCTTGGAGCGCGGCTGTGGGTAAAAACCGGCCCGATCCATGGAAAACGGATCTGCCCGGCGTGGGTGTGGCCGCAAAGGTAGAGATGGGGACCGAACCGGCCGGCCTCCCGGTAGATCTCGTTGGAGTGGACCACGAGCACCCGGAAATCCCCCTCTTCGGTGCTCGAGAAAGCGTCTTCCAGGTCATGGCATTTGTAGTAATGCGGATCGTCGGCGCCGACGACCCATATGCGCTCGCCGTTGCGCTCGATGGCCCGGGAGTCGTTGACGAGATACTGCACACCCAGGTCCTTCATGGGCTCGATGATTTCCGTGCAGTCGTGGTTGCCGAGCACGCCGATGATGCCGTCCCTGGCCCGGATCGCGGGAGCCAGCCGCCTGAAATGCTGCATGGCGGGATCGAAGGGGCCGTGGGTGGCCATGCGCAGATCGCCCCCGATGAGACAGAGGTCCACGTCCATCTCCATCACGACATCGCGCAGCCTTTCCGTCAGGCCGTCGAGTCCGTCGAGATGGAGATCCGTCAGAAACAGGACACTGTAGCCGTCGAAGGAAGGGGGCAGGCCCGGAAAGGTGAACGTCACCTCGTTTACCTCGAAATCCAGGGCATTCCGCCTGCCTCTTTCGTAGAGCCCCAGGCAGCGGAACACGGTCTTCATGAAGAAATGGTAATAGACCGCATCCTCGAAATTCACGAGATGGTGCAGTGGATTCGACGTGATCTGGCAGGAGCGCAGCTCCCTCAGCCGCACCCAGCTGGCAACGCACCGCGGGTAGGTTTCATGGGGTTTTTTCAGAAGGATCTGCTTGAGGAATGCCGAGCCCACGTAAGCGCCCATGCTGAACAAGACCAGGAGCAACACAGTCTCGAGGATCCCCATGGAGAAGGTCCCGGCCAGAGCCAGCAGCGGCAGGATTCCTTCGAAGAACTGGTCCAGCCCCGCGGACACGCTTCCACTGGGAAGCTTTCGACGCCGCTTGATGAAGCTCGAAATCAGGTCCCCCGCCATGCTCAGCATGGCTGCCACCATTCCCACGCCGGGGCCGAGCCCCGTGAGCCACCCGCCCATGAAGCCGGCGACGGCCGCACCGAGGATTCCGCGATAGGTTTTGTGCGGCCCCAGAATCGGCTGGCCGTCCCTCCAGAGCTTCCCCCGGTCCACCGGCGTGCTCCATCGAGGGCCGAGGACATGTGCCAGGAAGGGCGGAGCGAAATTGATGAGCCAGAGCAGCAGGAGTACCTTCATGAAAAGGAGCATGTTCTGCCTTTCGGTCGAGTTGGCGCCTGAACGTCCTGAAGTCGCCGCACCTTGCTCAAAAACATCGAAAGGGAAGAGGTCGTTGACCTCTCCCCTTTCCTGGCTTGTATGTCGTCTGAAAGCACTATTCGACGAACGTCTTGAGAGATGCCTGCCGGATTGGGCTCCGCAGCTTTCGAAGCGCTTTCTTCTCAATCTGACGGATCCGCTCCTTCGAGACCTTGAAGGTCTTTCCAATCTTTTCAAGGGTCTCCGCCGGCTGTCCGTCAATGCCAAAGCGAAGTCGAAGGATTTTCTCTTCTCGCGGCTGAAGCGTCGAGAGCAGGTTTCTCGTGACCTCCGCCAGCTCCCGGTCCGAACATTCCTCCATGGGCGAGACCGCCCGTTCGTCCTCGATGAAATCCCCGAGACGCTGCTCGTCATCCCCGATGGGCGTCTCCAGGGATACGGGCTGAGCCGCCAGGGTCAGAACCATTTGCACCTTTTCGAGGGGAAGGCTTGCCCGATCGGCGATCTCCTGGGGCGACGGCTCGCGGCCCAGCTCCTTGAGCAGCTCGTAGAACACCTTGAAGAAAAGATTCTTCAGCTCGATGAAATGCACCGGGAGACGAATGGTTCGCGTCTTGTCATAAATGCCCCTGATGATGCTCTGCCGCACCCACCAGGTGGCGTAGGTGCTGAAACGATTCCCCTTGGTGTGATCGAAGCGGCCCACGGCCTTGAGGAGACCGAGGTTCCCCTCCTGGATGAGGTCATCGAAGCTCATCCCCCGACCCCGATACCGCTTGGCGATGCTCAGCACCAGGCGCAGATTGGCTTTGACCATTTCCTGCTTGGCCAGGTCGATGGCCGACATGATGGCGCGAATCTCACTGAGCATCTCCGACACCCGGACATCCCGAGGGTCGTCATGGGATTCCCGCTCGAGAGAGCGCAGGATCACCTTCAGGATCTTGTCGCGCACACCCGGGAAGGTCTTCTCGTGACATAGGAGCTTCTTCACCTTGTGATCGAGCTCCTCGATGAATCTCTTGTGCGAGGTGTTGGTCTCCACCAGCTCCACCAGTCGGTCCTGCCCACGACGGATGGTCAGCGCCAGCTCGACCTCCCTCTCCTGAGACAGCAGAGGATAGCTGGACACTTCCTTGAGGTAGCAGGTGACCGGATCGTCCTCGAACTCATCAACGGATCCGGCACAAGACCCGGAAGCTTCTTCGTCCTCCTCGCCCAGACACTGCTCTGAATCGAGAAACTCGTCGGATGCTCCCCCTCCGGCCTCCACGGCCGTTTCATCATCCAGGGCAACATCAGAGGCCTGGAATTCCGACTGGAGAATTCCATTGTGAACGAGGCTCTCCATATCCTCCTTGATTTCCTTGTTGCCCAGCAGGACATCAAGGGGGATGCAATCCTCAACCGAATAACCCTTCATTTCGACCTCCTGGTCCGGGGATGCGGCGGCCACACCGCCAGTTCACTCTTCCCCCCAACGACGCGGAGACACTTTGCTGCATACAACTGGGTGAGAGGAACTCAAGATGCCTTGCTCAGGACTCTTTATCAGAATGTAAGCTAAGCACCCGTAATTGCTAAGTCAATTAAATCAAAACCGCAATAGAAATCGAACATTTGGACGAATCGTCCCAACAACTCATATTGCAGATGCGAAACCTGCGCCGTTTTTCAGAGATGCAGCTCCACCACATCTCCATCCATTAAAATATGATCCTTTTGCACCATCTGCCCGTCGAAAACTGCTTTCCCCCATATTTTCGCAAACTTGAGCTTGCTCACGAAGTCTTTGTGCACCTTCGAGGCCAGATCCTCCAGCGTGCTGTCTCTCGGAAGGACGAACGGAGCCCTTCGGTTGGGCTCCTTGCCCGGCGCCCGGGTGTAAACACGGATAATATCGGAAAGGCGGAAAAACTCCTTCAACAGAAGGTCCAGATTGTACCCGGCCTTTACGGAGATGGGGATACAGGTCAAAGGAATCTCGCTCAGCTCGAGGAAGGCGCGATAGTCCTCCTCATCCTTCGCTCCGTCCACCTTGTTCACGGCGACCAGGATGGTCTTGAAGATGGGAGACTTCTTGAGGTCCGGCGGCGTTGGAAACCCCCGGGGGAAAATCCGGAGCTCGGCCAGGAGAGCCATCGTCTCCTCCAGGCCGTGCAGGGGATCCGAGTGAATGTCGAGGAGCACGAGCAAAATGTCAGCCCGCCGCATGAGGTCCGACATCCAGGTGTCCATGAACTCCCGCGAGATGGGGGGCGTGTCCACCAGCTGAACCTGGATGTTCTCGAAGGGAGCCATCCCGGGCGTGGGCTTCCAGGTCGAGTGGGGAAACTCCGCTACCTCGGGCCGCGCGTTGGTGAGGGAAGCCACCAGCGACGACTTTCCGACGTTGGGAGGGCCGACGACGGCCACCTGGGCCGCCCCCTCCTTCTCGATGGTGTAGGTTTCCCTGCGGGCGCCTCCCTTCTTCTGCTGAGCTTCTTCCTTGAGCCTGGCGATCCGCCTGCGAAGATCGGCCCTCAGCTTGTCCGTGCCCTTGTGCTTGGGCATGATGGTCAGCATCTCCTCGAGGATCTCCGTCTTTTCCTGGACGGTCCTCGCCTCGCGGAAACGCTTTTCAGCCTCGTAGTAGGTTGGTGGAAGATTGGCCGGCATCCTCAGGCTCCATCATGCAAGATCACGGTTGCCTCGCCTTTGAAAAGCCATTATATCTTCAGCCTCCCATTCATTTCTCCTCCATATGGACCATCGACCAAGGAGCTCCCTGTTGAAATGCCCGAAATGTGAAAAGGAAGTCGCCCTGGTGCGCAACTGACGGCAGGTTTACTGGCGCTGCCGTGGATGCGGCGCTCACTACCCCCTCACGGAGCTCCCGGATGCATTGACCCCGGAGATTGAAGACCTGCTCATGTCCTGCCGTGTGGACCGGCTGTGAATGGTCGGACGATTCATGTCAGTTTTTCACCAGCTCCACCCGTCGATTCCTGGCGCGGCCCTCGTCGGTCGTGTTGGGGGCGACCGGGCAGGCAAAAGAGACTCCGACGGGCGTGAGACGGCTTTTATCGACGCCGTGGCGAGAGGCCAGGGCCGTCACCACCGCGTCGGCACGCCGCTGCGAGAGGGTCATGTTGGATGTGAACAAGCCCACGTTGTCCGTGTGACCGACCACCAGGAGCTTCAGCGATGAGTCTGCCTTGAGCAGCTTCGCAATCTCCTGCAGCGTCGGCTCGGACTCGGGCTTGACGTCTGCCTTGTTGAAATCGAAATGAATCCCATAGAGGGCCACGCTCCCCGCCGTCGTGAGGCGGCTGGCCATTTCCTCGGCCTTCACCGTGACCATTTTCTGCTCCCGAGCCTTGCTTTCCAGGATGTCCACGACGGCGATGGTGCGCTCCGCAAAGGCCTTGCAGAAGCTGCCCGCCTTCAACGTATACGTGAGTATGGAAACGTGTGCCTGTTCGGCAGGGAGCTCAACAACGGCATACCGCTGGTCGACGATACGCTCGGTCATGGCGCAGTGACCGTTGGAAAATGCCGGGTCGGTGATCCGCTCCTGCGGAAAAAGAAACATGGCGAGGCTCATCTCCCCTCCGCCTCCGGAGCTGCTTCGGCCGGAGTCTCCACCGCACTCGGCGTCCCTGCATTCGTACAGGATCCGGCCTCCCCTGCTCCGAATCTCCTCCTGGTAGTTCCGCAGGACTTCGAGGGGGGAGCGGTTTTCCGGAATGAGGTAGACCAGCCGGGTGCGAGCCCCCTCAAGGGCCTTCTTTTCCTTGGGCTCGAAATAGCGGTTGTTGTGTTTGTCCCGCTTTCCCTCAACCTCCTCAAGAGGAGAAAGGGGGAAAGAGATCTCATCGAAGCTCTTGAGCTCATGAGCCACGATATGGGAACCCTCGTAACGTTTGAGAAGGGGGCTATCCCTGGCGCCCTTCTTGTCGGCCGTCGGAATGGTGGCATCCCCAAAAGCATTGGAAGCCACGAGAAGCGAGAAAAACACGCTGAAAAAAAACCTGGCCATTCACTCCTCCTCTGAGACATGCGTCAGCCGACGGATTCGCCCTTCTGGATTTTGGCCCAGGTGTCGCGCAGGGTGACGGCGCGGTTGAAGACCAGGCGTCCTCCAGCGCTGTCCGGGTCCAGGCAGAAGTAGCCCAGACGCTCGAACTGAAGAGGATCGCCGACGGAAACGGAGGCCAGGGCGGGCTCCACCCGACAGTCGGAGAGCACTTCGAGGGATCGGGGGTTGATGTAGTCCTTGAAATCCAGCCCTTCTTCGGCGTCGGCCGGGTTCTCCCGGGTGAAGAGCCGGTCGTAGAGGCGGACTTCCGCCGGCTGGGCATGATCCGTCGAAACCCAGTGCAAGGTCGCCTTGACCTGACGCCCGTCGGGAGCCCCGCCGCCACGGGTTTCGGGATCGTAGGAGCACCGAAGCTCGACCACCTCTCCCGTCGCATCATCCTTGACCACGCCGACGCACCTCACGAAATAGGCGTAGCGCAGCCTCACCTCGCGGCCTGGAGCGAGCCGGTAGAACTTCTTGGGTGGATTCTCCATGAAGTCGTCGCGCTCGATGTAGAGCACCCGGGAGAACGGCACCTTCCTGGTGCCCATGCTCCCGTCTTCGGGATTGTTGACGGCCTCCAGCTCTTCCGTCTGCCCCTCGGGGTAGTTTTCGATGACCACGCGGAGGGGCCGAAGCACCGCCATGAAGCGGCGAGCCCGCCTGTTGAGATCCTCCCGCAGGCAGAATTCGAGTAGAGCGAGATCCACCAGACTCTCTTTTTTCCCGACTCCGATCCGTTCACAGAAGTTGCGGATGGCTTCGGGCGTGTACCCGCGCCGTCGCATCCCCGCGAGGGTCGGCATCCTCGGGTCGTCCCAGCCGCTCACCTGGCCCTCCCGTACCAACTGGAGCAGCTTGCGCTTGCTCATGACGGTATAGCTCAGGTTCAACCGTGCGAATTCAATCTGCTGCGGATGGTAAACGCCGAGCGCATCGAGATACCAGTCGTAAAGGGGCCGGTGATCCTCGTACTCCATGGTGCAGATGGAATGGGTGATGCCCTCGATGGAATCGGACAACCCATGAGCGTAGTCGTACATGGGATAGATGCACCACCGCCTGCCCGTGCGATGGTGCTCGTCGTGCTTGATCCGGTACATGACCGGGTCCCGCATGTTCAGGTTGGGCGACGACATGTCGATCCTGGTGCGCAGCACGCACTCCCCATCCTGGAATTCCCCCGAGCGCATCTTTTCAAAGAGGGCCAGGCTCTCTTCCACCGAACGGTCGCGATAGGGGCTGTTCCTCCCCGACTGGGTGAGGGTGCCTCGGTACTCGCGGATCTCGTCGGCGGTGAGGTGATCCACATACGCCCTGCCCTTCCTGATCAGCTCCACGGCCCACTCGTAGAGTCTCTCGAAATAGTCCGAGGCGTAGTACAGGCGATCCCCCCAGTCGAAACCGAGCCAGCGCACATCCGCCTGGATGGACTCGACGTATTCGATGTCCTCCTTGCTCGGGTTGGTGTCGTCGAAGCGAAAGTTGCACAGCCCCCCGAATTCCTGGGCCAGGCCGAAGTTCAGGCAGATGGACTTGGCGTGTCCGATGTGCAGATACCCGTTGGGCTCGGGTGGGAACCGCGTCATGACCCGACCTCCAAAGCGGCCCGATTCGTTGTCTTCGATGATCCTGGTGCGGATGAAGTTGGGGGGCGGGGTGAAGTCGCTGCTCATCTCAAGTTTCCCTTTCCAGAATGCTGAAGGGGCCGTCGGGTTCTTCATGACCGGCCGTCGCTGCCGTCAAATGCATCCGATTCGAAAGCCAATGCAGAGTCCGCGGGCCGAGGTGCTTCTGGAAACGCTCCCCAAACCGCTGTCCCCTCACCGTGAAGCCACGCGTAACATAGCGAGGGTGAAAAGGACCGTCAATCATTGAGCACTCAAATCGAACGGAAATGTTCAAAACTCGCAAGGATTACTCATGGTCGGACCTGGGATCGGCCCGAAGCCATGTGAGGAAAGACCGCCCATGAAGCCGGCAAGCCCGGACTCGAAGCTCGAAACAGCAAAGACCTACATCCCACTTGACGGAAATACTGAATCCAGCACTTCCCGCAGGGATCGCATCCCCATGCATCCCGTCGTCAGGTCCGCCGGCAGGCGATCGGCATTGCTTCGGGGGATGAGGTGCTGCTCGAACCCCAGCTTGATCGCTTCGGCAACGCGCAGGGCGCCGTGGGTCACCCCCCGCACCTCGCCCGCCAGGCCCACCTCACCCCAGACCACCAGCCCCGGCGGCACCGGCTGGTCCAGGGTGCTGCTCATGAGGGCCGTCATCATGGCGAGATCCGCGGCAGGCTCAACAAGCCTGACCCCGCCGGCCACGTTGACGAAGACATCCTGCTGCGAGAAGTTGAAGCCGAGCTTCTTTTCCATGACCGCCAGAAGCAGGGACAGCCGATTGGCGTCCACCCCCATGCTGGTTCGCCTGGGCTGCACCCAGCCCGAGCCGCTGACCAGCGCCTGCAGCTCCACCAGGAGCGGCCTGGTGCCCTCGACCGAGCACACCACCACCGATCCCGACACGCCCACCGGGCGTTCGGCCAGGAGCAGCCGGGAGGGATTGGGCACCTCGTCCAGCCCGCCTTCCTTCATTTCGAAGACCCCGATCTCGTTGGTCGACCCGTAACGGTTCTTGACAGCCCGCAGGATCCGGAAGGCATGGGTGCGGTCCCCCTCGAGGTAGAGCACGGCGTCCACAAGGTGCTCCAGGGCGCGGGGGCCGGCAATGGCTCCATCCTTGGTCACGTGTCCGACCACAAGGATGCCGATGGCTCTCTCCTTGGCGAGCCGCATGAGCTGACCGGCACATTCCCGCACCTGGCTGATGGACCCCGGGGCGACCTCCAGGTTTCGGGAGCTGACGGTCTGGATGGAGTCCAGGGCAAGAATATCCACCGGGTGTCGCTGCAGAGTGTCGAGTATGGGCTCGAGGCTCGTTTCAGCCATGACCTGGATTTTCCCCCCGTCGAGCTCAAGACGGTCGGCACGCAGCCGGATCTGCTGGGGGCTCTCCTCTCCGGAGACGTAGAGAACCTTTCGGTTTTGTCCCCACCTCGCCAGCGCCTGAAGCAGAAGCGTGGATTTTCCGATTCCGGGGTCGCCCGCGAGCAGCACCATGGACCCGGGAATCATACCCCCGCCCAGAACCCGGTCCCATTCGCCCATGCCCGTGAGCCAGCGTTCTTCCTGGTCACAAGGGATCTCCGCGAGGGTCGGCGGCGGTCCAATCTCGACGCTCGCTCCCACCGCCCGACGCCTGGACCTGCTTTGGGCCTCCTCGGCCAGGCTGTGCCATGTCTGGCATTCCGGGCAGCGTCCCAGCCACTTGGTGCTGAGGTACCCGCACTGCTGACACCGATAAACCAGCTTCACATCAGCCATGGCCTATCCAACCTCCCTGTTCCCCCTCGAAGCATTCCCTTGGACAATAGCATTTGATCCCTGCAGGGCGCTAATGTAAAAGACCTCATGCCTTGGATCCCGAGCCTGGAGACAAGGCATGACCGCCGCCTGGAGGTCTTGCCGCCAACAACATCGGCATCTCGCTCGGGCAATTCAGCACTGCAACCAGCCGGGAGGGGATTCATGGAGAAATCGGGAGAACTGGCGAGGACTTACCGTGAAGCACAGCTCGTGGCATGGGCCTTCATGGTTACGGTGGCGGTCCATGCGGCCATCGTCGAATTCTTCCTGCTCAAGGGGGAGACATTCACAGGCTTTCATCCCGAAAAGGTCGCGGCTCACAAGGATTACTTCATCCTTGGTGGAGTGCTGGCATTCGTGATCATACGGGCGGTCAGGACCTCCATCCTGCGGGGGGAGTCCACGGATACTCTCGGGACGCTGCTGGGAAGGCTCAAAACCGCCAACATGGTTGTCTACGCCATCGCGGAGGTGCCCGCCATTCTCGGCCTGGTGCTCTTCCTCTTCACCGGGGACCGCAAGGACTTCTACCTCCTCGCGGTGTTTTCCATCCTGGCCATGATCCTCTATTATCCCAAGCTCAACCATTGGGAAGTCTGGCTGAGAAAGCAGGAGTGAGCATGCGCTCCAGCGCCGATCCTCCCGGAAAACCTCCAATTCATACTGGTCCCGGTCGGGCGCCATGCCGGGACCGAATCCAACGATGCAGGGGACAGCGTGGTCCTGATTGTCGAAAATGACCCTGACGTCCCCGCGGGCATCCTGAAACCCCTCCTGATCGAGAAGGGGCTGCCGTATTCCATTCACCGCGCGCACAGCGAGGAGTCACGCGGCGACATATCCAGGATCACGGGCCTGGTGGTTCTGGGTGGGGCCATGAGCACCTCCGATGAAGACCGCTTCCCTTTCCTCCTTTATGTCAAAGGTCTCATGAATGGCTCCATTGAGCGCGGGATCCCGGTCCTCGGCATCTGTCTTGGTGGACAATTGCTGGCGGAAGTCGCGGGCGGCGGAGTCGAGCGGGAGTCCCATGGAGAGCGGGGCCTCCACGATGTCGTTTTGACTCGGGATGGAAAGCGAGACCCGCTGTTCGCCGGATTGCCGGAACGGTTCACCGTGTTCCAGTGGCACAATGATTCCTTCACTCCCCCGGAGAATGCGGTTCCGCTCGCCGGCTCGCCCAACTGCGCCCACCAGGCATTCCGCATTGGCAAGCACGCCTACGGCATCCAGTTTCATCCGGAAGTGGAGGAGCGCATCGCATCGTCCTGGGCCGCCGACACTCCTTCTTCCGCGCAAATCGAGGCGGCTTTTCACTCTTATCGCCAGGAGGGTCTCGACTTGGCATCACGCCGGCTGCTCCGGAATTTCATACGGATGACGACACACGGTCAAACCCCGCCGTGAAACCGGGCGGCGCGCTTCGCGAAAGCTGACTTCCCCGAGGGCGTTGGAGGGCAAAAATCAGGCCTGACATGGTTCTTTTTCGAGCCGCCCCACACTCTTCCCCTAAAGCCCGCCAATCAAAGGACCGATAGAATCAGCGTCCACCGAGAGGTGAATCGCCTTTACGTTCATTTGACCGGGCGCGCATGCTCCGCACCGGAAGTCGTCCCACCCGTCGAGAACCCCCTGGAGTGTCAAAATGGATAGAGTGGAACAGCTCAACAAGCAGATAGGAAACAAATCCGGTGACCGCGAAGGGAAGTACCTGAGCTTCTTTCTGGACCGCGAGGAATATGGAATCGGCATTCTCAAGGTCAAGGAAATCATCGGGATGATGCCAATCACCCCCGTGCCCCAGACTCCTGGTTATGTGAAGGGGGTCGTCAATCTGAGGGGGCGCGTGATTCCCGTGATGGATCTTCGTTCGAGATTCGGCATGAAGACCGCCGAGTACACCGAGCGCACCTGCATCATCGTGGTGGAAGTCCAGACGGCGTCGGGGCAGATTCAAACCGGCATCGTGGTGGACTCCGTATCCGAAGTCCTCAACATCAAGGGGTCCGAGATCGAGGACACTCCGGCCTTTGGGGCCAAGCTGAACACGGATTACATCCTCGGAATGGCGAAGCTCGGCGGGTCGGTGAAGATCCTTCTCGACATCGACAAAGTGCTGAGTGAGGATGAGATCTCAAGTCTCGAAAAGGTGGCGTGAGGCCGTGATGATGACGTTGAAGAGCAAGAGAGCCTCGATCTGGCGAATGCTGGAAAGCCTCGAAAGTGGAATGGTCGACCTCCTCGGTCCCTTCCTCGATGCCGTCTGCATGCTGCTCACGGGAATCAGCAACGGAGAGGCCTTGCGACCTCGGCTTTGCCCGGCATACGCTCGGGTCCGAATGCACATCGGCCATGGTCATGGCAAGGCAAGGGGCAGAAGCTCCTTCTATCTCTGAAACCCAAAACGCCTCCAGAGCTCACGCCTGAAGCGCCTGACAGTCGCCAGATGCACATCCACCAGCTGGACGCGCTCCAACTCGTCCAGCTGAACCTTTATCCAATCCTGAATGGAATCCAGGCTCCGGAGCCATCTGCGAAAATCGTCCTTGTCGATGAGTCGTGGCGGCTGGATCACGAAGCTTCCCCCCCCATGGTGGTGGACCCTCTTGCCGCCAATGAGCGCATTGAATTCGGCCGTGTTGACCCCGATGACCGGGACGAAATTGTCAAAGGCTCGGACCAGCGATCCCGTGGACCAGTGGGCTTTCAGAATCGGGAAAATGCTGATGTTGAAGAGAACTTCCGCCCCCTGGTCCACGAGCTGCCTGGCTGCCTCGGGCTGTCCCCAGAGGTCGATGCACACGGGAACACCCATTTTGCCAAAATCCGTGGCAAAGGCTCGAAAGAAGCCGTCCCCAGGCGAAATGCCCAGCTGATCTCTTTCCAGGGACCCCACATTGCGCTTCCGCTGCCGCCCCAGGATCTGGCCCGTTCGATCGAACACGGTGGCCGTGTTGTACAGCTTTCCTCCCTCCTCCTCGACGAGACCAGCCACCAGGTAGGCTCCAAGCTGCCGGGCCGCCTGTCCCAGCTCCCTCTCTCCCTGGTACGGGAAATATTCGGGAAGACAGACAACGTCCAGAGGCTCCCCTTTGCACCGTTCCAGCAGCTGGAGGGCATGGCCCAGGTTCCGGGGATCGTCGAACGCGGGATACGGTTTGGGCTGAACGAGGGCCACACGCAGGTTGTCCTTCATCGTCACTCCGGGCAGATTCAAGAGGGTTCAAAAAGCACAGGGGGAGGCCGCCCCACGGCAGGGGAATCCGGTCGCACGCGACGCCCGCGTCAGCTCCAGTCCAGGTCCACCACGTAGGGGAAATGATCCGATGGATAGCGCCCGTCGAGATGGTCGCGCACGATGAAGGCGGCAAGGCTGCGAAGCTCGCGTGTATGCAGCACCCAGTCCATCCGACACTTCTCGGCATTCCCGTTGAAGTCGTGATGGGTCATGCTCTCGACCCCCTCCCCGTGACCGAGGGCGATCCAGCTGTCGGTCCACCCGGTCTCCTCGTCCGTCAGGAGCTGATGGACGTCGGACCCGGGCGAGTCGTTGAAATCCCCCATGAGAATGCAGGGCACGCGGTGGCCGCTCCACCAATCGCGGATGAGGCGGGCCTGCTCCAAACGAGCCGTTTGTCCCACATGGTCCAGGTGCGTCACCATCACCATGAGCTCCCGTCGGTGCTCGCGATCCTCCAGGATCCCGTAGCTCATCATTCGAGGGAAGGCGCTGTCCCAATCCTTGCTCCGATGCACCCGGGGGGTGGAGGAAAGCCAGAGCTCATCGTTCTCCACACACAGGAACGAGTCCTCCCGGCAGAAGAGTGTTGGGTATTGACACGCATCATCGTCGGCAGGCCGCGCTCCGGCAAGCATCCGGTAGCCTGAAAGCTCACACCGCAGGTAGTCGAGCTGAGCCGGGGTCCCTTCCTGGGTTCCCAGGATGGACGGCGCCAGCCGTTGGATGAGCGAAACCACCAGTGGGCGCCGGTTTCTCCAGCGGTTCCCGCCGTCTCGTTCATTGTCAAAGCGCAAGTTGAATGTCATGACGCGCATGGTCGGATCATCCCTTTGGCTCATTCACCTCGTCGTGGACACAGCTCCGTTCCGGGACAGCGCTCCTTTATTTGCCAAATGCAGGGAAGTTTATCAACAGCCGAATGGATGGGAATGAGCCGGGGGTCGAGCAGGTGGCATGGACACACCCAACTTTGTGATTCCGAGCACATTGTACCAGGCCCCATTGTGCGATGATTATACCTTTAATCTAACAATTTCGATAGGTTCATTTTGCTTGACATCATAAACCAGACACGCTTAATTAAGGTGCTTCGTGAGAATAGTGTCCTTCATGTTACATTTTGGCTGCAGTCTGTCAGGGAATTCATACTTGACTCCGCGGTTTCCGCGCCATGCATCGCCAACCGTCGAGGCCTTTCCTATGAAAGAAGATTTCACAGCAACATCGGGCAGGAGCAGTTTGGGGATTTTGTTCTTTCTGGCGGGTTTTGCCGCGGCCATGATTTTCGGATGGGTCGTCTTCCCGGAGCTGCTCTATTCTCAGAAGACCCAACCGGTGAATTTCAGCCATGCGCTCCCCGACCACCAGGGTTCGGGATGCGAGGACTGTCATTCATTTCGGGAGGATGGAACCTTCACGGGCATTCCGAGGCTCGAGAAATGCGCCGAATGTCATGAGTCCCCCCTGACGGAAAGTCCGGACGAGAAGGTCCTCGTTGAGGAGTACATCCAGAACGAAAGGGAGATTCCGTGGCTGGTTTATGCTTACCAGCCGGACAACGTGTATTTTTCCCACGCACCACACAAGGTCAAGGGCGTCGAATGCGTTCAATGCCACCGCGACGTGTCCAATGAGTCGAAGAACCCTCCGTATCGGGAGAATCTCCTCACCGGTTACAGCAAGTCGACCATGAAGATGGATGTTTGTGAGAAGTGCCACGCCGAGCAGGGGGCGAGCAACAGCTGCGGGATCTGCCACAAATAGTCGTGGGATGACGGCTCGTTGGGAGAGGGCCTGGAATTCTGGTTTGAAAGTGGGCTGGACGAGAGGATGCATTGATGAAGGTCGCAAGGAGAGCTTTTCTGCAGTTCACGGCTGGCGCCATCGGCGGGACGCTGTTGACTCCAGTGCCCTGGAAACTGGCGGATGATTCGGCCATATGGTCCCAGAACTGGTCCTGGCGACCTTCCCCGGAAAGGGGCGAGATCACACAGGTCCCCTCCATATGCACCTTTTGTGAGGCGGGTTGCGGGATTCAAGCGCGGCTGGTGGAGAAGAAGAGGGCGATTCTTGTGGAGGGAAACCCTTCCCATCCCGTCAGCCGCGGGGGAATCTGCCCCCTCGGCGCAGCCGGTCTGCAGTTCCTGTACGCTCCCTACCGCGTCAGCCAGCCCCTCAAGCAGACCAGGAAACGCGGTGACGTCGCGGGATTCCAGGCCGTGTCCTGGGAAGATGCCCTGAAGGAGATCGGCGGCAAGTTGAACCGCATGCGGTCGGAGGATCGACCCCACTCCCTCGCGGCCATCATTTCCCAACAACCGAGCAGCGTGTCGGAGCTATGGAGCCAGTTTTTCAAGGCGTTTGGCTCTCCAAACCTCTTTCGAATGCCAGACCATGCCGACAGCCTCTCCATGGCTTCCTCGCTGATGACGGGCCGGGCCACGCCGCCCGCCCTGGCCCTTGAACGGGCTTCTTATGTGCTGAGCTTCGGTGCCGGACTCCTTGAAAATCGATCTTCCTTCTCCCGCAATCAGACCGCCTATGCCGAATGGAGGCAGGAGGGCTCGCACAAGCTGATGCAGGTCGAGTCGCGCTGTTCCATGACAGCGGCCAAGGCGGACAGGTGGATCGCCGTCGCGCCGGGCTCCGAGGCGGCGCTGGCCCTTGCCCTGGCCCATGTCATGGTCAAGGAGAAGGCTTATGACCCTGAATTCATGAGCAGCTCCGTGTTCGGATTCGAAGACTGGACGGACAGCCAGGGAAAAGCGCGAAAGGGCTTCAAATCTTATGTCCTGGCCGAGTGCGCCCCCGAACAAGTCTCCGGGATCACGGGTCTGGATGCCGCATCCATCCGTGAGCTGGCCAGGGACTTCATCATTCACAAGAATGCCCTGGTGGTCTGGGGGAGCGGCGCTTCACACCGCCCCAACAACGTTTACCATGACCTGGCCTTCATGGCGCTGAATCTCCTGAAAGGGAATCTCAAGGCCGACGGGCTGATGACGCTTCAGCCCGAGATTCCCCTGGCATCCCTGCCTGAAGCGCAACTGGACGCTCATGCACAGGCCGGCCTTCAGAAAATGCGGCTGGACCTGGCCCAAGCCGGCCGTCCACCCTTGACGGGCAACGCCATCTACCCGTTCCTCGACGCCGTCGTCAAGGGGGGAGCCTACCCCATGGACATGCTTTGGGCCCATGAATGCAACCCGGCCTACAGCCTTTTGGAAAATCAGCTGTTTGAATCGGCCCTGACGAAGATCAACACCCTGGTTTCCTTCTCGTCGTACATGGATGAGACGGCTCAGCTGGCTGACTGGATCCTCCCGGCGCCCACTGCCCTTGAGCGATACGACGATGTCGTTGGGCTTCCCGGCTCGCCCTATGCCTACTATGCCGTTTCTGCCCCTGTATTGCCCGCCCCCGAAGGGACGCTCAATACCGGAGACGTTGTTCTGAGTCTTGCCAGGGGGCTGGGAGGCGACGTGCAGGGCTCCCTGCCCTGGAAGGACTACCTGGCGTTTCTCAAGTCCAGGGTGGAAGGCCTGGCGGCCTCCGGGAAAGGAGCCCTCGCTGACAATTCGGATGTGGACCTCGGAAAGCTCAAGAGCGGAGACGCTCTGAAGCTCAAAGTCAGTGGAGTCGACGCGCTCTGGAAGAAGCTTGTGTCAGGGGCTTGCTGGTACGATGCGCCAGAGCAGCCCCTGGAGGGTCTCGCCACGGCGTCGGGCAAAGTGGAGCTGGCCCTTCAGAGTCTCGAGGCCTTGGGCGTCCATTCCGAAGAGGACAAAATCTTCCTGCCCCACTTCGCGGCTCTGCCGCCCTCCGGTTCGGAAAAGGACTTCCCGCTTCAGCTTGTGGCCTACGAGACCCTGTCGCTCAGCAGCCAGTATCTTCCAAACCCACCGTTCCTGACGAAACTGCTCCCGGACACGCTGCTCAAGGGCAACGACCTCCTCGTGGAGGTCAACCCCGGGACAGCACAGCCGCTGGGACTGAACGAAGGTGATCGCGCAACGATCAAGACCCCCCAGGGTGACCTCCAGGTTCGCGTTCACCTTTCCGCCGGGGCGCGTCCGGGCGCTGTCTACGTTGCTCAAGGTCTCGGACACAAGGCCTACGACGAGTTCATCAAGGGCAAGGGAGTCAATGTCAACACTGTCACCGAGGTCCAGATCGATCCGGTTACGGGATTGGGAACGACCTGGTTCACTCGGGCGCGGCTCGTTCGCGCGTGAGCCGAGGGGGCGGCCGGCCGGGGGCATTCTGGGGGATTCCGGTTCATGCGGGTCCCCATGCCGCTCCGCGATTCATCAATTGAACTGGCATCCGGTGCGCGGTTCGTCGGCCAGGTTTTTTTCCGACGCGCCCCGAGGGGCATCCGAAAGCCAGAAAACGTCGTCAACAAGGGGGACATCCGTGAGTGAGCAAGGACATGCACAATCCGGGGTTCGATACGGCATGGTGATCGACTTGGATAAGTGTACGGGCTGTATGGCCTGCAGTGTGGCCTGCCAGGCCGAAAACAACATCTCCTTCCGAACCGATGAAACCGATAAGCTGCGGTCCATCAACTGGATGGAGATCTACAAGCTGGAAAATGGCAGGGACTACCCGGAATACCAGTTTACCTACCTGCCGCGGCCTTGCATGCACTGCGATTCCGATCACCACTCGCCCTGCACTTTCGTTTGTCCCGTCAACGCCACTACCCGGGACGAGAACAACGGCATCGTGACGCACATTATCCCGCGATGTATCGGCTGCCGATATTGTGTCGTTGCCTGCCCGTATCATGCCCGCAAGTTCAACTGGTGGGACCCGGCTTGGCCCGAGCCCATGGAGCGGATGCTCAGCCCCGAAGTCAGCCCCAGAATGCGCGGTGTTGTCGAGAAGTGCACATTCTGCCACCATCGAATGCTCAAGGCGAGAACCACGGCGTATCACGAAGGCCAGGACCCGGACGCCATCGTCTACACTCCGGCCTGTGCCGACGCGTGCCCGACCGGAGCCATCACATTTGGCAACTTGATGGATCCCCGGACCGAGGTGGCCAAACTGGCCAAGGACCCGAGGGCGTTCCGGATACTGGCCAAGCTCAAAACCGAGCCCAAGGTCTACTATCTGAGCAAGTATCAATGGGTCCACAAGCTCTCGGACAATGCCTGATGGACCCCGGGACCGACCGACAGCCCGTCGCGATCTTTGATGTCTTGATGATGAAACGAGGGGAAGAGAATGGATCAAGCGTTAATTCCTGAGGGCCTGAAGCGCTGCCCATTGCCGGTCTTTGGACTCTGGGTGCTGGTTCTCCTGGCGATCATCGGATGGGGGGTCTACGCGGGGGCCGTGGTGCTGCTTCAAGCCCTCAACGTGACCGGTCTGAACGACTATTTTGGATTCGGGTTCTACATCACCATCGACCTGGCCATCATCGCCCTGGGCGCGGGAGCTTTCTTCTCCGGGTTCCTTTACTATGGGCTCTCAAGGTATTTCCCGGCTCTCAAGGAGCTGCACAAGATCATCAACCTGGCGGTCATCGTCGGCTTTGTCTGCTACACGGGGGCTCTTGCAATCCTGCTTCTGGAGATCGGCCAGCCGCTGAGGGGCTGGTTCGGCTACTGGCATGCCAATGTCCACTCGATGCTGACGGAAGTCATCTTCTGCATCTCCTGTTATGCCATCGTACTGGTCATCGAGTATGTTCCCATCGTCCTGGAAAACCGGAAGCTGGAGGCCATCAAATCGGTTCGCACCTTTGGCCACACTCTGCATGAGCTCATGGCGATTTTCGCTCTCACGGGCACTTTCCTGAGCTTCTTTCATCAAGGATCGCTGGGCGGTGTCGCCGGAGTTCTGTTTGCGAGGCCCTTCGCATACCGGACGGGATTCTTCGTCTGGCCCTGGACCTTCTTCCTGTTCATCCTCTCGGCCATCGCCTCGGGGCCGGCATTCACCGCGCTTGTTTGCCGCGCCATGGAGGCGGTCACGCGCAAGAAGCTGGTGGACCGAAGCGTTTACGAGCTTCTGGCCAGGATCGTCGGTGGCCTGCTGCTTTTCTACATCATTCTGAAGATTCTCGACACGCTTTACTGGGCCCTGGTCCTGGCTCCCGAATTCGGCCTCAGCCTGACCGATTTCTACAGGGCGCCATACGGAATGTGGCTTCTGATCACCGAGATATTGATCTGCGGTGTGGTGCCGGCCATTGTGCTCAACATTCCGCAGGCCCGGAAGAGCGATCTCATTCTTTTCGGCGCCTTCTTCCTCAACTGCACGGGGATCGTCATCAACCGCTTCGTCATGACGATCCAGGCCATCGCCATTCCCGTCATGCCTTTCGATCGGTGGCAGGTGTATGTGCCGACGGTCTACGAGTGGGCTCCGGGCATCGCCATGCTGGCCTACTGCGCCCTGATCCTCTCTCTCTCCTACCGATACCTTCCCCTGTTCCCCAGGGAGAAGCATTTGAACCCGACTTAGCTCAGGGAGGTCAAACGCGGGCGGAGCATGCGGCTTAAGCTCGTTCAGACACCGCCGCCCCGCCATCACTTGAGAGAGCGCGTTCGCATGGAGCGGAGGCGCTCTCTGTTTTTCCAACCGTGCGTCGTGGCAGGGACAGGCCGGAAGAACACTGCGTCCTGTCCTTGAAAAAGGCGGGGACCGGGATAAGATAACGAAGATTCAGGACGGTCAGTGCGCTGACCAGCTGATGAGATTGGCAATGGGCCGCACAGCCTCTGGCGGCGGGTCTCGGATGAGCCGGCAATGCTGAGGGGCTCCCGTCCATCGGGGAGCTTTTCGTTTGACACTCCGATACGCCGATGATAGCTTGTGCATACTTGTGAAAAATTTGTTTAGATGCATTGTGAATTGGGAGCTATGTCACAAAAGGTTCGACTTCTGGATGTTTTTGAAGGCAGGCGCTATCTCAAGATAGTGCTGGTTGTGAGTGTTCTGGCTTTTCTGGTTTTGGAATTGTTGATCTATCTGGGCGCTGCTGGTCAGGCGGGCACGAAGTCCCGCACCATCGTGCTGGATTCCGAGGGCAACAAGGTCTATGAGACCGCGGGCAGTGCCCTCTCCAGCTACGAAAAGCTCGTCTTCGAGAACAATCACGGTCCCATCCAGAATTACCGCATGCAGTTGCAGACGGAAACCGTGCCGTTTCCGTTTCGCGCTTGGTTGTCCGCGGCCGTGGGGATTCCCATCGGGCTGATTCTTCTGGTTTCTTTCCTGGTCAAAGTCTATCTGGCTCTACTCTACGGTGAGGAGGGCGAGCACCAGGAGTCTAAGGAAGATGGAACCGGCCCTCGCAACCGTATCGGCACCCTCTACCATTCGTTCCATCGTTTCAATGTGTTTCACCTTGGGTTTCTGGTATTGATGTCGGTTCTCATGTTCTGGATTGTGCCCAACTTTCTTCAGGACTTTGCAAAGGTCAGCCTGGCGACTATCCGCGATTACAAGTGGTTTTTCGCTGGAGCTTCCGTCTTCCTGGCAGTCATCATCACGTGGGTCATCTATCTTCGGTACCGGCTTTCGAAGCAGATGCTCGAGAACCAGTTCAACATCGAGAAGTACCGCATCGAAACGCAGCTACTGGCCCGAACGGAACCGACTCCCCTGCTTCCAAACCCGGTGAAGGAGGCAGATGAAGCCGCGACCGAAGGACCGGCGCCACTCTGAAAAGGAATCCTCCATGTGGTTTAAGCACCTCTTCGGCGAACGGAAGAACTCTGCACCTGAACAGCAACGCGACCCGCTGTTGAATCGAGGCGTCTTTTACCTCTATGTCATCCTTGGAATCCAGATTCTCATCGTATTCGGCATACTGGCCGGTATCATGGTGATCGGGCAGGTTATGGCGACGCCCATGTGGATGTTCATTGCCGCCTTCGTGGCAGGAGCCTGGGGGCTCACCTACATCTACCGCAAGGCCAAGCAGAAACTGGAAAAGATCCGAGAGGCCATCTCTCGTGTTGACCTTTCGGACAAGAACCTGGAGCTCAGCTTCATGGGTGGCGTGCTGACCATGAAGATCGAGCAGAATGGGCGCACTCCGCTGCTGGAGGCGCCCACGAGCGCCATCATCGACGCGGAGCCCGTTGAAACCTCGGCGCGGCCGGCTGACGGCCTGCATGGCCTCAGGCTGGAAAAACTCCCTTCCTGATCTCGCGGCAGCGCGCGAGGGGAGCGTGTGAGCTTATAAAAGGCCCTCCCTGGCCGGAGCCTTTCCCTCGGCGCAGCTGCGGCATTGAGAGCTCCAGGAGCGGCGAAGGCCGAGCTCAGGTCGGGACGTTGTTCGCCGCTCCAACGACGCCCCTGGGGTCTTCGACCTGCCGTCGTCTGACGACCGTATCCTGCCGCCAGGCCACATCGTTCTTTCTTGGATGATCCAGGTTGTAGTGCAAGCCCCGACTTTCCTTCCTCTGAATGGCGCACCGAATGATCAGCTCGGCGACGAGGGCGAGGTCCTGGAGCTCCACCAGGTCGTTGCTGAGCGGTATGTTCGGAAGGTGCTCCCTGATTTCCATCCTGATCTGCCGGATGTGGGTGAGCGCCAGCTCCAGACGTTTGTCCGTGCGCACGATTCCGACGTAGTTCCACATGAGTCTGCGGATGATGTCCCAGTTGTGAGCGATGAGAACCATTTCGCTCTGGATTGAATTGAGGTGACCCATGGGGATGGGGCAGGCGGGTATTTCCGGGACCGGTCGTTTGCGCCACTGTTGAATGTGCTCCGCGCAATGAAAGGCACTTTCATAGGCAAAGACCATGGCCTCGAGCAGCGAATTGCTGGCCAGTCGGTTGGCGCCGTGCAGACCCGTGCAGGCACACTCCCCCACGGCATAAAGGTTCTCGAGGGTGGTCCGGCCGAAGCCATCGGTCACAATCCCGCCGCAGATATAGTGAGCGGCAGGGACGACGGGTATCGGGTCCTTGGTGATGTCGATGCCGAGCAGATGGCATTTCTGGTAAATGTTCGGAAATCGCGTCTTCAGGTAATCCGGCTCGCGATGCGTGATGTCCAGAAAGACGCAGTCATCACCGGATTGCTTCATCTCCGTGTCGATGGCCCGCGCCACGACATCTCTGAAAGCCAGGTCCTTCAGAGGGTGGTATTTCTCCATGAAGGCCTTTCCCCGGCGATCGATGAGTCTCCCGCCCTCCCCGCGGACCGCCTCTGAAATCAGGAAGTTCTTGGCATGCGGGTGATAGAGACAGGTCGGGTGGAATTGGACGAATTCAAGGTTGGCGAGGCAGGCGCCGGCGCGATAAGCCATGGCCAGTCCGTCCCCGGTGGCCACATCGGGATTGCTGGTGTAGAGGTAGACCTTACCGGCTCCCCCGGTGCAAAGCACGACGGCGTGGGCCAGAAAGGTGTGGAGCTCCATGCGCGGGCTTTCAAGGATGTAGGCGCCCCAGCAGACGTCACGATGGCGGACGGCAATGGAGCCGGCCTTGATGGCGAAATGCTCCACAATCAGGTCAAGCGCCAGGTGGTTCTCGTAGATGTGGATATTTGGATTGTTTTCCGCCGCGG
Source organism: Syntrophobacteraceae bacterium (assembly GCA_025454175.1). Classification (GTDB taxonomy): domain Bacteria; phylum Desulfobacterota; class Syntrophobacteria; order Syntrophobacterales; family Syntrophobacteraceae; genus JALOOX01. The sequence continues at coordinate 113,486 of JALOOX010000003.1, read as the reverse complement.
AGACCAGGGCCGTCTCGACGGCCCGGCCGGTCATGTCGTGAGCGTGAACGATCCGATTGCGGCTGTGACCGCCCTCCCTTCCGAGGTCAAACTCCAGCCCCTCGACGGGACTTCGATTGAAGGGGACCCCGTAGTCGGCCAGTTCCCGAATGCGGTCGGGGCCCGAGCGCACCACGTGCTCCACGATATCGGGGTGGCACAGGCCATCGCCGGCATTCAGGGTGTCCTCGATGTGCAGGGGAAACGAATCGTCTCGACCCAGCACGCTGGCAATCCCGCCCTGTGCGTAGTTGGTGCTGGTCTCGAGCTTATCCTTCTTGGTCACGATGGCCACGGTTCCGTGGCGCGCGGCCCTCAGGGCGAAGCTGAGGCCGGCGATTCCGCTGCCGATGACCAGAAAATCAAATTGATGTTCCATTGCGCTCTTTCCGTGGTTAAAGTGGTGCCTGGACCTGCCGGGCACGAGTCCTTAGCCGCTTGCCGGCTCCCAAGCTCGAGCTTGGGAGCCGGCTGATCTGGGCGGTCATTGCCGCCCGAGTGTACCAGGTATGGAGGATGATGGGACAGGGGCTGAGGATTCAGGCTCCTGAGTGAGTGCCACTCTATGTAATTCCAGATGAATTGTAAAGGCGTCCCGTTGAGGAGGCCGCGTTTCGAAAGGACTTATGAGCGCCATGAGCCAACCCTATCGCCATGGAAGCCAACGTGACCGCTGCGCCGGCGGCCGAACACCGGAGAACGCCGCGAAGCACGCATTCCGGGTGCTCGCCTTTGACTGTGACGGCGTGCTCTTCGACTCTCGAGAGGCCAACACGCGGTTTTATACACACATCCTGCAGGTTATCGGTCGGCCTCCCGTCAGGCCCGACCAGCAGGGATTCATCCACATGCATCCCGTTCGTGAATCCCTTCGATTCCTGCTGCCCGACGAGGGGGATTTCCTTAGAGCATGGGAATACACCCAGACCATCGATTTCAAGGCCTTCAACAGCTATCTGAGGCCCGAGCCCGGTCTCATCGACTTTCTCGAATCCGCTCGAGCCACCCATTGCATTGCCATGGCCACCAATCGGACCGTTTCGACCCGGGATGTCCTCGACCATTTCAATCTGGCACAGTATTTCGACCTGGTGGTCTCGGCATCGGACGTTCGTTTCCCCAAGCCGCATCCCGAGTCCATGGAGAGGATCCTCGATGCTTTCCAGGTGAGGGCGGAGCAGGTGCTGTACGTGGGGGACTCGCAGGTGGATGAAGCCCTGGCCGCATCCACGGGAGTATTTTTTGTGGCTTACAAGAATCCTTCATTGAAGGCGTCCTGTCACATCAGTCACTTCAGCGAGCTTTATCCCATCATCTGAGCCGGTTTTCGCAAGGGTCCGAGGAGACTGGGCCCGAGAGAGGCTCTGAGCTGATGCAGCACGCATGTGTGAAAAAACTTCGGATGGCATCCACTGGGAACGAGCCTTGCTCCTTGTTGGGGAGACTGATCCTTGTGGGGGTGGATCATGGTGATCCCGAGGGCTTCAGGCGAACCCGTGAGCTTTTGAGCCGGCTGAAACCTGATCTGGTCCTCATCGAGCTGAGCCCTTTCGGACGCTCCCTCAGGGTGCGACTTCAGCGGAGCCTATTGAAGACCCTTGCGGCCAATGTCTCCCGTGCATGTTGCGAGCTTCGCCTGTGGTCGAGAGACGCTCAACGCCACCCCGAAATAGTCCGTATTCGGAGGCAGATAACTCTTCCCTTTGAGTATCGCGCCACGCGGCGCTATTGCGGCAGCCACGATTCAAGGATGCTCCTGTGTGATTCCTCGGATTTCAGCAGGCATTGGGTTGCATCGTGGCCCGGGATGATTTCCCTCGCCAATGTCCGGAGCCTGCTTTCAGCTCCGGGAATCGCCCGGTGCCATGAAAGCTTGAGCGGCTATGGGATGGCGGCCCGAGCGCTTGCCGCCGAGTCAGCGGATGAATGGCTCTGGAATCGGGTGCTGGAAAAACGCTGGGACTCGTGGTGGGATCGAAGAGAGCATCATCTGGCAGGGACCGTGTGGGCGGCCCTCCATGCGCTCAGGCCCGTCAATCCCGTTTATCTCGGCGGCTGGCTGCATCTGCTCCAGGGTCAGGGACGCCCCACGCTGCGAGGGCTCCTGAACATACCCCGCCACCGGTGCATGCTTCTCCCGGAGGCTGTAGTGCGGCAATCCTTCCCACGAGCTCTCCGTGCGATGCAATCCCGTTGATTGCCATTGCGATTTGTGATATCCACAGGATGAATATCGATCTGCCATTCCCCTTGGTCGCGCTAGGCGGGGAGCTAGCGGTGCCCTGTAGCCCGAAATCCGCTCAGCGGGGCTGAATTCCCTGGGAAGGCTCCGATTCAGGTCGGCTGTTTCTAATTCTGGTGCTCATTGGACACCGCGCAACAGACGAGTACGAACCCCGTCAGGTCCGGAAGGAAGCAGCGGTAAGTATAAACGGCTGTGTCGTGGTTCACTCTAATCGAGCAGTGGAAGGCGGGCGGCATGGTCCTGGTCGGTTCGACCCCGGGTGCGCGGCCAAGGACTTCTTCACGACGGCCAGCCAAGGCCACTCGTCGAAATCGCTGAATTTATCGGGGTTGACCTTCCTTTTCCGCAACTCCACCCGACAAGCCTTTCTTAACGCCGACTTCCGGCCTTTCGACGTTCGGACCCTCAACCAGATGCGCCTGTGTTTTCATCACTCCTGCATGGCTCCTGCCCGGCCTTTCGCCGGGATTGATGCAACAATTCCCAGCGCGTTTAATGGTTTGCGCTTTTTCAACAATTGGGTGAGAATAGCGGTCGGTTTCCGACATGGAAGGTGCGCAGGCTGCTTCCTGTCATGGCTGATTTTCGCGCTGGCTCGGGTCATCGGGAGCCTTGAATGAGCAAGATGAAAATCGTTGTCGTGGAAGACGATAAGGATATCCTTCAGTTGCTGGCTTACAACATGCAAGCTTCTGGCTTTGAAGTTCTTACCTCGCGGGATGGCTTCGAGGCTCTCACCGTTGTGCGCCAGAGTGCTCCCGACCTGGTGATCCTGGATTTGATGCTGCCCAACCTGGATGGCTTCGAAGTCTGCAAGGAGCTCAAGCGGGATCCCGAGACCAAGCACATCCCCATCCTCATGCTGACGGCCCGCGGCGAGGAGGTGGATCGGATTGTCGGCCTCGAGCTGGGCGCGGACGATTACGTGGTGAAGCCTTTCAGCCCGAGGGAGTTGATCCTGCGGGTCCGCGCCATCCTGAGAAGATCGACTTCCGATGGCGGCACCGAGAACTTCTGGCAGCATGAAGGGCTGCGGGTCGATTTCGAGGGACACAAGGCCAGTCTGCACGGCGAGGAGATCGCGCTCACGGCCACTGAATTCAAACTGTTGGTGGAGCTGGTCAAAAGCCGTGGCAAGGTTCAGACTCGTGATCAACTGCTGGACAAGGTGTGGGGGTACCATTTCGAGGGCTACGCCCGGACCGTGGACACTCATGTGCGGCGCCTCCGACAGAAGTTGGGTGTGTATTCCGAATGGGTGGAGACGGTTCGCGGTGTAGGGTATCGTTTCAGGGTTTAGGCCGATGTTCAGACCGTCAAGCCTTCGAGTGCGACTTATAGGAATCCTTTGGGGATTCCTGGTCCTTTGCGTCGTCCTGCCATGCTGGCGGATGTACGGGGACGTCCATGAGAAGATCGTGAGTGAGGCCCAGGCGAGGGCCGTCGATGATCTGAACCTCGTCCACTGGCTGCTGAAGCAACATGGAGCCTTCGAGGATCTGCCACAGGTCCAATCCTGGGCAGTGGGTGTTGCTGAATCTCAGGGTTTTCGCATCACCTACCTGGACGACAGTGGGAAGGTGATCTTCGATTCGCTGTTTTCACTCGAGGAAATTCCACAGTTGGGGGAATTCGGAACCAGACCCGAGATTCTTCAGGCAAGGAGGGGGGAGGTCGGGGTCATCGTCCGTCTGAGCACGCTGACACAAAGAGAGCATATTTTCGTGGCAAGAAAGGTTGAGGGTGGAGGGGGCCTGCCCGCCGGGATTCTGAGGTTGGCCGTGCCCTTCTGGCAGACCAACAGGGCCCTCGACGCACTCAGTCGAGGCCTTAATCTTTCGGTACTGCTGGCTTTCCTGGGTATGATCCCCGCCGTGCTCCTCTGGAGACGCGAGCTTGGCAAGTCACTTAAAAAGTTCGTCGAAGCCACGGAGAGGATCTCGGCGCAGGATGCGGTACATGCATTGAGGTTCCCTGACGACGATGAGCTTCAACCCCTGGCTGAATCCCTCAACCACATGGCGCGCCAGATCGGGGAGCGGCTCCGTATCATGAGGGAAGAGAAGGAGCAGCTGGAGGCGGTCTTCGAAGGAATGCAGGAAGGCGTGATGGTGCTGGACTCCAGGGGTAGGATCCGACGGACCAACCGTTCCTTTTCGGCAATCGCCACGAGGGGCCCGATCACCATAGGTCGCCAGCCCATGGAAGTCCTCATGAACTACGAAATCCAGGAGGCCTGCGAAAGACTCCTGGGTGGTCAGGATGGGCAATCAACCAGGCGTGTGAATCTGCAGGTCGAGCTCGAGCGCGAGCGAACTTACGACGTGAACATCGTGAAGCTCCAGGAGTCGGGGAAGGAGCCGGTGCTGATCATCGTGTTCCATAACATTTCGGAGCTCAAGCGTTTGGAGAAGGTCCGCCAGGATTTCGTGGCCAACGTCTCCCATGAGCTGAGAACGCCCCTGACTTCCGTCAAGGGATATACGGAGACACTTCTCGCCGATCCCCAATTCGATAGGGAGCCCACCGCCTCGTTCCTGCGGACCGTTCTCAGGAACACCAACCACATGGTGATGATTGTGGACGATCTGCTGAAGCTGGCTCGGCTGGAAGCGAGGGATCAGCGCATCGAGTCCTCGCCCGTCAACGCCCTGGAAGCCCTCGGGGTGGCGTGGAATTCCTGTGAAGCCATGGCGGAGGCGAAAAGAGTGAGCCTGGAGAACCAGATACCGCCTGAGGGCGTTCATGTCCAGGCTGACATGGATCGACTGGTGCAGGTGTTTCGAAACCTCCTCGAGAACGCCGTCAAATACAGCCCGGAAGGCGAGGTGATCACGATCTCCTGTGAAGAGGGGGATTTACTCTGCACCTTCAGTGTGCAGGATAATGGCATGGGTGTTCCGAGCCATCATCAACAGAGGATCTTTGAGAGATTTTACCGCGTTGAAAGGCATCGGGACCGGGAATCCGGCAGCACGGGGCTGGGGCTTGCCATCTGCCGACACATCATCCTCAATTTTGGAGGGCAGTTGTGGCTTCAGAGCCCGAATCCCGGAAACCTCAAGGGCAGCACTTTCTTCTTCACCCTGCCCAAGGCAGCTCCGTCGTCCAGGCTTGAAAGCCGCACCCAGGAGGGTGCGAGCAATGAGCCATTGCTTGCGGGGTGAACCAGGTTCGCTCCGAGTTTGAGTCAGGGGAGATAGAAACAATGGAGACTCGGTTTCAGCAGGAAATGAGACAACTCAAGATGACCATCCTTCAGATGGCCGCCTTGTCCGAAACCGCCCTGAAAAAGGCGCTGCAAGCACTTTTTGAAAGGAATATCCCTCTGGCCGACGACGTGGTGGCGCGAGATCAGGAGATCAACCTCCTCGAGGTGGCCGTTGACAGACATTGCCTTCGCCTGCTCGCACTGGAGCAGCCCATGGCCCGGGACCTGCGGTTCATCATCGGCTGCATGAGAATCGCCGTGGATCTCGAGCGCGTGGCCGATCAGGCCGTCAATGTGGCCCAGAGAGCCCAATTCCTGGGCGCGCGTCCGCCGCTTCCCCCGAACCAGGCCCTCGAGCAGCTGGCCGCCACCGCGCTGGACATGCTGTCCAGTGTCATCTCCGCGTTCATCAACGAAAATGTCAGCCAGGCCGCGGATGTATGCCAGATGGACGACAACGCGGACGAGCTGAATGTCAAGGTCCTCAAGGATCTGCTCGACTACATGGTCAACGAAGTGCCGGCCGTCGAGCGTTCGGTGCAGACCATCATCGCCGCGCGCTGTCTCGAGCGCGCGGCCGATCAGGCCACGAATATCGCCGAGAGCATCATTTTCATTGTCAAGGGAGTCAACGTGAAGCACCACTGCGAGCAGTGACGCCTTCCGCACCGACCGATGACGCACTGTGCCGGCCTTGATGGCTGGGACTTCGCTGGTTGATAATGTCCAAGAATATCCAATCCCGTTCCATTCTTCTTCGCGCTGTGTTGTCGATCTCAGGTGGGCTCCAGTGGAAATGCGGTCTTTCGATCAAAGGAGTGAGCGATGGTGGACAGGAGAGTCAGAATTCTCATGGTGAAATTCGGAGACGGCTATGAGGCGGCCATGATGAAGCTTGCACGGGCTTTCAGCGAAGCCGGTTTCGAGGTCATCTATACCGAATTGCAGGACCCCCGGGCCATCGTCAATTCGGCCATCCAGGAATCGGTGGATCATATTGGGGTGACGACCCTGCCCGGAACCGATATTCGGACGTTCTCCACCCTCATGGAACTGCTCCGCAAGGAGGGCGCCGGCCATGTCCGCATCACCGCTGGAGGATTCCTCGATGAAGAGAGCATTCCGAAAGTAAAAGCAATGGGTGTCGTGGAATTCTTCCCCAAGGGAACCACTTACGACGAGCTGATCGACTGGGCCGCCCGTAACATCAAGGCCACCGAAGAATAGCGGAAGCCTGCTCCTTGTGCGAGACCGGCAGCGGACCGCAATGATTTGAGCGCGAGCGGTTGCGGGTCGTTAATGGAATCTGTGGCTGTGTTTAGCGATCATGATTTGGATTGCAGTCCGTCGGCGTATTCTTTATTATGGTTTTTGAGGCTGGCCTTGATCCAGCTTTCCAAGCCGTGGAAATGGCCGGAGACCTCTTGAGCAAGAGGACTGAGCAAACCGGGAAAGAGCGAAGGTCTGGTTGAGGAATCAGAGGAGGAAGAGCGATGAAAAAGTGGACTGTCTTGATTGTGGTCGCTGCCATGGTCTTTACCGCTGTGTCACTGGCGCAGGCCCAGCAGAGGTATCCTCTTGGCAGCGGCAATGTGGCGTTCAAGGTTGACTACCTGAGGTTCACGGACAGTGATTTCAAGGACCTGAATGTCGAGAACGGCATCTACTTCGCCGGTGAATTCTACATGCCTTTCTTCAACCCGAATCTCTATCTGGGCCTCGAGGTCGGTTACGGGTGGAGCTCGGGGGATATCAACATCATCGGAGCCGACGTGGACGTCGACCTCGATTATGTACCCATCGAATTCAATGGCAAGTACGCCTTCGAACTGGATCCCTGCCTGGTGCTGGCTCTGGGCGCGGGCATCTCCTACAACTATCTGAACATCGACGCCGATGTCAATGGCATCTCGGCGGGGGATAGCGACTGGCTCTTTGGCGGTCAGTTCTTCGCCGATTTGAATTACAAGATGGGGCAGTGGTTCGTGGGCGCGAACGTCAAGTACCAGATCACCGAGGACATTAACCTGAACGACCTCGAGACGGACGCTTCGGCGAGCAATTTCAGGGCAGGTGGCCAGTTCGGATTCATGTTCTAGAACGCCTGCTTCATCCCGCGGGCTCTCTGAGCCTGGGCCGTCACACCCGACCCGCTCCCATGACTGCCCGACCGCAGGTCTCCCAACGAGCATCTCATCCAGAATGAATGGGCTCCGCATTCAATGCGTGAGCCCATTCGTTTTTGTGCATCCGGCAAAGTCCCCATCAATGAATGTGTGCCAGGCCGGCAGCGAAAGAACCATTCATCGAAAGCCTTGCGCGGGTGTGGTCACGGGGAGCCCTTTCCGTGCAGCTCACACACATCCGCCTCCGCTCCTCCGGTAACCGACAGGAGCTGCTCGAAGGTGATGGGCACGGCCGAATGATCGTTGCCGGCGGCCGCGTAGACCCTCGGAAAACGGCGCATGGAGCTGTCGAGCAGCACAGGCAAATCCTCGGGCAACAGGAAGGGGCAGACGCCGCCCGGGGCATATCCCGTATGCCGGACCACGTCCTCGGCCTCAGGCAGGCGGACTTTCCCCGTGAATCCTGTCGCCTCCTTGAGCTTTGCATTCTTGACCTTGGCATCTCCTGACGTCACCACCAGGACCGGCCGCCCACCGACAAGCACCAGAATGCTTTTGGCGATCTCGGCCACGGAGCACCCCACGGCCCGGGCAGCCGCGAGTGAATTGGGCGTGGGCTCCGCAAACTCCCGGACTTCGATGCCCCGCTTCAGGAGCCATTCTTTGACTTCGTCGATCACAGGCATGACGTACTTGGTGTTTGAGTGATCTGATGTCCGAGATTTGAGCTCATCATCCATTCAGCCCCATCTGGATCGCCCCTGACGCAAACTGTCAGGCGGCTATGGATATGATGCTGGACCCGTCGGCGATCTTGTTCACACGGATTTGAGTGGGAATCTCATCGGCCAGCCGCTTCACATGGGAGATGATGCCCACCATTTTCCCGTTGGCGCGCAATCCCTTCAGAGCCGCGAGAACCTTGTAGAGCATTTCCTCGTCCAGTGCTCCGAAGCCTTCATCCAGGAAGAGGGACTCTATCTTGCGGTGTCTTGCGGCCATCTCCGAGAGCCCCAGAGCCAGACATAGGCTCACCACGAAGGATTCTCCTCCCGAAAGGGTCTTGATGGGTCTGCGGGCTCTGCCCTGGAGGGAATCCTCCACCTCCAGGCCGAGCCCGTCGGCCTCCACGGTTCTCAAAAGGTAGCGCCCGCTCAAGTACGCCAGGTGCTCATTGGTCTGATCCACCAGCCGAGTGAGCATCAGCCGCTGCCGTTTCATCAGTGTTTCCGCGGCGTCGCGCATGCGGAGCAGTCTCTGTTCCGCCATGACCTCCTCGAGCAGCTCCTCCTGGACAGCGACAGCCGCGAGAATCTCCCGATGCTCACGCTCCGAATCGCGATACTCGGCCAGTCGTCGTTCTGCTTCATCCCACCTGGAATGAACGGATGCATGATGCTTTTCCTGTTCGTCAAGCCTCGACAGGATCGTTTCCATGGAGGTCTCCGACGGTGGCTCCGCCGACACCGCATCGAGCGATCTGCGCAATTCCTCCACCTTTGTCCTTGCGGCGGCCAGCTTCTTTTCCGCCACCGCAACCCGTTCGAGGATCGCCTGAGAGTCGTCGAGCACCTCAAGCTGAGCCCTCACTTCAGCCATGGTTGAAAAACCAGAGGCCGACATCTCTGCGTGAAAACCTGCCTCTGTATCCAGGTAAACCGACTCCAACCGTTCCAACTCCTCGGTCCATTGGGGGAGGATGATCTTCCCCTGGTCGATGCTGTTCCTCAGGGGCTCCAGTTCTTGAATCAAAGAGCTCTCCTCTCCTGAAAGCCGACTGACCTCACCTTCAAGGGCACTGCGCTCAGCCACCGGGTCCATGGCGCCATGGAGCGACTCGCGCTCGGCCTTCAATGCCGCCAGGCGTGCCTGCAGGGACTCGATCTCGACGGCCAGGCTCCGGAGCTCCTCCTGGAGCTCCTCATACTCCCTGGGCAGATTCTCTCTGCGGGCCTCCAGCTGCTGGAGCTCCGCTCCCAGTCTTTCCAGCTCGCCCCGCTGATGGGAATAGCTCTCCTGCCGCTTAGACAGTCGCTGGATCAGCTCGGCCTCGGCCCCCACAGCGGGCTCGGATTCGCCGTACGGCTGGATGCGCACGCCGATACCGTTTCGGATGGCCGCCTCTTCATCCTTCAAATGCTGAATGGCCTGGTCGATTTCATCGAGGGCCCGCCGGCGAAGCTCATGCCCCTGTCGAGCTTCATCCCTCCTGAGCTCACGCTTCTGAAGCTTTTCCAGCTTCCCCCGGAGAGACCAGTTCAGCCAGAGGTTGCGCCATCTCAGCACCCTCGCCGTGCGCAGACTGGAGCACCGCCTTTTGATTTCAGAAGCCATCGCCCTCACCTGATCCCCGACCGCCTCGGCGTCAGCCATGGACCAGTCGACCCCAGCCTGCGCGCACAGCTGCTCCCACCGCTGTTCCAGCTCGTGGAGCTCCCCTGAGCGGGAGCGGACGCCGTCGGCCTCGCTTTGCAGCGCGTCGAGCTCACTGCGAAGTCTTTCCAGGTTTTCGAGCCGTTCGGCCTCGATCCGGTCCAGCTCCGAAAAATCGGGTTCTTCACGATCCACGAAGGGATGATCCGTGGACCCGCACAGGGGGCAAGGACCACCAGCCTCCAGCGCCCCCCGCTCGGCACCGAGCCTCCTCACCAGATTTCGCCATCGGATTTGGCCATCGAGCGCATCAAATGCCGCCTGCTCGCTCGCCAATGACTGACCCACCGCTTCCTGTCGTGCCTTCATGCCCGCCAGCTGCGCGGCCATATCGGTGGAATAGCCGATCCCCTTTGCCTTCACCGCGATGTTCGCCAGCTCCTTGCAGAGCAGGAGCTTCTTCTTCTGCTCCTTGACCGAGACTTTTGCCGCTGAAAAGCTGGAATGGTCGAGCAGCTCGTCCATGGTCTGGTCGCGATCTGCCTTGCGCTGAATCAGTCCATCGGTCCTGCGCCGCACCCTTTCCAGGGCGCGCTCGGCTTTTTCAAGCCCCCTGGCCGACTCCCGCTCGAGTGTATCGGCATCCTGCCGCTGAGGCTGATACCGGGCGATCTCTTCGGCGATTTCGGTTAATCTCCCGGCAGCGGTGCTCAAGGCAGCGATATCGATCCCGAGAAGCTCGTCGGTCCTGTGCGCGTCCAGCCAGCGCAGGATGTCCTGCCGCCGACCCTCGATCCTGGCGAGCTCCTCCTGGATCGGCGCCTGCAGCTCCAGGTTTTCCTTCTGGGACCGCTCCACCGTTTCGAAGCGCGATACGATCTCGAGGAACCGCTGGGATTCACTTTCGATCACACGGTCCCGAGCCAGCGCGTCCGAGAGCCCGCCATCCCGCTCCTCCAGGACCCGCGAGGCTTCCTTCAGCTCTTTCGAAGTCACGTCCAGCTGTTCCTCGAGCTCGATGAGCCGCGCTTCCTGAAGGGGCAAATCCCCTTCGAGTCGGAGCAGCCGCTCCCTGGCTGCTTCCATCTCCACCGTCAGCCCATCCAGTTGATCGAGGCTGCCCCTCAGTGGGGCGGCCGGCCAGGCCCTTTCCAGCTCCTGGGCCTCCAGACGGACCTCCGACCATTCGTCCTCCGCCGCGGCAAGCTGCGCCGTCGCCTCGAAACTCTCCGATTCCAGCCGCCGCAGAAGCTCCACTCGAGCTTTGAGCTCCCGCAGTTCCCTCAATCGTCCGTCCGACTCCCTGAGCTCCTCCTCCAATTGTTCATGGGACTGCTTCCATTCGCTGATTCGTGACTTGTCCGGAGCCGGAAAGGCTTCAGCCGCCTCCCTCAACTGAAGCAGCTTCTCCTCTTCCGCGCGAGCGCGCCGACCGATGGAGTCCTCCAGCTCCTGGGCCATCTCGGTTCCCATGATCTTCTCGAGGATTTCCGCCCGCTCGTTTTCGAGGGCATTGAGAAAGGCTGAGAACTCCCCCTGGGCCAATAGCACGGAACGGCAGAAGCGCTTGAAATCGAGGCCCGTGAGATCCGCGATGCGGCTCCTCACGCGGATCATCCGGTCCTCGAGAAGGGTCTCCTGACCATTTTGAATGCCCAGAAGCGACATTTCGGGCGATTCCCACACATGCCCCGATTTCCGGATGGACCAGCGACTACGATAGGTCGTGTCCGCCACGGAAAAGGTCACTTCCGAAGAAGCCTCTTCCGCCGGCCAGTGGGTCATGCCCAGTTCGGGACCCTTGAGCCGCGAAGTCTCCCCATAGAGGGCCAGGGTGAGTCCGTCCAGAATGGACGATTTCCCGGAGCCGTTGGGCCCGACAATGGCGAAAAGCCCGGTATCCGAAAGGGGCGGACGGTTGAAATGGATCTCCCAGTTGCCCACCAGTGTATTGATATTTCGAAGCTTGACAGCCAGTATCTTCATGCGACTCCTCCAATGTAAAACCAGACCGGTGCGCGTTTCGGCTGAGCTCTGGCGCGATGCCGGGACGACCGGCGGGCTTCTTCATGCATGCTCTCCACCGGATACCACGGCCCACGATGTCGGGCAAAGGGCAAAATGAATCGGGCGGCATCCTGGTGAACCCCATCAGTATCTCAAGATGCCGTTTCGCGATTCAAGTGGCAAGCTCGATGTTTTTCAAACGGTCCTCGACGACTGTCTTTGACACCTCGGGCGGTCCTCACATAGAATGTGTCATGCCGTCAGAGAGAACGTCCGCTTGAATGACGGCGGTTTTCCTGTGAGCTTGGAAGGGTGGTATGTCTCAGACCGCATGGGGGGGCAGACAAGAATGCCCGCCCTACCCCGGAACCCAGGAGGGAGAAATCATGACGGAACAGTTTTCCAAACCTGACATGCAACGGCTCATCTCGACCATTTCTGAAACCATGATGAAGGTCATCACTGATCCCGTGGGGTTTTATCAATCCATGCCCCGAGCTGGAGGCTACGTCGAGCCCCTGGTGTTCGCGGTGATCATGGGCGTTATCGGGGGTCTGATTCAAGCCGTTCTCAGCATATTCGGCATCGGTTTCACCGGCACCATCCTCGTCGCGTTGGCGAGCATTCTCCTCGTTCCCATCATGATCGCCATTTTTGGATTCGTGGGAGCCGCCATCCTTTTCGTCATCTGGAGGCTCCTGGGCTCCCAGGAGCCCTTCGAGACGGCCTACCGCTGCGGCGCCTACGCCACCGCCATCAGTCCGGTGACCACCGTCCTCGGCATCATCCCTTACATCGGCCCCATCCTGGGCGTGGTCTGGATGACTTATCTCATGATCATCGCCAGCATCCAGGTCCACCAGGTGAAGCCCAGGACCGCCCTCATCGTCTTCGGCGTGCTGGGGGGACTCCTGGTGCTGAGCTCCATCAGCTCGCAGTTCGCGGCCAGGAAGATGGAAAAGCAGCTTGACAAATTCCAGTCCGAACTGGGCAGGATCGATGAGATGAAGCCGGAAGAGGCCGGCAAGGCCGTCGGAGAGTTCCTCAAGGGCATGCAGGAGGGCATCGAGAAGAAGTGATCCGGCGGGGATTCCCCGCTGCACCCCGAAAGGGGCATCCGGCCCAGCAATCCGCAAAGCCTCCGGAACCCGCGAGCTCGAATTCGATCCCGCAGCCCGGAGTTTAAAACTCGAGACTTGAATCCCGTAACCCGAAGCCGTGAAGCCGGGAGATCAGCCTCCGATGGCCACCATCGGGCGGCTGATGCACTTGCGGACCCCGCCCAGGGCCAGCGCGTGCTTCTCCGGCTTGGCGAGAATGGCCTCGCGTACCGTCCTCAGGATACCGGCGTCGGAGGCCCCTTCGCGAAGGGTGCTCCCGAGGTCCGTTTCGTGGGCCGCGAACAGGCAGGTCCTCAGCTTTCCGTCGGCGGTCAGGCGCAGCCGATTGCAGGCCGGACAGAAGTGGTGGCTGATGGGGCTGATGATCCCGATCTTTCCCGCAGCCCCCTGGAACTGGTAGTGGCGGGCGGGGCCGTTGCTGTGGCTGCTGTTGACGGGCGAAAGGGGTCCCATGGCGGAAAGGCGCCCCAGGATCTCATCCGACCCCATGAAGAGACCGTCCGCCTCCTCGGCGTTGACCGGCATGAGCTCGATGAAACGGACATGGAACGGGTCCTTGAAAGTGAGCCTCGCCAGGTCCTCGATCTCGTCGTCGTTGACCCCGCGCATGACCACGGCATTGAGCTTGACCGGAGAGAGTCCAAGCTCCGAAGCCTTCAGGATACCCCTCCATACCTGATCGAAGCAGTCCCTGCGGGTGATGGACGCGAATTTTCGCGGGTCCAGGCTGTCCAGGCTGATGTTGATCCGCTGGATGCCGGCCCTGAGAAGCCCTTCCGCAAATTGTTCGAGGAGCACTCCATTGGTGGTGAGGCTCACGCTTTGAATGCCGGGGATTCTGGCGACGTTCTCGCAGAAATAGAGAACACCCTTGCGCACCAGCGGCTCGCCGCCGGTGATGCGGATCTTGGAAATCCCCATGCTCACCAGCAGGCGTATGAGCCTGAGCAGCTCCTCGTACGAGAGCATCTCGTCGTGGCGAAGCTTGGGAACCCCCTGGGCGGGCATGCAGTATTGGCAGCGCAGATTGCATCGGTCGGTGATGGAGATCCTCAGGTAGTCGATGCGGCGACCGTGGGCGTCGGTCATTGAGTCGTCCATTTCCATTCCTGAAAGCGGCGGGAAGTCTCAAAAGCCTTTTTTGCTGGTGATTCAGCCGAGCCATCCCATCATAATACGCTAGGCCATCCAGGGAAAGGGGCATCCACACTCCTTTGGGCCATCGCCGTGGAGCGTCCTGGGTTGCTGGCGCCCCTCCCTTGATCAGCCACCCTATTGCTTGAGCTGGCCGGCGTATTCCAGGGAGACCATGCCGTTGCCGGCTGTGAATACCCTCATCTTGACCACATTGCCTCCGTTCGTTTTCAGCACGTACACATTGCCGCTCAGTGAACATGGCCTGCCATGCGGCGGCCGCCCAATGTTTCGCCCCCATCGTCGAGTCAGTTGCCCGAAGACTTGGCCCAAATTTCTCCGAAGCTGTTCGATGAAGGCTTCCCGCCGATACCTTGGAAGAATGTGAAAAATCTGGCACGCTCTTTGGATAAGGCGACGCAGCATGCGGTCTGATCGTCGCAGACGTTTAGCTCCATGAATTTTTGGCCCGTTTCAGGCTCAATCACATCATTTGATTTGCCCCCTGGGAAACAGGCTTGATGAGGGGGACCAAGCTCACTCATACGAGGAAAGGATTTGAAATGGCTATTCAGGATGAAATCCCCAAGTCACGGCTCACGCTGAGATATCGTACAGAGATCAACGGCCAACCGGAGGACATCACCCTGCCTCTCCGAATGCTCGTCACTGGAGACCTCTCCCAGGGTACATCCAAGGACCGGCAGACAGACCTGGATGAACGGCGGCTCAGAAACCTGGATGGGAAGAATACCGATGCCGTCATGAAAGACATGGGTATCAGCCTGAAATTCACCGTCCCCAACAAGGTGGATCCGGACAAGGATGAGGATCTGCAGGTTGAGATTCCTATCGACAGCATGAAATCCTTCTCACCTGAACAGGTGGCCAAGCACGTCCCGAAGCTCAAGGGCCTGCTCATGCTCAAGAGCCTTTTGGAAGAGGTGATGTCCAGCGTGGACAATCGCAAGGAGTTTCGAAAACTGCTCGGGGACCTGATGAGCGATGAGGCGGCATTGGCCAAAATGCTCGAAGAGCTCAAGGGTTATGAGGAATATCGACTGCCGGCCTCCGGGCAGAAAGGGACGGCATGACCTGTATGATGAATGCCCTGCCTGGGCTTTTCCAACGGCGGCAGACCACGGAACAGACCCTAAAAGGTTGAAAGGAAGGTGCCATGGCTGGTGAGACTCAACAAGCGGTCAAAACAGAAGAAAGGACCGATGCCATTGATCTCAGACGCTTTCTCTCGAGTATGCGTTTGAGCACGGAGATTGCCGAGCCTGTTCCCATGGTTCAAGACAATCTGCGGACGGTCAGAGAGGACGTGAGCGACGAGGAGAGATTCATTTCCGGATTGGCAGCTCTCCTTTACAACATCGACAGCACGGCGGGTCGTTTGGACAAGGGCATGATCGTCGATGTGCTGGGGCGGATCGACGAAGCGGTGAATGACCAGTTGAATGAGATCATTCACCATGAAAAGTTCAAGCAGTTGGAGTCCAATTGGCGCTCTCTGAACGATCTCATCCAGAATACGAATTTCAAGGCCGATGTGATGATCGATATTCTGGATGTAAGCAAGGAAGAGCTCTACGAAGATTTCGAGAGCAACGGCGTGGATATCACGGGCAGCTCTCTCTTCAAGAAGGTCTATGTGGCCGAGTATGACCAGTACGGCGGCAAGCCCATCGGGTCGATCATCGGGCTCTATGACTTTGCACACAATCCCAAGGATGAGTACTGGCTCAAGACCATGGGCAAGATCGCAGCCGCCAGTCATGCACCCTTCATCGGCTCGGTTTCTCCCAAGTTCTTCGGCTGTGACAGCATCGAGGAGCTGGCGGCCATCAAGGACCTGGAAGGGTTGATGAATCACCCCAAGTACGGGTCCTGGAACAAGCTGAGGGATTCCGAAGTGGCGGCATACCTGGGATTGACCTTGCCCAGTTATGTCCTGCGCCTGCCGTACGATCCCGAGACCAATCCCACGGGAGACCTGCCGTTCAAGGAGAAGGTTCGAGGGGACAACAATTCCGACTACCTCTGGGGCAGCAGTGCCATCCTGTTCGCTCAGAACATGGTGCGCTCCTTTGTGCAGTCCGGGTGGTGCCAGTATCTTCGAGGGCCCAAGGGTGGAGGACTCGTGACGGGGTTGCCGGTCCACACATTCAACCTTCGAGGGGAAGAGGAGCTGAAGATACCCGTCGAAATGGCGATTCCGGACTATCGGGAGCTGGAGTTCGCCAACGCGGGGTTCATGCCGCTCATCTATCGCAAGGGGACCGCCGACGCCTGCTTTTTCAGCAGCCAGTCTCTCAAGCGGTCCAAGAAGTTCAAGGATCCCAAGGACACCGAAAACTCCCAGCTGGTCACCAACCTTTCGTATACCTGCTCGGTGACGCGCATTGCCCACTATGTCAAGTGCATCATGCGGGACAACATTGGAAGCAGCGCCGACGCTGATTACATCAAGCAGAGTCTCGAAAGCTGGCTGTTCAAATACGTCACCACCGTGGTGAACCCCGATGACCTGACCCTCCGTTTTTACCCGTTCAAGGCTGCTTCGGTGGAGGTTGCTCCCCGCGAGGGCATGATCGGTTGGTATGACTGTTCCATCAGCATCCTGCCTCACATCCAGT
Organism: Syntrophobacteraceae bacterium; assembly: GCA_025454175.1. Classification (GTDB taxonomy): domain Bacteria; phylum Desulfobacterota; class Syntrophobacteria; order Syntrophobacterales; family Syntrophobacteraceae; genus JALOOX01. The sequence continues at coordinate 96,588 of JALOOX010000003.1, read as the reverse complement.
TCGAAGGGATGGACGTGGAGCTCAAGCTGGATGCTCGTCTTTAATCCCTCATTCTACGGAATTTTGACAGGGTCGTCATGGAATCATCGAGGGCCGTGGAGCACCCGGCCTTGCCCGACAAGAACGTCATGCTCCCCGGGCCTTTGTTGCGGGAGGCGTCAATCAGTTGGCTTGTCTTTCGAGGGAAGGCCCCTCCCGGGGGCTGCACAGGGTCTGTAACAACTGAAGGAGAGGAATAATCATGGCTGAGAATTCATACAATTGCGATGTTCGGCAGGGGTTCAACTTTGAGAAGGATGCACAGGCATGGGTCGGCCACATTGTGGGCCTCAAGATCGGAACGCAGCAGCTTTCCGCGGACATGGCCGTCACGGATCCCACTTCGGCCAACATGGGAACCACAGTGAAAGTCGTCGGGGTCGTCTCGAATATCTTCTGGAACGGCGGTTATGCAGACCCGATTCAATTCAATTGCCGGGTGAGCACCACCAACAAGAACAGCATCGCAACCCTGGTTCATCAGAGCCTGTCCAACACCGAAGTCGATCTGAAGTTCAACATCTATGAATACGATCCCCAGCAGAAAGCCTATTTCAAATGCTTTCATACCAACGATGCCGACATCAAGGGGCTGATCATGAAAAGCGGCGGTGATCTCCAGGTCTCGGTGGATATGGATGAAAACATGGATGTCGTGAGCCCCAAGAACTTCAGCTTTACACTCGGCGTCATGCCGCAGCCCTCGGCCCAGAGCGTCCAGGTGGCGGTTTCCACCAGCGCCAAGTTTGCCAAGGCGTGGGGAGTGGCTGTGGGGTAAGCTCTCCCGGACGGTGAGAATAATATTCCTGCAGTGTTATCCCTCCGGGGAACGGTGGGGTCCAGAAGACAGTAGAGCAACTGGACTCCAGCCTTCCCCGGAATGAGGCCTTGCAGTTTTCTTGGAGCACTGTTGGACCTGCTCACCAAACCGGTCCAGGGAGGGCCCAATGGACCCGCTCCATCCGGCCCCATACATGATTGAAGCAACTGCCTACGGAAATGGCACCTATGACCGATCGGCTTGCGCGAGTGCATTGGGCTATGGGGCAGACCCTTCTGCCCGAGCATCTTCTGGCCCAGGAGGACTCACTATCGGTGGAGGCTTCCTTGCGGTTCCGCATGATGGGCCTTCCCGATTATGGCATTGCTCAGTGCCGCTGGATTGACTCCCTCTTGACCGGGGGCATCCTCTCTCTCCAGTCCATGCGGCTGCTCACATCCCAGGGGAATCTTCTGGATGTGCCCGCCAATGCTTCCGTCACTCCCTTCAACCTCAACGTGTCCGGTACGTCTCGCCTCCCGGTCTACGTGCATGTGATGGAAGAGGCATCGTCCCAGAAATCAGGGCCGGCGGAAAACGGTTGGAGTACGGAGTCCCAGGGCGTGCTCGCCAGAAGAGTGTGGCGCCTGGTGCTGTCGTCCGAGCAGAACCTCACGGGAGCCCAGGAAACCCTCAAGCTGGCGGAGTTCGAGAAAGACCCCCAGGAGATGTGGCGCCTATCTAAGGAATATGTTCCGCCGCTCCTGCAGTTGGGGACCTCTCCATTCCTGATCGAGGAGCTGTCCAGCTTCGGTCCGCTCCTGGACGTGTTTCGGCGGAAAATGGCTCAGGACATTGCGGCGAGCTTTCTCAGCGGAGAGAGCATGTTCGAGGCCAAGCAGTGCCTGAAGTCCCTGCTCCATGTACAGCGCCTGCTGCTCGACATTCTGGGCCAGGTCCACGTGCATCCGTATCACGTTCTCGAGGAGCTCAAACGGTTCCATGCTGAAGTCTGCTTCTACCGGGAGACCGATCCCGAGCACACCTCGGACCCTTACGATCACGAGCAGCTGGGTCCATGTTTTGGCCGGCTTCTGGATTCCCTCAGGCAGCAGATCAACCTCTTTGCCAAAAAAGCCCCGTACCTGCCTTTTGAATTGAAGGAGGGCGTCTATCAATTGAGCCTTCCACCGGATGTGCGGGAGGCCAGTGAAGTGTACCTGCTGGTTCAGAAGGAGCACGTGAATGCGTCCCTTTCGACGGGAAGCCTGAAGATGGCGGGGGTCACACGAATGGCGGCAGTGCATCAGCTGGCGCTGCAGGGTATCCCCTTGCGGAAGGTCGAACGCCCGCCCTTCCAGCACCGGTTCGGCCCCGAAGTGGATTTCTACCGTGTCCTGGAGGGTGAGGAGTGGGATCATGCGCTGCGCGACCTGTCGGTGGGCTTCTACAGCGCACCAGCCTATGGGGGAGCGCGCTTCTACCTCTACTGGCGGATGACATGAGGTGAAAGGTCGGGGAAATGGCGCTTTTCAACAAGTTCGTGGCGCGGCGAAGCCAACCCGGGCCCAGCAGTGAACTGCATGACATTGTCAGCAATCTGAACAGCATTCTCAATATCCGCAAGGGGTACGGCTCGTTTCTCAGGGACCTCGGTATCCGGGATATGAACGAATACTGCTCGCGTCAGCACATCGCCGATGCCATCATGGAGGAAGTCCGGCGGAACATTGCCTCCTATGAGCCGCGGGTGCAGCTCAGGAGCATCGTCCAGGTGGAGGATGACAACCCTCTGCACATCTCGTTTCGCATTGAGTGTACTTTGCGCGAGAGCTCTCGGGCGCTGCACATGGTCTTCGACTCCCTGGTCAACACCTTGCAACTGCGGGAGGGTTGAGAGGTCCTTTTCGCTCCAATCGACCAACTCCTTATAGGGGAGCACTCAAGGGTCATGTTCACCGACGCGCTGGAAATCAGTATGACTTTGACCCCCGCCCGGGGGGGGGATGCGATCAAAATACCAGGGGCCAACGTGAGGGCCTTTCGGTTCGAAGTGCATTCCCATGGGTTCACCTGCGAGGCGGACTTCGTGGTATCCCTGGAGAAAGAGACAGACCGCCTTTTCGATACGTTCATCAAAAAGGACCTGCTCGCGGCGGAGCTCAAGATAACGTCTCACTGGAAGCCGGCGAATCCCGAACCCGATCCCCTCACCCTCCACGGGCTGGTCACCAGCAAGTCGATTCTTCGGGAGGCCACGGCGGAAAACGTACACCTCAAGTCCAACCCCGTGCTCTACCGGTACTATCGTGTCGCCTTCTCCGACCCCGCCCAGGTGGTCTGGCGCCAGCACCACCCTTACGATCTATTGGTCGGGAAAACCTTCAAGGATGTGCTGGAGGCCCACAAGGGGGACAAGATCACCCTGAAGTACGATTGGGACCCTCTCACAAAAACATTTGCCGTCATAACGGTGCCGGTGGGAATGGATGCGGGCGGGGCCAGTTTTTATGATTTCGTCATGTGGTACCTGTTCCATCATAAGGGCATCTGGACTTATGACAGCATGCAGAATGAATACACCATTTCGGGCTCAAAGGATTCACAGGGGGCCGCCCAGCAGCTCGATCAGCTGGATATCGAGGAATGCCGGGCGGATTTTCCCGAAACCGTTCGTTTCAACGTGAATGTTCTGAATGGCTGTTCGGAGGACCCCAAGCGCCAGGAGGCTCAGCAGGATCAAGCCATCACAGGGGTCCACCAGGACTACCTGGAGCGTTATCCCATTGCGGCGGACTTTCAGGACCGCCAGTCGCTGGAGACTGAGCGTCTCCTCGTCCGGGAGCATGAGCTGCACCTCGTTTTTCGCCGGTTTCCCCGCATCACCTATCGCCCGGGCTCGCTGGCTCAGATCAAGGGGGGCCTCTGGAGCGACAAGATCTTTCAGCACGGCAAGACCTACCGGGTGAGGAGCGTGGTGATGGACGGTCGTGCCACGGACCCGGAGGTCATGTCCGACCACAACCTGTCCTTCACGCGCTACGATCTCAACATGGAATCCCAGCTGGAGACGCCGGAGGAGAAATGGATCCCGCGGCCCTCCTTTCAGCCGCCGCGCTACCCGGTGCTGGTGGAGGGGAAGATCGTGAGCGAACAGGGAGAGGAAGCGGCTGAAACCTATCAGATTTACCAGGACGCCGACACGTCCCGGGATCAGTACAAGGTCACCATCCCGCTTTTCGACAATCAACAGGTGGTGGTCCCCTTTGAACCGAATCTGCTGGCAGGTCACTTCTATTTCCCGGCCTACAAAAATGCCAGGGTCCTCGTCGGGCTCTACCTTCATCGGGCGGCCATCGAGCGGTTTCTGGACTGGAGACCGGAGGCCCGGCTGCCTGCCGACACTCAGGGAAACCAGATCATCATGGGCAAGACCTCCACCAGCAGCACGGCCCTCAGTCATACCTATGTGGACGAAAAGCCGGTGTTCAAGGTTCACAGGACATCGGACAAGGACACCGAGATCATCACCTTGTCCGAAGGGTGCCTGGTGCTCCAGACGAAGGACGAGGAATCTCAGTAACACACAGGCCAGACCAGACCGTTCGGGTCGGGTGTCCAAGGGGCCCCCGCACCTGCCGCCTTGTGTGGCTTCCAGGATTGGACCGAAGGATCGAGAGAAAAGCATTCTCCACGGAGATCCCGAGAAGGTGACGCCACATGCCTACCCTTGCCTGCCGCATCGAGCTCAATAAGCAGAATGGAATCACCGTCACGGTGGAAAACAAGGAGGGCAAGATCACCCAGACGATGGTGCTGGACGGGACATCCATCACCATCAAGTGCGCCGGCGAGCAGGACACCAGCTCCATCACGCAGAAGTGCGACAGCATCACCGTCAAGTGCAGGACTTTCGCGGTCGAAGCGGAGACCATCACCTGCAAATCGACCAAGGACACCCTCCATACGAGCGGTCAGAAGCTGACGGTCAAAAGCGATCAGGCCATGCAGCTGCAGTCGGGTGCCGGATTGACATGCCAGGCTGCCACCGAAGCGAAGATCAAAGGCCAGTCCCTGACCGGGTCGGCGGACAACGCAGCCAAGATTTCGGGAATGACCGTGTCGTTAAGCGGGACACAGAAAGTGGAGGCCTCGGGAGCCCAGCTGAGTCTTTCGGGGAGCACCAAGGCGGAGATGAGCGGTATGGTCGTGGAGATCGCTTCCCAGGGCAAGATGGACGTGTCCGGGCAGTTGACCACGGTGAAAGGGTCGGTAACCAATATCCAGGGAAGCCTGGTCAAGCTGGGATGAGGGCGGGGGAAGTCCATGCGGGTGGATGAGCAGCTGTACGAAGCCTATCTTCAAGAGATGCACAGCCTGGAGAGCTTCCGGATGATGTATGCGGCCATGCATCCATCCGTTCCCCTGGAAAGGGACGACCCCGACGTCAAGCGGCTCATCGAAGCCATGGCCTTTTTCTCGGCGCGCACCCGACTCGCCGGTGTCAGGGAAGTGACTCGCCTCAACCGGAGGATTTTCAGGCAGTTCTTTTCTTTCCTCCTGACACCCATGCCGGCCATGGGAATCCTGCAGGCGAGACCAACGGGGCAGTTCGCCGAGGGGGTTGAATTGCCCGGCAATTCAGAGATCGCGGTCACGGCATCCAACGGCAGGGTTGCTCTCTTCCGCACCTGCCGGCACCTGCGGATCCTGCCCCTCGAGATCACCGGGGTCAAAACGGTTCTGCTCCCCTCGAGCGGGTTTCGCCTGATCCTCCAGTTCAGCGCGCCCTATCCGAGGAATGACGAGGTGGGAACCCTCAGCCTGCACCTCAATCATCTCAATGACTACCTGGCTTCACTTCGCATTCACCACGCGCTCCGAGAGCATTTCACGGCGGGGTGGGTCTTCTTCGGAGAGGACCTGGAAGACTCGTCGGCAGGCGCCGCTTGCGGGGTCCGGTTCGGTCCGTTCCCTGCCGGCGAGGATACTCAGAACGACGAGTCACCCCATCCGCTCGAAACAGAGCGGCTTTTCTTTCATTACCCCCAGCAGGAGCTGTACGTCCATGTGACCGTTCCCCAACCGCCGCGCAACTGGCGACGGTTTTCCATTGCCCTGGACCTGGATGCGGGCTGGCCCCGGACGATGCTCCTCAACCGTGATGTCTTTCATCTGTTCACGGTTCCCATGCTGAATCTCAAGAGATCCATGGCACAGTCCATCCGTTGCGACGGCACGGTGGAGGCCTATCCCATCCGTCACGGGCAGCCTGAATACGACTTTTCCCTCCATTCGGTCCTGGGGGTCTACGAGGTCCGCAAGGACTCGATGGTCCCGTTGAGGGCAGGGATTCTTTCCGGGGAGAGCGGGACCTACGAAATCGAGGAAAGCTCCGATGAGGGGGGTGGGAGACATTCGAGGCTCCTCCTCCATTTGCCGGAAGCGTTCGACACCAGGCGTACCATCGCTGTCGATGGGCTCTGGCTGCAGCCCTGGTTTTCGGAGCTCGTGCTCCAGTGGCGAACGGTTGCCCCTTATCGCCGCCAGATGATGGGGGTCAAATGGGATATCCTCGGGGATTTGCGACCCCATGATGAAAACCATTTTCTCAAGGATATGGAAGGGTTCATGCACCTGTTCACGCTGGCCAACAGGACATCGCTGCAGCGGGACGATCTTCTGGGGCTCATGAGCACCCTTGGGAGCGTTCAGCAGGGCCCCTTCCAGAAAGCCTGTCAGGACTTGTCGGATGTCAAGGTGGAAGCCGCGCCTCATGGGGGACCGGGGGCCGGTTTGCTGAGGCATGTGTATTCGCTGACCTTCAAGAGCTCGGATCAATCCCTGGATGGGCTGTTCGAAGCTTTCCGGGATCACATCGGCAAGGTTCTCGATGCCTGGATCGCGGACGCCGCGGTGGAAGTCCGGGTGGAACCGGGCCAGGGCCGGGCATGAGCGGAGCACCCAATGGGGATCAGGGGGTAAGTGATGAAGGATGTGCACTGGGAAGCGGTTCACGAGACGTTGGTGTCCATCCAGGGCCTGATGGGCAGTCTGGAGACCTTGAGGAGCACCTCTTCCGGGTCCGGGGAGGAGGAAAAGGGGTTTTCAGGGATCTCCGAGGCTGAGGAGATGGTGGTCCGGGTGAGGGGCGCGGTGCGCGACCAGCTCGATCTCCTGAGGTCACGGCTTTCGGAGACCCTGTCCGAGCGTGACGTTTACCTGGTTCTATTTCCCATCGTGGCCTACTGCGATGAATGCGTTCAAACACGCTATCTGGCGGCGCACCACCTCACCTGGCCATCGCTGCAGCTGGAGCTGTTTCAGATTCAAGATGCCGGGGAGGTCTTCTATGAAACGGTCGATGACCTCCTGGTGAAGCCGACGACGCTCCCCTTCATTTATGAAGTCTTCCTTTTCTGCCTCAAGAGCGGGTTCCTGGGGCGGTACGAGAGCAGTCCGATCACAAGGAACGAATATATGGAGCGGCTTCAGATGAAGATACCCGTTGCCTCCTGGGAATTGACCGTCCCCGAGCGGCCCGCCGTCATCGCCCTCGACAAGACCCGTTCCCCTTACTGGCATTATGCCGGCGCCGGTGCGGCGATCTTCCTCGCTTACCTGGTCCTGCTGGCTGTGGGACGCATCTGGGACCCCATGCGATGACGCGTTGAAGATCCGGAGGAACGGCAGCACCATGAGCCAGCGTTTGGACGATCTGTTTTCGGTGGAACGGTTGCGCAGGAGCTGGAGCGAAAGGCAGGCGGGCTCTTCCGCTGAAGCCCGGCAGGAAGCGCACCCGCCGGAAGAGCCCGCGCTGGAGGCGAGGGAAGTCCTCCAACGGCTGAAGGCGATGATTTCGCGGCGCTTCTCGGCGCAGCGGAGGATTCCCCTCGATGCGCTGCTCCAGTCGCTGGACACCCTGGTCGATGTAATCCATCCCCTGGAGCCCGATTCATCCCGCGGACCGGAGCAACTGCAGGAGCTTGTCCTGTCGGCATCTCGACTGTGCGACGACCTGGAGGACATGATCGAGGCGCTGGAGCTCGCCGAGCCCGAAGACAGGTCTGGTGCGACTCGGGGGGCTAAAGCTCCATGAATGCGTTGGAAACGAGGATTTCTAAGAACATTCATGCATTCGATCCCGTCTCCCTCCTCCATTTGCTTCGATCCGCGGGCTATGAGCTCGACGAGATCTTCTTCAGAGGCCAGGCGGGAACGGCATCACAGCCATGCCTCATTCAGGGAATCCAGTTTCAGTCCGATCCCATCCGCAGGGTCACGATTTCCCTCCACCTGGGACTCCTCGGTCCCCAGACTCCCCTGCCGAGCTACTTTCTGCAGAAGCTCGACGAGGGCATGCTGGACGCTGGGGCGTTCGCCGATTTTATCGGCTTTTTCGATCATCCCATTTTGCGGCAATTCGTTCTGAGCTCCTATCCGGAGCTGAACGGTGCCTTCTTTCCGGACTGGGAGCAGGCCAAGCGGGATCGACTGCGCATGCTGGATCTCAAATCCCGCGGCAGCCTCCACTGGCTGTGCCGCCTGGTCTTTCCCGAGCTGGAGGTTCAGGTCGAGAAGGCCGTTCTGAGCCGGTCCCTGGAAACCGGCCACATCGTCCTGGGCAAGGCTTCCCTGGGGGGCGATTGCGTCTTCGGCAAGCGCGCCTCGGTTCCGGTTTACGGGAAGCGGATCACGTTTTTTGCCTTCGAAGAGCGTACGGCCCAGAGGGAGCCCTGGCCCAAGGCCATTCGCCGGCGCTTCGAAGCTCGCATGCTGCCCCTGCTGCACTCCATGGGGCTCACCGTCGAAATCTTTCTGGTCATCCGTGCACAGACCAGCTGGGCGAAGCTCCATGGGGAAAGCTACCTCGGCTATGACATGCTGCGCGGTGCACAGGCACAGGCGCGGCGGGTGCTCGTCTTCTCGGGGCAAATTCAATAACGAGTCGGGAGGAGGAAGATCGTGTGAATCCGGAACTGCTCAGTGGAAAATGGCAAATAGTTGAAAACCCCGGCCTGGACACAACGGACCCGCGGCTGGACGAAATCGGCACCCTTGTCCAGGATGCCGCCTACTGGGAAGCGGCCCAGGCGGCACAGAGCATCCTGGAGGAATCCATCTTCGATGTTCGGATCATCGGCTTCTTCTTCTACGGGGTCTTTCTGGAACGGGGGATCCCGGGTCTTGCCCTCGTCTTCCAAAGTCTCTCCTCTGTTCTGGAGGAAAACTGGGAGGCCCTCGGACCCGCTGTCAAGAAGGAGAAGCAAGCCCAGACAAGCCTGCGATGGCTGACCAACCAGCTCCTCAAGAAGCTCCAGCATGAGGAAGGGAAGCGCGGCGATCTCTGGAGCCAATGGCAGACCCAGGTGTCCAGCGAGGACGTGGGGGAATGCCTCGAAGCGCTCGAAGCACTGCGGCGCCAGTTGGGTGCGGTTCTGGGAGAGGCCGGCACGCCGGTGATGGATGGGCTGGTGAAGATCGGCGGGTGGCTCGAAGCTTTTCAACGGCTGGTCACCCGGGAAGTGGAGGAGGAGCCCCAGGCGGATTTCGCCATCGACGAGGAAAGCGAGCCCACTCCGGAGGCGTCTTCCCGGGAGGACATTGCCTTTCCGAGGGGTTCCGCGAGGGGAGCCACATCTTCCCGGCTTTTGATTGCCGAGTCCGAGGACGTTGTCTGTGTGGAGGGCTCCCATCACCTCAAGGAGCTCATGCACAAGCTGAGTGTTTTCGAGCGGCTTGTTACGGACGGGAAGTACAACCTGGCGGCCCTGGTGGCGGACGATGTCATGGAGTGCCTCAACCAGTTCGATCCCAGGGTCTATTTCCCGAGACTCTTTGGTCGGTTCTTTCGGCTCATGGCGGTTCATATCGGAGAGATTTCCAACTACGGCTACGACAAGGAGGGCGTGGAGTGGCAGGTGCTTCGAGAGCTGTACAGGGTGGACCCGGATGGATTTGCCGACCTGTAGTGGCTTGTGATCCTTGGACGTTCAATTTCTTTGGAAGCGAGATGTGATGAACTGCAAGGCATGCGGCAAGGAAATGGCGGCTGGTGAGGGGCGGCAGGTCGCCCAATGGACGTTCTGCGAGGCCTGTTTCGAGGAGCTGCTGGAACCTCGGCCAGGGGCCGGCACCATCGAACTGCCGGAATCTTCCGGGACTTCGCCGTCGGACCTGGACGAGGCAGCCGCATCGGGGGCCTCGACAGGGGCTGACGACACCAACGGGTGCCACCTGTGCGGCAAGGCGTTGACTCCGGGGGCGGGCTGGCGTCTTGGACCATGGCTGTTCTGCGAGGAATGTCGACGTGATCTGTCCGTAACGACCTCCAGGCCCACGGATCAGGAGGAGGTTGAAGCGGAGGAACCTGGACCGGCGGCGAGCTCCCATCAAGAGGATGAAGCCGTCCCCCTCGTCATTCAGACCCGGCTCAGTCTGGGAAGAACGGCGCTCTGCGGGCGCTGCGGGAAACGGATACTGGAGCGTGCGGGGAAGGTCTTCGAGGGTGAGCTGCTCTGTCCGGACTGCTACTACTCGACTCCTGTTTCCTCACCGCCCGCTCTGAGCCCATCACCTTCGGAGGCCGTGGCGGTTGACCTGGGACATACTGAAGAACGCCCTTCTCTTTCCCCGGGGGAATGCGATTGCTGCGGGAAGTCCGTTCCAGCGGACCGTTTGGAAGTGCGAAGCGGTTTCAGCCTCTGCAGTGCCTGTCTGGCCACGGATGGGGAGCTGGCCCTGGAGATATCCCAGGGGCGGCATCGCAAGCGCATGGAGGAACTGAGGACGCGGTTCGTATCCCGATCCAGTCACGGGGGATCGTAGTGACTGTCGAAACAAGGAGATGACATGGGTAAGTGGGCTGATCTGTGGGAGGAAATCAAGGATATTTTTGTCCCCACCACCCGGGGAATGGAGAAGCACTTCGAGGCGGGGGTGAAAAAAGCCCGTGAGCCCATCATCAAGGGGCATTATGAAGCCCCCACCGGGGCAATCCCCAGTCGGGAGAAGCTCGACTACTTCATGGCCACCGGCTTCGACTTCCGGGGTCAGGTGAACACGGCCTACGAGACCCTGGGGATGGGGGCTTCGGCGAACCTCAAGGTGGATATTGCTCAGGTATTCCTGCCAGGCTCCCCCCTGACCGCCTCCCTGGGCGGCAGCCTCGCCGCAAAGAGGGCGCCATACCGTTTCATGGTCCTGGAATTCCAGGGGAACAGCCTGGAGGATTTTGACGGTTTTCGAGGGCATCCCGAATACACCCGGTGGGCCCCCGATGATCAGCACCGCGGCCTGCCGGTGTGCTTGAGCCGAATGACGGGTGCCTGGACTTCCATGAAGGTGGGCATCGAGGCCGAGGCCGGGATCAAAGCATCCAACATGGTTCCCCTCGTGGATGTGGAGTCCATCTCCCTGGGCTTCGAAGCCAAGATCACCGGCTACGCCGGCGCGGGATACGAGGGCACCTATATCTCCACATGCGATCTGGAGCCCCACTGGTACGAGCGGGGCAAGGCCAACATCGAAAAGGATGTGGTGGGTTTCATCGCCAAGGAAAAAAGGGTCTTGGCCGGAAACGGCGGCATGGATTTCAACCCTTACTGCTCTCTGCGCCTCTGGACGCATACGGGGGATGCCAAGGCCGGGATCAGCGCCAGCGCGTCGGTGAGCGCGGGGAAGTCCGAAGAGGGTTACGGGCCGGGAGCCAAATGGGGAGCGACTCTGCAGCTGCCCGAAATCAAGGGCATGCTCAAGTGCACCTTGTACAGGGTCCAGACGCCGACGGCGGCCGGAATCATCTGCACCCAGGACACCGTGATCACCTACAAGCAGGTGGGTGGGACCTTGATCGGCATCACGGCGGAGATCGAGCTGGGTTTGGCTGAGACCGCCAAGGATGAGGCCGGGGAGATTTCCCGCGGTTTTGTCAGCCCCAAGGAGATGGGAGAGGGGCAATTGAAAAAGGTCACGGGGGGCGTGGTCAGCTCGGTGGACCTGGAGCCCGCGAGTAAGATCTCCGGGCTGCCGTTGAAGATCGCCAAGACGGCTTTCACCAAGGGAGGCAGTGAGGACGAGGATGAGGATGAGGAGGGGATTTCCCTGGAATTCGATCCCCTCGAGAGTCTGTCTCTCAAGCTCAAGGGGAAGATGGAGAAGAAGTTCGAGGTCCTCAACTCCATGTCCTACAGGACCGCGGTGGCTTACTGGACCCGAACCGACAAGAAGTTCTGGCCGGGCTCAGGGTTGATCCAGGGCCAGTCGGTGTGCCCCCAGAACCTGATTCGATATTACAGCAACCGTGACCTGCTGCAGTCCAGGTTTGAATCGGCCCGCGGCTACAAGGAGCCGTCGCCCGAACAGGTCAACGAGATGAAGCAGAGGGCCATCTCCATTCTCCTGGCAAACAGCGTGAGACTGCCCACCGTCGAGATGTTCATCGCCGAGAGTTACATCGCGGGCTGGAACCACCCCCGCCGAAAGATCAAGGATGTCGACAACGCCCTGGGAGCTTATCTGAAGCGGTGCAATCAGAAGCCGTGGCAGGGACCCGCGGCAACGGTGGAGCCTGCCTTGCGGACCCTGTGTCCAACCGATGAGGCGCTTTTCAAGACGCTCATCGATGAGTGCAGGATCAGGACCGATCTTCTTGCCGATATTTATCGCAACATCATCGAATGGCAGCAAACCCACGCCAGGGACAATCCCAGGGCCAAGGCCGTCATGCGCCTCAGGAACAAGTGCCGCCTTGAATTCCTGCGGCTGCGCGGCGATGTTTTCGTTCTGCTCAACACGATCTACGAATTCCGCAGCATGAAAACCTACCTTGAAAACCTCGCCAAGGCTCTCCACGTGAGCGTCCCCGACCTCAGGGCTTTCCTGGATGCAGCCCAGGACAACTTCGAGTGGACCATGACGACTCCGGGGGTCAGGCCGTCTGCATTCCTCATCGAAGCGGCCTTCGGGCTCGGGGACTTGAAGCCCATGCAGGGCAAGGGGGCCGTCAGAGGCAATGGAGAGATCGGGGATTGCATCGACGAATTCGAGCGCAGGGTTGGGCCGGGCGGCAAGAAACAGCCTTACCTGAATCTCCAGTGCCTGCGGTTGCGTTACCGCATCGCGGATACGGAGAACAAGGACCATACCCTTTTCAAACTGGGTATCGATGTGAAAATGGTGAAGCTGGGGTTCAGCCTGGAGAGGGTTTACCGGGTGGGCAATGAGGGGGTCTTCGACGTCTACATTCACTGGTACGGTCCCTACAGCGACTACAACTCCTTTGTCGCAGGCAGGGGGCTCTACCCCCCCAAGGCCATGCCTGCAGCCAACCTGTTGACTTAGGCCTCCAACGGCGCCGCCGGGAGAGCTTGAAGGTGTCGCAAGCATCGATGGCACGCCATTTCCGCCGCATGGCCCCTGCCTTCACGAGGAGAACCTGATTGTGAATATTGCGAAAGGTACCTGAAGGGATCCGGTCATGGGTCCCATGGAATCAAGCGCGTTACGGCATTCAAGACCGCCGTATCCACCTGTGCTTCCCTGGATGACCTTGGGCAGATGACTCACGATCTTTTCATCAGGAACAAGGTGGGCGTGAAAAACTTCGACAGTTTATTTGGAGGCAAGATCAATACAGACCCAACATCCTACATTGTCTATTTCTGTGATGCCCTTCTCATGGGGGGAGTCATTGCAGTTGATTCCAACATTGACCTGCCGGGGTTGAAGGTGGACTGGAAAGCTGTCAACTGGATGGATGAAAAATAGAGCATCCTTCGTGCGATTCTCTACATCAGGAATGAGGGCTTGTTTCACCACTTCGATGACCGAGAGAAGCTCAAGGGAGCTTTGAAGGCAATGGCCTGATCCGGGAAGACAAGAACCTCGATTCCCACATGTTTACATCGTAAAAGACCACTCATTAGTCTGTGGGTATTGCAGGCCCATGTGGAATTAAGATCCAATTTATCTGAAATGCAACTTCAACATTGTATGTTTTTACTACTTCCTTTTCCTTGTTTTCAGGTAGTATGCCCCTCGATGTTTATACCAGTTGCCATGCAGATCATGGAGCTGGGTGAGCTCCTCTGAGCAATCCCGATCATGATGCCGGGAACAGGGGACGAGCCAATGTTGTTGAATCAGGCCTGGAGATCGGGCGGGCATAAAGCCCGCCCTCACAGAAGGTCTTTGGCGGATGCCGTAGGGGCGGGCTTCATGCCCGTCCGGAAACCTTTCCGAAGCCGCTAATTCAACAGCATTGAGGGGGCGAGCCGAGGCGATGGGCCGGGCTCACGGGTTAGGTCCCGTGATGCTCCTGCCCTTCGTGGGGTTGAGCCAGAGGATGGTCTACCACCCGTCGAGGAAGAGGTAAGTCGGCATGTCGGGGGCGGCGCATTCGGCTTCCGCGGGATCGCGAGGGCAGGTGCGCATGCTCACTCCGTATCGGGATCTCACCGGTTTTTTCGGCTGAAATCCCACATGAGACGATGGGGGGAACATGATCATTGAGAAGTTCAGCAGCAAAGCTCAGGATGTCATCGAGAGGGCCTGTCGCCTGGCCGTGAAGAAAGAGCACCGTTACGTGACTCCGTGGCACCTCCTTTTCAGCATGCTGGAGGGAAAAAACAGCCCGGCACGGCATTACATCGAAGGCGCCGGAGGAAAACCGGAGCAGCTTGGCGGCCGAGTGGACGGCCAGCTCCTCACCCAGCCCAAGGTACTGGCCGATGTTCAGCAGACGCCCATCAACCGGGAGCTGGAGCGGATTTTCGTGCAGGCGGAGGAGCTCATCACCGCCTCCGGTGAGAAATACATCGGCCTCAACCATCTCCTGTCGGCCATGCTGGAGACCGACGAACTGCTGGAGGCCCTGACGGAAGCAGGGGTCAAGAAGGAAACGCTTGCCTTGCTGCTTTCCCAGGCACCCAAGGGGGGCAAGGGGGCGGAAAGCTCCCTGGAGGATTTCGAATACCTCTCCAGGTACACGAGGGATCTCACCGAGATGGCCCGCAATGGCGAGCTGGACCCCGTCATCGGCCGGGACGACGAGATCCGCATGGCCATCCAGATCCTGAGCCGCCGGCTCAAGAACAACCCCATCGTCATCGGGGAGCCGGGGGTCGGGAAGACCGCCATCGTGGAGGGACTGGCCCATCGCATGGCCGTCGGGGACGTTCCGGACGATCTCAAGTCTGCCGTCCTGCTCAGCCTGGACATGGGGCAGCTTATTGCGGGGGCCAAGTACCGGGGGGAGTTCGAGGAGCGTTTCAAGCGGGTTCTTCAAGAGATCGAGGATGCCGGTAACGTGGTGACTTTCATCGATGAGATCCACACGCTGGTCGGGGCGGGGGCTTCCGAGGGGGCCATGGATGCATCGAACCTCATCAAGCCGGCCCTGGCCCGCGGAAAACTGAGGTGCGTGGGGGCCACCACCCTGGAGGAATATCGCAAGCACATCGAAAAGGACGCAGCCCTCATGCGTCGCTTCCAGCTGGTCATGGTGGAAGAGCCGTCGGAGGAGGGAACCCTCACGATTCTTCGGGGTGTGAAGGACAAGTACGAGGCGCATCACGGGGTGCGCATCTCCGATGCGGCGCTGAACGCCGGCGTGAAGCTCTCGAAGCGTTACATCACCGACCGGTTCCTCCCCGACAAGGCCATCGACCTGGTGGATCAGGCGGGCGCTTCGGTGCGCATTCGCGTAGCCTCCAAACCGGAGGAGTTGGACCGGTTGGACCTGAGGATTCTGCAGCTGGAAATTGAGCTGCGCGCCCTTGGGGGTGAGACGGATGCAGAGGCTCAGGCTCGCGTTCTCCAGGTTCAGGAGGAGCTCGAGGATTGCAGGACTCGAAGTCTTGAACAGAGGGAGCGTTGGGAGCGGGAAAAGAACGCCGTCTCCATCGTTCAGGAGGCCAGGAAAACCCTGGAAGAGGCCCGGCGCGAAATGGAGCACAAGGTTCGGGAGGAGGATTTTTCCCGTGTGGCCGAGCTTCAGTACAAGGTGATCCCCCGGGCGGAGGCCGCCCTGGCGGACTACGCGGACCTGCAGATCGATGAATCGCGGCCCTCCCAGGCGGAAGTTACCGTGGAGGACGTGGCGGAGACGGTCTCCCGGTGGACCGGCATCCCGGTCTCAAAGATGCTGGGCTCCGAGCGGGAGCGGTTGCTGAGCCTCGAGGATCAGCTCCGGCGCCGGGTGGTGGGCCAGGAGGAAGCGCTCACCACCGTGGCCAGGGCCGTTCGCCGCTCCCGCGCGGGAGTCCAGGACCCCAACCGGCCCATCGCCTCCTTTTTGATGCTTGGTCCCACCGGCGTGGGCAAGACCGAGCTGGGAAAGGCCCTGGCCGAGTTTCTGTTCGACGACGAGCGGGCGCTGGTGCGCATCGACATGAGCGAGTTCATGGAAAAGCACTCGGTCGCCCGGTTGACCGGAGCCCCTCCGGGTTATGTGGGCTACGAGGAGGGGGGGGTCCTCACCAACAAGGTGCATCGAAAGCCTTACAGCGTGATTTTGTTCGACGAGGTCGAGAAGGCCCACCCGGATGTCTTCAACCTGTTCCTGCAGGTGCTCGATGACGGGCGCCTCACGGACAGCCAGGGCACTACGGTGAACTTCGCCAACACCATCATCCTCATGACGTCAAACCTGGGCTCCGACCGCATCGAGCCCGTGGAGACGGACGAGGAGCAGCGCAGGATGAACAGCGCCATCATGGAGGTGGTGCGTGGGCATTTCCGACCGGAATTCCTCAACCGGCTGGACGACATTCTGGTGTTCAACCAGTTGACCCTGGAGGCCATGCTTCCCATCGTGGAGATCCAGCTCCGGCGCGTCCAAAGGCTGCTTTCGGACAAGAAGATCGACCTGGTGGTGAGTGACGGCGCCAAGGCGTTTCTGGCCGAGCTGGGATTCAACCCGCTCTATGGGGCGAGACCGCTCAAGAGAGTGATCCAGAGCAGGCTCCAGGACCCGCTGGCGGAGAAGATCATTGTGGGCGACATCCAGGAAGGTCAGCGGGTCCATGTATCGCTCAAGGGCGATGAACTGGCCTTCAGCGGCAAGGCAGCTCCGGACGGGGGAGACGTGCCGGCCGATCCCGCGGAAGAACCGGTCTCCGGGATGGAGGTGACTCCGGAGAACGCATCCTCCACCGGGGATGTGGAGGATGCGCCTTCCTGATCAGGCCCGGCCGACCGGCAAGCGTTGCATTTCAGGGCACCCCGCGCGAAGGAGGGGCTACCTTCCGCGGCAGGGCAAGCGCTTTGCGGGTGGTGCAAGCTGTACTCCCGCGGTGAAGCGCAGTCGCCGCCTGAAAGCCTGGCAACGCAAGCCGCGTTTTTGGCCTTTCTCATGATGAACCTTTGTCGAGTACGGGGAGGAGGGGTTTTCTGCGATCATGGACGGGTTGAAGAATGCCGCAGGCCAGGTGCGGTCGATCGAGGGTTGGCTCCGATGGGAATACTGGCCCTATTATGCACTGGGCCTGCTCCTCGTCTTTTTGGCAGTCCTCCTTTGCCTGTGGTGGCTGAGCCGCAAGGGTGCCGGAAGGAAGCTCACCGGAAAGAGCGCCCTCAAGGCCATGCAGCCCAAGGAAAAGCGACTCCCCAGCAGCACGCTCGTCAGGATTTGGAAAAGATTCCTCCAGAACCTGCCCCGACAAGTGAGGCGCACTCTTCCCGCCTTTCAGCCCTTTGTCATCATCGGGGAGCTCGGGTCCGGCAAGAGCGCCTTCATTGAGCTGTACAGCGATTGGAAGGGGCAGACCTATCAGTATCATCCCAGCCATGTTGCGGACCCTCATCTCCAGATCTACATGGGCTCGAGGGCTCTCCTCCTGGAGCTTCCCGCATCCCTGCTGAACGACAGCGACGTGCAAACGGAGAAGGCACTCAGCCGGCTCTGGAAATCGGCCTTTGGCCGAAGAGATCCCATCGTGGTGGTGGTGCTCGACGGAGCGGCGTTGACCTCCGGCCTCCCCGAGGACCTCAGGCGCCAGGCCCAGATGATCCGAGGAAAGATCAACAGCCTGTCCCGCGCCCGATCCAAGCCGATCCAGGTCTATCTGGTCTTGACTCACATGGACGGTATTGAGGGATACCACACCTTTTCCCGATTCCTCGTCCAGGAGGGCATTCCCTTGACCCTGACCTTCGAGACACCCGAGGCGCTGGGGAAGGTGGAAGAGGTCCTGGCTCCTTATGAAAAGCTCCTCAGCCGGGTGCTGACGAGCTCTCGTCCGGAGGAATTTCTCGAGACCATTTCCTTTTTCCGCCGAGCCCCGGAGGCTCTGGCCGTGCTGAATGCCTTTGTCCATGTTTTGTGCCACGCCGAGCCACTCTCACCGACGCCGCTGGTGACCCGTCTTTACCTGACGTCGAGCGAGGATTCGGCCGAGCGTGCCGAGCTTTCCAATCCCTTCGCCGCGCCGGTGCGCGTGGAGGAGGTGGAAGCGTCGCCCGAACATCGCCGGCACCTGTGGGGGGCCGGTCTTCTGCTGGCATGTGGACTGGCCTATCTGGGGGCGGGATACATCCATGAGCAGCGACTCCTGAGCAATATGGACCGGCGAATGGATCTCATGGAAGCCTCTCCACCCGGTTCCTACAGTGCCCAGATGCGGGGACTGTTCCAGGACCTCGAGGTCAGTCTGGAGGGAGATCCGGCCTTTTTGCTGTTTCCAAACTTCTTCAGCGACAGCAGCAAGCGAATCCACCAGCGCTTGATGAAAAATGTGCGTCAAAGACATCTGTACCCGCTCCTTAAAAGGCTGGGCGGGGAAACGGAGGCTCAGGAGAAGCTGCTCTATCTCCTCGGGCTGCTTTTCGCCACGGAAAAGAACAGTCTGGGCACACTGGTCCTGCAAAACTCGAAGGAATGGGTCAATGTGCTTGGAGTGGAAGACGCGCTGGTGACAGACTACGTCCGCAACAACACCGCCGAGGAAATCCCCCGGATCGACCTGGATTGGGACTTCCTGAGACTGAAGCTCGCGCGTTCGGGTGTTCCCTTTGAAGAACCTCTGCCGTGGCTGTTGTTCTTTCGGAAGGTGGAAACCTCGACGAGGGACAGGTTCATCACCCGGGCCGTCCTCGAAGACGTTCGTCGCGAAGCGAGGGGGTTGCTGGACCGGGTGAAAAGGGTGAGGCGCTACGAGCTTTCGGGGCAGATAGCGGGATTACTGCAACGCATGACACCCCTGGGAGACAAGGTGACCTGGATCCAGGATCGGGATGTCCAGTTGAGCCAGGACGGCCTGTTCCAATTCCTGTCCTACGTCGTGGAGCAGGACATGGTGTATCCCTCGGCAGAGGGCATGACACTGGTTGACTTCATGAACGGCACTCAGGTCATTTTGGACCTGGCCGGCACGGAATCCCAGAAGCCTCAGTGGAACCAGGAATTCCGCTTTCAGTTCAGCGGAGAGAGTCTGTCCTTCAAAGCTTCGGATTGGAGCCAGCTTCTGGTGCGGAGTCGCGTCACCCTTTTCATGAGGGAATTCATGGCGCGAAACGGACGCTCCCAGGGACTGCTGTTCTTCCGGGCTGGGAACATCTTCCCCGACGTGGTCATGAACGCCTCCAACGATGGATTGCTCCTGTTCACGGGACAAGGCAAGGTGGACGGGCGATTCACACGTCCGGCCTTTGAACAGGAAGTGAAGCCCGCCCTCGAGAGGATTCCTGAATTCCTCAAGTCGCTGCCCACCACGGAAGATGAGAAATCGCGCTTTTCGAGCTTCATCCTCAAGCAGGCGGAAAGCTATGCGGATCGTTATGTATCGGCATACCGGGGCTTCTATTCGCAGTTTCACATCCAATCGAGCTCCGAAGGGGGGCTTCGGTATGTGCTCGCTCAAATGCAGCAGCCTTCGGCGCCGTTTCAGGACTTCCTAGTCACCATGAAGGAGAACACGGTGCTGGATATGGGGGAAGGCCCATACCTGCGCCAGTTTGGGCGAAAGCTGGGGGCTTTCGACTTCATCCGGCGAGTCATGGCCGAGAAGGATGGTGCCTACGTCGAACTGGCCAAGTATCTGTCTATCCTGGGACAGATGCAGGAGGATCTGGAGAGGGGAGGCTTGCCCGTCCCCCGGAAGAAGGACGACGACTCGGCGGAGCTCAAGGGGCTGCTCTCTCCCCTGGGGCGGATCAGTCTGAGCATTTTTCGCGAAGAGGACGATTCGTATGTCAGCCTGGTCCAGATGTGGCTCAAGAGTGCCGGCATCCCTCCCGAGCACCAGGCCCTTTTCCTGGAACCCGTGTGGCAGGCTTTCGCCCTCGGCAAGAGTGATGTGGAAGGCATTGGGAGCAAGGTCTGGAGCGAGCTGCTCGCTTCCTATCTCAAGCCCCTCGCCGGCAAGTTTCCGTTCGATCCGGAGGCCGAGGCGGAGATATCCCCGGCCGACCTCGAGAAGCTTGCGCATCCCCAGGGAACCTTCTGGAAGAGCTTTCGGAGGTACCTCGCTCCATTGTGCCTGGAGGTGGACAGGGTCTGGCTTGAGAAGATCACGCCGCAGGGGGTCTACGCGCTTCCGCCCGGGATGTTGAAGACTGCCAATCAGATGGCTGGGCTGGCCCAATCGCTCTGGAATGACAAGGGGGCGCCTCAACCGATCACCATCCTGGTGAAACCGGCACCGCTTCCACCCAAGGAAGCCCATGGTCCCATCACGGTGCTGTCCTATTTGAGATCCGGGGCTGCATCGGTATTCGCATTCAATCAGCAGCCCTCATGGCAGAAACTGGAACTGGAGTGGTGGAAGTCGTCAACGGCCTCCGTGGGAGTCCAGCGTGAGAATTTTTCCGATGGGCAGAAGGGCTTCCGGGAGATCGCCGTCCCCGAATCGGACTGGAGCTTCTTTCGGCTGCTGCGGAAGGGCTGGCCGGTCGATCGGACGGTCACGGTCTGGCTGATCGGTGGCAGCGGTGGAGGGAGTGAAACGGCTTTCCGGGTGGAGATCACCATGAAGTCGGACCCGTGGGAGGAGTTTCAGTTGAGCTTCTGACCCTCTTGCACCATGCGTGGGGAGGGGGTTGTCGGAATACGGGTGATCAACAGCACAACGGGAAGGAATCCATTGAAAAGAATCAATGCTTCGGCATCATGGACCGCAATTCTCCAGGTTGGGCTCCTGGGAGCTCTGGCCGTTATGTTCTTGTCAGGATGCGCGGGCAAGAAGCCTGCCCCCCCGCCCCAAATGCTGCTCAATATCCAATGCGATCCTGCAGCCAACAGCGGTCAGGTTTTCTACCTGGTTGTTCGATCGGTGACGGACCGGCAATTCCTCTCGGACACGTACCAGTCGGTGGTCTCCTTGGTGTTTGCCGAGCCTCCCGATCCTGCCATGCTGGGATCTCATGCCATCATTCCCGGCAGGAAACAGGCGATCAAAATGGTCCAGCCCACGCAGAACGCCCTCGGCTTCTATTTTCTGTTCACTGAGCCGGGAGATCAGTGGAAAAGGATGCTGTCGCAGCCGGTGGCTTCCACCTACAACATCCGCATCGGCGCGGATGACACCGTCGTGATTCAGCAGCACAAGGGTTTCCTCAAACGTTTGTGGCCCTTCTGACGCCGCCCTGCCTTTTCGGTTCTCGGCGCGATATCCGTGGGTAATGATGTTCAATGGAGGAGCGGCACGGGTGCCGTCTGTCCGGCCCGCGCCGCACGGCCCAATGCGCGCCGATGACCTCGGTCGGAACCTGCATTGATGTCCATCGGGAGGGAGAGATGGGGTAACCGGGGATTCGGGTAAAGGTGTGATGGAGCAGCGAGAGGAAGACCCTCGATGGTTGGAGAGGATTGCGGAGCTGACGGTGCAGGGACTGGCGCCGGCCCCGGAGCTCCCCTGGCTCGAGGAGAGCTATCGGGATTCAACCTCCTTCTGGAGGGAGCTCCACGCCATGATGAACCGGACCGGAGCCTGGCCTCTGAAAAGCACTCCGTTTCAGAAATACGATTTCTTCCACGACCTCATGATTCGCCACAGCCGCAGCCCTGCGCCGGCCTTTCGATGGTACAGCCCATTGCAGGGTTGGAGTGAGCTGACTTACGCGCGCTTGAGCGAGCTTGCCCATGAGCGCTCCCTGGCCTGGGCCTCATCCGGCATGAAGCCCGGGGAAAAGATCTGTATTCTGTACCCCTTGGGTGTCGAATTCGTCATCGTGCTTCTCGGTGCCCTCAAACGGGGAGCTGTGGTCTCCTGCGTGCCTTTCTCGGGACGCCGCCTGGTCCATCAACGGCTGAAAGCCCTCTCCCCGGACTGGATCGCTGGCGATCCCCTGGTGTTGTCCGCTCTGCCCGAGTGGAAGGACCGGCTGGCACCGACGAGGAGACTCAAAGCAGAGGACGGGCATGAGCCGCACAAGTCTTTCAGCTATGCGTCGGGGGAAACCGTTGCGCTTCTATTCGACCCCTGCGGCGACACCGCGCTGGAGCCCACTCCCCTTTCCTCGGACGATGGATATCTGTGGCCCATGCGGGAAGGGCGGCTGGTGCTGGGGCTGAGACCGGGGGACAAGCTGGCGTTTCCCGGTGCCGACATTCTGGAGACGCAGCCCGCCGTGCTTCTTTCGACGTGGATGGCCGGGGCCACCTATGTTCATGTCGATTGGGAGGACCTGCGAAAAAATCCAAAACTGTTGGGAGAAGAAGCCCTGAATGTCGTTGGGCTGACGGTGCCCTGCAGGGACCTGTTCATGGGGGGGCTTCCGGCGGGACGTCTCCCGTGGCGATCCTGGTTCAGGAATCCCGCCGAGTCGGCGGACCTCCAGCCCTGGCAGGTATTCATCGACAGGTTTCAACTGGGATCCGCGCTCGCCATCAATCTGCGTTGGCGAGCCGCCCGCGGGGGGGCCACCCTGTTTTCGTTGCGCCGCACGGGGGTGGCTCATGGAAACGTGTATCCCGCCGCGGGATGTTCCTGGGAACTGGAGGGGCTTTCCTCGGAGCCGGCAGATCCATTGGCCGAAAACGGTGTCCTCGCTTTTGCTCCCCTTGGGGAAGGGGGGGAAGCAGGCGAAGGGCTTTCCTCGTCGGAGATGGTTGCCAGGAACCGCAATGAATGGACGTTCCTGGGAATGTCTTTCCCCGAGCGGCACGGCCGATCCTATCCGGTGGAGGAGCTCCTGGCAGCCCTGGAATTCCTCCCATGGCCCTGTTCAATGGTGGCGGCCCCTTCGGGGGGGCCAGGCCGAATTTTCCGCTTCATCTTGATGGTCTTCGTCGGTTCCTCGATTCACGTCGATCAGGGGCGAGCGACGGCGGAGATTCAAAGCCGCATTGAGAAAGAGCTGGGGAGGGAATTCCTTCCCGACCGCATTCTTTTCGTGCCCCTGCTGCCCCGCCGGACGGAGGAAGGGGCCGTCGATCACGCCTGGTGCCAATCCCAGTACCTTTCGGGAAGCCTCATGCGCAAGGCGGGATCGCCTGTTCAGCGTTGCCTGGCAAAGCTCAGGGGGCTCCTCTCCCGGTGAGCGGAGCGGTCAGACCTGCACCACGACCTGACCCGGCACGGTGATCTGTATGACGCCGCCCCATGAGCACATGAGGATGCTGTCCTTGTCCAGGGCGGGGAGGTTCCCGATGAGGATGGTTGGGCGTCCGACGACCCATGGGGCCAAGGTCACCGGCACGCAGGGCATTGGAGTCGGAACGCCCAATGCGGCGGCTGTCGCCGCGGCAACCGTGGGGTTGAGAATCGATGAGCACATCCCGAAGGGGAGGATATTCACACAGGGTTTGTTGTCCATGATGTTGGCGGCTGGAGCCATCGCATTGACCCGGTTGAGGGGCAGGACCGAAAGGGTGGACGGGGCCAGGCCGAAACTGCAGTTGAGCACGGCACCGGCGGTGACCAGCAATCCCATGTTCCGACCTCCTGTAAAAGTGGGCTACGGCCTGACGATTCCGATGGCGCGCGGCGGCACGAATATTCCGACCGGCTCCACCTCGTTCATCGAGGTTGCCTGCAGCCCTTAGATGAGTCCAATCGGGAATGTGGGAATTATCAACACACATCTCCGCACGCGGTCTTGTCGAGCTCGTAACACTCCAGGCGGTTTCTGCCGTTCCGCTTGGCGCGATAAAGTGCTTCGTCGGCCTTTCGAAGCAGGTCATCCAGACAATCTCCCTGGGTCCAGGCCGTTATACCCTGGCTGACGGTCACCGTGAGCTCTGTCATCCCGAATTCGAAGGGTGTGTCCGAAATGACCTGGCGGACCCGCTCGAAAGCACTGAGCGGGCAGGCTTTCCCTGGTGTGGGGAGAACGATGAGAAACTCCTCACCGCCCAGACGTCCAATGGCATCGTATGGTCGCAGGACCGACTGGACTCGACGCACGCACTCCCTGAGCACGGCATCACCCCCCAGGTGGCCCAGTCTGTCGTTCACCGTCTTGAATCGATCGATATCGAGCATCGACACCCAGAAGACCGAACCCTCGCGGCTGGCGCGGGAGATCTCCTTATCAAGGGTATTGAGGATTGATCTGCGGTTAGGTGAATGGGTGAGAGGATCGGTGAGTGCCTGCTCCACCAGGTTGTCCATGGCCGCCTGGAGCTGCTGGTGCAGCTCCACCATACGCCGCCCGACCTCCAGGCGGGCCAGCAGCTCCCTGCCATCGTAAGGCTTGGCAATGTAGTCGTCGGCTCCGGCTCGCAGCCCTTTCACGATGTCGCCTTTATCGCTCCGGGCCGTGAGGATGATGAGATACGGCAGCCCGGATGGCAACAGCTCGCGGATTTTGCGGCAGACCTCCAGGCCGTCCATGCCGGGCATCATCCAGTCCAGCAACGCCATTTGTGGGGCGTTCGGCTCCTGGAGCCGTGCCAGGGCCTCTTCCCCGTTGCAGGCCGAAATGACCTCAAATCCCCATTTGGCGAGGACGGTCTCGAGCATGGCGCGCAGTGAGATGTGGTCTTCAGCGATAAGGATCTTCACGGCTGGTCGCTCATACGATCAATCGGAACTTGCGCAGCTGATCGAGCAGGTTGCCCCGATCAAACGGCTTGACCAGGTAGCCGTCGCAAAGCTCCCGGAAGGCTGTCATCACGTTCTTCCCATCCTTCAGGCTGGTGGTCATGATCACTTTGACGCCACAGCCATCGAGGATGCCATCGTCCGCCTCGATGGAGCGGATCTCCTTCAAAACCGCCTGTCCATCCATCTCCGGGAGCATGATGTCGAGGCACACCAGGCGAAACGGTCTATACTCATCCCTGGCTACTTTGAATGCCTGCAGCGCTTCCTTGCCACTGGCCATTGCCTCGCATTCCGCATGAGGCTCCAGGAATTTCCGCAACATCAACTGGCTTGTAACGTCGTCTTCCACAATCAGCGCCCTGAACATGTCCATCCTCCGTCACACGGCAATGATGATCTCGCTTGAGGCCTCGAACCATCCGGCACCCAATTCCCCTGACACTGGCTCGGGCCGGCGGAGACTAAGCCCAGCCGCCCCTGCGAAACTCTCCCACCAACCTCTCGAATTCCACTGACAACCGAGGCACTTCCCGCATGGCCTCGGCAACGTCACCGGACTCCGCGATCTTCTCGATGTCAAGAGCCACTCCACGCAGGGCGGGAGCGGCAATATTCGCCGCGGCCCCCTTGATGGTGTGGGCCTGCCGCTCGGCAGTCGCGCCGTCACCTTCGGTCAACGAAAGCTCGAGCCTGCGAATCTGCTCCGGGATATCCGCCAGGAAGGCCCCGATGAGCGACCGAACCAGGTCCTGATCCTCCATGACCCGCTCCAGCAGTTCAGCGGGCTTGAAGATGCGCTCATCACCGGGCCCCCCGGGATTGAGCCCGCCTTCCGTCGGCCGGGCTCCCGGCTCCTCGGTGTCCGATCCGGCGTTCCGATCCTCCGACAGCTCCCTTTTCTCCATGGCCCGCACCACCCAGCATTCCAGGACCTCCGCCAATCGCCTCGGTTCGATGGGCTTGGCGATGTAGTCATTCATGCCGGCATCCAGGCAGCGCTGCCGGTCGCTTTCCATGGCATTCGCCGTCAAGGCGATGATCGGGACCCGGGGATCGATCTTCCCGAACGGCGCCGTTCGAATGTGTCGGGTTGCCTTGTAGCCGTCCATCTCCGGCATCTGGCAGTCCATGAGGACCAGGTCAAACGGGCGATCCGCCAGGGTCTTCAGAGCTTCATGGCCATTGAAAGCCACGTCCGCTCGATAGCCGAGCTTGTTGAGCAGGGAAAGCGCCACCATCTGATTGACCTGGTTGTCTTCAACCAGCAGAATGCGAACATCCTCACGATTCCAGGAAACCTTCGCCTCGGCTCCGGATGAGGGCTCCGGTCCCCGTGCTTCGGACTGCGAGGCGGGGAAAAGGGATGAGCGCAGATGGTTCTCCCGAACCGGCTTGGAAATGACCCCGTCGAACCCGGCCCGCTCCAACCTCTCCATGTCGTGCGCGTGCCCCAGCTTCGTTAGGAGAATCAACCGCATGGAGGCGATTTCCGGAGCTTCCCTGATGGTGCGAGCCAAGCTGGCGGCATCGAGTGACTCGTTATCCGCGTGGAGCAAAGCGACCAGGAAGGGGTCTCCTTCCCGGGCCGCCGCAATGAGGGCCTCGAGAGCTTCGGGCCCGCTGCCCGCTTCCTGGCAGCGCCCCCCCCAGGAGCTCAGGAGAGCGCACACCACGCGCCTGCTGGACGCGTTTCCGTCCAGAACGAGCGCCTTAAAGCTTACCGGCAACGAGGCCGGCCTCGCCTCCCCGGTCTCCGCCGCCGAAGAGCGCCCGAGCACAGCGGTGAACCAGAAAGTGGATCCTTTTCCTTTCCTGCTGAACACCCCCAGGTCACCGCCCATCATTCGGGCGTATTCCCTGGAGATGGCAAGCCCCAGCCCTGTTCCGCCATGTTTTCGAGAGATGGAATCATCCGCCTGGGAGAAGGCCGCAAACACCCTGTGCAGGTGCTCCTCCGGGATGCCGATGCCCGTGTCCCGGACGCTGAGTCGAAGCTTGAAGCTCTCGGGGGCTTCCTCCACAATCTCGACCTCGAGGGCGACCTCTCCCTGGTGCGTAAACTTGAGGGCGTTGCCCACCAGGTTGACCACGACCTGTCGAATTTTGAGGGGATCCCCCAGAACGAGGGAGGGCACCCGGGGCGCCACCAGGCAGGTGAGCTCGAGCCCCTTCTCATGGGCTTTCACCGCCAGCATCTCCAGGACGTCTTCCATGGTGCTTCGCAGATCGAATTCGGTATGCTCCAGCTCGACCTTTCCCGCCTCGATCTTCGAAAAGTCCAGGATATCATTGATGATCCCGAGCAGCGCACGGGCACTGGACATGATGATGTCCGCATATTGCCGCTGCTCGGAATTCAGTCCGCTCTCCACCAGCAGTTCCGACATCCCGATGACCCCGTTCAAGGGCGTACGGATTTCGTGGCTCATGTTGGCCAGAAAACGGCTCTTGGCAATGCTCGCCATCTCCGCCTTGACGGCCATCTCGTTGGCGCGGGCGACGGCCTGCTCCAGCTTGAGATTCGTATCCTCGAGCTCGGCATGGCTCACAAGAAGCTCCGATTCCGCACGCAACCGCTCCCCATTGGCGTGGGCAATGGCGAACTGGTCGGCGATCTGGCAGGCAAAAGCGATTTCATCCGGATCCCAGTGATGCGGGTGCGCCACATGGTCGAAGCAGATCACCCCCACATTCCGATCACGGCCCCGAATCGGTACATGAAGCGCGGAGGTGATTTCGTGCGGCCTGAGGTATGATTCCAGGTACCCGGCAAGCCGCGGATCCGTGAGTGCCTCGTGCGCATCGATGTACTTGGAGCCCTTCAGCGCTTCAAACTCCGGGCGAAAGGCCCCCTCGCTGATCATCATCCCGGCGTAGTGTCTTTCCTTGCTGCGTCGGTAGAGGTCAAGGCACCGCAGCTCGGTTTCGTCCTCGTTGAAAAACCAGACGGCAACCCTTTCCACGCTCAGAGTCTCCGAAGCCGAGCGGGTCACCTCCCCGGCCAGCTCCGTCATTCTCCCCTCGGCCACCAGCGGCGATACGGCCAGACCGGCCAAAACGGACTGGAAGTCGGCGATGCGGGCCAGACGCTTGTGAATCGTACGCTCCGCATCTTTCCGGTCCGTGATGTCGGAGATGACCCCCACCAATCCTTCCAGCTCTCCATTGACATCCGAAAAGGCGGCCTTGCTGAACATGACGTCCCGGAAGCTTCCATCGGCATACCTCACCTGAGCCTCATAAACCTGGGAGCCGGGGTTCTCGAAGAGCTCCAGGTCCTTCTCCTCGTAGATTCGAGCCAGCTCCGATGGCGCCAGGTCGTAAACGGTCCTGTCGATGATGTCTTCCCTGGGCTTTCCCATGTACTGGAGGAACGCGTGGTTGCACCCCGTGTACGCTCCTTTCACATTCTTGAAGAAGACGGGGTTGGGAATGGCGTCGATGAGCGTCTGTAGAAAGATCAACTGTCTCTGATGCTCGTTTTCCACCCGCTTGCGCTCGGTGATGTCTCCATTGCTGCCCCGAATGCCGAGATAATCGCCATTCTCGTCGTAGACCGCGCCGCAGGCGTGCCCGATCCACCGAACCGTTCCGTCGCGGTGCACGATGCGGAATTCGATCGTCTCGGCAGGCTGATCCGCCCCCACCCGGCAGCGGTGCGCGTCCCAGAGGGGCCTGT
Source organism: Syntrophobacteraceae bacterium (assembly GCA_025454175.1). Classification (GTDB taxonomy): domain Bacteria; phylum Desulfobacterota; class Syntrophobacteria; order Syntrophobacterales; family Syntrophobacteraceae; genus JALOOX01. The sequence continues at coordinate 68,123 of JALOOX010000003.1, read as the reverse complement.
CGTCCGGATGAATGATCCTTCGCCAGAGATCCGGGTCGCGGAGAAACTCCTCGGCGGTGTATCCGGTGACCCGCAGGCAGGACGGTGACGAGTAGCGCAGCCGCCCTTCGGGGCTTAGCCAGTATTCCCAGTTGAACGTGTTGTCGGCGACAATGCGGTATCGTTCCTCCGACGCCCGGAGCGCTTTTTCGGTCAGTCTGCTTTCGGTCACATCGTGGAGTGTCAGGATCGCTCGTCGGGACTCCCCCCATGGGAGCAGGGACGTGGAGACGAGCACCTGCCGCTCCACTTGCCGCCCATCCATCTCGAGGACCAGCCTTGCAGGCTTTTCACGAATGCCTTCCCCCCGTTCGAAGGTCCATCGCACCGAAGCGCGAACGCAGCAGTCGGCGCATTCCGGATTCCGGCCACAGCCGTCGCCTTTCGAGGCATTGGCGCAATGGATCGCCTCTCCGCCAAGGAGTCCCTCCAGTCCTTCCAGTGACCTGCCGGTTGCGGAGGCTGCCGCACGATTGGCTCTCAGGATCCGCACGTCCTCGTTGACCAGCATGATCACTACCGGTGCGTTCTCCAGAATGGCGTCAAACTCGGATGTTCTCAGCTCCCGACTCATGACCCCGCTCACTTCCCGTTGTTCAGGCGCAACTGGTAATAGACCGCCCTGAGGTATCTCCTGGCCTCGAACTGTGGACAGAGGCCCGTGAGGGACTCGGTGGACCCGATGATGAGATAGCCGTCCGGCGCCAGGACCTGGGCCAGGCTGTTGAAGAGCCTTGCCCGGTCCTGTTCCGAAAAGTAGATGGCGACATTCCGGCAGAAGATGATGTCGTGCTTGACGGGAAAGCTGATGGAGTCCAGAAGGTTCATGGTGCGGAATGTGGCCAGGGCCCGGATCTCGTCCCGCACTTTCCATGAGTCCTTTTCCTTGGTGAAGTACCTCGACATCTTTTCGGCCGGCATGCCCCGGTCCAGCTCGAGTCGACCGAAGGTGCCGTGACTGGCCGTCGCAATGGCCCTGTCGGAGATATCGGTGCCCAGGAGACGCACATCATATCCACTGAGGCTGCCCAGGAGCTCCTTGATGACGATGCCGATGCTGAAGACCTCCTGGCCGGTGGAGCAGGCGGCGCTCCAGATGCGTATGGGCAGTGGGCGCCCGTTCCCGAAGGTCTTGCGCCGCCGGTCGATGAGATCGGGCAGAACCTTGTGCTGGAGGAGATCGAAGGGCGACGTGTCCCTGAAAAACGACGTCTCTCCCGTGGTGATGGCATCCAGGACCTTTCGCCGGAGCACATTGGAGGCATCAGTTGTGACCTTGCGGTGGAGATCCATGTAGGAGCTGCTGCCCGTTTCGCGAAGCAGATTCGCAAGCCGCGTCTCGAACAGATAGCCTTTGGTCTCATCCAGGCTGATGCCCGAGATGGAATGGACGTATTTCGTCCAGATTTTCAGCTCATCCGGTTTGATGGACGTCACACTGCTCCTCCCCGAACCCTGCTCGTGATGTGTGAGGCGATCTGGTCCAGAGGTGCGACGATATCGACGACGCCCGCCTCCACCGCCGCCCTCGGCATTCCGTACACCACGCAGCTGGCTTCATTCTGGGCGATGACGTGGCATCCGTTCCGCTTGAGGAGCCGCAATCCCAGGGTGCCGTCGCTTCCCATGCCGGTCAGGATGACGGCCACCGCCCGCCCGGGAAACTGATTGGCGACAGATCGAAACAGGTAGTCGGCCGAAGGCCTGCAATTGTTCTCGGGCGGGTCGTCCGTGATCTGGATGATCTTGCCTCCCGCATGACCCGCCACGCGCATCTGGCAGCCGCCCGGGGCGATGTAGGCAATGTTCGGCTGCAGCTCTTCCTTGGAGACGGCCTCTTTCACCCGGATCGCGCATCGGGCATCGAGGCTTTCGGCAAGTGAAGCCGTGAAGAGGGGGGGCATGTGCTGCACAATCAAAATGGGCAGCCCCAGGTCCCCCGGGATCGATGGGAGGACTTGAGCCAGGGCGTTGGGGCCCCCCGTCGATACTCCGACGACGATCATCTCGGGCTTGAGGAGCGTGCTGACTCTGGCCGGCCTGTCGCCTCCCCGGGGAAGCGGCGCCGGCACAACCGGGGTAGCCCGTCCAGGGGGAGCCGGTTTGCCGGGTTGGGTCCCCAGGATGGCCTTGATGGTCCGACGCTGTCGCAGGGCCTCGACGCGAGGCCGCAGGGCGTTGAAGACCAGGGTCTTGCTCTGTTCGATCGTTTCGGAGGCCGGCTTGGTGATGAAGTCGAAGGCCCCCCGCTCCAGGGCCCTCACCGTCAGAGTGCTGGCCCGGGATGTCACGCCGCTCAGCACAATGACCCCGGTGTCGCTGCCGGCCTTGCGCAGCGCCTCCAGCACCTGCAGCCCATCCATCTCGGGCATCTCGATGTCGAGGGTCACGAGATCCGGTGCAAGCTCCAGGATTCGCTGGACCGCCAGCTTGCCGTTGGGGGCCGACCCGACGACCTGGATATCCGGAATCCGCTCCAGGGCTTCAGCCACCACCTTCCGAAAAACAACCGAGTCATCCACCACCAGGGCTCGCACGATCAAGACCTCGCCGGTCCGTCCCGAGGCTCCAGAACCTCGGAAAGGTTCAAGAGGGCCATCAGGTGCCCGTCGGCCAGCACCACACCCTCCAACATGGTGCTGTGAGCTCCCTTGATGTTGTCCGGTGGGGCTCTCATCTCAGTGGGGTTCACAACCACGACGCCGCCCTCCTGCTCGATGAAGAGTCCCACATGCTCGCCTTTCCATTCCACGATAAGGATGCGACTCTCGGGTGTGATGCCGGTGAGCCCCAGCTCCAGCTTCATTCCCAGGTCGATCACCGTGACGATGCGCCCCCGCAGGTTCATGATGCCGACAACGTAGTCCGGCGCGTGGTGGACCGGGGTTATGTATCCCACTCGGACGATTTCCTGCACCGGTTCGGCATCGACCCCGAACAGGGCGTTGCCGACGAAGCAGGCGACGGCCAGTCCCTGCGCTTCCAGGGCTGTGCTGCTGGCTTCAAACATGGTTCGGTTCCTTTCTCGACGGTCCCCCATGGCCCTCCCAGTAGGCCGAGGAGGGGGCCTGGGGCGGGTCCTCCTGAATCACACCGCTTTCATCGAGCTGCTCTCCGCACTCCGCGGCATACTCTGGGGGAGTGGGTAAGAGGGGGCTCGATGCTCCGCATGAACGTGGGGGCCGTACTTTTTGTCCATCTTCTGGATGTGGTTGACCAGCCAGTCTCGAACGGTGCTCATGGTTTCCACGATGACGGCGTTGTCGCCCGCCGCATAGCGCTGCCGGAATTCGGCCACCTTGGCCTCAAAGCGGCGGTGGGCTTCCTTCTGAAGGGGCAGGTCCGCGTAATGGTTTTGCTCGAGAAGCATTTCTTCCGCGGCAAAGTGGTGCTTTGTGTAGTTTGCCAGCTCACCCAGGATGGAACGGATCACCCCGGTGCCCTTGCCCTCTTTCATGGCCTGGTGGAGCTCGTTGATGAAGCCGAAGAACCGCTTGTGCTGATCGTCCATGTCGGCAACACCCACGGACAGGAAATCGCTCCACTCGAAAAAGGGCCGCTCCCCATGGGATTCTGAAGCCATGGAGTCCACCTTGAACCGGTTGACCATCTCGGTCATCTGCTCGGCAAGGTGCGAAAGCTCGGACGCGCTGACCTGCACCCGCTGGCTGTCCTGGGACATCTCTTCCGAGGAGCCATTGACCCCGGCAATGTCCCTGGCGATCTCCTGGGAAACGGCGGCTGTCTGCGACACCCGTTCATTGGCATCCTGGACACCCCGGGTGGCTTCGGCGATATTGCGGGCCATGTCCCGGGTGACGGAAGCCTGCTCTTCAATGGCGACGGCGATGGAGGTCACGATCTCGCCCACTTCATGGATCACGTGGGTGATCTTGGAGACATCGGACATGGCTGCGCCGGTGGAGGACTGGATTCCTGAAATGCGCCCCCGGATCTCCTCCGTAGCCGAGGCCGTCTGCTGAGCCAGGTCCTTGATCTCATTGGCCACCACGGCGAAACCCTTGCCGGCTGCCCCGGCCCGGGCCGCCTCGATGGTCGCGTTGAGGGCCAGCAGGTTCGTCTGGGAGGAGATGGAGGTGATGGTCTGCGTGACCTTGCCGATCTCCCGGGCTGCCGCCCCGAGCTCCTGCATGATGGCCGCCACGCCCTGGGCCTGATGGGAGGCTTCGGTGCTGATGGATCGGGCCTTTTCGGAGCTGGCGGCGATTTCACCGATGGTGGCACTCATCTCTTCCGTGGCGACGGCTACCGAGGAAAGGCTGGCCGTTGCCTGCTCCATGCCGGCCGCCACCGATGCCGTGTTGGCGCTCATCTCCTCGGCGGCCGCGGCCACGGTGGAGGACCGTGAGAGGTTCTTCCCGGCTCCTCCCGCCAGCTGGGAGGCCACACTGGAAAGGTCGCCCGAGGATCCCGTGAGAGCCTCCGCGTTGCCGCGCAGCTTGCGGATCATGCCTTCCAGCCGTTCCAGGAAGGCGTTGAAGTGGGTGGCCAGCTCGCCGATTTCATCCTGGCTCTCGACGTGGAGACGCACGGTCAGATCACCCCCGCCGGCGGCCATTTCCTTCAGGGATTCGACGACATGCCGGATGCGCCGCACGATGTTCCGGGCGGATGCCCAGGTGACCCACAACGTCAGGACCGTCAAGAACGCCATGGCTCCCAGAAAAGCGTAGAAAGAGCGGTAAAAGGCCGCGGTTTCCTTCTTCAGCTTGTCGGAGAGAGCGGCTGTTTCTCCATCGATGATCTTCCCGATGTCGTCGATCTTGCGGCTTATGGCGGCAAAGAAATGATCGCCGGCTATCCCGTAGCTGCCTTCCGCCGATTTGACCAGCAGGGTCTTGAGCATTTCCTCGGTCTCCTGCCAGGCCGGCTGTTTCGGGAAGTCGCGCAGCTGGTCCTGTGAAGCCTGGCTCAGAACCAGGGCCGGTGACGACAGGTTCGCGTCGATTTCCGACTTGAGCTTCAGAACCAGGGAAAACTGCTCATTTGTGAGGGAGCGATTCAGGGAAAGCAGGCTGGACGCATTGGCACGAAGCTTTCCGGCACTCTCCTTGGCGGTTTCCAGAATCATCAGGCTGCTGATGACCTTTCCGAGACCTCTTCCCGTGCGAGCGTTGGCCACTGCCCCCTGCAGGACCAGCAGGCTCTCGATTGTCGTGGAGTATTCCTTGATGGCCGCATCCCTCAGAGTGGCTTCAGCTCGGTTGTAGCGCTCGCGCATCCGGCTCACCCGGTTGTTCATATCTCCGCAGGAAGCTTTTTTGTCGGCTGGGAGTGGCGCGGCGGTCAGGGCTGCCATGAATGTCGGCAGGACGCTGTCCGTCTTTTCCCGGAAAGCGCGCAGCTCGTCGAAAGTCGAGCCACCGGCCAGGAAAAGCGCCGTTCGCCCGCGCTCCCGCTGCAACTGGCTCACCAGGGACGATGACGCTTGAAACAGACTGATGTTCCCCGTCATCTCGCTGATGAGAGCGTTCTCCTCCAGTTCACGGCCCAGCTGGATACCACCCACCAGGAGAAACGCCACCAGCGGAATGAGTCCCACGAGGAGGGTCTTGTGCAGGATCTTCAGTTTCGACAGGACACCCATTTGAATGCACTCCTTCTGTCACGATCCGAGGGTAGCCGCTGAAGGCGGATCAGGTTCTGAATCGGCCCACCATGGAAGAAAGCTGTTCGGCCAGCTGGGAAAGCTCGGCGGCACCGACCTGCACCTGCTCGCTGGAGGAAGACATCTCCTCCGAGGAGGCATTGACCCCGGCAATGTCCCGGGCGATCTCCTGGGAGACGGCGGCCGTCTGGGCCACTCGCTCGTTGGCGTCCCGCACGCCCGAGGAAGCCTCGGCAATGTTCCTGGCCATGTCGCGTGTGACCGAGGCCTGCTCCTCGATGGCCACCGCAATGGTCGTCACGATGTTGCCCACTTCCTGGATCACCTGCGTGATGCGGTCCACGTCGGTCACCGCCGCGTGGGTGGACGTCTGGATCCCCGCGATGCGGGCCTTGATCTCTTCGGTTGCCGTTGCGGTCTGCTGGGCCAGGTCCTTGATTTCGTTGGCCACCACGGCAAAGCCTTTGCCGGCGGCACCCGCCCGGGCGGCTTCGATGGTGGCGTTGAGGGCCAGCAGGTTGGTCTGGGAGGAGATGCTGTTGATGGTTTCCGTGACTTTCCCGATCTCCCGGGCGGCAGCCCCCAGCTGTTGCATCAACCCCGCGACTCCCTGGGCCTGCTCCGTGGCGTCGCTGCTGATGGCGCGAGCTTTTTCCGAGTTGGATGCGATCTCGCCGATGGTGGCGCTCATCTGCTCGGTGGCGGCAGCGACGGATCCGAGGCTGGAAGTCGCCTGCTCCATGCCAGCTGCAACCGATGCCGCATTGGCGCTCATCTCTTCGGCGGCGGCGGCTACGGTTGTCGCCTTGGAAGTCGTCTGGGAAGCGCCGGAGGACATGTGACCGGCGACGGAAGACATCTCCGTGGATGATGCGGCGAGGGTCTGGACACCGTGGGTCACATCCTTGAGCATCCCTCGCAGGCCGAGACTGACCTGCTGGAGCGCCCTGGCCAGGGCGCCGATTTCATCTCCGCGATTCAGGGACTCGGCCACCACGTCCCTGGACACGTCGCCGCTGGAAATCTGGCTCAGATGGGAGACGACGCCGGTCAACGGCCGCGTGATGCTTCGGGTACTCCCGACCGCCAATAAGATTCCCACCAGAACTCCAGCCAGGCACAGAAGACCCAGGGTGGTCATGGTCTTGCGGCTGAAGGAGTCCAGGGCCTCAATGATGTCTTTGGACAGTTTCGAGTACTGATCCTCCATGCCGCGCCCTGCCGCCGCCATCTTCACGGCGGCTTCGCGCTGGCGCAGCACCGCGGCATGGTACCGTTCACCATGCTTTTCATAATCTCTCAGGATGGCCTCCATCTTTCCGATGGCAGCCCCCAGGGCCAAGGCATCGTTCTGAACCGCGTCCTCGGCATAGGTGGAAAAGTTCCTTTTCAGGGTCGACAGCTGCTTCTGATAGCCGTCCCACTGGTCGTCCTCCTTGGTGGCCGTGAAATGAGTGGCCGTCACGCGCAGGAGCAGGAAAGGCGCATGGATCTCCTCGTTGAACCCCCCGTCCAGTCTGGCCCATATGGCCAGCTTATCCGCATTGCCCGCCTTCCGCTCTGCTTCCATGGGCGCATCGATCTCCCGTTCCATGGTTTCCTCGACGGCCTTGGTGAATGCCCACCCGACCCTTCGCCACTCCGCAAAGACATTGTCCATCTCCCGGCGTGCGGCAACGGCCTCCCCGAACGCGGCCTCATAGGGTCCGAGCCCCGTCAGCATTGCCTGGACGGAATCCCGTTCCCGAGCGTCCAGGTCGGAGCCCGCCAGCTGCTCCATCTGGCCGCGGAGGGCGTCAAGGGACTCCTTGTGCAGTGCATCGGCGCTTCGTCCCCCTTCCGCACTGCCAAAGCCGCGTATCTCGAAGTCCTTTTCCTGCAGGCGGCACTGCTGGAACTGCCGCTCACAAGCCACTGCTCGCGCTTCGATGGCGGCCTTTTCCGTTATGGACCTCACCCCCAGCCAGCCTGACGCGCCGAGGGCGCCCGCAACGACGACCATGATTCCAAAGCCGATGCCAAGCTTCATTCCCACCGACAGATTCCGGTGCATATTCACGTTCATGCTTGTGCTCCCCTCTTCTTCTCGTTCCTGACATTGGGCTCGTGATGACGCGCCGAGGTTCTTCCAGCTCTCCCTCAAGCGTAGACCGCGGAATCCGACCCTCCAACGAAGCCCTGCAGGGATTCCACCAGTTTGTCGCGGTCCAGCTTCACCTGATAGTCGTCTATGCCGGCAGCCTTGCCTCTTTCAATATCCTCCTCGCCGGCCAGGGAGGTGAGCCCGATGACCGGCAATCCCGTGAATCGGCGGTCGGCACGAATGCGCTGGGTCAGCTCGAGCCCCGTCAGCCGGGGCATCTCGATATCGGTGACCACCACTTCCACCTTTTCGGCATTGCCGAGCAGGACCTCCCAGGCCGCTTCGCCATCAGGTGCTTCCAGCACGTTGTACCCGTCTTCCGAGAGGAACCGTTTGATCTGCGCCCGAAAGAAGTCCGAATCCTCGGCCAGGAGCACCGTGTGCGGCCTGCCGTTCTCCAGGGCGGGTCCGGAGACCGTCGTCCCCCACTCGGGGTAAACCGCCTCCACCACTTCGTGCAAATCCACCAGGAGAACCGTTCGGTCCCGGATGATGGCCGACCCGACGATGCCGGGCTGTCTCAGGGTGATGTTGTCCACGGTGGCGCGGGTCTCGATGACGTCCACCGGCATGGCACCCAGGAGTCCCACTTCCCGTCCCCGGGCGTTGAACACGATGACCACCAGCTCCTGCCCTTCCTCCAGTGGATTGACCCTTGCGGCATCGGCGAGCGTCACCAGGGGCAGTGTAGCTCCGCGGTACTGCATGGTACGCCGGCCACCGGTGTATTCGATCTGGGCGGATTCGATCTTCTCCAGGCGCAGCACATAGTCCAGGGGAATGGCGCACATCTCTTCGGGAGCATTGTGGTAGAGAAGCCACGAGTGCATATCCTGTCTCGTCTCAGCAGCTTCCTGTTCCGCCAGTTGACCTGCCCGGGTGGAGCCCGAAACGGAGGTCAGGCTGCCCTTGACCGCCAGGCCCGAAGCATCGAGGATCAGAGCGACTTTGCCATCACCCATGATTGTCGCCCCTGCATACTCCTGGAGCCCTTTCAGGTGACGCCCCAAAGGCTTCACGACGATTTCCTCGGTGGTCTGCATGCTGTCCACCACCAGCCCGTACTGCAGGATACCCGCGGAGACCACAACGACCTGCATGTCGCTGAGGGGGCGATCACGGCGACCGTCGTCCCCTCGACGGTCGTGGTCCGGCCCGGTCTCCATGTTTGGGCAATCACCCGTGGATTCGGCCTGGACGGGATGCCTGGGCGACCTGCGGTCGGCGATGGCGTCCCTGCGGTCGATCTCTCTCCGCCCGGTGCCAGGGTCCAGATAAGTTCTCATCAGGCCCAGAACATCCGCCAGCCGCACGATGGGAATCAGGTTGCCGCGCAGAAGCAGGACCTCCGCGTCCCCCACCACTTCGATGCGATTTTTGACCTGCTCCGCCGGCACGCGGATGAGCTCCACGACGTTCACCTGCGGTATGGCGAAGCGCTCTTCCTCGACGGTGACGATGAGGGACGGAATGATGGCCAGGGTCAAGGGCAGCTTGATGCGGAAGAGACTCCCTTTCCCCGGTTCGGTCTGGATCTCCACCTTGCCGCCCAGACGGTCCAGGTTGGTCTTGACCACGTCCATCCCCACCCCTCGACCCGATACGTCGGATACCTGATCGGCCGTCGAGAGACCCGGAAGAAAGATGAGGGCGGCCTTGTCCTTGTCCGACATCCCCCGCAGTCTTTCCGCCGAGATGAGACCTTTCCTCAGGGCGCTCGCGGCGATCTTGGCAGGGTCGATCCCCTTGCCGTCATCCCCCACCTCGATGACCACCTGCCCCGCTTCGTGACAGGCCCGCAACCGTACCGTGCCCACTGCTTTCTTTCCGCGCTTCACCCGCTCATCGGGCATCTCGACTCCATGGTCGATGGCGTTGCGCACCATGTGGGTCAGCGGATCGCTCAATCCCTCGATGAGTGTCTTGTCGAGCTCGACCTCACGACCTTCAATCTCCAACTGGACCTCTTTGCCCAGAGTCCTGGAGAGGTCTCGCACCACCCGGGGGAATTTTCCGAACACATTTCCAACGGGCTGCATGCGGGTCTGCATGATGGCTTCCTGGAGATCGGAGGTCACCAGGTTGATCCTCTGACTCGAAGCTGCAACCGCCCGCTCGTCCCGGCGGCTGATGGCTTCCCGGAGCTCATTGCGGCTGAGGACCAGCTCCCCGGCAAGATTCATCAGCGTTTCCAGCACCTCGACGTTGACTCTCAGGGTATTCTCGGCGGAGGCGGGAGAATGGCTTGGGGTTGAGGCTGCCCCCTCCTGGACAACCCGACCCCTAACGGCCGGGAGGCTGGCCGCTCCGGGCTCTGTGGGAACCGGTGGGTGAACGGTTGGAGGCTCTTCGGCCAACGCCAGTTCCGCCGCGGAAACGGGAGGAGTCTCGATCTCGAAAGGCACACCGGGCTGAGTGGCCGTTTCTCCCGTCGAGGCCGCATCCATCACCAGGATTTGATCGGACCGGATGGAGGCGGTATCGGCCAGAACATCCTTCAGGTCGGGCTCCAGGAGGGTCGCCAGCACCACATGGAAGGGGATTTCCCGGACGGGACCGTCCTCCAGGGTTCCCACGGCGTCGAGATCCACCCGCGCATCGATGATCTCGCTGACGGAGAGCAGTTCGTTGACCACGGCGAGGGGCGTCCTGCCTACCCGTTCCACGTCATGGATGAGGTCGAGCCTGAGCAGATAGATGAACTTCCCGCCTTCGACCGCCCGGGACAGGTCTATGCTCGGGATGGAGCTGCTCACCGCTCCGCCGCCGAAGGAGACCTCCGAGGTCTCCGAGAGAATAGCCTTCTTTTCCCGGGGCAGAAACGAGGAGCTCAAACTGGTCAGCGCCGTCACATGCTCGCTGATGTCCGCGTCGTTGCTGTTGGACACGTCGTTGACGACTTCCCGCAGCTTGTCAAAAGCATGGAGCAGAATATTCACCACTTCGGGATTCGGGACCATTTCCCTCGATCGGATCATGGAAAGGACCGTTTCCGTCCTGTGAGCCAGCTCCTTCATCGTGGAGAGCCCGAAGAACCCGCTCCCTCCCTTGATGGAGTGAGCCGCGCGAAACACGCGGTTCACGAGGAGCTCGTCGATGTCGGCTCCTCGATCCTCGATGGTCAGGAGGTCCGCCTCGATGCCGTCCAGGTGCTCGCGAGCTTCGGCCAGGAATTCTCGAAGCAGATCGTCTTCCTCGAAGTTACTCATGCGGAATTCCTCCATTTACCGTGCTTCCACCGCGAAGTGACGATCGAGCCGCATGGCTTTGAACAGGTTCTTGATCTCGGGCGACACACCAACCACCCGCAGGCTTCCTCCCGTCTTCTTGAGGCTGTTGTGCGTGGCGATGAGGAGCCCGATGCCGCTGGAGTCCACCACCTCCGTTCCGCTCAAGTCGAAGACCACGTGCGACACACCCTCGGACAAGACGTTCCGGATCTGCGATCTCAGCTCCTGAGCCAGAGCGACGGTCAAGGCCCCCCGCGGGATCACCGTCGTGTCGGGCCCACTTCTCTCCACAATCACTTCGGGCATTACTGACCTCCTGTTACGCGGCGTCGCAGGACCACTCCGTTGCCGCGCTCGTTGAACCTGACATCATCGGCGTACATCTCGAGGATGAGGAGTCCGCGCCCATGGCAGTCCGTCTCGCTCCTCCGGCAGTTCCGTTCTCGAATCCAGTCGAATCCCGGCCCGGGATCGTCAACCTGGATGCGCAGCCAATCGTCCGCGAAGCTCAGTTGGCAGCTGATTTGACGTTCGGCATCCATGCAACAACCATGCAACATGGCGTTGTTCAGGCTCTCTCGAAGCAGCATGGCCACCGCAAAACGATCTCCGTGCAGGCCGCACTCCGCCAGCCAGCGATCGACCTCCTCACACAGCCGGTCGATGGCCGAGGGCGTTGCAGCTAGTTTGAACCCCAGTTCTTCCCTGGCTCTCATACTTCCACCCCCAGGATGGTGACATCGTCCCTTGGAGAGGCTTCACCAAGAAGCTGACAAGCCAGGCCCGTCACGGCACTCCTCAGATCCCCCTCTCCCAGGGTGCCGCAAGCCTCCACGATGCGGCTCATTCCCGCTTCCCAATCGGTCGCGGCATCCACCGGCCCGGTCCCCTCCACCAGGGCATCACTGAACAGGTACACGCGATCTCCGGGCTGGACGGAGGCCTCGATACTGCCGAACTCCGCCGACTCAAAAGCTCCGATGACATCTCCCTCCTGCCGAAAACGCAGGATTTCTCCATTCTTCCTGTGGAGAACGGCCGGGGGGTGCGCCGCGCTGGCAACTGTCAACCGTTTGGTCTGACGGTTGAGCCGCGCGTAGACCATGGTGACGTACTGCCCCCCGGACACGATGGAGCAAACCACCCGGTTGATGATTTCCAGGATCTCTCGTGGGGAATAGAGTGCCGAGCAGTTCTGGGCCAGGAGCGCCTGAAGGGCCGCGGTGGTCATGGCGGTGCCGATGTCGTGGCCGCATACATCGGCCACGATGTAGTCGTGCACTTTGTGCCCCACCTGAAAGACCTGACAGAGATCCCCGCCGGCCTCCAGGAGAGGTTCGTAGTAGAGCCGGAATCCGGCCTCCGGCATCAGCTCCGGCCGAGGCAGCATGGCCTTCTGCGCATCGGTCAAACTGGCCAGCTTCAATGCCTGGAGCTCGAGCATGGACCGGTAGGCCTTGAAGAGCCGCAGCTGGGTCTTGACTCGTGCAAGCACTTCCGCACGATGAAAGGGTTTGGTGATGTAGTCGGTTGCCCCCGCGTCGAATCCCGCCACCTTTGTGCGCACATCGTCGTCGGCGGACAGAATGAGCACCGGGGTGTCGGCATGGCCCACCCTCCCCTTGACCCAGCGACACAAATCCAACCCGTTGCCGTCCGGAAGTCTGACATCCAGAATGGCCAGATCGAAGGCCTTTCGGGCCGCGACCCCCATCCCTTCCTCGAACGTGGCCGCGGTAAGGGTCTCCAGCCCTTCCTGCCGGAGGATTGCGTCGAGCAGGGCGAGGGCGGTGGGATCGTCATCCACGAGAAGAATGACCGGCAGCGCGTCCAGCATGCACGCATCCTCAGCCATGATTCCTTCGTCTCCTTGATGATTCGCGCCGGGCCTCGTCCCGCGGCAGCAGGACCAACCCGGGGAGGGAATCCTCGTTTCTGTTGACTTCGAGCCAGCGATCGACGGCCCTTTTGCGAAAACGCAAGTAACGGCCGATCTTCCGACAACGGATCCTGGCTTACCGAACGGGCTTTTCAAGAGTGCATCGGGGGATCCTCGAGGTCAGGGCCAATCCCTCGATGGTCAGCGCATCTTCAAGCTTCCGCTCCATCCGTCACTCCTCAGGTCCCGTCAACGGGAAACGGTGCTTGCGTTTGCCTTGTCGGCAGGCGGGCAAGCTTCATTGAGATGTTGTTATTGACAGTTGATGGTGATAGCGCTCTCATTTTGATCGGAAGTGCTCTGGTCGTCATGGCTTCCGCCGGCCTGGCAGCTTATACTGCGAACGGCTTGAATTCGGCTTTTTGTCATCCCGAACGCATGTGAGGGATCTCTTTGGATTTCTCCCTTCGGTCGCAATGACGGAAAGTCCAGTTTTCAGCCGTCTGCGGTATATCCCGACAATTCCAGCTCAAACCGTCCACTGCCGGTTGCAGCGCCGGCTCCTCGCCAAATCGGCGGCGTGAATCAGGGATAATCGGCGGGAACAGAAGAAAGGCCATGGCCAGGGAGGTTCGCTCCCATGACCATGGCCCTGCACTTCGATCCGGTCAATCAGGTTATTTCTTGATCTTGAGCTTTCCGTATTCCTGGCCCATCAGCACGTGCTGATAGCCGCCCTCGGCGTCCTTGGGCACGGTCAGGGTAAAATCGACTCCTTTCGGGAACAGAATGACGAAGTCCGAACCCCCGAACAGGAAATATCCGAGCATCTCGCCCTTCTTGACCTTATTGCCCACCTTGACCGCCTCTTCGAAGTTGACCGAGCAGACCTGCGACATGCCGATGGGCAGCAAGGCCACCAGTCCGTAGGTGTCGTTTTCGATGATCACGGAGCCGCGCGTCTCGATATTCTGCCAGCCCGGGGTGCTCGAGTCCAGCAGGTAGCGCCCGGCCTCGGCATCCCAGGTGATGATGCCGCCGACTGCGTCATCGCTCTTGATGATGCGGACTTCCTTGATGGTTCCGCCGATCGGAAAATGGTAGCGATGATAGTCGTTGACGTCCAGGAAGGTGTGGGTCAAGGTCCCGTTGGCGAAGGCCTCCTTGTAGGCGCTGTCCTCACCGATCAGCACGGCGATGGACTTGAAGGTGCTGGATTTGACGGTTACGCCTTTTTTATGAATGATATTGGAGTGTTTGTCGATCTTCCAGTAACTTCTCAATAAGTGGAGGCAACTCGTTGGGTTGAACGAAGTGAAACCCAACACCCGCCGCGAGCCATGTTGGGTTTCGCCATGGCTCAACCCAACCTGCACAAAAGCGCACGCGTGCCAACCGTTATTGAGAAGCAACTCTTGATCGCGGTAACCTATCGACTTTTCAAGATTTCTCTCTTCGCTACGCTCCGTTCGAAATGACAAAAAGGTATTCTCGGACAGCCTCCTAGAGAGAGTGGAGCAGCATCAGTCCCCCGATCCCCGCGATGGCCAGGGCTCCCCCCAGGGAGAGGACCGCCCCGGTCACCCGCAGGAGCCCCCGGCTCCGCGAGGAGGCCCCGAGGATCGCGCCCCGCGCCAGCGGGCACCGGACAGGGGACGAAGAAGCTGCAGGCCATCCTCCCGTCCCGGGACTCCACGGCGAGGCTCCTCGCCTCGCGGACCGGGAACGGCTTGCCGTCGACCAGGACGTGGGTGAAAAAGTCAATGTCCCGAAACTGCCTTTGGATCATGCCCCTCACCCGCTCGTACATCTCGGACTGGCTGGATGGAGGAGGGCTCGCCGTATCCTCGGCGATCTCCTGCTGGATTTCCATGACGAGCAGGTTGGTGTGCATGGCGTCGAAGGTCAACCACACCCGAAAGCCTTCCAGTCCCTTCTCGTCAAAAACCACGGCCACAGCCTGCAGCCGGCGAGGGCGTGGAGGTGGGCCCAGCCGGCGCCGCACCACGAACAGAGCAGGAGGAAGAGGGCGAGGCAAAGCCCGGCCCCGAGGGACGGTTCCCGGTTTCGGGCTCCGGGCTTCGGGTTTCGAGTCACGGGTTGCGGGGTTCGGGTTGAAGACCGGGCTGCCCATGGGAGCCTCTCGATGAGGGTTTTGGACCTCCGGCGTTGCACGGGAGGCCGGTGGTGAGGGCTCCCCGGTGAGGGCGCCTCTCCGGGGAGGGCCGCGGTCCGGCGGGGATTGGAGTCGCGTGGAGCAACCGAAGCTTTTTGTCATGGGCTACCCCTTTGCTGGCAGTCTGTTCCAGGAGCAGCTCCTGTCCGTCACCAGGGTGGGGTGGACCTGAGCGAAGCTTTCGAATGGAGTCACGAACATCGAGACGAGCGGGGCCAAAAGGAACTGCTGGGAAGCGTAGCATCGCAGCGCCTCCTCCTTGGTCTTCCGCTCCCGCTCCCCCAGGGGAAAACGAACCGGCGGGGAAAAGTGGCGGGAGATGTCCGTCGCACCGGAGGCGAAACGGTCCGCCGGCCCGGCCATCGAAGCCCCCGACGGGGCTGGCTGCGGGGAAGGGGCGTGAACGAGATAGGTCAGCACCCGCATGTTCTCGAGCTGCACCCTGCCGGAATCCGAAAGGCGGCTCAGGGAGCTCAGCACCAGCAGACCTGCCACCCGGTGGTCCGGATGACGGTCCCCGGGATCGGGCAGGACGACCCAGTGGGGTGAGAACCCGGTGATCGCGTCAATGATGGTTTGGCGAGGCCGGTTCCCGTGTAGGCGGCATCCGTGTCGCGACACTCGGCATAAGGGGGGCGACTCACGCGGGTGTGCGGCGAGACGTAAGCCGGGTCGGCCATCCAGTGGCTGGACAGGAGAGCGGATATGCCCGCGTCGGGAAACCCCAGGAAGTCGATCTCGCCGCTGCGCACCCCCAGGCTCTTCATGGCCTGGAGCGCTTCGCGGCATCGGATTCTTCCATATTCGATGTAATCGCTGGGGACGAGGTCCCTCCTGCCGAAGTGATGGGCGGCTCCCTCGGCATACCCGTCCCCGCTGGTCACGAAGACGACCCTTGCCGTGCCCCGGCTCGCCCGCAGGAGCTGCAGCAGACCACCGGCAGCAATGGTTTCATCGTCGGGGTGGGGCGCAAACACCATCACCCGGAGTCCACGCCGCAGCCCGGCTCCCCCCGGCGGTTCGATGAGGGCCGCCGCATCGGCGAGCCCGGCAGCGCGCCCGGGACGGGCCGGCGGGGCCTTGAGGCCATTGATGTCCGCGTGGCCCCGCCCCAGCCCGGCGAGCCACGCCAGGCCGCAGACGTTCAAGGCCGTGATGCGCCGCAGCGCTTCTCTTCGCGTCATGGTTTCTCCGCCTCCGGCAAGGATGATGGACGTTCAAAACAAGACCCGAGCATGGGCTCGGAGGTTTCAATCCTAAAACCACAGGGTGCAGGTTTTGGGCTTCCGGCGGCGGCCCGGCCTCGGTCCCGGGCTCCTCGCACGAGTCGTGGCGCGGTGCTGGGGGGTGAGCAGCATTCACCCCGGGGTTTCGACCGGCAATGGGAGAGCAAGGGGATCGAGACCGATCCAACGGCGGGTCAGCCGACGAACGGTCCCTTGAAAATGGAGGGGACGCGGGGAGGAGCGCGGGGCGAAAACGGTGGACGGACCCCCTTGGGCCGGGGGATGCACGACGGGCCGGGGGATACCGCTTCGCCGGCCTCGAGGCAGGCGAGGAAACGATGCGGCGCGGACGTTTGCGTGGAGCGCACGGCCTTGAGGAGCATGCAGGCCAGGCAGGGTCCTTGATGGATTGGAGCCTCCCGCCAGGCCGGGCCCGCGTCGGATGGCGTCCTCTGGCTGGAGACCGCGGATATGCGGGTGGTGTGGGGTCCGCACGTGTGGGCGAAGTGGGCGAAGCACGTGAGAACGAAGAGCAAACCGGCCATGAAGACGGCGAGAGGCAAAAGAGCCCTTTCGCGTCCCAGGTGCGCGCGCCTGGTAGGGCGAATGGCTTTTGAAACAAGAGCATTGAACATCGATGGCAGCCTCGGGGTCCGGCAACCCCGTTGAATCCGGGAGGCCTTGCGGGCGCCCCCTGTGCTTCTCGGCATCGCGTGAGCCATGGGGCACATGCCCAAACACAGGCGACGGCCCGCCCTTCGGAGCTTCCGAGGGCCGACACGCATCAGTCGTCCATGCGCTAATGGAGGTTGATCCCGCTGTCAACGCTTTTCTTCCAAGGATGCTCACTTTGAAATGGTGCGTATGCGATCCAGAATGAAACGCTGTCATTTTGGAATCATTAATGTAATATTTTAAAAAGATGGTGCTTTTAGTTCTGTGAGTACCATTTAGGAATGCCTGCTCCAAGCCGACCTGTTTCCGTCAAACAAAGCTCATCGACGGGCTGAATGAATCCAATTCAACGCTATTCTACGTATAATTCTGCCTGATGGATTGTATTTAATACCTGGCATAACCCGTGCTTTATGCGCTGGCAGGTTCTGGTCAAGTGACGGCCAGTACCGAAAAGGAGCCGAATCTTCGCGGAAATCAAATCTGAAAGTCCGCGAATGGAGAGGAGCGGAGTTATGACAGAAGACCGAGGAAAGCGGGGAGAGCCTTTGTTCATTTACGTGTACGGTCCGGAGTTCTCGGTCGTGGGGCGTCTCGTGAGCCTTGGCTTCAACTGCATATCCTACGAGTTCATGGATCTCGGCATGAACCATCCCCGCGATGCTCACGCAGATATCTTTTCCGTTGAGACCGGATTTCACATTCGGAGACTACCCTGTTCGCTCGTGGCCCAATCCAGCTGCTACATGGGTGGTAGGCTCCACTTCAGGGCGTGTGAGGCCCGCTTTCACGCCCACATCCAGGTCCAGGTTCTCCAGGACGGGGAAGATCATGCCTCCGAGGGCGAAAACAGCCGGAGTGTCGCTTTCCAGGTCGGTGTTGCGCTCGGCGCCGACGTTGGCGACAAGCTTGAGCCAGGGGGCCGCTTCGAATTCCGAGGCCAGGGAGAAGTGCCAGATGTCACGCTCCTCTTCGGCGGTGGATTCATTCCTGCCGTAGCCCGCATTGAAGTGAAAGGCCCACGGCTCGATCTCCTGGGTCGCGATGAGAAAGAAGCTCCCGCCGACTCTTCCGGCTCCGAGGCCCTCGTCATCGTCACCGGTGGGAATGGAAATGCCCGGTTTGGCCGCAAGGCTGAACCCCTCGCATTCGTAGAAGCGCCACTTCACCTCGATGCTCAAGTCTGATATGCCGTCTTCCCGGTTCTTGACACCCTCTTCCCGGGTGCTGATGAACTGGTAAGGCAGGGCCACCACGAAATCCACACTGTCGATGATGCCGTAGGAGAGGACGGGCTCAATCTGATGAACGTCTTCCTTGAAGCCGCCCGAATCTTCATGTGTGAATTCGTAGTTGAGCTCGATCTGGAAATTCCCCTTTCCCTGTGTCCCCGTGTCGTCGTGACGAGGGGGTGTGCCGCATGGCCGATACCGGCAAGGACGATGGAAATCAGGAAAACTCCAATGGCGATTCTCGGCATTCCACATTCCTCCGTGATTCAGTTGTAAGGTAGTCTGTCAATTCTCCGCATCATTCATATCCGGCCAAAAGTCTCGATTCCCTCTGTAAATGACAGCTGTCGTCATTCCGGTGGTCCTTGAGGCGGAATCCAGCGAAATCACCCGGATGCCGTCTTCCGCCGACATGACGTGGCCCGGACGGACTCCTTCCTCCGGGGGTCCGGGCCGGGTCGACGCCAGGGCCCCGGCACGGTCTCCCGGCCGAGTCATGAACGTGCACCCGCCTTGCGGACCCTCGATGACACTCACCCCGGACCGCGTGTCCGTCAGCCGCCGACTCCCAGGAGCAGCCCGGCCTGGTAGACCGATGTCGCCAGGAGGAAGGCGAAGACCGTGTTGAAGGCCATGGAAAAGCACGGCCACTTCCAGCCGCCGGTTTCCCTGACCATGCAGACCACCGTCACGAAGCATGGCGCGTAGAATATGCTGAAAACGATGAGGGAGAAGGCCACCAGGGGATTCCAGTGCGCATCCGATGCGAGCCTTTCGCTGAGGGAAGTGGTTTCCTCGGGGTCCACCTCCCCGATGGAAAGAGCCGTCCCCAGGGTGGAAACGATGACCTCCTTGGCGGCGAACCCGCCCACGAGGGCCACGTTGATCCGCCAGTCGAACCCGCAGAGCTGCCCGATGGGCTCGAGGGCCCTTCCCATGCGCCCGGCAGCGGAGCCCCTGAGGGCGAGCTCGGCTTCACGGCCGTCGATTTCCAGCAGAGCTTCCCGAGCCCGGACCACGGGCCCCGGCTCGACATCCGCCTTCTCGCCCTCGACCATCGTCCTGACGTCCTCGGGCAGTCCCGCGAGAATGGACTGCCGATCGGCCTCGAAGCGCTCCTTCTGTTCGTCCGAAAGCCCCGGAAACGTCATCATGGCCCAAAGGACGATGGAAATGGCGAGGATGATCGTGCCCGCCTTCTTCAGGTAAAGCCAGATGCGCTCCCAGGTATGGATCAAAAGTCCCTTGAAGGTGGGAAGCCGGTAGGGCGGAAGCTCCAGGAGAAAGGGGGTGCTCGGTCCCCTGAGCAGCGTCGAGCGGAGCAGGCTCGCCACCAGCAGCGCACCGCCCCAGGAGAGCAGCGTGATGAGGAACATCATCAGGGCCTGACTCCTCTCGAAAAAGGCCGCCACGAGGAGCGCGAACACGGGCAGCTTGGCCCCGCAGTTCATGAAGGGCACCGTCAGGATGGTCGCGATTCTCTCCCGCGAGCTGCTGAGGGTCCTCGCGGCCATGACGCCGGGCACGGCGCAGCCCCCGGCAATCCCCCCCGAAACGATGAAAGGCATGAAGGAATTCCCGTGCAGCCCGAACCACCGGAACACCCGGTCCAGCATGTAGGCCGCCCGCGCCAGGTACCCCGTGTCCTCGAGGAACGTGATGGCCAGGAACATGAACGCAATGATGGGAACGAAACCGAGGACCCCCCCCACACCGTCGATGACGCCCGAGACAACGAGTGACTGGAGCAGTCCCTCGGGAATGACGGACTCGGCCAGCCCTCCGAGAAATTCGATCCCGGCCTCCAGCCAGGCCACCGGAAGCTCACTCACGCTGAACGTGAAGGAATACATCCCGTAGATGACGGCCGCCAGGAGGATGGGTCCCAGGAGCCGGTTGGTCAGCACCTGGTCCAGCCGTCTCGTGAGATCCAGGCGCTGCTCCGTGTCGTTGCGCTGGATGACGCCGTCCTTCAGGAGCGCCCGAATGAAGCCGTAGCGATAGTCCGCGATCACGGCCTCGGGATAGGCGTCGAGGGTCTTCCGCAGATGATTCGACAGCTGCTCCACCTGGCCCTCGAGCTTGCGGGTGAGCCCACTGTCCCGCAGGCTGCATTTCTCGAGGATGACGGCGTCTTTTTCCATGAGCTTCAACGCCGTCCAGCGCGGCGGATAGACCTCCGTCAGAAGCCCGCCCTCGCCGATGATCCTCTCCATGGCGTCCAGCACCGGGTCCACATCGGAACCGTAGGAGATCCTGAGGGGGGTCCATGCGCCGTCTCCCTCGGATACCTCGGAAACGGCCCGCAGAAGCTCCGGGACGCCTTCCCCGATCCTGGCCACCATCGGAACGACGGGAACCTGGAGCCGTTTCCCCAGCTCCTCGGCATCGATCTCGATGCCCCGCGACCTCGCTTCATCCAGCATGTTGAGAGCCACCACCAGCGGGATCCCCAGCTCCAGGAACTGGACGCTCAGATAAAGGTTTCTCTCGAGGTTGGAGCCGTCCACGATGTCGACCACCACCCGCGGGCGCTCGGTGACCAGGAATTCCCGGGCCACCCGCTCGTCCTCGGAGTAGGCGGTGAGGGAGTAGCATCCCGGAAGATCCACCAGGTGAAGGACGTGCCCGTTGAACTGGTGATAGCCTTCCTTCTTTTCCACGGTGACGCCGGGGTAGTTGCCCACGTGCTGGCGGGCGCCGGTGATGGCATTGAACAGGGTCGTCTTGCCGCTGTTGGGGTTGCCGGCGAGGGCGATGAGGGATTCTTTCCGCATCAGTCCGTGACCTCCTCGATGGTGATGTGGTCCGCCTCGTTGTTGCGCAGAGCCAGAGTGAAATCCTTGAGCCGGACGGCCACGGGTTCCTTGAGGGGCGCCGTTCCCTGAACCTCGAGAGGGGTGCCGGGCACCAGCCCCATGTCGCGGATTCGTCGCCCCAGCTCCCCGCTGGCCGCCACGTGAGTGATGATTCCCCTTTGACCGGGGAGCATGTGCCTCAGGAGTACCTTGGACATGAAAGCCTCCTCTGGGTGATTGAGAAACCGAAGCCATCCGGGCAAAATCCGCAGCCTCGGCCCATGGATGAAAAGGGTCCGACGCTGTTGGGACTGATGCCTCGAGCCTGTGGATCTTCCTTGAATTCCCGCATGAAGCCTGTCCTTTTTGAGCCTGTCATGGAGGTTTCAAGGGCCCGGCCCATCGTGATACAACCCGACGCGCCTGGACGGGGGGACCCTTCCCGGACCTTTCAATCAGCCATCGCACCCGCCCTGAGAGCGCCTCAAAGAGGCTTGGGGTGGACAAGTTCTTGATCTCCCAACTTGTTTCAGTTAACGGTCCCCTGATTCCGAGTGCTGTTGAAACCTGGAGAAGGTTCTGGGCTCCTCTCTGAATGACAGTCGCACCCCGAGCAGTTACCCTTCCCTCGGCAGCACCGCTTTTTGGGGATGATGAGGACGCGGCAGCCCTCGGGGGCCATGTCGAACCCTTTGATGCCCTTGAACACCAGTCGGGCCATGGGGATCACGGCGTCGGATTCGATGCTCGCCTTGAAGGTGTCGGCGGCCTGCGGATGGACATCCTCCAAAGCTCCCGTATCCACGAAGACGAGGCCTGTTCCTTCATAGCGCTCGTGAAGGAGCTCGATGAGCTGCAGAACGGTGTGAGCGTCCAGGGGGCCCCTGGGTTGAACGTGCAGGTTGCCCCGGCTTTCCCTGCAATGAATCTCGAACGGTGAACAATTCATCATTATCCTCTCTCTTCAATGTGTGTCAGTGAAGGGTTTGCCCCCGCTGAACCATGGCTTCAGCCGATGCTCCTCCGAAAGGCGGCGTCAGTTCTCGGCCAGGGCCTGGGTGAGCCTCTTGCGAAGGGTTTCCAGCTTCTTGGATTTGAAAGCCTTTCTGCTCTCGTCCAGGACGAATATGGCCTCGCGGACGACATCCCTCAGGTTGGAGTCCTGGTGGCTTCCCTCGAGGATCTCCCTCACGTGGGCCAGCCCGGCCTCATCAATGTTCTCATCGAGCACGCAGTCCATAAGACGGCGGCACCTGTCGATTCCCTCCCGCAGCTCGGCCATGTTGCGATGAATGGCCAGCAGCAGTTCCTGCCTCCTGATTTCCACTTTGTTTCCGTCTCCTGGCGCACCCGCGATCCGCCCATCGTGGGGGAATGACTCACGGATCTCCATGACTGCTCAATTGGCCGACTGCCGGAGCATCTCCTTGAGGGAGTGGACGCCGGACTCCCGGGTCACCAGCAGCCTCTTTCCGGATCGTTTGCACATGGCCTTGGCGAACTGCACGGCGGCATGACTGTTCACGCTGGTGATGCAGACCACGATGTCCGCCTGCCCGATGATGCGCTTGAGCCTGTCGGCCCCCTGGCGCAGGCAGCCGTTGTGGTAGAGGCACTCGCCTCCAAGCTCGCCCACCATGCCGCGGTAGGCCGGCAGCGCACCCTCGGAGCCGCCCAGAATGGCGACGGTCAGGTCTTTCAGGGGGCAGTCCCGGGTGCAACCGTCCCGGTCGGGACACAGCATGTCCCCCTTGCAGACGATGGTATTGCGGCGGGCTGAAGCCCCAATGGGCTGGATTTCGAATCCTTCGATGAGAGTTGCTCCAGTCGCCTCGGCAACGGCTGCCGTCCCGAAGCCCGGGGTCGACTGCCCGCCTTCCCTGCTCTGGAGGGCATACAACTCGGTCTCGAGCCAGGCCGTCCGCTCGCGCTCCCTGTTCAATTCATGGGTCAGCTTTCGGACCTCCCTTTCGAGGCGCGCGACGATTCCGGGTGAGACAGCGGCTTCGGGCAGCGCGGGGCGGGTTGCCGCTACCCGTGCCGGCCTGGCGGTTTCCAGGGTCCGATGGGCATGCTTGAGCTCCCGCTCCAGGTCGCCTATCCTCGCCTTCAGCCCTGCATTCTCCTGGGACAGGGCCCTTGTGAGGTCCGCTGAATCCTCCTGCTTCTCCCTCACGGTCCTGCTGAGGCGAAATGCCTGCAGCAGCATCTCGTGCAACCTCCGACGTCCCTCCAGTCGCACCTCTTCGCGAGAGTCGCTCAAGGTCGCCCAGAGCATGGGCAGTGGAAAGGGAGCCTCCATCCTGCCGATGGTCTCCGGGTCCGCCGAAGAGACCTTTCTCATGACTTCCCCGAACCTGGAATCGAGCTCCTTGCCGATCGCCTTGACCAGGGGCTGGTGGCAATGACACGCCTCGTGCAAATCGCAGTAGATGGTGACGGGATCCGCGGAATCCGCATCCACGGTGATGCCGTAACGCCCGGAAAGCCGTTTGCGCTGCCTCCTGTTGAATGCCAGCGCCAGAATGGCCACCGTGCCGAGGCAATCCATGTGCCAGTAGGGTGCGCAGCGGTGGGTTTCTCCCTGTTGATTCATCATGGCATTGTCTCCCTGAATGAACCCCCGAAAGCTCAAGCCACCGAAATGGCCCTTCGGGGCTGTCAAGGGGCGAAATCGGCCCGAGCTTGCGGGGGGAGGCTCGACCGACCTCCTCAATCGATCATGTCTCACTGAATTAAGGTCTGATCCAGCGTCGCCTCGCTCAGGACCGGAATGCTCATCCTGCCGGCTTCCCGAAGGAGCAGGGCGGTTCTGAAGTCCGAAGACTCCATCGATGACTCCTCACAAACGAGCAGGTTGGTGAAGGGCACCAGGGATACAAAGGGAACGCCCAGCTCCCTGGCGTCCGTGTTGTGAAAATAGAGGTGTGAGACATCGACCCCGCTGAGCTTTTCGAGGATCGAGGGGAGCTTTTCCGCTGAACTGATGACCATGATGCACATATTGGAACCTCCTGATCTAGTTTGTAGCGTTGACAGGGCTTCCAGGCCCGACTTCCGTTTTTCGAGCCGTGCGGAAGGTCCGCCGTTCCAGAGAGAACGAAACTAAATTAGAATCCCCTAAATTTTTTCCCCGCCTCCAAGAGGCCCCGTACCCCCTTTCCGGTGTCCCGTCGGTCACCCCCCCCGGGGGACTCTTCAACCCGCTGCTTCCAGAGAGGTTTCAACCAGCCCGGCGATGCTCATGATCATGTTCCGGAAGTCGTGTGCCAGTTCCCGGGCCAGGTGCTGCACCGAGGCCATCTGCTGAATGAGCACATACTCGCCCATGGCGTGATCGGTGACTTCCGGAAAGCAGGCGGCCTCCGCGGGAACGGTGGATTCATATCCTCTTTCGGACCCGGGGTTCCGGGGTGAGGATGAGACCGAGGGATTCGCGGCTCTTTCGGCCAGTGCTTCCGACGGGTCAACACCATTCACGTCCGACATGGAGCTCGTCCTTTTTGCCCTGTTGATTCAAGAGGAAGGTCTCGGGCTTGTTCTCATGCCCCGGGAGTTAACGGATAAGGGCGCGCACCCTTGCCGCGTTTTCGTACCGCCGTGGTTTGGACGAATAAAGGAGGAGGAATAAGTTGTCAAGAAAAAACTTAGTGCGCACTAACTAAATGGAACGACAGAAACCCTCGAAAGCAGGGCTCATGGTCCGCAGCGGGCCGGGCCCTGGCTGAATGGGCCGGGCAGTCGACAAGGGATGAGCCTTCACGGGATCGACCAGGCGATGGTGGACGGGACGGCTCCCGGGATCGAAGCGTGAAACCTGTCAGATCAATCCCCGAAGCCGTTCGGAAAACAGCGTGAAGCGATGCTGCATGCGGTCGTTTCGGATGGCGATGGCGAGCGCCTTTTTGCTGCCGACGATGACGGCCAGCTTCCGCGCCCGGGTGATGGCCGTGTAGAGAAGATTCCGCTGCAGCATCATGTAGTGCTGGGTGAGCAAGGGAACGATGACCGCGGGATATTCGCTGCCCTGGGCCTTGTGAACCGTGATGGAATAGGCGAGGACCAGCTCGTCCAGCTCGGAGAATTCATAGGGGATCTCGCGTCCGTCGATCACCACCCGGATCTCCTGGCCTTCCGAATCGATCTTTCGAATGCGGCCCCAGTCCCCATTGAACACATCCTTGTCGTAGTTGTTTCGAATCTGCATCACCTTGTCGCCTTCCCGGAAGATCTGCCCGCCCCGCTCGATGCCGGCGCCGCCGGGATTCAAGACTTCCTGAAGGGCGCCGTTGAGCCGTTGAGAGCCCACGGCTCCGCGGTTCATGGGGCTCAGCACCTGGATCTCGTCCACGGGATCCAGCCCGAACCGGCTTGGGATGCGATCGGTGCAGAGCTTCAAAATAAGCTGCAGCGCCTCTTCGGGGTCCGACTTCTCGATGAAGTAAAAGTCCTGCAGTTCCTCGCCCTTTTCGGGGATCCTCGGGAACATGCCCTTCTGAACGCGATGGGCGTTGACGATGATCTGGCTCTCCCTGGCCTGCCTGAAGATCTCATTGAGCCGAACCACGGGGAATTTTCCGCAGTCGATGAGATCGCGGAGCACGTTCCCCGGCCCCACAGAGGGGAGCTGGTCCGCGTCCCCGACCACGATGAGCGTCGCCTGGCCGGGGACGGCTTTGAGCAGATGGTGGGCGAGGAGGGCGTCGAGCATGGAGCTTTCGTCCACGATGATGCAGTCGGCCGCGAGCGGTCTTTGCTCATCCCGCAGGAACCTGCCCGCCTGGGGGCTGAATTCGAGAAGCCGATGCAAGGTGCTGGCGTGGTGGCCTGTGGCCTCGCTCAGGCGCTTGGCGGCGCGGCCGGTGGGCGCCGCGAGGCAGCACTGCCCTCCGAGCTGGCGATAGATGGTCAGAACGGCTCGGACCAGCGTCGTTTTCCCGGTACCCGGCCCCCCGGTGATGATCACCACCTTGTCGGTCAGGGCCTGCCTCACGGCCTGCTCCTGCATGGGAGCGAGCTGGAAGGGCAGTTTACCCTGGAGCCACGCCACGGCCGCATCGGGATCGATCCTGCGCTGAAGCGGCTGGAGGGCCTGAAGCTGAAGGAGGCGCCGGGCTGTCTGCACCTCGGCGAAATGGTATCCCCGGAGATATACAGCCTTCGTATCTCCAAAACGCGTGGCCATGGGCTCGGCCAGAGGCTCGACAACACACTGGCGAGCCTCGGAAAGCCGATGGAGTGCCGCCTCCAGGACGGCGGGCGTTATCTCGAGCAGAGCCTGGGCGCGCTCCAGGAGAGCCATGCGCGGCAGACACACGTGCCCCTCTTCCGAAGCCTGCTGCATGGCGTACGTGAGGCCGGCCTCGGCCCTTTGCTCCGAATCATGGGAAAAACCCATCTTTGCGGCGATGCGGTCGGCCGTCAGGAAGCCGATGCCCGTGATGTCCGAAGCGAGGCGGTACGGGTTCTCCTGGACGACCCGACGAGCCTCGCCCCCGTACTGCCTGTAAATGCGCGTGGCGTGGATCGGGCTGATGCCGTGGCCCTGCAGGAAAACCATCAGATCCCGGATTTCCCTTTGATCCGCCCAGGCTTTCCGGATCTGATCGAGGCGGCCCTTGCCGATCCCCTCCACTTCCAATAATCGCTCATCCCGGGAGTCAATGACATCGAGGGTCTCGGTACCGAACCGGCCGACGATGCGCCGCGCCATGACGGGCCCGATGCCCTTGATGAGCCCCGAGCCGAGATACTTTTCGATCCCCTTCACAGTTGCCGGGGCCGCGGCCTCGTAGCGCTCCACCCTGAACTGCTCCCCATAGCGCGGGTGCACGTCCCATGAGCCTTCCATGCTCAGGACTTCCCCGGGGGTGAGCGCCGCAAAGCTCCCCACGGCTGTCACCAGGCCTCGCCTGCCGACCAGCTTCATCTGGACGACGGAATAACCGTCCTCTTCATTGCTGTAGGTGATGCGCTCCACCACTCCCTTCACCGCGACGGTCATCTGTCATCCAACCCCGATCCGTATTGTGGAGCTCACCCTTTCGAGATCCAGGGCAAGGAGCCCTCCGTTTCCCGGCAATGACAGGGGACCGGCCGCGGCCGGAGCCGCCTTTCCGGCGCCCGCCCCCTGCGACCATTAACCTTTTGACAATCCCAAACCTCATGCTAATATAGCACTAGACCGAAATGAAAAGTCGTGGCAATGTGAGTAGACGGATGGTCCACAGCCCATGATCAAGAGCGAGCTCCCCGTTCAAGTGCCTCCCCCGGGATCATCCACAAATTCAGCCCCTGTCTTTTTCGAACCTTTCGACGGAACAAGTCACATTCGGAAAACCCTTCATTCATGGAGAACGTGCTGATGTCTCTTTACATCAAGACGGAAGACTACGGTAAGCATGGGATCAGCAAGTATTCCGACCTGGCTTTGATTCGAGCGATTGTCCAGAAAGAGCTCAACATGGACAAGGTGTTTGTTTCCTTTGTCAACAAGCACGAGTATATACGCGTGGATTTCCTCTCTCCCCGACCCCAGCGGCCCCCCAAGCGCCGCCGGTACCAGGCCAAGTGTGCCGAAAAATCTCGTCAGGCCTGACATTACCCCCTGTAACTGCGTATCTCAATGGCATGAGAGGTCAGGAAGCGATCCAGCTCCGGCGACAACAGTAGATCCATCTCCCGAAAACGCTCCTCCACAAGCCTCGTGCCCATGCGCCTCATCTCGGCTTCGTCCTTCCCCGGGTGCGTCATCCACTCGTGTGTTCCGGGAGGAAGTCTCCCAAGGACCGTTCGCACCAGCTCCATGTTCCACAACCCGGTGAGCGTGGTCCCGAAGAAGCCGTCCGGAGTCCGGAGCTCGGCCTGGCGCAACGCTCGACGGAAATGCGGCCTGAGGAGTCGAGCCTCCCGGGTCTGGAGCCACTGCAGGAGGAAGCGGCTTCGCCATGGGCCATCCAGGGAGCGAAGGATATCCGGAGCCCGCCCGGTTTCGTCGAAAGGATTCCTGATCCAGCGGATACGGTAGCGCGCGGCCACCTTCAGGACAATCTCCAATACGGGCGGGAGCCCGTGGACATGTTTGTGGCTGTCCAGATGAGTGGGGAGGATTCCGTGGTCCAGGACCTTTTCCACCTGAAGGCTCAGCTCCCGTCTCAAGGCTTCCCCGCCCCCGCGCCCGGCGGCCAGGGCCGAAAACAAAGCCAGGGGACCTCGAGGCAGGCGGCCTGCTTCATCCAGCAGCTCCTGAATTCGTCCTGTCGAGTCCACGGGCGCGAGGTCCGTCAGAACCAGGTGGACGCCGATCCCAAGATTCCCGACTCCTCCGAGGACCTTGACCGCTTGCTCGAATGCACCGCCATTGGCCATCAAGGTCGTGCTCCGCACCACCCCCCGCTCCGCACACTGAGCTATGGCATTGTTGATGCCCCGGCTGTAGCCCGCATCGTCAGCATTGATGATCAGAAAACGTGATGTCAAAGGGCTCCGGGTCCCCCTTTCCACGAGCCATGGGTGCAACTGGTCCGGCCGGTTTCAAGCGAGTCAAGACTACATTGGAGAAAGCTTCACATCAAGTCGACTTTCCCGCCGCCGAAGACGAGGCTCAAAATCGGAGGAGTGCATTGAGCTTTTCATCGGGGCTGAACTGCGTTATTTTGTCGGCATTTATGAGTCCGACACACCCATATCCCCCGTCACCAGGCCGCTTCCGACGGATGAATCAGAAGCCTTGAAGGGAGGGGGGCTTGATGAAATGTGGAAGCGCACGGATGGTCGGCGCATGATCGACATCGGCGGAGCAATACGAAGGGACGGTTCTGGCTGCGGGATCATCGTCGATGGTCCGCGTCCCACGCTGACATGCAGGGACACAGGAGGTTGAGGGGATGGTTTTTTCCAGCAGATGCCGGCATGGCATCGCGTTGATAGCACTTCTCGGAGGGTTCCTGACGATCTCGGTCGCTTTCCGGACGGTCTTCGCCGCGGAAACCGTGGTCCTCAGCCTGGACGACTGCATTCGAATGGCCCTCGAAACCGCGCCGGAGCTGCGCGGCGCGGAACAGGACGTCATAGCCGCCCAGGCCGACCTCTCCCAGGCCAAGGCCGGTCAGTGGGCTCAACTGGACGTCATCGGCATTGCGGGACCCGTCAACGATGCGGATCAGCCGCTGGTGACGGGCCGTTTCAACGACAGCGGCAGGTTTCGCGGCCGGCTTGTGGAGCAGGACCAGGAGAGCATCGGGGTGTTTGGCCGTCTCGAGCTGTTCCTGGTGCAGCCGCTTTACACCTTCGGGAAGATTTCCAACCGCCAGGACGCCGCGGCCCGGGGAGTCGAGGTTCAGCGAATCGCCAGGGAGAAGACGCGCGGCGATGTCATTCTGAGCGTCAAGGAGCTGTATTACGCCCTCATCGTGGCCTTGCAGGGCAGGGCTGCCGCCGAGGATGCCAATATCTTCAACGAGGACGCCCGGTCGAGGATCAAGCGCCTTCTGCAGGTCAATGCCGGCAACGTGGATCCCACGGACCTTCACAGGCAGGAGGCTTTTGCCGCCGAGGTCAAGGCGTTCCAGGCCAAGGCGGAGTCTGGCGCCAGGATTGCCTCGCTGGCACTGAAAAAGAAAGTCGGGCTTTCGCCCGGGCAGGAGTTGAAGCTCGATCGTGGTGAGCTGCCCGCCGGGGATGGGATCCTCGGGCCCCAGGAAGAATACATTCAGGCAGCCCTGGGGCGGCGGCCGGAGCTCAAGCAGCTTGAGGAAGGCATCGAGGCTCAGCGATCCCTCGTCAACGCGGCCAGGGCCGACCTTTATCCCTCTCTTTTCGGCGCGGCCATCGGCTCCTTCGCCGGGGCTCCGGGGAGAGAGCGCCTGGATATCACCTACATACCCGATGATTTCAACCACGCTCGCATGGGGATAGTGCTGGGAGCTGAATGGCACCTCGACATGGGTATCGGACGCGCCAGGGTGCGCAAGGAGGAGGCCAACTACAGGAAGCTGCTGCACACCCGGGAATTTGCCGAACAGAACATCCCCATCGAGGTGGCCAAGTATTACCAGGATGTGCTCGAGCACAAAGCCTCCAGCGAGGCCTACGGTGAAGGGGCCTCCGCCGCGCGCCGATGGATCGTCTCGAGCTTCACCAATTTCGACATGGGTGTGGGCACGGCCAAGGACATGTTCGACGCCATCGACCGCTACGGGAAGAACCAAGGGGAGTACCTGCTGGCTCTTTACAGCTACCACGTGGCCCTCGCGCGGCTCGACCATGCCGTTGCGGAATACCGAACCCTCAATCCCTGAGCCGTTCCACAGGGGGCGCCGGATCGGACGCCGCCGTCCAAAACCGCGGCACGTCATGATGGAGCCCCTGGCCAACGCCTCGGAGAGTTATTTCAAATAATATCATGAGAATTGCTGCACGCCTGCTCCAGCACTGGACCCGATGGGTCACGCTCAGACCCCGCCTCGTCCTGGCATGTGTTTTTCTCTCGGCCGTGGCCTCCATCGCCATCACCGTCAAGAAGCTGGACGTCATCACGGACCAGCTCGAGCTCATCTCCCACAACCATCCGCTCATCGCCCTGACCGAGCGACTGGAGCCCTTCAAGTCGAATGATTCCAGTTTCACCGTGGTGGCTTCCGTTCCCTCGCCCCAGCGCGCGGTGGCCTATGCCGAGGCACTGGCGCGGCGTATACGGAATGACTCCGTCCATTTCAAGGGAGTCTTTTACAGGATCGACCCCGAGCAGGTGAAGCCATGGGCGTTCTATTACCTCGAGCCCGAACAGATCCGGGAGATAGAGAACAATCTCAAGGAAAACGCGGACCTGATCCGCGGACTGGCTGAAAGGCAGGACATCCTGGCTTTCTTCAACCTGCTGAACCGAAAGATGGCTTCCCGCATGGTGGGGGAGCTTTTCACCGCCTTTCTGGATGAACCGGGTCTCACCTCCCCAAAGCCAGAGTCCCCTCAATCCATGGATCTCAGCCCGCTCATCGTCACACTGGACGGGCTCTCGGCCTACCTTCGGGGCGACGGCGGTTACAAGTCTCCGTGGGCATCCCTCCTTCAAAACGGCGGCATGGACCTGGACCTGGAGGGATACCTGTGGGAGGGAAACCGGAAGTATCTCCTCCTCGTGGTCTTTCCCGAGAGAGTCAGTGAGGGCTTCAACGAGCTCCAGGGCTCCCTGGACCAGCTCCGCGCCATCATCAAGGAATTGCAGGTCGAGTATTCCGACATCCAGGTGGGAGTGACCGGCCAGGAGGCGTTGAACCACGACGAAATCAGCACCGTCCTGGACGACATGCTCCTCGCCACCTGGCTTTCCCTGGGCGGCGTGCTGCTGCTCATGATTCTGTTTTTCCGCGGGATACGCCGGCCGCTGGTCGAGCTTTTTTCCCTCATGGTGGGGCTTTGCTGGACCTTCGGCTGGACCACCCTGTTCATCGGCCACCTGAACATCCTCTCGGTGGTCTTCGCCCCGCTGTTGTGCGGCCTGGGCGTCGACTACGGCATCCACTGGATGTCGCGATTCGAGGAGGAATCACGCCATGGCGGCCGGGACCCGTCGACGGTGGTGAGACTGGTGACAGAATCCTCGGGACCGGCGATCCTGCTGGCAGGTCTGACCGCGGCCTTCTCGTTTCTGCCTTTCGTGCTCACCGGCTTCAGGGGCTTGATGGAGCTCGGCCTCATCACCGGGGTAGGGATTCTGCTCACCCTCATTGCGGACTTCACCATCCTGCCGGCTCTCTCCCCGATCATCGCCAGGGGAGCCCCTTCCCATCGTCCCATCCGTAAGCCCTCCTGGCAGAGCGATTCCTCCATGATGCGGCTCTCCCCCAGGACCGCCCGCTGGGTCATGGCACTCTCCCTGGTGGCATGCCTGCTGAGCTTCTGGAGCTCCACCCGCGTCGACTTTGATCTGAATCCCCTGCGGCTTCAGGCGGCCAACGCCGAGTCCGTCGTCTGGGAAAGGCAGATCCTCGAGCACTCGGAGCGATCGCTCCTCACAGCGGCGATGATCGTGACCTCTCCCGAGGAGGTGGCAGCTCGGACCCAGGTCCTCAAGCAGCTCCCCTCCGTGTCGGAGGCCGAGAGCATCTATTCATTCCTTCCGGCGGATCAGAAGGAAAAAACGCCGCTGCTGCGCAGCCTGCGGAGGTCCATCCCCGAGGTCAAGCCGGCGGTGCTCACCAATCGCGTTTCGGATGTCAACGACCTGGGCCAGATTCTCGAGCGCATTCGCTTCAAGATGCAGGACTCGGAGGCCGCCGCGGCGGGCGCGGGCGCAGACCTCATCGTACAAATGAAGACCGTCCGACGCCTCATCGACGAAATCAAAAAGGCCCTCGCCGAATCCCCCCAGGCTCCCGAGCGTTTCTTCGAATACCGGAAGCTGTTCCGGGACGACCTGCTCAGCACCTGGGAGATGATGCGCAAGGCGGCTTCCGCCAGGCCCATGACCATCGAGAACCTGCCCGCGGAGATCAGGGACTGGTTCTACCACGACGGCCGGTTTCTGATCCGGATCTTCCCGAGTCAATCCATTTGGGAGGAGGAGGCGCTGTCACGGTTCGTTCACGAGTTGCAGAGCGTGGACCCGGAGGTGGTGGGCGATCCGATCTCGCTCTATGTCTTTGCAACGGCTTACAAGAATGCCTGCATCAAGGCATCCACTTACGCCATCATCGCCGTTAGCATTCTGCTTTTCCTGGGGCTGCGTCGCATCTCTCTCTCTCTGCTGGCCCTGACGCCCCTGGCCTTTGGGACCCTGTGGACCGTCGGCATCATGGGAGTCGCCAATCTGCACTTCAACCTGGCCAACAGCATGTTCATGCCGCTGGTGGTGGGAGCCGGGGTGGAGTACGGCGTCGTGATCATTCATCGCTGGAAGGAAGGGGACCTGCCGCCTGGAGCCATTCCCCTGAGCACCTTCAAGGGGGTTCTCCTCGCCGCCCTCACGACCACCGTCGGCTTCGGGATGCTGATGATCTCTCATCATCGGGGCATCTTCAGCCTTGGATTCGTGGCCTGGGCGGGGAGCCTCTGCGTGCTGGTGGCCGCGGTGCTTCTCCTGCCCTCCCTTCTGATGCACATGAATCCACCTGGATTCACGCATGCAAGGAGAACCTACCGATGAACAGACCCTGTTTCGCCGGCCTCGGCATTTTCCTCGCCTTGTCCATCCTGTCCCCCGTTCCGGTCCTGTCGGCGCCTCAGGGCGCCATGGAGCGGGTCAAGTCCGTTTTGGACGCCGCCATTGACATCCAGACGCGAAAGGACCTCGAGGGCGAGCCCCATCGGAAGGAGCGAGGGCGCCTCGTGCGGGAGCTCATCGCCGGCAGCTTCGTCTCCTCGGACATGGCCCGGGAGTCCCTCGGGGCTCACTGGAAGAAGCTCTCGGCCAGTCAGCAGGCCGAATTTCAGAAGCTCTTCACGGACCTCTTCCAGGATTCCTACACGCGTATGGTATTGAACTTTCTTAGAAAAGAGACTATCGAGTACCGCGGCGAAACACCCCGGGGAAAGGGAGCATTCGTCCAGACGGTCATCATGCGGGCCAATGAGCACATTCCCGTGGACTACCACATGGTGCAGAAGACCGGGCAATGGTGGATTCGGGATGTGGAGATCGATGGCGTGAGCGTCGTCGCCAACTACCGCGAGACGTTCAACCGCGAAATTTCGAGGACTTCCTTCGACAGCCTCCTCCAGAGGATGCGGCTCCAGAACCAGGCCATGGGGCGTGACGCATCCTGAAAGGGCGGGCCTGGAAAGCACCAGTGGCGAAGACCCCGGGCCATGAAGCCGGTCACCCTGGGTCCTGGCTTGTTTCGAAGCCTTCAATGATTATGATCATCGAGAAAACGAAACCGTCAGCAGGAAGGGGGTACTTCGATGATCGATGCTCGTAAATCCACACTGGCTGTTCTTTCAGCGGTGGCTTTGTTCATGGCCGCCCCTCCGGCAGTCTCCGCCCGACTGGTGGAGGGCGTTTATTTCACTCCCCGCGTCGTCGCCTCCGACGTGCCGATGGATCTCAATGGAGTCGGCCTGAAAACCGTCTGGAGGTTTTACAAGGTCAGCGTTGCCGCCCTTTATCTCGGCGAGGGAGTGAAGCCTTCGGCAGTGCTGAGCGACGTTCCCAAACGGCTGGAGATCGAGTACTTCCATCCCATTTCCGCAAGCGATTTCATCACACTGACTCAAAAGCTCCTGAGCGAGAACGTGGATCAGAAGACGCTCGGCAGCCTTCAGCCCCGGATCGACCGGTTCAACGCCCTGTATCGGGATGTGAAGCCGGGGGACCGCTACGCCCTCACCTACACGCCAGGAAAAGGCACCCTGCTCGAGCTCAATGGCGTCGAGATGGGTACCATCGAGGGAGACGATTTCGCCTCCGCCGTGTTCGCCATGTGGTTTGGACCAAAACCGCTGAGCAAGTCGCTCAAACTTGAACTGTTGGGGCGGGCATAGACTCACGCCCGGCGGGGCGGGGCCTCGCTGCCTTCTCCGGGCTCGGCCGGGATGTCGGCGTTGCTCCCGGCCAGCAGGATATAGCGGTAGATGTACACCGAAACCGGGACCCCAAGCAGGATTCCCCACAGGCCGAAAAGAGTGTGCCCGATGTAGAGAATGATGAGGGTGATGATGGGGTTGATCTTGAGAACCGCCGAGAAGATATTCGGATTCAGGAAATAGGCCTCGACGGCATGAACGAAGGCGATCATACCGGCCGCTTTCAGGGCCAGCACCCACCCTTGCAGATTGAAAGCCAGCAGCAGGATGGGCACCGAAGATATGAAAATCCCCAGCACCGGGATCAGCCCCGCAAAGAACACGATGATGGAGAGCAGCGCCACGGGCTTTATGTTCAGCATCCAGAGGCCGAGGGCTGTCAGCGTCGTGTTGAGCATGGCAATGAAGATCTGAGCCTGAAAGGCTGCCCCGACCACCAGGGCAAACTTGGCCACGCTTTCGGCCGTTTCCTCGTAAACGTCGCGCATCCTCGTGTGCCTCAGGGCCTGGATCCTCGCACTCAGGTTGGGCAGATCGAAGAGGATGGTGAAGCTGAAGACGGTCCCCAGAAAAAAATAAGTCACGTACTGGGTCACCTGGTTCACGACGATGACGGCCACCGATACCAGCGCATCGGTTTTGATGCCGAGCATCTTGTTCACATTCAGGGTTTCCTTCACCCCGACGAAGAGGGGAGCCAGGTAGACATATCGGGCGGCCATGTCGTCCAGCCAGCGATGGGTCGTGTCCAGTGATTCGGGGAGCTGCTGAAGAAATATCTTGGTTTCGACGGCCATCCTCGGCATCACGATGGACAGCATACCCACAAGCACGGCCAGGAAGACGAAGTACACCATGACGAGATGGAACCTTCGCCGTGCAGGGATGCGACGCTCGAGGAACTCGACCACGTTGTTGAAAATGTAGCAGAGGATGAAAGTCAGGAAGACCAGTCCGAACAGCTTGCGAACCAGGTAGAGCAAGGTGAAGAAGGCCACCCAGATGAAAGCCTTCTTGTTGGTTCGAAAAAGCTGGTGCAAATCGAGAGCCACGGCGGCGTCCTTATCCTTGAGCGAATGGTTGGTCGAGCATGTAGCCTAAAGGGATTCGCCTGTCAATTCCTGCTCGAAGGGGGTTGGGCAGCTTGAACACCGAAGCGTCGGTCTCCTCATGACGCCCGGATCTCCCTCAACGCTCGAGGCCGGTGCTCTTCATGATTTTACCGTGGATCTCCGCCAGCCCGTAGTATCCGTTGAAAAGCTCCGCCCCCACCCCGAGGGCCGAAGCGGGCACCGGGATGCCGGTGTGGTCGAAGGTGGTCCACCCGAGACCGGCCTTGTTGCTCATGATCGTCGTCAGGGCGATGGCAAGGGGATCGCGCCGGGCCTCATGGCGAACCCGTGCATGGTCTCCCCCGGGCGATCCCTTCTCCCTCGCCACGCTCTGACTCCACGCCTTGCGGAGCGTATCGATTTCGGAATCCGTAAGGGCCATGCCGAGCTTCACCCGCGCCTCGGCTGCCGACCGCTCGGGATCGTCGAGAACGTTCGTCGCCCCAACCTCGGTCGTGGCCGCCTCCAGCCGGGCTTTTTCCTCGGCCGTCAGGACGTGGAGACCGAAACCCTCGTGGATGAGCGGGAGTACCTCCTCCAGTCGCGGGTCCCCGGCCGGTCGAGCCCTCCTGTATTCCGCAAGTCGCCTTTCGAATTCCTGGGCGCTCATTTTCTGATGCCGAAGCTTCTCGATGAAAATCGAGTGCTTGGTGCCGGCAAACCCTATGGACATGCCCCCGGTTTCATGGTCCGCCGTGACGACGACCAGCGTCTCGAGGGGGCGCTTCCCGTGGAAATCCACCGCCCTGGCCACGGCATGATCCAGGGCCAGGATGTCGTGAATGGCCGCCGCCGCATCATGGGCGTGGCAGGCCCAGTCGATCTTGCCTCCCTCGACCATGATGAAGAAGCCGCGGGGATTGTCCAGGAGCTCGACGGCCTTCACCAGGAGATCGGCGATGGTGAGGCGGCTCGGGTCCCCTTGCCGATCGAGACTGAAGGGCATGGCCCCGGATTCGTCGACATCCCGGCTCATGGCGATCACCTTGCCCGATCCCGGTTTCAGGGCCTGGAGCTCATCGCGGCCCGTGACAACCTTGTAGCCCCTGGCTCGTGCCATTTCCACGGCATCGGGACTGGGCCCCCCTTCCCTTGCCAATGTTATGGAAAGCCGCCCGCCGGCGAAATAGTCGAACCCGGAATTCGCCAGTTGAAGTGAAATCTCCTGGAGTTGTCCGCGGCTCGGCACGTGGGCATGGAATGCGGCCGGCGTTGCGTGGTCCAGGGAAACGGTTGAAAGGATGCCGACCTTCCACCGGTTTTTCCTCGCCGTCTCGGCAATCGTCTCGCACGGGGTCTCTCCGTCGGCGTCCATGGCCAGGACTCCCGAGCGCGTTTTCCGACCACACGCAATGGCGGTGGCGGCCGATGCCGAATCCGGGATGACGCTCGTGAGGTCCCCGGGGTCGGCAAGCCCCTGGGCGGGGAGGGTATTCATGACGAGCCTCCGGTCTTCAGGAAGTCCTGGAGAACTTTGAGCCGCCAGGTAAAGCTCGGCGGCCCGCCGCTGGGCCAGCCCCATCCCGTCGCCGATGAAAAGAAAGACGTACTTCGCCCGGGCCTCTTCGCCCCGGGCGGGAGCAGCCCAGTGGCACCCCACACCCCAAAAGGCGGCCCAAAAGGCCATCATCAAAAAGAGCTTCCTGGCCTGCTTCATCTCACCCTCCACATGCCGGACCCTGTCCGTATCGACCGTTGTCGTTCTCAAACTTATATTCGAGCGCAGGGGAGGAGTAAACACAGGGAATCGGACGGCCTCCTCTCCCGGGGCCAATGCCGCTGAGTCGGGGAGCGACCGGCGACTCAAGAGCCCCAACTAGCTGAATCAACATGGAGTTCTTTTTGACTGGGTCTGGTATGCATGGTAGAGGGAATGCGTCAACCCAAATCAAACAAGAGATCGGACATGAGTCACATACTCATCGGCAAGGGGGAAAAGCCCGTTCAACTGCTCGCCAGGTATGGCAATCGCCATGGCCTGATCGCCGGGGCCACGGGCACCGGCAAGACCGTTTCTCTCATGGTGCTGGCGGAGGGCTTCTCCCGCATGGGGGTGCCGGTCTTCATGGCTGACGTCAAGGGCGATGTGTCCGGCCTGGCCATGGCCGGAGTCCCCAGCGAGAAGCTCCAGCAGCGCGCGGCCCTGACCGGTATTGCAGGCTATACGAATGAAGCCAGCCCGGTCATGTTCTGGGATGTTCTCGGCAAGGCCGGCCATCCCGTTCGCACCACCATCAGCGAGATCGGCCCGAGCCTCCTGGGCCGGGTCCTCGAGATCAACGATACGCAGACCGGGGTGCTGGAGATCGTCTTCAAACTGGCGGACGACGAAGGCCTGCTGTTGCTTGACCTGGACGACCTGCGCGCCCTGCTCGGGCTGGTCCTCGACCATCGCAAGGAGATATCGAAGCAATACGGCCTGGTGAGCCCCCAGTCCGTTGCGGCCATCCAGAGGGCCCTGCTGTCGCTCGAGCGGGAAGGCGGGGATGGTCTGTTCGGCGAGCCCGCCCTCGCCCTTGAGGATCTGATGCGAACCGACCTCGGCGGGCGCGGCATCATCAGCATCCTTGTGGCGGACCAGATCATTCTGAAGCCGCGGCTGTACTCGACTCTTCTCCTGTGGCTGCTTTCGGAGCTGTTCGAGAACCTGCCCGAGGTGGGCGACCTCGAAAAGCCCAGGATGGTGTTCTTCTTCGATGAGGCCCACCTGCTGTTTGATGACGCCCCCCCCATGCTGCGCCGACGCGTGGAGCAGGTCGTGCGGATCATCCGGTCCAAGGGTGTCGGGGTTTACTTCTGCTCGCAGTTTCCCGACGACGTGCCCAACGAAATCCTGGGGCAGCTCGGGAATCGTATTCAACATGCCCTGCGCGCCTACACGCCCCGTGACCAGAAGTCGGTCAAGACCGCCGCTGAAACTTTCGTTGCGAACCCGAAGCTCGACGTCGCCCAGGTCATATCACAGCTCGGTGTCGGTGAGGCACTGGTCTCAACACTCCAGGAGAAGGGCGTGCCCATGCCCGTGGAGCGCGCACTCATCTGTCCACCGCGCTGCCGGATGGGAGCGATCGCCCCCGAGGAGCGCGCCGCCGTTCGCTCCCGAAGCCCGGTCGGCAGCAAATATGACTGGCCGGTGAACCGCGAGTCGGCTTACGAGATCCTGAGCCGGCGAACCCTCGAGAGAGAAGCGGACACTCCGGTTTTCGACCAGGCTCAGCCGGAAGAGCCGTCCGCTGGCGGGAGCCTCATCGGCGATCTGCTGTGGGGCACCAAACGCCGGCAGGGCATGGTGGAAGCCATGGCCAAGCAGGCCGCGCTCGAACGAAGCGTAGCGAAGAGAGAAATCTCGAAAAGTCGAGGTGTTACTGCGAGCGAGATTTCTCGCTATCGCTCGAAATGACAGTTCTCGGACAGCCTCCTGGCATCCGCGAACTTCACACGATTCACTGCATCCGCATGGCGCCTCATGGTACCCTCCCCTTGCCTTATCTGTTGGTTTCACCCGGTCATGTTTTCGAGCCAGGGCGCGATGTGGTCGAGCAGACTGAAATCGTGGTTGATGAGGCAGATGTGTCCGTACCCCTTGAGGATCCTGACGGTGGCATTGGGCAGGCGCGAGGCCATGAACCGCG
Organism: Syntrophobacteraceae bacterium; assembly: GCA_025454175.1. GTDB lineage: Bacteria > Desulfobacterota > Syntrophobacteria > Syntrophobacterales > Syntrophobacteraceae > JALOOX01. The sequence goes on along the minus strand of JALOOX010000003.1, from coordinate 28,828 downwards.
CCTCTCGCACCGACGGCACCAAATGGTCGAGGTCGCCGGCGAGGAGCAGCGTCGGGGTGCGGATTCGCTGAAGCTGACCTCGGATGTCGTATTGCTGGAGGATTTCGAGCCGCCGGATGTATCCTTGTCTCCCGATGGAGCGGGTACGCTCATGGAATTCGGCCAGGTCCACGGGCAGGGTGTGCGGAGAGTGGAGTCGGGACTCGGTGAAGCGGCGTACAAAAGGCATGGCCCCCCAGGGCACCAGCTTCAGGAGCCGCGGAGCCAGATTCAGTCGGATTCGCCGGCGGATCACCGGAAAGGAATTGACGATGACCAGCCCCAGCAACAGCCTCGGGTAGGCCACGGCAAAGCTCAGGCTCAGCGCCCCTCCGAACGATTCCCCGCAGAGAATCAAACGTTCATGCCCCTTTTGTCCGACGGCGTCTTCAACGAGCTGCCTCAAATCCTCGACGAGGCTGTCCATGGTGCATGTCGAATCGTCGGGGAGCGGGAACGTGAGCACGTGGAAGCGGCGGGCCAGGATCGGCACCTGCCGGTAAAAGAGGAGCGCGGTTCCATCCAGCCCCGGCACCAGGATGATGGTAGGGCCTTGTCCTCGCTCAGCGTACGGGAGATGAGGAATCATCCTGCGCCACTCCGCCGATGGTGGGCTCGATATTTGCCGATGCCGGAACTGGTCGCTTCTGGACGAGGTGAACCGGGATGCCGACGTAGGTCCCCCCGGCTTCGAGCCTGGCGTACTTTGGAACGAGGCTGAGGGCGCCGATCTGGCAGCCCGGCCCTGCATCCACGCCGATGCTGATGATGCTGGAGACTCCCGCCGTCACGTGGTCGCCCAGGCGGACCCGCGCCGTCTTGACCACACCCTTTTCAACGGTATGCCCTGACAGGTGCACCTCGCTGCCGATGATCACGTGGTCTCCGAATTCCAGGAGGTTGTGATCCGTCACCCACAGGCTGTTCACGAAAACACCGCGGCCCATCCTGGCCCCATTCCAGCGCATGTACATGGTCCAGAGGGGAGAGGTGCGGAAAATTGCCCCCGCGAAGGTTCGAACCAAATGTATGGAGATCATGTAGCGTACCCAGTTCAGGAGCGGCCAGTCGGGCTCGTGGATGGGCATCTCGGCCCCGTCGGGAGCCCGCCACCCGGTCACGTACATGGCAAGGGCGGAAAACAGCATGAGGCAGAAGGCGAAGAGCAGATAGGCCGGGATGAAAGCCATGCTGAGCAGGACCGTCTCCATCCAGTGGTACGGGAGTCTCCACCGGAAGTGCCATTCCCAGAATATCGCCGCCGGCAGCACCGAAAAACCGAAGACCACGCTCTCGACCACAAAGGCCGAAAACACCGCCCACAGGACTTTCAGCGTTGCCCTCGCGCTCCAGCGTCCATTCCCGGATGCCGCCATCCCCTCACCTCCCCCCCGTGCATTCCGTCCAGCCTAATCCCTGTACATGGACTCGATGACGTCGGCATATTTCCGGTCGATGATCTTTCGCTTCACTTTCAGCGTGGGAGTCACCTCGCCGGCCTCCTGGGTCAATTCATGGGGCAGTATATGGAATTTCCTGATTTTCTCATACTCACCCAACTCCCTCGATCGCGTTTGGATCCGTTCCCTGTAGAATTCAATGATCCTGGGATTGCCGACGAGATCCTCCCGTGTTGAAAAAATCACGTCATTCGCCCTTGCGTATCGCTCCAGGGCCTCAAAAGCAGGGAAGATGAGAGCGGTCAACATTTTCCGCTGCTCCCCTATGACCACGATCTGCTCAATGAAGACATCCCCTGAAACGATGGACTCCACCCGCTGAGGAGAGATGGTCTTCCCACCCGAAGTGATGATGAGATCCTTGATTCTGTCGGTGATCCTCAGGAACCCCTCATCGTCGAATTCCCCAACGTCCCCCGTCTTCAGCCATCCATCCTCCATGGACGCGGCCGTTGCTTCGGGCTGCTTGTAGTAGCCCAGCATCACATTGTCGCCCCTGACGAGAATCTCGCCCTCCTGGGACAGCTTCACCTCGCACCGGGGCACCACCTTGCCCACCGTTCCAAATTTGAAGCATGCGGGCTGGTTGCACGTTACCGTTGGAGAGGTTTCGGTGAGACCGTAACCCTCGCAGATGAAGACTCCCGCAGCGCAGAAAAACTCGGCGATTTCCTTGGAAAATGGAGCCCCACCCGAAATCAGGAGCTTGACCCGGCCCCCGAAGATCCCCCGAATCTTCTTGAGGACCAGAGCGTCGGCCAACCGGTGCTTGAACCTCAGGCCCAAGCCCGTGGGTTGGCTCAGCCGCCTTTGCTCGCAGACTTGCCTGCCCACCTCGATGGCCCATCCGAAAAGCTTCTGTCTTCGAGGTGGAGCGCTTTGTACCCTGCTCGTGATCGCCCCGTGAATCTTTTCATACAAGCGCGGCACTGCCGCCATGACCGTGGGCCTTACCTCCTTGAGGTAGTCCATGACCTTCCTGGGATCATCGCAGTAGGTGATGGTGACCCCCTGATGAAAAAGGATGTAGCACCAACTCCTCTCAAACACATGGCTCAATGGGAGGAAGCAAAGGGAAATGTCCTGGTCGTTCACATCAAAGAAGCGATTGACCATCCTGATCTGGTGGAAAAAGTTGGCATGCGTCAGCATGACGCCCTTGGGATCCCCCGTGGTTCCAGAAGTATAAATGATTGTTGCGAGATCCTTCGCAGCCACGCCGGCCAGGCGCTCCTCCAGCTCGTCATCCCTGGGGGATTGTCTCCCCAGCTCGAGAAAATCCTCATAATGTAGAAATCGATCATCGCCTTCCAGTTGTGTGGCCTTGTCGAAAACGATCACCTTTTTCAGCTGTCCACACGAGTCCACCAGGGGCCTCACCTTGTCGACCAGGTCCCTGGCTCCGATGAAAAGCGCCTTCACCTCCGCCTCGTCCAGGATGCTTTGGACCTGCTTCGCGCTGCTGGTCGCATAAATGGGGACGGTCACGGCTCGGGCGGACAGGATTCCAAAATCAGCGATGGCCCATTCCGGCCGGTTCTGGGAAAAGATGCCCACCCGGTCACCCTCTCCGATTCCCATTTCCATCAACGCCTTGGCGACGGCATTGATCTGGCTGCCCATGGCCGACCATGAAATCGGCACCCAGTGACCGGTGGAGTGGTCCCTGAACCGCAGGGCGGTCCTTTCTCCGTATTTCCCAACTCTTTGGCGAATCATGACGGGAAGTGTCTCGTTTTGCATTTCCGCACCTCCTGGGTGATCGCATGCTCACCGGTTGACCGGTCGGCATGCCGGGCGATCAGGTAATTCAACGAGTGTTTCAGCTCAATCGTGCTTGGTCGTCGACGTTCAACAACCATCCTGACGCATAGGAGTATCTTTGTCGATTAACACGAGGTTTTCGGCTCCATATCACTCCAAGACTGATGAGATTGATCTTGCCCAAAGGCTTCGATGACTTGAGGCTGTTTCCGGCTGAATACGGGAAGAAAGCGTCAGCAAGGCTTCGGCACGGGAAATGTCGGTGAAGCTCGAAAGGAGTCGGCAGCCGATGCCGGATATGGATGCGAAAATGGATCGGCCGGCTGGTTTATTGAAACCAACACTTGTCACTCATGGTGGAGAATCAGTTGGGTAAGTGTGTTACTTAATTAAAATAAGAGCTGATGGCTATGCTCGTCAACTGCGCCGCTTTAGGACGTCAGAACCCACTTCATCCTCTGGTCGAGAGCCCGGCCCCAATGGAGCGCCATGCGAGTGTGTGACGTGCTGGAGATCACGGACGATCGGACGGGAGATTGCAGAGTGGCTCGAATCCCACCACCCCAATGTTGTTGAATTAGCGGCTTCAGAAAGGTTTCTGGGCGGGCACAAAGCCCGCCCCTACGCCATCTGCCAATGATCTTCTGAATAGGGGCGGGCTTTATGCCCGCCTGATCTCCTGGCTCAATTCAACGACATTGTCTCACCACCCCGACAGAGGAGTTGCTCTTCTCTCCGTCCTGCTCCGCGACGCTCAGGCGCGCCGGCCGCCGCGGGGGTAGCTTTCGAGGGGCCGTAGAGGGGGCCCGTTCCATTTCGAGTAAGGCGCGTCCCGTTCGAGGGCGTCGGCGAGAGCCTCCAGGTTGAGATCGACCAGCCGACGGCGGGTTGGCGCGCCAGTCCGTGGGTCGTATCCGTGCATTCGACAGTAGTCCACAAGCATCCGCCCATGTCTCTCAAGCTCGGCCTTTCCCTCTGGGGAGTTTTTCATGTCGGGCTTCTGGGGCAGGCGATCATCCTCGGCCGTGGTCCCCTGCCGGCAGTTGAAAGCGCGCTCCACGGCCTGAATGCGATCCGCGGCCGCTTCAAGCCGCGCCGCATCGAACGAGACGCCCGTTGCCGCCGTGAGCAGCCTGGCCAAACCCTCCCACAACGGGTATTTCCATACCAGGGGAACGGCCGAAACCCAGCTGTTGACCGCCCCCTTGCAGCGGCCGACGGCATCGGCGAGCGTCGTGGCCCGCTCCGCGATAATGAGGGATTTCACGGGATCCAGAGAAGGCTCGGCCGGCAGAAAGCCCTTTTCCACCAGGGCCGGCAGCACATCTCCAGGGGCGTTGTCACTCACAGCCCAGCTTCGGCCCCTCAGGTGGTCCGCGCCCCGGGTGGAGACGGCGTGAGCCAGGGCGAGCACACCCGGAGGGTGCACACCGCGGCTCAGTCCCTTGACATGGTGACAATGCTCCATGGCTTCCGACCCCAGGATTCGGGCCGTGTTGTGGAGACCCTCCGCGACGACACCGCCGAAGCCCTCCCGTAGCGCCGTCCGGTGCACCAGCTCGATCTGGGATGCGGCATCATTCCAGTCCAGGCGCAGCCCGCCCGTGTCCTTCTCTGTCAGAATACCCCGGTTGTACAGGTGCTTCACGAAGGCGATGGTGTTTCCCAGGGCAATGACGTCGAGCCCGTAAGCGTCGGCCAGGTTCTGCATTTCCAGGATCGCCACCGGGTCTTCGATCCCGCAGTTGGTGCCCAGGCAGTCCAGGCATTCGAACTCGAGGGCCGATCCCTTTTCCCCTTTTCTGGTCCCTTCGGGGATGCTGTAAATGTTCTTGCAGCCGACAGGACACCCGTGGCACCCGGTCCGCCCCGTCTCGAAGCGTTTGAGCCCTTCGGGAGTCAATGCCGCGGGCACTTCGTGCGGTTCGAGCTTTCTCTCGAAATACCGGCGGGAGGGCTGCCAGTGTGTCATGCCGATGTGCGAGCCGTAGACCGCGACGATTCCACGCTGGGCGGGATCGTGAAGAAAGAATTCCCGGTCTTCCCGGGCCAGCCGCTCAAAGGTTTCGGGATCAGCCACGGAGACCCGACCGGACCCCGAGACCACAACGGCCTTCAGGTTCTTGGAGCCCCAGACGGCGCCACTTCCGCGGGCTGCCGAAGCGTATTTGTCCACGATGGTGGAAGCCACGCGGACCAGGTTCTCACCCGCCTGCCCGATGATCGCGACGCTCACCCCGGATCCGTGACGCCGGCGCAGGAGGTCCGTGGCACGCCAGGTGGTGCTCCCCCACAGGTCCGACGCATCGATCAACTGGACCGCATCGTCCTGGATCCAAAGATAGACGGGGGTCTCGGAGCGGCCCGTGACGACGATGAGATCATAACCCGCCCTTTTGAGCCGATAAGCAAAGCCTCCGCCGGCGTTGCCGTCTCCCAGGATCCCGCTGTAGGAGGAAAGGGTGCTCACGTGGATGCGGCTGGACATGGCCAGGGAGGTCCCGGAGAACGGACCGGCGCCGAAGCAGAGGACATTCTCGGGACTGAGGGGATCCATGCCGGGCCGGATCCGGTCCAAGAGCCTCCTGGAGGTGAAGCCGCGGCCTCCGATGAACTGCTCGGCAAACAACGGATCAATGACTTCCCGGTCGATCTGTCGACGGGTGAGATCCACGGAGAGTGCGATTCCCTGCCATCCATCCATCTTCCATCTCCTGACCGGAGTTGTTTGAAGAGCAAGCGAAGCCGCTTGAACCACCCATGCATTATTCATCCAGCAAGGGCGCCATTTGGTCAAGCAGATTGAAGTCGGGGACTGAAGTCGTGGTCGATCGGACTGATGTGCCAGACTCCCCTGGGCCCCATGAGCCCAAAACCCCCTTCACTGCCCCTAAAAAGGTTTGCTTGTTGATCAGGTTGTATTTCGTTTATAGACTAACGGGAAAGGCTGGAAACAGCCATCCATGACCACGCCGGGCATGTGTTGATGTCGACGGAATAGCCTTCAAGGCCCGGCATTCCGTTGATCGCGTTTTCGTACGCAGCCATGGTGCACTCGGAAATCGGGCACTCTTTTGCGCAGGGCCTTACCGAGGCTTTGACGAGCAGGACCATGAACATCCCCCCCAACCCCGAGCTTCGACTGGCCCACGATTTTGTGGAGTACACCGACCGGAATATCTTCCTGACCGGCAAAGCCGGCACCGGCAAGACCACCTTTCTCCACAACCTGAGAAGAAGCACCCACAAGCGCATGATCGTAACCGCCCCGACCGGTGTGGCGGCCATCAACGCCGGCGGGGTCACCCTCCATTCGTTCTTCCAGTTGCCTTTCGGTCCCTACGTGCCGGGGAGCGAGGCTTACGGCCGCAACAGCCAACACAGGCTCGGCAGGGAGAAGATCAATGTTGTGGGAAGCCTGGACCTGCTGGTCATTGATGAGATCAGCATGGTGCGGGCTGATCTGCTCGACGGGGTCGATGAGGTCCTGAGGCGCTACCGGCGCAGTGACCTGCCGTTCGGCGGGGTCCAGCTTCTCATGATTGGCGACCTGCAGCAGCTCTCCCCGGTCGTCAAGGAGGATGACTGGGCCATCCTGCGGGAGTTTTATGACTCGATGTACTTCTTCGGCTGCCATGCCCTCGGCCTTTCCGATCTGGTGGTCATCGAGCTGAAACATATCTACCGCCAGTCCGACACCCGCTTCATAGACCTCCTGAACCGGGTGCGCGAAAACCGGCTCGACCAGGCTTCGCTGCAAGAGCTCAACAGCCGTTACCGGAAGGATTTCCGACCCGGCGACAACCAGGGCTATATCACGTTAAGCACCCACAACCGAAGCGCCGATGCCATCAACGAATCCAGGCTCAAGGGTTTGCCGGAGAGGCCGCATTGCTTTCGTGCCGAAGTCGAGGGGGATTTTCCGGAGTATTCGTACCCGACATCGCCTGCACTCACCCTCAAAAAGGGCGCCCAGGTGATGTTCGTCAAAAACGATCCCTCGCCCGACAAGCTCTATTTCAACGGCAAAATCGGCAGGATCACCCGGATTGGTGACCGGTCGGTCTGCGTGAAATGCCCCGGCGACGATGGTGAGATCACGGTGGAGCCCGCAATCTGGGAGAACATCCAATACCGGATCGACCCCACGACGAGGGAAATCACCGAGGACAAGGTCGGCAGGTTCGTGCAGCTTCCCCTCAAGCTGGCCTGGGCCATCACCATCCACAAGAGCCAGGGGCTTACTTTTGACCGGGCCGTCATCGACGCCGGGGCCGCCTTTGTCCACGGCCAGGTTTACGTTGCCCTGAGTCGCTGCAAAACCTTCGAAGGCATGGTGTTGAGCTCGCCCATCCCGCCCCACGCCATAAAGACCGATGGGGCCGTTTCGCGGTTTAACGTCCGGACTTCCCAGACCCCGCCTTCCGCGGAAGGGCTCGAAACCGCCAAGATCCTCTATCAGCGGCGGTTGCTCAACGAATGCTTCGACTTTGCGCCGTTGCGCTCGCTGCTCGGCCGTCTCGTTCGAGTGCTTCGCGCCAATGCCGGGACTGTCAGGGTATCGGGCGCGGGCGACCTTCAGGCACTGGAGGACAAGGCCGGGGCGGAGATATTCGTGGTCGGCGAGAAGTTCCAGAGGCAATTGAACGGACTCTTCGCGGACGACAAGCTCCCGTCGGACGATCCGGCCGTCTTCGATCGCGTCACCAAGGCCGGGGTTTATTTCGAGGAAAAGCTCGACTCGATTCTGGGCGACTGCCTGACTACCCTGCGGATGGACACGGACAACAAGGAAATCGCAAGGATCGCCGGGGGCGCCCTTGACGGGCTCAGGAAGGAGACGGCGGTAAAGCTTGCGGCGATGCGAAGCTGCAAGCCCGGCTTTTCTCCTTCCCGCTACCTGCGCGCCCTCTCATCCGCCCAAATCGACCTGAAGCCCGACAAACAAAGAAAAAGCAGGCCCGCGGAATATGCCGTCTCCGAAATCGGCCACCCGGAGCTCTTCCAGGCACTCAAGGATTGGCGCGCCGCCAAGGCAGGCGAAGCCGGCGTCCCCCACTACCAGATTCTTCATCAGAGCGTGTTGATCCAGATCGCCTCAGACCTGCCCGACAGCCCTGCGGCCCTGATGAGCGTCAGGGGGATCGGCAAACGTCTCTTCGAAAAATACGGGAAGGAGCTCCTGGCCCTGGTTTCCTCCTACCGGCAAAGGCACCGGATCAGCGGCCCCGGCCGACCGGCGGCGACACCCCCTCCCAAACATCCCGCAAAGGATGACAAGCCCGTCGCGAAAGGTACGCGGCAAGTTACCTATGAGTTGTTCAGCAAGGGATTGAGCGTTGCTCAGGTGGCCCGGGAGCGGGGCCTGACCCATTCGACCATAGAGAGCCACCTGGCCTGTTTTGTGGAATCCGGCCGGATCGATATCGGGAGGCTGCTCCCCGAGGAGAAGCTCAAAACCATCGACCGGCAGCTGACGGCGATGAAGGACAGGCCCCTCGGGGAAATCAAGCAAGCCCTTGGCGAGAACCATTCATACGGCGAGATCAGGCTGGTCCAGGCCCACCGGGAGCACCTGGCATCCAGGGATGCCGCACAGGAGCCTCTGGCCTAGCGCCATAACGCCGTTGAAAATGGTTGAGCGTTTGGTTCTTGGTGCGAGAGCCTTTCTTTCGCATATGAACATGAGCGGATTTGGACTGTATGCAGCAGAGCTCGTTCGAAGGGAGCCGCAACGGTGACCCGTTGAGGAAAGGATGGGATGATGGCCAAAATAGGACGAAATGCACCCTGCTCCTGTGGGAGCGGCAAGAAATACAAGAAGTGTTGTCTCGCGAAGGAGGAGGAAGCGAGACGATCCCTTTTGGAGGATCGGGAGAGGAGAGCGATTCAAGCCAGGAGGCAAGCCGAGGAGGACGATGAGCTTTTCGAGGACGCACTCGATGAGGAGGAATCCGAAGACGAGCTCCACGATGATGCTCTAGACGAGATCGATGACCAGGAGGAAATGGAAGAGGCTTCCGAGGCTCCCAAAGCGGAAAGCAGTCCGCGCAGGAGTGTGCCGGAGGAGATCCCCCGGATCAGCGATGCCGAAGAGGAGATCGTGGATCGGTGGTGGAAAGAGTACAAGAAAATGCGCGGGACCGACGAGATCAGGCAGTATCTTGAGGGCTTCCTGCGTGACCATCCCAAACTGGTTCCGAATCTCGAACTGCACATGGACGTGCTGTTCGAGCTTGGCGGCAAATATGTCAGTGAAGGCAGGCATGCCGAATACATCGATCTTCTATTGAAAATGCGCACCCAGTTCCCCGACTCCTATCTCAAGAGCTTCGGCTATTATGACCGTGACATCATCGCCCATATGATCGCCATCGGTCGCAAGGACGAGGTGGCGGGCTTTCTGAACTACTTCAAGGAGTATCCCGAGCACGATCCGGACAACCTCTTCAAGACTATTGAATTCATGATGGCCAACAACTGCCAGGAAATGGTCGCCGACCTGGTCCAGGACGTTTATTACGATGTATGCACATCTCCGGAAGTCATTGGAGGAAACGAGATCATCGACATCCTGGTCATGGCCTGCATGGCTCCTTTCCTGAGGCCTGGCTTCACGCAGACCGACATGGAGGAGCTGGCTTCAAGGCTGAGGACCATAAGGATCCCGCTCAAAGACGAAGTCTATCAGGCCGATTACCTGAGGCAGCGTTTCGAGTTGATTCTGAACAGCCGAACGGGCTGGAACATAGACGACTGCAAGACCCGGAGCAAGGTGGTCAATCGATACCATGAAGTGAGCCTCAACTTCATGGGGTTCCTCCACGAGCACAAGGGGAAGGATTGGCTGGCAGCGGAATTCTACAGGAAAATGCTCTTCAGGTATCTCGTCAATGTCATTCGCGAAGGAAAGCGTCCCAGGCAAACGTTCGTTTTCACCAGGAACAAGATCGATACGACAATTGCCAAAACCTGCAGGTCATTCATCTCTCTGGACAGCAATGCTGCCATCGTTTCCCTGAATTCCATATACTGGTTTGCTGAATACCTTGAAAAAACGGAATCCATCACGGAAGAACGGAGATCTATGATTCAGAGGTGGTGCCTCGAGCTCTACAACGAGGTGTTCCCGGGTCTGTTGAGAGTCGAACTGTCAGCCGGTGGATTTCACGATTCCCTCGGACTTCCTCGAGCGCTGCCCCCGTTTGATCCTCATGAAGTGAGTTTGCCGGGCGCTCCAATGTGCTATACTGTTTTGTGAAATCCCGTTGAAACTCTTCCGCTCCACCGCTGCCTGAACTGTTGCCTCTCCACCGGAAACCGAGGTGCCGTGCTGATGGCCGATCCTTCCGCCTCTTTCGAGAAGAGAGAAGCGAGCGGATTCGCGGGAGGACTCCACAGCGACTTCCTGACATGAGAAAGGGGGTGCGCATGGGCATTCAAACCGGGTATGGATTCGAGCTTTACGGTCCCGCCCTTCTCGGGGCTGCGCTTCTTCTGTTTTGGGGGCTGGCGCCGCGGGTCCTTGCGGAGCCGGAGGGCACTCCAACCTACCTGGGCTCCCTGGCATGCAAGGGCTGCCACGAAAAACAATATGAATCGTTCAGCGCTCACGCCAAGAAGAGCACTTCATTCCAGAGCATCGTGAGGCTCAGAAAAAAGCTCACCCAGGAGGAATTGCAGGGGTGTTATTTCTGCCATACCACCGGGTACGGCGAGCCGGGGGGGTTTGTCAGCGAAGAGGCGACGCCTCATTTGAAGAACGCCGGGTGCGAAGTCTGTCACGGTCCGGGGGAATTCCACGCCGAGAGCACGAAGCCGGCGGACATCAAGGGGCGGCTGACTCAGGAAGACTGCGAGAGATGCCACACATCCGAGCGGGTCAGGGCATTCCGATACAAGCCGCTCATACACGGCGGGGCTCACTGAAACCACATGTCCGGCAGGATCGGGGAGAAGCTCATGTTCAGCTTCGTCAGGAAGAGCGTGGCGAACAAAATTCTCATTGCCATGGTGACCACGATACTGCTGATCATGGGAGCCGAAGTCGTGGTGCGCATCTACTTCGGCACCCGGGACAGGGTGGAACTGATCCACATGGCCGCCAAGGAGTTGGCCAGTGCCACCTACGCCGGCATCAAGCATCCGATGGCCGTGGGGGATGCCCAGGCCATCATGGAGCAGATGAAGGACATCCGGCGCACGGCGGAGGACATTGAGCTCTTCATATGCGACTTCGAACAGGAGGTCGTCTACACCACTCACGCGGAGAAGATCGGCACCCGATTGTCGAATACCATTCAGAACCGAGAGGCCCTGAAGACCCTGGACCGAATCCTCGTGACCGGTGAGCCTCCCGAGAGTCAGTTCGAGGACGAGGCTCACGGGAGAAAGCGGTTCGTCTATTTCTACCCCATCCTCAACGAGCAGGAGTGCCATCACTGCCACGGCGCATCGAGAAAAGTCCTCGGCACCATGGCCATCCGCATGGATGTCGAGCGAGCCTACCAAACGGTGACGGACCAGCGAAACCGCACCATCCTCCTGACTCTCTTCGGCATAACCCTCGTTGCCCTCGTGACGTGGCTCGTGGTGAGCCGGTTCATCAACCACCCCTTGCGGGATCTCGCGGAAAAAGCCAGGCGGTTCGCCGAGGGGGACATGGGGGTATCGTGCCCGGTCAGGACCGAAGATGAGATCGGAATCCTCGCAAAGACGTTCAACGGCATGGTGGAAGCGGTCTCCTCCGCCAGGAGAACGCTGGAAGAGGAGGTGATGAGGAAGACCACCCTCCTCAATGAACGGAACCGGCTCGTCAACCTCCTTGAAAAAGCCAACCGGGAGCTGAGGCAGCTGGATCAGCTGAAGTCGACGTTTCTGGCCAACATGTCCCACGAGCTCCGCACCCCCATGAATTCCATCATTGGTTACACGGACCTGCTCATCGACGGAGTGGACGGCCCCGTCAACAACGAACAGGCAAAAAGTCTCGAGAAGATCGCATCCAACTCCCGGTATCTTCTGCAGCTCATCAACGACATCCTGGATATCTCCAAGATCGAGTCGGGCAGGATGAAGCTGAGCTCCAGGGAAGTGGATTTGAACTGGGTGATCGAATCGGTGGTGTCCACCTTTAAGCCGATGTTGAGAAAGAAGGAGCTGGAGCTGACCTGTTCCGTGGACCCTCAGGCCTCCCGGATATACGGAGACGAGGATGCCATCAGGCAGATACTGGTGAACCTCCTGTCCAATGCCGTGAAGTTCACTGAAGAAGGGGGCATTGTCATCTCCGCCAGGCTGTCCGAGCGCGGGGTGAAGCCCGGGGAGGTCCCGCTTTTCGCGGAGATCTGGGTGGAAGACACGGGGATGGGCATCAAGGAGGATGACCTCGACAAGATCTTCGACAAGTTCGTCCAGGTGGATCTCACCACCCTGCGTCAGCAGGAGGGTACCGGCCTTGGGCTCAGCATTGCCAGGGGCCTGGTGGCGCTCCACAAGGGGATGATTTGGGCGGAGAGTGAATCCGGAAAGGGAAGCCGCTTCCGTTTCACCATCCCCCTTTCGAGGGAAGTCCTCGATGGCTCCTCCGAGCCTTTGATCGAAAGCAGGATGGCCGATGCCCTGGCCGAGTATTTCGGGACGCCCGTGGAGACGTTCCTGAGGAATCCCCAGTTTGCGGGAAGGCAGGTCCGCTGCTGGCATTACGCCCGATGCGGACACCCCAGCTGCCCCGCCTACGGCAGCGAGGAGGCCAGGTGCTGGCTGATCATGGGCACTCATTGCGCCGGCCTGAAAATCGCCAGTTTTCCCGAGAAGGCGGATTTCTGCAGGGGCTGCGAGCTGGTGGAAAAGATCGTCCTCGGGACCGAAGGGGAGGCGTTTCCAGGGCAGGGCGAGCTTTCGAAGGCCGCGGAGGGGTCGGAGAAGACCGTGCTTGCCATCGATGACAACCCGGACAATCTGGACGTCATCAGGAAATACCTGGGAGATGAATACCGGGTCATCGGTCTCCTCTCCGGAGAGAACGCGGTGGCGAAGGCAAAATCCGTCGAGCCGGCGGCCATCACCCTGGATATACTCATGCCCGGCAAGGACGGCTGGCAGGTGCTTCGCGAGCTCAAGGAAGATCCGGATACCCAGGATATCCCGGTCATCATCATTTCCATCCTGGACGACCGGCGGCAGGCATTCAGCCTGGGGGCCGCCGAGTACATCACCAAACCGATGGCCAAGGAGGTGCTGCTGAAGAAGCTCCGCAACCTGGAGGGTCGGACCCCCGTCAGCCGGATTCTGGTTGTGGACAACGACGCCGAGACGGTGCGATTCATCGGGCGGTCCCTCGAAGAGGCGGGATACGAGGTCACGGTGTGCTATAACAGCGATGACGCCATTCGGACCATGGTCGACTTCAGACCGCACATGGTGATCTTGAGCCTCGCTCTTCCTCGGGAAAGCGGTCTTGACGTCGTCGAATTCATCAAGACCAGTGAGAAGACCCGGGACCTGGCTCTCATTGTCCTCACCTCGCGGGAATTCTCCGCACAGGAGGTCGAAGCCCTGAACGGACGCATCAAGGCCATATTCAACAAGGGTTTCCTGGGCGAGGAAGATCTCGCCGGGGAGCTCAAGAGCTGCATACGCAAGGTGAGCGAAGGGCGGTTCGTCGAGGGAGGAAAAGACCGTGGAGGCGAGGGAGCAGGGTCCAAGGAAAATCCTCGTGGTTGATGACAATGTGGACAGTCGTGACCTGGTCAAAAAGGTGCTCGGCCGGCATGAATTTCTGATCATCGAGGCGGCGGACGGGGAAGAGGCCCTGAACAAGGCATTCAGCGAGAAGCCTGATCTCATCCTGATGGACCTCTCGCTGCCGAAGCTGGACGGACTCGAAGTCACAAGGAGGCTCAAGCGCATCAAGGAGCTCGAGAAGACACCCATCATCGCCCTGACCGCCCACGCCATGCGGGGGGACAGGGAAAGCGCCCTCGCCGCGGGCTGTGTGGGGTACATCGCCAAACCCATCAACGTGCGCACCCTCGCAGCCGAGATAGAGCTTCACCTGGGGGCACGGGGGAGGAGCGCCGGCAGTGGAGAGTAAAGCCAGGATACTGATCGCGGATGACTCGGTGGATGTCGTCGAGCTCCTCAGAAAAAGGCTTCGCCATGAGGGGTATGAGACCATCGAGGCCTACGACGGGGAGGAGTGCCTGGTGCGGGCCAGGGAAGGCAGCCCCGATCTCATCATTCTGGACATCATGATGCCGAAGCTGGACGGCTACGAGGTTTGCCGGAACCTCAAGTCCAACCGCAAGACCGCGTACATACCCGTGCTGATGCTCACGGCCAAGGGAGAGGTGGATAGCAAGGTCAGGGGATTGGACGCCGGCGCCCAGGACTACGTTGCGAAGCCTTTCAACTACGCCGAGCTTTCCGCGCGCATCAAGTCGCTCCTCGCTGCCCGGGCGGCGAGGGACAAACTGGCTCAGGAGGAAAAATTCGACGCCCTGGACCAAATGATGGAGGGGGTCGTCCACGAACTGCGGAATCCCCTGACATCCATCGGCGGCTTTGCCCGGAGGATCCTCGAAAACCTTGCCGAGGGGGACCCGAACCGCAAATACGCCCGGATCATTCTCGACGAAGTGTCGAGGCTCGAGAAGATGATCAAGCACCTGGTGGAGCTCAAGACCGCCGCGATTTCATACAAGGAGCCCGAAGACATCAATGCGGTGATCGAGGAGGTGCGAAGCCAGTTTCGGCGATGGTTCGAGGCCGAGGATGTCGAAGTGGAGACGGACCTGACGGAGGACCTTCCGGCCCTCGCCCTGGACCGGGAGAATATTAAGCTCGCTCTCTCTCACATCGTTGAGAACTCCATCGAGGCCATGCAGGGGATTTCCCGTAAAGTCCTGAGAATGGCGAGCCGCGTTGACGATGGCAGGGTGGTGGTTTCCATCACCGACTCGGGCAAGGGGATTCCCAAGGACAAGATCAAGTACCTTTTCGACCCCTTCTTCACATCCAAAACCTCGGGGCCCGGCCTGGGCCTGACCCTGGCCCTCAGGATCATCCAGGAGCACCGGGGGACCCTCTCCGTCGAGAGCGAGCCGGGCAAGGGAACCGTATTCACCATCCGCCTTCCCGCCAGCCGAATCGGATGACTCCCACTGCTCCCGCTCTCCCGGGCCGGCGGCATGCGGGCGTTGCGGCGACGGAAGAGTACACCGGGCTGCTCAGAGCCCCTTCAATCGAGACCGGACGGTGTCCTCGGGACCTTCCCACGCCAGGATTCCCGCATCCCGGGCCCTGGCCAGGGCCTCCAGCAATTCCTGCTCGGAACAGCGCTTTTTGAGAACGGCCTTGAGGTCGCGGGGCGTCGTCTCGCCGGCCAGGGTGACGATCTGCACCACGGCGTCGATGACGGTATCGTGGACGATTCGGATTCGAGCCTCGGGCTCCATTCGGGTCGAGGAGCCCATGATCCGCGCAATGGCGGCGCCATCCTGCCTTGGAGCGGTCTCGCGGCCGGGCAGCCCCGAAAGGGCTCCCTTCTTCCTCTCGCTCCCGGCGGGATCCTGATGGGGTTTCGCCTGAAAATCGGACGAGATGCCGGGTTCCGGCGTTTCGGGGCTGGAGGAAGGCTGCCCACCTTTCACCCCTCGCAGCCAGGCCAGATTCTCCTCGTAATGGACGAAGATGCCGTGGTTGAATCGGTCCACGGCATGCTCCAGGCGGTCGAGGGCCCTCGCCACGCTTCCGACCCATTGCGCGTCAGCCTGCTCGCGCCTTGAAGACATCCCGTAAAGAGCCAGGGAGACCCAGATGGCCACAAAGGAGAGGGCGGCACTGGTCAGGAGCATGGCCGGCGGCAGCCAGCCCGCCCCCCATGAATGATCCGCGGCCCCCTGCCCTTGGGCCCGGAATCCACTCGGCGGCCCGTCGATGGCTGGATCTCCACCACCAGCACCTGGCGGGATCGATGGCGCCGCTTTCGACTCCGTTTCTCCTTTGGGCCCGGCAGGTCCCGGCGGGCCTGCATCGCCGCGGGGTCCCGGCGGGCCCTGGGGGCCCTCCGGCCCGGGCGGTCCCGGGGGACCTGCCGGGCCCCGCGGACCCATGGAGTGAAAGACGAGAGGAGTCTCCCACGTTTTACAGAGTGAGCCGTCGACAACGACCCTCAGAGCACCCGTTCTTTTATGAATGCACCCATGGACCGGATCCTCGGCGCTCAACGCAGTTCCGGCGCGGGCACACAGAAGACCAAGCAACAGGGCCAGACAGACCATCCTCCGTTCCATGGCTCACTCCTCCCAGGTCGTTGCCTGCTCATATCCCGAACCCCTCGATGCTGTCCGCCGGGAGACCCGTTCGGCACGCCCGAATCAAGTCAGTTTGCGCTCCGGCGCAAAACGGGCTTTCCCGCTGTTGTGGCCATGCCGATATTGGATTATGTTGGACGGACACCATCGGCGGCGCCGCTGAACCCATGCGGATTCTCTTTAGAATGCCAGACGCCGATGGATCCCACAACACCGATCGGAGATGAGAATGGACAAGCCCATCGACCACTATTGGCTGAAACGCCTGACGGAGGTCAAATCGGTCCTCGAAGCCAACCATTTCGAGGTCCACCTGGCCGAGAGCTCCCTCGAGGCCGGCTCCATCCTGCTGGAGGAGATCATCCCCAAGAGCGGCGCCAAAACAGTTTCCTGGGGAGGCTCCATGACCTTCGTCAACCCAGGGCTTTACGAAAAGGTGCGCCGGCTCCCCTCCCTGGAGGTCATCGACACTTATCAAAAGGGAATGCCGCCCGAGGAGATGGTGGAGCTGAGGCGGAAATCCCTCCTGGTGGATCTTTTCATCACCGGGACCAATGCCCTCACGGAAACGGGCAAGCTCGTGAACCTCGACATGATCGGAAACCGCGTGGCCGCCATCACCTTCGGACCCAGGTCCGTGGTGATCCTCGTCGGGCGCAACAAGATCGTTCCCGACGTCGAGGAGGCCACCTTTCGCGTCAAGAACTACGCGGCGCCGGTCAATGCCATGCGGCTCGACAAGAAGACACCCTGTGCCGAAACCAGTTACTGCCATGACTGCAAGAGCCCCGACCGCATTTGCAACAGCTGGTCCATCGTCGAGAAGTCATTTCCCAAGGGGCGCATCAAGGTCGTTCTCATCAATGAAGACCTGGGGTTCTGAGGGAATGGGCGCCGACAAGGGGACCGAAGCCCCTGCACCGTTGCCGGCTCATAGCGTTCGTGTGAGCAGTCGCGCCCGGCGGGTGCTCTTGCGGGTGGCTCCCGGCAAGGACCTCGAGGTTGTGGTCCCGGTGGGCTTTGACGTCCGGGAGGTCCCCGGGATCCTGAGGAGGCACGGGGAGTGGATCGCGAGGCACCTGCAGCGCTCGGCATCGGTGCCCTCGATGGACGCATCGAGTCTTCCGCTGCCTGAAGTCCTGGATTTGAGGGCCATCGGGCTCCGGGCTCGAGTCTCCTATCTCACCGGCTCCGATGAGTCTTTGAGCCTGTCTTCATCCGACCCTCGCCACATCGAGGTCAGGGGGGATTTGAAGGAGCGCATGCGGTGCCTTCGAATGATCCGTGGCTGGGTCAAAATCCAGGCAGCCAGGCATCTCCCCGGCCTTCTCGCCGGGCTCAGCGCAGAGACCGGGCTCCGCTACAAAAAGGTCCAGATCAGGGGACAGAAGAGGCGATGGGGGAGCTTTTCCGCTCGAGGCACCATCAGCCTCAACTGGAAGCTCCTCTTCCTGAACCCTGATCTGGTGCGGTATCTCCTGATCCATGAGCTTTGTCACTCGGTGCACCTCGACCATTCGGCGTCGTTCTGGGAGCTGGTTGGACGGCACGAGCCCGACTTCAGGGCGTTGGACTCCCGACTGCGCAAGGCCAGGGATTTCGTGCCATTCTGGGCGGACCTGTCGTGAAGCCGACAGCCCACAGTTGGAAGGACGGAAGGCAGTGTCGCAATTTGGCCCGTCGACAGTTCTGGGTCTCCACCTTGAGCACTCAACTTAAAAACCTGAAACTTGAAACCAAGTGAGGAGGTGCCCGGACCACGATGCGAAGGCAGGATTCCCGCCCGTGAGCAATCGCGCTCCTGAGCGATACAGCGGGCGGCAAGGTCAAGGACGACCAGCGAGCAGGAAAACAACATGGTTGACAGGCGCTTCTACACGAGGCTTAAACGCTCATTCAGGATCCGATGGAAGGACCGGGACCTCGACTTTCTCGGAGTCACGGGGGACCTGTGTCCGGGCGGCGTGTTCGTGGTGACGGACACCCTGCTGCCGGTGCACACGGTGCTGGACATGGAAATCTGGCTCGAAAGGGAGCTCCCCGCGCGATGCAGGGGGGAGGTCATCTGGATCAACAGGGGGCAGGTGGTGTCCTATCCTCCAGGCTTCGGCGTCCAGTTCATCGATCTTTCGGACGATGTCCTCGCCATGCTCCTCATGGTGTGCGGCGACCCCTATGGGGCAGGCAGGCTTTACGCAGGGCTCAGCTGAGCCGTTCGCCCCGGAAAAGGGTGGAGCATGAAATCCGCCAGAACGAGCAGGACCATGGCCTCGCAAACGGGCACGATGCGCGGGATGGCCGAAACGTCATGGCGGCCCTTGATTTCGATGGTTGTGGGCTGACCGGCCCGGTCAATGGTCTGCTGAGGTCTCGAAATGGACGGGATGGGCTTGACGGCCACTCGAGCCACGATCTCCATGCCGCTGGATATGCCGCCGAGCACGCCCCCCGCGTGATTGGAGCCATAACCCTCCGGAAGCACGGGGTCATTGTTTTCGCTGCCGCGAAGCCCCGCGGCTCCGAATCCCTCTCCGATCTCGACACCCTTCACGGCGCCGATGGACATGAGGGCCGACGCGATTCGAGCATCCAGCTTGTCGAAGACAGGCTCTCCGAGACCCGCCGGGCAACCCGAGGCCCTGACCTCCACGATGCCTCCCGCTGAATCCCCGGCTTCCTTCACTGCCAGAAGGTGCTGCTCCATGGCCTGCGCCGCCTCGGCATCGGGGCAGTAGAGCAGGTTTCGCCCGATCTCCTCCCAGTCCAGCTTCCGGCAGTGAACCTTCCCCAGGGCCAGGGTGAACCCTCGCACCCGAATCCCATGTCCCTCGAGAAATTTCCTGGCCACGGCGCCGGCCGCCACGCGCCCGACGGTCTCGCGGGCCGAGCTTCGCCCCCCTCCCCTCCAGTCCCGGATGCCGTATTTCTGCTCATAGGTTCGATCGGCGTGGCCGGGCCGGTAAAGCCGGGCGATATCCTCGTAGTCGCGGCTCCGGACATCCCGGTTGAAAATCGCGAGACAGATGGGAGTCCCCGTCGTCATCCCCTCGAAGACCCCCGAGAGCACCTCCACCTGGTCCGGCTCCCTGCGCGGCGACGTGAGCCGCTTGCCGGGTTTTCTGCGGTCCAGGTCGCGCTGTATGTCTTCCGCGGAAATTGGGATTCCCGGCGGGCAGCCGTCGATGACGACTCCCAGGGCCGGGCCGTGGGATTCCCCCCAGGTGGTGATGCGAAACAGTCGGCCAAAGCTGCTGCCGGGCATGGTTCCCTCCTTCGGCGAAATAGGGTTTCCTCGATGGGTGCGTCAACAAGTCGCCAAGCTTGACAGGTCAGGCTGAGAAGTTATTCTTGATAGTTGAGCAGGTCAAGCAGGCTTTGAGCTGAGTCGTCCAAGGGTGGTGCGGCGGCGGAGGAGATCGGATGAGTCCATATGAGCCGGACGTGAGGGAAGACCTGGAGAGCGGTGTTGAGGAAGATCTTCAGGAACCTCAAATGTATAAAGTTTTGTTGCACAATGACGACTACACGACCATGGAGTTCGTGGTGGAAATCTTGCAAAAGGTCTTCCACAAGTCTCCGTCCGAAGCCACCCAGATCATGCTCCTGATTCACAAGAGCGGAGTTGGCGTATGTGGAATCTACACAGCTGAAATCGCCGAAACCAAGGTCGAGATGGTTCATCACCTGGCCAGAAAAAGCGGTTACCCTTTGCAATGCAGCATGGAAGAGACTTAAATGATCAACCGAGAGCTTGAATTGACGTTTGCCGCGGCCATCAAGGAAGCCAAGATTCGGCATCACGAATTCTTTACCCTTGAGCATATCCTCTACGCCATGCTTCACGACGTGACGGGAAGGCGGGTCCTTTATCACTGCGGAGCGAACCTGGAAGAACTGAAGGAGCGCATCGAGAAGTTTTTCGGCGAGCAGGTGGAAAAGCTTCCCGAAGGCGTCGAGCAGGATCCCATCCAGACCATCGGGGTTCAGCGCGTTCTGCAGCGCGCCATCATGCACGTCCACGGGGCGGAAAAGCGGGAAGTCGATGCCGGGGATATCCTGGCAGCCATGTTCTATGAAGAGAATTCCTACGCCGTGTACTTCCTCAAGAGCCAGGGAGTCTCGAGACTGGATGTGCTGAGCTTCATCTCCCACGGGGTTTCGAAAGTCGGCGAGCCCGACCCGGACCTCAGCCGGGAGCGCGGCGCACCAGGCCCCGAGCCCGGCCTGGAGAACGCCCGGGACGAGCGCCGCGCCAGCGCCCTCGAAAGCTTCACCATCAACCTCATCGAGAAGGCGGCCCAGGGCCACATCGACCCCCTCATCGGGCGTGACGGCGAGATTCTCCGGACACTTCAGATCCTTGGCCGGCGCACCAAGAACAATCCCATTTTCGTGGGAGACCCGGGTGTCGGCAAGACGGCCATTGCCGAGGGGCTTGCACTCAAGATCCAGCGCGGCGAGGTTCCCGACGGCTTCCAGGACGTTCAGATTTATGCCCTGGACATGGGTGCCCTTCTGGCCGGGACCAAATA
Organism: Syntrophobacteraceae bacterium; assembly: GCA_025454175.1. Lineage (GTDB taxonomy): Bacteria > Desulfobacterota > Syntrophobacteria > Syntrophobacterales > Syntrophobacteraceae > JALOOX01. Next base: position 7,717 of record JALOOX010000003.1, on the reverse strand, counting down.
TCGTGGGGATTTCGAGGCCCGCCTCAAGGCCATCCTCGGTGAGCTCAAGAAGAAGCCCGGCGCCATACTTTTCATCGACGAGATCCACACGGTGGTGGGAGCCGGAGCCACCAGCGGCGGGTCCATGGATGCGTCCAACATTCTCAAGCCGGTGCTCGTCACGGGAGGCCTGCGCTGCATCGGGTCGACCACCTACGAGGAGTACAAGAACCATTTCGAAAAGGACCGGGCCCTGAGCCGGCGCTTTCAGAAGGTGGAGATCCGCGAGCCCTCGGTGGATGAAACCTACCAGATCCTACAGGGGCTCAAGTCGTACTACGAGGAGCATCATCACATCCGGTATACCGATGCCGCCCTCCGGGCCGCCGCCGACCTGGCCGCACGGCACATCAACGACCGTTACATGCCCGACAAGGCCATCGACGTCATCGACGAGACGGGGGCGAGCCTGAGACTTCGCAAGGACCGCCGCGTCCGGCGCGTGGTGGGACCGAAGGACATAGAGCAGGTGGTGGCCCGCATGGCCAAGATACCGCCTCGGAGCGTCTCGTCTTCGGACCAGACGAGACTGCAGAACCTTGAAGATGGGCTCAAGGCCCAGGTGTTCGGCCAGAATTCCGCCATCGAGGCCCTCTGCAAAGCCATCAAGCGATCGCGGGCCGGCCTCCGCACCCCGGAAAAGCCCACGGGCTCCTTCCTGCTCATCGGTCCCACCGGAGTCGGAAAGACCGAAGTGGCGAAACAGCTGGCGCGGGTCATGGGCGTCCAGTTCCTGCGTTTCGACATGAGCGAGTACATGGAAAAGCACACGGTGGCGCGGCTCATCGGGGCGCCTCCCGGATACATAGGCTTCGACCAGGGGGGTCTCCTCACCGACGCCATCCGCAAACAACCCTACTGCGTGCTGCTGTTGGACGAGATCGAAAAAGCGCATCCGGACATCTTCAGCATTCTGCTGCAGGTCATGGACCACGCGACCCTCACGGACAACAACGGCAAGAAAGCCGATTTCAGGAACGTGGTGCTCCTCATGACGTCCAACGCCGGCGCGAGAGAGATGAGCGCCTCCTCCATCGGCTTCGGGGGCAAGGGCGGCGATGACCGCACCGCCAAGGGAATGAAGGCCGTCGAGAACCTTTTCAGCCCCGAGTTCCGCAACCGCCTGGACGGCATCGTGGCCTTCAATGGGCTGACCATCGAGATCATGGAGAGCATCGTCGACAAGTTCGTTCGGGAGCTCGAGGAGCAGCTCACCGAGAAGCGTATCCAGCTCGAGCTGAGCCCCGCCGCACGCTCGTGGTTTGCCGAGCAGGGCTACGACTCCACCTTCGGCGCCCGCCCCCTGGGCCGGTTCATGCAAAGCGAGATCAAGGATGTGCTGGCCGAGGAGATCCTTTTCGGCCGCCTGCGCACCGGCGGCAGGGTCCACATCGGCCGCGCCGACGAGGCCGGGGCCGCGGGGGGCGACGTCAAGCTCACGGACAACCTGGCATTCACCTTTTTCCAGAGGGAGGTTGTTCAGACTGCCGCCAGCCGTGCACCGGAGCCCGAGCCCGTGCCGGCCTGATGGCCTTGTGGACTAGAATGCCCGTATTCCGACTGACAGAATCCCTCAGATTCCCCCCTTGCCATTACGCAGAGCCCGACGGCCTCCTGGCCGTCGGGGGCGATTTGTCCTCGAACAGGCTTCTTCTCGCCTACCGGATGGGCATCTTCCCGTGGTACAGTGGCGACATGCCCATCCTCTGGTGGTCCCCCGATCCGAGGCTCGTCCTGTTTCCGGGCGAGCTGAAGGTGAGCTCCAGCCTGAGGCGCACCATCAGGAAGCACCTGTTCAGAACCACGTGCGATCGGGCCTTCCGCCATGTGGTCACCAAGTGTGCCGAGGTCCGCCGGCGGAGCGGTGAAGGGACCTGGCTCGTGCCCGAGATGATCGAGGCTTACTGCGGCCTTCACCTGCAGGGCCATGCCCACTCGGTGGAAAGCTGGCTGGACGGTGAGCTCGTTGGGGGACTCTACGGAGTGGCCCTGGGTCGGGTCTTTTTTGGCGAATCCATGTTCTCGCTCCGGAGCGACGCATCCAAGGCGGCCCTGGTTCAGCTGGTCCAATGGCTGCAGCAGTGGGATTACGAGCTCATCGACTGCCAGGTCAGAACCGAGCACCTCAAGCGGTTCGGCGCCCGCGAAATCCCGCGATCCATCTTCCTGACCCTCGTGAGGCAGGGGGTGGACCGGGAGCCGAATCCCCTGGCCTGGGCGGTCGCCTCGGGAGAGGATGATCATGATTGAGAAGGTCATCATTGTGGGGGCCGCCGGCCGCGATTTCCACAACTTCAACGTTTACTTCCGCGACAACCCGCGGTACCGGGTCGTCGCCTTCACCGCCGCCCAGATTCCCCGCATCGAAGGACGGGTTTATCCACCCGAGCTGGCCGGCGCGCAGTATCCCCGGGGGATTCCCATCGAAAGGGAAGAAGAGATGGCTCGGCTCATCCGCGAGCACCGGGTGGACCTGGTGGCCTTCTCCTATAGCGATGTGCCCCACGTGGAGGTCATGCACAAGGCCTCCATCGCCATGGCCGAAGGGGCCGACTTCATCCTGCTTGGCGCCACGTACACCATGCTCCGATCGAAAAAGACCGTCATTGCGGTATGCGCCGTGCGAACGGGCTGCGGCAAGTCCCAGACGACGCGCAAAATCTGCTCGATCCTGAGGCACCACTCCAGGCGCATCGTGGTGGTGCGGCATCCCATGCCCTATGGGGACCTGAGGGAGCAGGTGGTTCAGCGGTTCGAGTCCTTCGCGGATTTCGAGCGGGCCCGGTGCACCATCGAGGAGCGGGAGGAATATGAGCCGCTGGTGGAGCAGGGGATCGTGGTTTACGGGGGAATCGACTACGCGCGGGTCCTGGAGGCCGCCGAACGGGAGGCCGACGTCATCGTCTGGGATGGCGGCAACAACGACACCCCCTTCTTCCATCCGGACCTGCACATCGTGGTGTTCGATCCCCACCGTGCGGGGCATGAGCTCCTCTACTACCCGGGTGAGACCAACCTGCTCATGACGGACGTGGCCGTCATCAACAAGGTGGATACGGCTTCGGCGGCAGACATCGAGACGGTGCGGTCCAACATCGAGCGCTACGCCCCCGAGGCCGAGATCGTTCTGGCGAGGTCCCCGGTGAGCGTCCTCTGCCCGGACAAGATCACCAGCCAGCGGGTCCTGGTGGTGGAAGACGGGCCGACCCTCACCCACGGGGGCATGGCCTTCGGCGCGGGAACCATCGCCGCGCGCAAGTGCGGAGCCTCCCACATCGTGGACGTCCGCCCCCATGCCGTGGGGAGCATCCTGGAGACTTACGCCCGGTACCCGCACATCGGGCCCCAACTCCCCGCCATGGGCTACGGCGAGGAACAGATCCGAGACCTGGAAGAGACCATCAACCGCACTCCCTGCGATCTGGTCCTCAGCGCCACCCCCATCGACCTCTCGTCGGTGCTCGAGGTGAACAAGCCCATCCTGCGGGTCCGCTACGAATACGAGGACTACGGCCCTCCCCTACTCCAAGAAGTCCTGCTGCGCAGGCTTTCTGATTTCAAGTGATGCTGCCGAAATACCATGGCCATGAGAAAACCTGCAGGCTGAAATACGTCCTGAATCATTGGACGGTCACAATCGTCTGAGGACTCTCCTGCTCAAATCAGTTTTATGTCTCAGTCCCGTCTTCCCTTCCTGAAAATGGAGATCAGTTGAATAGTTCACAAATGACCTGTGAACTGGTTCACTGAAATCCAGTCTCAACACTGGCAGTCTGCCACCATCTTTAAATAAGTGCCGAACCATGATTCCGCTCAATTCTTCTCAAAGCAGTTCCTCATCCCCCACTTGGGCACCCGAAACAACGAAAAGGAGCTTCAACCAGGAGCCAGGAACCAGAAACGTCTCGTAGCAGTTCCTTATGCTTCAATGGGGCACCCTGAACGATGAAAAGGGGCTTCACCCAGGAAACAGAAACCAGGAACCAGGAGCTCTTTGTACCGGTCAACCTGTAGGGCGGCGTTGCGCCCCCGGCAACCCCTCAAACCAGGAGCCAAGTACCAGGAACTTTTCGTGGCGGAGGCTGTCTCTGTCACACCATGGATTGGTTTACCCAGGACGCTTATCGGGAGGGGGTGGTGGCTTATGAGCTAACCCAACAAAGCGGGACCTATCTACATGCACTGTCACTTGGAGCCAGGGTCTTGACCAGGAATTGCGGAAAGGAGAAGCAGGATGGCAACAGACAACATTGGCATGGCCGAGATCAGGAACGCGTTGAGCGGGGCAGGCGATCCATGGGAGGCCGGAGTGACGAGCCTATCTTCGCTACCGTTCGAGGTACAGCAGAGCTATCTTGGGGTGACGCCGCCTCCCGGGGAGCCCACGGCGGAGGAGATCGCACAGCGCTCGCTGCAGCAGCAGGCGCAAATCAAGGAAGCGGCGCTATCCGCCGTCGGCGCCCCCGCAGCCTATGACTTGCGCAATGTGGGCGGGAGGAATTTCGTCACTCCAGTCACAGATCAGAAGAGCTGTGGATCATGCGTTGCCTTCGGGACAGTGGCCACGGTGGAGAGCCGACTGCGAGTACAGCGCAACGACGCCAACCTCGCTGTGGATCTGAGTGAGGCGCATCTATTCTTCTGCCACGCCCGCGCCCGTGGCCGTAACTGCTCCACAGGCTGGTGGCCGAATGAGGCATTGGACGATTTCAAGAGCAAAGGTGTCGCTGACGAGGCCTGTTACCCCTACAACCTTTCCAACACCGACTGCAGCGGCCTTTGCTCCAACTGGGCCGAGCGCGCCGTGAAAATCACGGGCTACACTGTCTTGACGGGCAAGCCGGCACAGATCAAGGACTGGATTTCCTCCGGGAAGGGTCCGGTGAGCGCCTGCTTCGTGGTCTATCAGGACTTTTTCAGCTACAAGAGTGGAGTCTACAAACACGTGACGGGTGCGCAAGCCGGCGGACACTGTGTGACCATCGTTGGCTACAACGACACCCCTGGCTACTGGATCTGCAAAAACAGCTGGAACACAGGATGGGGCGACAAGGGGTTCTTCTGTATTGCCTACGGCGAATGCGGGATTGACAGCTGGCTCAATCACGGTGTCGACGCCGTCGAAAACACGGGATGGCAGAACAACCGGCGAGTCAACGGGCTTTGGGCCATCAACCAGGACCGCAACGCATGGGTCCACTTCGACGGCCTGGGGTGGCGGAGGATCTCGCCCGACAACGACAACATCTTCTTCGACATGCTTGCACAGCTCATCGCCGCCAAGGCGGCCGGGCGCCCCGTCAACTTCTACGAGGACAAGGGCGTAATCAAACAGGTCTACGTCTATTGAGAACCGAGAGGAGAGCTGAGATGACTGAAGCGAAACCGCAAATGGGACCGGGAGGATCCACGGAGAGCGTTGTCAGCGTTGAGGGCTCGATGCCGACCCAAACGCCCCCTGCTGGTGTGGTCGGCTTGCTGACCGAGGGCCCGCCCGCACCCGCCATTGCAGCAGGGATGGGCGATGCGGCACCGTCGGCGCCCGCATCGGCTCAGGCAGTCGCAGCCGTTGGCGCCTGGCAGAACAACAAGAAGATCACAGCGCTCTGGTCGATCAACCAGAACCGTAATTCATGGGCAGGCATCGAAGGCGTGGGCTGGAAGAGACTGGTCAACAACTCCGACAGCGCCATCGTGGCGCTCACGATGCTGGCTTCGCACGCCCGCGAGAAAGGCTCCATCGTCAATTACCGGGAAGAAAGCGATGGAATGATTTACGAGATGTACGTTTTCTGATCCACTGGTGAAGCCACAAGGAGATAGTCAGACAAGGAGCGGCGCCGCCTGCGCCGCTCCGACTTCCAGAGGACGGGATGTCGGACAGGAGGTGCGCCATGAAACGGCTATTGACAGTGGGAATCCTGCTGACTTGGATGTCTCTTTTCATGTCGGGCTTCGTGCTCGGGAGTGAGCCACAACCCGCTCATGAATCAATCACCAATGTCAAGCTGTTGACTTGGGCGACGGCTTCTCCGATACAGTGGGGTCGAGGCCTGTTGCTCGGGGGTTTGGGACTCGTCGGAGCGCTCGTGACGGTATTTGGCCTCATTGGCGGCACCGTTCCAGGCACCGCGGGACAGGCACAGATCGACGCTGATAATGCTCGGCTCAATACCTATTATGAACAACTGAAAAGGCTTATGGCAACCTCGCCCCCCGATGGCACCGCCATTGAAGCCGTGGAAAGAGCGGTAAACAACCTGCGGGATGACCTGCGCGCCGAACGTTGGCGGCAGTTTGGCATCGCCGCGTTTTTCTATGTCATCCTGGGTGGCGCGGTGGCGACCATTTTGGCTGCAGACATCCTGCAAGCGCTGGTGATCGGAGCAGGTTGGACCGGCTGGCTCGGGACCCTGGGACTCAAGGCGGACTACGCAAAGCGCAAGGAGTTGAAAGACACCGTGCTGGAAGAGACCTTGGAGCGTGCCGGAAAGGCCGAGACGCTGGTCAGAAGCTCGGGCAACGCCAACCTGATTTCCGCCCTCAGTTCTGACCCTTGGGAAGATAACGTGAGGGTCGCCAAGGCACTTTAGCCAGGAGTCGAGGAGAAATGGAATCGATCCTGTGCACTGCTCTCTTGTTCGTTGCCGCCGAGCATTTTGCCCATGGCAGCCCAAGCCCGACACAGGTGCCCATGAGCAACGCATCAGGTTTGTCGACGGAGGAAGCCAGTATGACATTGACCGAGCGGGATTCCGGCAGGACCCTTGTCGTGGCCTTGGGCGACACCATCACCGTTCGCCTGGGTGAAAACCCCACAACGGGCTATCAATGGACAGTCGAGACGGCCGAGGGACTCCAGGGGACCGGCGACAGATTCGAGCCAGGTGCGGCCATCGGCGCGTCGGGGAACAGGGAGCTCAAATTTCTCGCGACGAGAGCCGGTGCCTGCCGGCTGCGCCTGAAGCACTGGCGTGAATGGGAGGGCGAAAGCTCGGTCACTCAGCGGTTTCAGGTTGACTTCAGCGTGAAATGAGGAACTGACCGTCCGAGGGGCAAACGGTATACTGGATGGCCCCTGCTCCTCGAAGCCAGGGGCGGTTGACCGCGAAACGGCATGCTGCGGCTTGCGGTCGGGCACTCTTCGAGGTCTGGAAAACGACGCCTTCGAGTATAACTTCCCACCCAAGGGGCTTGCCGCTGGATTCCGGCCTCAGGCTTGCCTTCGGGGTTTCGCCGGAGGCATGGCTTCCAGGATCAGCTCACCATCACCCGCAAAGGGTCTTTTCAATGCGTCGCGGATCGAGGGCCGCCAGCAAATCCTCCAACAATTGCGGATAGGGGCTGTCGCCAATGATTTCCAGGCCTTCCCCGGTGACCGTCAGGCGAACCCGGACACACTTCCGCTCGTGGGCTGTCCCGTAGTCCTCTCGCGGACATCTTCGACTTTCCCAACCTGTTCCAGAAGGCGGAGCTCACAATCCGCGGAAAACTCGAAACTGTCGAGTACTTCTGCATCGATCTGTTCTGGCAGCCCGTCAAGGACTGCATCCGTTTCGTGCTGGTCGTCGATGGCAAGGACCGTTTCATCCTGATGTGCTCGGATCTCGATCTCTCGCCGCAAGAGATCATCACCATCTACCGCTACCGCTCAAACATTGAAGGCATGTTTCTCTTT
>JALOOX010000025.1 GCA_025454175.1 Syntrophobacteraceae bacterium | reverse complement strand
TTACGGGACCCTCTGTGTTCAGCTCTTCGCCGGTTACTGACGTTGCACTTCGAGGGATTGACCGTGCTGGATTGAAAACGCGGCATCCTGTCCGCGGCACCGCCGGAAGTGCCGGGCGCGCGCGTGAAATGTGCTGTGAAATGTGCTTGATTCCGAAACGGATGTCTGTTATCAGAATATCTTCTTGATTTCACTCATGGTGGGTGTAGCTCAACGGTTAGAGCACTGGGTTGTGGCCCCAGAGGCTGTGGGTTCGAGTCCCATCACTCACCCCATCAATAAAACAGGAAGCTCGCGCCAATATCCCACCTCTTTCGCTTTCGCCTGATAAAACAGGAAGCTCGCGCCAATATCCCACCTCTTTCGCTTTCGCCTGATAGTTCTCGATTTCTGCCGGATCGACCCGGCTCGCGATCTTGAATCCACACTCCGCGTTGAAACCGGCTCTGACTCAAACCCCCCATGGAGCCTGGATTTCATAGCTTTACCCTTTGGGTGGGGATCTTTACTGTGATTTGATGGATGGAGGTCGAAGGCAAGAGGAAGCCCTGCAAGGGAAGGGGAAACCGCCGAACAGCATGACGCATTGAACGTCGCCGAATGGATGCGTCGGCCTGACCGGAATGGAAGCCTGGCCGATTTCCCCGATCCGCTGCCGCCTCCGGTCGCTCCTTCTCCTCGGCATGGTACATGGACCCTGGCTGCCGGAATGTTCTTGCAGCAGCCGTAAGGCTAGTAGCTCTCCTTTTTAACCATGGTGTCCACCCAGCGCCCGTCCCTGCAGACCTGGCAATATCCTTCGCAGCACACTTCCGAACCTTCGGGATATACAGAATCGTCGTAGCTGCAGCTTTCTTTCTCCTGGAGATCCATGATCAACTCCTATCCCCGTGGAATCAACAGTATCCTTTATGAATCCATCCCACGGCCATGGATTTCTTGTTGTTGTTTTCACGCATGTCCTGGATTCGACCCGCCATCCTCATCATCGCCTGTTCAAACCATGACGTTTCGATCTCTCTTCATTCCGTCACATCTCCTCGCCTTCCGCTCCTTCCCTTCCTGACTTCTGAATCCATGTACAATATCAGAGCATTCAGTCGACTAACCCTTCGGACACTGAAGTGAAATCAAGCCGAGCTGCCTTGCTATCCTGGCAGTATCAAGCTCAACGAATTGGGGATTTTCTTCCATCAGAAAGCCCATGGCCCTGATCTTCTCATTTTCCGACATGTACGAATTGAGAACGATCCACTCGACCCCGTTTTTCTGATAGCGAAGACCGCTCTTCTCGCCGAGACCCTCAGCCTCAATGACCCTTATGTTTCTTGACCCTGCCAGCTCGCAGAGCTCCCGCAGCGTCATGGGATTTGTCGTCTCATTCATCATCGAGCACCGCCTTTCCGCCAACCATCTTCATTTCAACGGCAAATGCCACTCACGTGGCTGGATGGCAATCCGTCAAGCTACAACATAATCATCGGCCGGCCGTGCGTGGTCCGTCTGACGGCCTTGCTCCAGCGATTCACGTGCAGCTTTGGAGGCTCGACTGGTGTCGGAAAGAGGTGATGAATGTGAGAGCTTGTGACGTTGCCAAAGCAGATATGTTTTCCAGGGCTGTCCCGCTGCATCTCAATGCTGTTGACTTAACGGTTTCCGCCAAGCCTTCGGGCGGGCTTCATGCCCGCCCGCATCGAGTGCTCAACTCAACAGTATTGAGGGGGGGACCTATGGGAGCGCGGGTCGTGATGACCAGGAATCAAACCGTTTGGCTGCGCTGGGATTGAGGGGTGGAAATGCATACGACAGCATTGTCCCCCCTGGTGCCGACCTCTGCTGGATTGCTTGACACTTCTCCGCCTGTCGTTATCGTAACATTAAGACACTCCGAAGAATCCCGATGCGCAGTGCGCATTTTCAGCAGGAGGTACACCAATGGCTGCGAAACAAATCAGTTTTATGAAGGTGTTGGATATGGCTGCAGCGGTTCTGGTCTTTATGGGCGGCATCAGTTGGGCGCTGATGGGACTCTTTGAATTCAACCTGATAGCGTGGGTTCTTGGAAGTATGCCGGCCCTGACCAGAACCTTCTACGTTCTGGTGGGCATTGCCGCTCTCTACGACTTCGCCATGTGGGAAGCCATTCAGAAGCGTTGGGAATGCTCCGGGTTCTACGGCAGAGCAGAAACGCCCGCGTCATAGGGCGCAGTCGGGCCGGACAGATGCAAGATCAATGATGGGTCCTCCTTTCGCTGAAGCCATCTCCAGACAGTAACCGAAATCACAAACGATTAGAGCCCTCTGGATTCTCCTCCAGAAGGCTCGTATCGTCCGCAGCCGCCCGGCACTGCAAAGCCCCCTCGATTCCACCTTGGTGGCGTCGGGGCAGAAGCACATGCCGGAATCCGTGGATCGAATCCCGGAACCCTTGGGACGAGCAGCTTATGAGGCCCCGAGCTGCCTTCGCATGCCAATCTCGTCCATGTACATCCATTCTTCCGCGATCTTGCCGTCAGCCACCCGGCTGATGGTGACCCCGCTCACAGTGAAGCATCCACCATTCGACGGAATGTCCGGCAGGTCCTTCATTTGACACCCTGAGAATGTGAACCTTGTCACCACCTTGTCACCTTCCTCGATTTGATCCTCGATGGTGCAGGAGGCGTCCCGTATCGCTTCCATAAAACCGCTGCACATCGCCTTGAAGGCCTCACGACCGCCCGGAAAGTCAGGCTGTGAAGGATCGTGCAGCATATAGTCTTCGCTGATCAACTCCGCCGCCCCTTCCGTATCATGCAGGTTGCACCCTTTTTCAAAACCCAGACGAACCAGTTCCTTGTTATCCATTGCGCGGTTCCTTTCACGAAGCCATTCGGCTCCGGTTCTTGACCGGTCTTGCTGGTTGATCATGCGGATTCCGTGATGACCGGCATTGGTCAAAAAATCAGCTCTTGCCGTAAGTCCTGGGATTGATGGTCAGGACAGACACCGCCGAGCTCTTCAAAACCTTCTCCGTGACGCAGTCAAAAGGGAAGTTGCCCTTGGTGTCATGGGTGGTCGCCATGACAACGACATCGGCCCCGATTTCTTTCGCCAGTTCCACTATTTCCCTGGGTGGATCACCCCGGGTGACGTGCACCTCGAATCGGGGGCATTGGGTCAGCCTGTCTTGGCAGAGCTTCCTCAGTCGCTCTTTTGCAGCCCGAAGGACGAACTCGCGTATTTTGCGGGTATGCCTTTCATCCAGTCCGCTGCCCCAGTAATGCTCGAACCGGGTCAGATCCTCGGCAACATGGAGCAAATGCACCCGGGCTCCGTGCTTCTCACTCAAATTCAGGACGTACGACTCAGCAGTCGCCGCGGCCGATGAGTAATCCGTCGGCCAAAGGATGGTTTTGATTTCCATGGCAGAGCTCCTTTCCGGGTAGGCGCGCGGACATCCCCGCGCGCAGGCCCGAATGTGTCGGACCCCTCCCTTCATCGTTGAAGCCGGGGTCCTGCTTCACTTCTCAATATAATCTCGATTTTCGAAAGGGATGGTGGTGGCATCATCCAGGCGGTTCTGGACGGCAGGCCCTACAAGCCGAAGGTGTTCTTCATCCGGGGCCGGGACATCGTCGGGGGCACGGCCGGAGGCAAGGATATCACCGAGGCCTTCAAAAGCGTTCTCGGTCTCGGTATGGTGTTTTCCCTCAAAACCCATCGCCAGCTCTTTGGCAGCGCCGAGCATGCGGAAGACGATGAGGAGCCCTGGCCGATTGGCCTGGCGCTGGCCACCGCCCCGGCTTAGCCGGCAGCCTTTTCGAGGTAAGCCTCCACAGCCGTCAGGACGTTGGAGAAAGCCCGCTGCTCGATCCTGGCCGGGTCCTGGCCGGTCTCATTAGCCCACTTCACGATCTGTGTCCTGCGGCCGGCAAAAAAGGCCTTCACGCCCTGCTTTGCCAGGTCCTCCCGGAGGCGCCGAATGGCCCACATGCCGGTCACGTCAATGAGGCTTACGGGCGAGAGGTCCAGCACAAACCAGCGCAGTTCGGGCCCCGCTGCCGCGGCCGCTTGCCTGGCGCGCTCCGCGAAATAATGGGAGTTGAAGAACGTGATGGGTCCGTCGAAATGGAAGATCAGGAGTCCGGGCCAGGTCTGCGCGTCGGGATAATCATCCAGGGCATGCAAGCCGGGAAGCCCCTGGACCCTGCCCAGCGTCGTGACCCGTGGCCTTGCAGTCAACTTCACGAAGCGCAACAGGGCAATGGCGACCGCAATCAGGATCGCGTTGATCGCGCCGACCGCAACCACGCCCAAGGTCGTGAGCACGGCCAGGAAGACCTCCTTTCGGTCGATGCCCCAGATGCCCTGCAGGGTGCGCACGTTGAACAGGCCGAGCGCGGCATGGATCAGCACCGCTCCCAGCGCCGCGATGGGCACGAAGCTCAAAGGCTCGGTCAGGAACAGCAGAACCGCGGCAATCGTGGCCGCGGCCACCAGACCGGTCAGCTGCGTTCGGCCGCCGGAGGCGTCGGCCATGGCGGTGCGCGAATCCGCACCCGTCACGGCAAAGCCCTGTGACAGCGCCGAGGCGATGTTGGCCGCCCCGAAGGCGGCGAAGTCCTTGTCGGTATCCACCGTGTAGCCGTTCTTCTCGGCGAAGCTGCGTGAGGTGAGCATGCCGCTCGTGAACAAGACGAGCGCCACGCCCGCTGCGCTGGCCAGCAGCGACGGGAGATGTTCGAGCGGGACGGTCGGCACGCGCAGCGGCGGCAATCCCTTCTGGATCTCGCCCAGCACGGCGACGCCCCGCGCTTCGAGACCGAACCAGGCCACTGCGGTTCCGGCCCAAATCATGGTCACCAGCGCCGCCGGCAGGCGCGGCAGGAAGCGCTTGACGGCGAACAGGATGACAAATGCGCCGACGCCCACCAGCAGGGTGGGCAGGTGGGTATTCGGCAGCTTGGACAGGAGCTCCAGCAGGCGTGGGACGATGTGGTCCGTCTCGATGGCGAAGCCGAAGATCTTGCCGATCTGGCCGAGAAAGATGCTGATAGCCACGCCATTGAGGTAGCCCACCAGGATCGGCTTCGACAGGAAGTCGGCCAGCGCCCCCAACCGCAGGAGACTGGCGGCGATGCAGAACAGTCCGGTCAGGAACGTGAGCGTCACCGCCAGCGACCAGTAAAGCTCATGGTCTCCGGCGGCCAGGGGGGTTACCGCGGTAGCCACAATGGCGCAAACCGATGCGTCGGGGTTGATCATCAGCTGCCGGGATGTGCCGAAGAGCGCGTAGGCTACCAGCGGCAGGATGGCTGAATACAGGCCGATGACCGGCTCGAAGCCGGCCAGTTGGGCGTACGCCACCGCCACCGGCAGCGCGACCGCGGCCACGGAGACCCCGGCAACAAGGTCGTAACGGAAATCCTCGGCGAAGCGGTAGCTCAGGAGCGAGGGCAGGCCAGGGGCGATGCGGGCGACCCTCGAAGTCCAACGGTCGGAAGCTGCGGGCTGGCTCATGTGTCTCCTCGGCTGGTGACGTCTCTGGTGAAAGGCACGGAACTTCTCGGGCATGTACCTGAACGGGTAGTCCGGGAGCTGGCACGTCCCGACCTTGCGCTTATACCGCACGACCTTTTCGGCCTCGAGCTCCTCCTAACACTACAACGGGAAATGAGCCCGGATGTTGTTCCACTGTAGGGCATAAAAGGTTCTAATGCAAAACTCGCAGCGGAACGAGGTACTGCATGAAGGTCGGACCGTTGGATTCCAATTTGATCAAACCGGAGCTGAGCTGTATACCGGGCTGTAGCTTGTTCCTGGGTGTGCATTTGCCACGCGGGCACCAAATTCGGTCTTGCAATCTTGGTATCGGCGTGCTAAGCAGTAGCCGTTTTTCCTGTAAATTGAGGGTGTACGGTCGTACTGGCTCTGCGGGCACGGTGGCTCTCCACGATGTTGGTCATTCCAAACGAGTTTTGAATCAGTTAAAGGAGGAAGGATCATGAAGGTTTTCTTGGGAGGTATAGCGGCAGCTTTTTTGGGGCTCATAGGAATTTTCGCCTTTTTCGGCCCTTTCCTGCACCTGCTGGCAGGCGCGGTTCCCCTGATGCTCTTGCTTGGTGGCGCCATGGCCGCCTATCTCGGATATGACGAAGTCAAGGACAAGCTCCCATTCCCCAAGAAGCAGGAAGAAGCTGCCGCGACCTCCGCCGGCCCTGACTACAAGGAAGAAGCCGAGAAGTACAAACAGGAAGCCGAGCGCCTTCGCTCCGAGCTCGAGAAGGCCAAGACCTCCAGCTAGTCCTTGCCGACACCCGGTCGCATATATCAAGAGAGCCGCCCATTTTGGCGGCTCTCTTGTTTTTGGAATCGGAGCTTCACCGCTCCACCAGGGTAAGCCCTGCTCACCCCTGGTCCCGCCGGACGCTCAGTACAGCTCCACAGAATGAGATGCCCATTCGTCACTCGTCATGCCGGGGGTTTTTTGGCCGGCATCCAGTCCTTTTCTGCGGACTCGGGCTAAATAACCGCCGGAATGACGACTCGAGCGGTGGACACTCTATTGTGCTGAGTTGTACTCAGGGGTGAGCTTCAGCCCAGTTTCTTCCCCATCCCACATCCACCCTGAGAGGGACGGACAGCGGCCAGACGGCTTCCATCCGCTCGCGTACCAACTCCTTGATCCTCTCCAGTTCGTCGTCGGGAACCTCGAAAACCAGTTCATCGTGCACCTGCAGGATCATCGCCGTTCGGAGCTTCTCGTCCTTCAGTGCGCGGCTGACGTCGATCATGGCCTTCTTGATCAGGTCGGCGGCCGTGCCCTGAATGGGGGTATTGACGGCGAGGCGCTCACCCTGCTGCTGGACGTTGCGGTTTCGGCTCTTGAGCTCGGGAATGAACCTGCGCCGGCCCAGGAGCGTCTGGCAATACCCGAGGGAGCGCGCCCTGGCGACGGTCTCATCGATGTAGTTCCTGACGCCGCTGTACCGTTCGAAGTACCGTTCGATGGCCGTCCTGGCCATCCTCGGCGTGATGCGCAGCCGCTGGGCCAGGCCGAAGGCGCTCATGCCGTAGATGATGCCGAAATTGATCATCTTGGCCTGCCGCCGCATCTCCGGGGTGACTTCGAGAGGCGTGATATTGAGCATCTCGGCCGCCGTGTGACGATGAACGTCGGCGTCGGCTTCAAAGGCTTCCGTGAGATGGGGGTCCCGGCTGTAGTGAGCCAGAATGCGCAATTCGATCTGGGAATAGTCGGCCGAGAGGAGCCGACAGCCGGGGGGCGCGACGAAGGCGGCCCGGATCTTGACGCCCTCATCGGAACGAACGGGAATGTTCTGCAGGTTTGGGTCCGAGCTGCTCAGGCGCCCGGTGGCGGTTGCCGTCTGGTTGAAGGAGGTGTGAATCCTTCCGGTCTCCGGGTGGATGAGGCCGGGCAGCGTGTCGGCATAGGTCCCTTTCAGCTTGGCGAGGCTCCGGTAGACGAGGATCTGCTCGGGCAGGGGATGCTCCAGGGCAAGCTCCTCGAGGACGCTCATGTCTGTGGACGGGCCGCTCTTGGTCTTTTTGACGACCCGGAGCCCCAGCTTGTCAAACAGGATGGCCGCCAGCTGCCTGGGGGACTGGATGTTGAATTCCTCCTTGGCCAGGTCGTAAATGACGGCTTTCTTCCGGTCCATTTCCTCCTGGAAATGGCGGGCCAGTTGTTCGATCCTTGCGCCGTCGAGCAGGACCCCGTGGTGCTCCATTTCCGCAAGGATGCTCACGAGCGGCATCTCGACGGACTCGAAGAGCTCAAGGAGGTGAGCCTCCTGGAGGCTCTTTCTCAGGGGAGAGACGAGCTGGCCGGCAAGAGTCGCCAGCCGGCAGGCTTCCTCGGGGGATGCCGGCCCGGGTGCCCCCTCGGCTCCTGCCGGAGCGGGTCCCGTCGAGGTCGTCCTCAAATGCTCGCCCGCCAGCCGATCGACGCCGTAGGACTGGGCTCCGGGGTCCAGGAGGTACCCGGCAACCCTGGTGTCGAAGGCGATGCCCTCCAGGCTCCATCCCTGTCGACGGAGATGAATCCAGGCGGCCTTGAGGTCTTCGCCGGCCTTGGGGATACGGGGGTTCGAGAGGAAGCCGAGAAGGGCGGAATCGAGCTGAGGCCCAATGGCTTCCGATGTGCTGCGAATCCCATCGGCCGTGCGCCAGTAAGCCACCTCTCCCGTGGTGGTGGCCACGGCAACTCCCTGCAGCTCGGCCCGCATGGGGGAGCCGTCGACCGCCGTCGTTCGGACTGAACAGGGATCGGGTCCCGCAGTCCCGGAAGCGGCATCGAGGAGCTTCTGGCAGGGAACGAGGCGGAAGGCCTGGGAGCGCATCGCCTCTGGCGCCTCGGCCTCCGGCCTCCCGCGGGCGATGCGGCCCGCCTCGGACTCCTCGGGAAGAGCTTCCAGCAGGCTCTTGAATTCCAGCTCTTCATAGAGCTCTCTCAGGTGGGCGAGGTCGGCGGCGGCCGGCTCCAGCTCCGCCACGTCGACGGTCACGGGAGCATCGTGGTCCAGGGTCACGAGCTCCCTTGAAAGAAACGCGCTTTCCCTGCCCTCCCGCAGCTTCTTCCGAAGGGAAGGAGTGGGAATGTCTTCCAGGTGGTCATAGACGGCTTCCAGCGAGCCCCATTCCCGGATCAGCTGACGCGCCGTCTTCTCGCCAACGCCCTTCACGCCCGGGATGTTGTCGGAGCTGTCGCCGAGCAGCGCCAGGTAGTCCCGGACCTGGAACGGCTTAACGCCTAGCTTCTCCTCGACGGACGATTCGGTGAAGATCCGGTCTCTCTGGGGATCCCACTGGGAGACCCACGGGTCCCGGATGAGCTGGTGAAGGTCCTTGTCGCCCGAAACGATGATGACCTCGAGTCCGTGTCCGTGGGAGCGCCGGGTCAGGGTGGCGATGAGATCGTCCGCCTCGTAGCCCTCCATTTCCAGCTGCGGGATCCCGTTGAGGCTGACCAGCCTCTTGATGTATGGGATCTGGACCGCGAGATCCTCGGGCATGCTCTGGCGGGTGGCCTTGTAGCTCTCGAATCGTTCATGCCTGAAGGTCGGGCCAGGAGCGTCGAAGGCCACGCAAAGGTAATCGGGCTTCTTCTCGCGGATCACCTTGGCCATCATCGTTGCAAAGCCGTAGACGGCCTGGGTCGGCAGTCCCCTGGAGCTGCTGAAGCGGCCCAGGGCATAAAACGCGCGGTAGATGTAAGAGCTTCCATCCACGAGGTAGAGAGTCTTCATCGGGCCTCCATTATTAACACGGGCGGGGCTGGGACCGCGGCGGCCCCCGTCAGGGCCGCGCACGCTCCGGCGTCGAGGCCGCCCCGACGGCATTCGCCCGGCCGCCTCCCGGCAGGCATGCCTTGTCGAGCCAGACCTGCATGAGGTTTGCAGCCCCATGGCCGGATGCATCGATGGGGGGCGGCAGGTATTCCAGGTTGACGTTGCTCATGGCGTGAAAAATATTCCCGCGGATTTTGGCGTTGGAGTCGTAAAGGGCTTCCAGCATGCGCCGCACTTCCAGCCGCTTGCTGCGATCGGCGGAAGGGCAGGCGTTATGGGTGACGGGAAGCCGCAGGCGCCGGGCGAGCTGCTCGACCTTTCGGGCCGGAAGCAGCACCAGGGGCCGGATGACGACCATCTCTCCACCGAAGAAGGGCTGCCGGGGGACGATTCCCGCCATCTGACCTCCGTAGAGCATGTTGATCATGAAGGTCTCGATGAGATCGTCCTGGTGGTGCCCGAGGGCCAGCTTTCCGCAGCCCGCCTCCCGAGCGGTCTCGAAGAGCACCTTCCGCCTGAGTCGGGAGCACAGGAAGCAGGGGTTTTCCCTGTTTTCGGTGGAGTGGGCCCGCAGACCGTGATCGGTGTGGATGATCCGGTGCTCGAAGCCTTCCTGTTCGAAGTATCCCTTGAGGATTTCCGAGGCTCGGGAGTCGAAGCCGGGGTCCACGTGGACGGCCAGGAGGTCGTAACGCGCCGGAATCCACTTCAGGCGCTCCCGCAGGAGCCACAGGAGCAGCAGGCTGTCCTTGCCGCCGGAAACGGCCACCGCAATGCGATCCCCATCCTCGACGAGCCGGTAATGGTGAATGGCCTTCCCCAGCAGATGCCTGACCTCGCGGTTGATGGCTGGCGCGGACGGTTTCGGGCTCCGGTCTTCGAGGTTCGGGTTCGGATGAGCTTCTTTCATGGGTCCGGGAGGTTGGCTCACTGCCGGTCGTAGGCCTGGCCCTGCACATTCAGGTAGGAAACCGCTTCCTTGATCCCCGCCAAGGTGAGATCCTCCATGCGGAAAATGCGCCCGATCTGCTGAATGGTGGAGCTTTCCCGGGTCCACACGTTCTTGCGAATGGGATTGAGCCACACGCTCACCGGGAATGCGGTTTTCAGTTCATTGAGCCATTCCTTTCCCGGCTTGCGGACCGTGTGGGTCAGACTGATGGACCCGTACGCAGCCATGAGCTCCGCGGGCGCCATGTTGGCGTCCCCGATCAGAATCAGGCGAGTGCTCTTGCCATCGCTGATGAGCTTCTCCCACTTCACGCCGAGGGTTCGCTCGGGGTCGCGGTAGACGGTGCCGTAAATGCAATTGTGGAAATAGTAGAAGGTTACATCCCTGAAGATGTCCCGCAGCTTGGTGAAGATGGTCTTGACCAGGGGGATGTAGGGGGTCATGGAGTAGCCGCCGTTGTCCAGCATGACGAAAAGCTTGAGGCGGTTTCTCAATTCCCGCCGGAAGATCAGCTCGATCTCGCCTCCGTTGCGCGCCGTTTTGGCTATGGTTTCGTCGATGTCGAGCTCGGTTTCGGGACCGAGGGGCCTCAGGCTGCGCATGGAGGTCAGGGCCTGGCGCAGGTTCTCGTTGGAGAGGCTCGACTGGTCGCTGTAGTTGATGTACCGGCGATCGTCGATGACCTTCTGGGCCGACCCGTACAGGCTTCGACCGTACACGCGGATGCCGCCGGCATGCTGGCCGCTGTGTCCGTAGGGGGACCTCCCCCGGGTACCCACCCAGCGGTTGCCCCCGTGGTGCTCGCCCTTCTGGTCGAGAACCGTCTCCCAGAACCGGGCCAGGAGCTCCTCGGTGTCGAATTCACGGAGCTCCTCCGGCGTCAGCAGCCCCTGCTCCAGCTGGTCTCGAAGCCACTCCTGAAAAGGCTTTCCGGCGATGAGCTCCTCCCAGCTCACGGCGGGGGTGGTGCCTTCGGCCCCCAGGAAGAACGAGGCGAAAGCCTGCTCGAAAACGTCGTAATACTCGACGCGCTTGACGAAGATGAGGCGGGCCAGCAGGAACAGCTGATCCAGATCCCCGGCCAGCCCCTGCCGCAAGGCCCTGTAGAATTCGAGGATGTAACGCACGCTCACCGGGATGCCGGCATCCTGCAGATGATAGACGAAACCGATCATGGAGCCTCCGACATATCAGAAGCGGCTTGCGCGGCGAACGCCGCGGAATTTCAAGAGATCCTCGGTTCGCTTGAGGAGGGTGCCGATGTGACTCACTTCCTTGCCGGTGCCAGGCCCTCGCCCGCCGCCGGTCTTGATGGCTCCGATCCAGTCCAGGAGCTCGGCCGTGGCGGGGGGCTTTTCGAAACCCTGCTCCCTCAGGCGGTAGAACGTCGTCAGGCAGGCATCCAGGAGTGGCTCAGCGATGTCGGGGAAGTGCAGTCGAACGATGATCTGCATCTCATCCGGGGGAGGAAACGGGATGTAATGGCAGAAGCAGCGCCTCAGAAAGGGATCCGACAGCTCGCGCTTGGCGTTGCTGGTGATGACGATGACGGGAGTCTGCCGGGCGCTCACCTTGTGGTTGATCTCACGGATGATGAAAGACCCTTCTTCCAGAACGTCCAGAAGATTGTCCTGGGTGTCCGAGTCGGTCTTGTCGATCTCGTCCAGGAGCAGCACCCGCCGGTCTTCGGCAAGGAACGCTCGACCGATGGGGCCGAACCTCAGGTAGTCCCAGATGTTGTTGACATCGCGCCCGGTTTCGCCGCTTCCGAACCGTGAGTCGTTCAGACGGAGGACGGTGTCGTAAACGTAGCAGAGCTCTTCGCCCTTGAAAGTGGATTTGCAGCGGGCCTCCTCCATCGGGAGGTCGAGGGAGCGCGAGATCTCGAAGGCAAGCTGGGTCTTGCCGGTGCCGGCCTCTCCGGTCAGAAGAAGTGGTTTTCCCATGGCGATGGCGATGTTGACGATTTCACGCAGCTCCGGGCTCAGGTAGTAGCGTTCGGTTCCTTCAAACTGCATCGGCGGCTCTCCAGGAATGGGGTGCGGTAAATATGCTCAGCGGGATGTCGGTGGTAACCATGCCAATCGTATTTAACCTTATTATCTTAGTGCAAAGCCCCTTCTTTGACAATCTTGAGTTCCTGTGACATGATCGCCGCCTGAGGCCGGGGTTCGAGAGTGGACCTGGACGAAGCCGCGGCCGGCAGCCCTGGGATGACCTTTTCCGGATGTTCGGGAATGATTCTGATTTACGCCCCTTCGGCCAAACCCTGCGAGCCGCCGCCCGGCCTTGCGCTCCTGGCCGGCTCCCTTCGCCGGCATGGGATGCAATGCTCTGTCTGGGATGCCAACCTCGATGCCGTGACCACTGAAATCCATCGGGACAGGGGCTCTCAAAACGACACATGGACCCTGCGGGGGCGCCGCCATCGAGAGGGTCACCTGGCGCTCATGCGGAGCTGGAGCGGCTACTCCAACCTGGATCGCTATAAGCGGGCAGCGCAGGATCTGAACCGGCTCCTCGAGATCAACTCCAGGAAGGGCTCCCTGTTTGCGGGTCTGGCCAACCTTTCGGGAAACGATCTCCTTCCCGTGCGCAGCGACCACCTGCTGGCTGCCTCGGAGAATCCCGAGAGGATCCCGTTCCACGATTTCCTTGGAGAGGGACTCGTTGAGAGGGTGGAGAGACTCAAGCCGTCCATTGTAGGCTTTTCACTGTGCTTCATGAGCCAGGCGCTGTGCACCTTCGCCATGATCGGAATGGTCCGCCGCCTGTTTCCTCGGGTCAGGATCGTCCTGGGAGGAGGCCTGGTCACGTCCTGGAAAAGGGGACCCGGCTGGAGAAACCCTTTCGAAGGCCTTGTGGATGACCTCGTGGACGGCCCCGGAGAATCCTTTCTGCTCGAGCTTCGGGATTGTCGCCCGAGAACAAATCCGCCTGATGTCGCCGATTATGACGACATGCCCTGGGATCGATACCTGTCTCCGGGCCGCATCCTTCCCTACGCCGCATCGAGCGGCTGCTACTGGAATCGCTGCGCGTTCTGCCCCGAGCGGGCCGAGGGCAATCCGTACCGCCCCATTGGCACCGAACGGGTCCTGCACGACCTGGAGCATCATGTCCAACGACTCCGGCCGGTGCTCATCCATCTGCTGGATAACGCCATCAGCCCCTCACTGCTCGCCGCCCTGTGCCGAAACCCGCTTCAGGTTCCATGGTATGGGTTTGTTCGGGTAACGAGGGAGCTCTGCGAGCCCGACTACTGCCGGGCATTGAAGCGCTCGGGATGCGTCATGCTGAAGCTTGGAATCGAATCGGGCTCACAAGGAGTGCTGGATGGTGAGGGGAAGGGAATCGACGTCAGGACCGCCGAGAGCGCCTTGAAGTGCCTCAAGGAGGCCGGGATTTCCACATACGTTTACCTGCTCTTCGGAACAGTCTCGGAAACGGAGGCCGACGCTCGAAAGACATTGGATTTCGCGGTCCGGAGCAGCCCGTTCATCGATCATCTCAACCTGGCCTTGTTCAACCTTCCGCTGAGCAGTGGGCTTTCGGGGGACTTGGGGACGTACCGGCATTATGAGGGGGACCTGTCGCTCTATGCGGCGTTCAAGCATCCGCGCGGCTGGGATCGAGCCCTGGTGAGGCGCTTTCTGGACAGGGAGGTCAAGAGACATCCGGCAATCGCGGAAATCCTGAAGCGAGAACCTCCCTTTTTCACATCCAACCACGCGCCATTGTTTTCAAACGGCATGAAGGCATTCATCGGGTGCGGGTGAATCAAGGGCGGGTCCCACCCTGCAGGCGATGCGGGTCGGCCATCGGTTTGGGGTGATGCTTCAGTGATTGAGGAAGTGCTGAATGCCTTCCATGGCGTCAATGATCTTGTTCTGCAGTTTTTCGACATCCTCCCCATCCAGCTTCCAGTGCGCAAAGACCTGGTCCTCTTCAGGATCGAGGGGGTTGGTTTCTGCGTGGTCCTTGTCCATGTCGTTCACAATGCGATCGGCGATGTACGCGAGCATGGCCAGGTCTGCATCATGCTTGACCGCCAGGGGATTGTGGTGGTGGCCGATGGCTTCCACGACCTCTTTTGGGAACTGCCATCGCCGGGCGATCAGCTCCCCCAGTTCCTGGTGGTCGATCCCCAGGGTCTTGCGCTCGGCCGAAATTAGCCCCTTGCCGTCGAGCTTGGGATTGGTCACCCTGAGGTGGAGGTATACCTTGGCGTATTGGTTGAGAACGGTCTTACCGATGTCGTGGAGCAGGCACGCCGTGTAGATGGTCAGCACTTTTTTGTGCTTGAGCTGGCGAGCCAGGGTTTCCCCCGTCACCGCCGTGGCCACTGAATGATACCAGAGCTCGCGCTCGTCCCCGTCGGAGCCGCTGGGCCGGCTCTGAAAGAAGCGCGAGGCGCAGCTGGTGAGGACGACCTGCATGAGCTTCTGGTTGCCCAGAACGAATATGGCTTCCCGAAGTGAGCTCACCCGGGTCTTTCGACCGTAGAATGCAGACTGGCTGAGCATCAGCACCCTTGCCGTGATGACGGGATCGTATTGAATGACCTGTTCGATCTCCTGCACGGGGGCGGTCTTCCTGAGGAGAGACATGACCTTCCAGACCACATCGGGGAATGGAGGAAGCTTTTCCGCCGAGGCAAGGATATCCTTCAGCAGAAGCTCGTAATGCAGGGCTTTGACTTCATTGCAGCTCATCTGCCGAATCACTTTGCTACCCTCCAAAGACCTTGTCCGGGCCTATCGCATTACAAAAACCAAAAACGTCATTGATCGACGCGCTCATTGGCCTTTCCATCGTCACTGGTCAACATGGTGGATGAAGTGAAAGCGCCGGCGAGCCTCGATACAGTGCAACCAATATTTCGACTCCGGGTAAAGGCGACTTGAGCTTTATTTATTTGGGAATAACGATTTCATACGGACGGAAGGAAAGGGCGCTGACGGGGCAGATTTCGACGCACGCCCCGCAGAGCTTGCAGTCACTGGACGCGAGAGCCTCAGCCTGCGGGAAGGAGGCCACCACGGTATCGAAGCCACGCTTGGCGAAGGTGAGGAGCGGCAGGCGGTTTCGCTGCTCGCACACGTGGATGCACTTTCCGCAGAGAACGCATCGTTCGGGGAGGTAATCGAAAAGCCCTGATTCGGGGAGTTTGGGCCTCTCCCGGTCGATATGCTCGATGCGCCTGGGCCTCAGACGCACG
Source organism: Syntrophobacteraceae bacterium (assembly GCA_025454175.1). Classification (GTDB taxonomy): domain Bacteria; phylum Desulfobacterota; class Syntrophobacteria; order Syntrophobacterales; family Syntrophobacteraceae; genus JALOOX01. The sequence continues at coordinate 28,709 of JALOOX010000025.1, read as the reverse complement.
CCCAGAAACCGCGCCATTTTCTGGAGGGGGCATCTGCGGTTGGACGGACATATCTTGCACTCGACCTTGTGGACCGAGAGCAGCAGCCTGAGGGCCGTGCGCTGCAACCGACGGACTGCTTCGCCATCGGTCGTCACTTCGAGACCGTCAACCACCGGGGTGTTGCACGAAGTGACCGGCTTCTGCTTTCCCCTGATCTCCACGAAACAGAGGCGGCAGGAAGCGGGCGGCGGGATCATGCCGTGGAGATGGCAGAGATTCGGTATATAAATATCGTTTTCGAGACAAGCCTCGAGGAGGCTCTTCCCCTCCTCCGCTTGAATGATTTTACCATCCACGGTGATCTGAGCCATGCCCGGTCACTCCTCCAACCGTTCGACGATGGGCGCCATCTCTGCGGGAGAGACCTTCCTCACGGCGTCGTACTCGGCGGGGCATGCCACCATACATTCCCCGCATTTGACGCAGCGGTCCTGATCGATGGCCTTCTTCCGCCCACGGGTCGTGAAGATGGCTTCGACGGGGCATGATCCCACGCAGGCGTCGCAGCCGCGGGCGCACCTTTCCAGGTCGATGTAGAAAGCCGTGATGGCCCGGCACATGAGGGCGGGGCAGCGCTTTTCGTGGATGTGAGCCTCATACTCGTCGCGGAAGTAGCGCAGGGAGGTCAGGATGGGGTTCGGAGCGGTCTTCCCCAGGCCGCAGAGGGAGCCTTCCTTGATGTCCGCGCTCAGCGACTCCAGCTTTTCAAGGTCATCCTCCCTGCCTTCCCCCCGCGTGATCCGGTCCAGGATGTTGAGAAGATGCCGGGTCCCGATTCTGCAAAAGGTGCATTTGCCACAGGATTCCTTCTGGGTGAAATCGAGAAAATAGCGGGCAACGTTGACCATGCAGCTGTCTTCGTCCATGACGACCATTCCACCCGAGCCCATCATGGCCCCCGCCTCGGTCAGGGAATCGAAATCGACGGGAGTTTCGAGAAAGCTCCCCGGAAGGCAGCCACCCGACGGCCCGCCTATCTGAACGGCCTTGAAGGCCTTCTGTTTCGGCGGGCCACCACAGACATCGAAAACAAGGGTCTTGAGCGTCGTGCCCGTGGGAATTTCGACAAGGCCGGGATGCACCACCTTGCCGACGACGGAGAAAATGGCCGTGCCGGGACTCCTCCTGGAACCGATGGTTCGGTACCAGTCCGCGCCATTCCTCATGATGGGCGGCACCGAAGCCAGGGTTTTCACATTGTTGATGACCGTGGGCTTTCCCCAGAGACCGCTTCGAGCCGGGTAGGGCGGTCGATGCAGCGGCATTCCTCGCTTCCCTTCGAGAGACTGGATCAATGCCGTTTCCTCACCGCACACGAAGGCGCCGGAACCTTGAAAGACCTGAGCGTCGAGATGAAAATCCGTCCCGAGGACCGAATCGCCGAGAATCCCATGCTCCCGCGCCTGGGCGATGGCTCTGCTGATGGTGGTGACGGCAAGAGGATACTCGGCTCTCACGTAAATGATGGCCTCACAGGCGCCGACGGCGTAAGCACAAATGGCGAGACCCTCGAGGACCTGGTGAGGATTGCTCTCGAGAATGGTGCGATCCATGTAAGCGCCGGGGTCGCCCTCGTCGGCGTTGCAGATCACGTATTTGACCCCGGCATCCGAACTGCCGGCGCACTGCCACTTGAGGCCGGCGGGAAACCCCGCGCCCCCTCGGCCCCGAAGCCCCGATTCCAGCACCGTGCGCGCGACCTCTCCGGGCGGCATGGCAAGAGTCTTCGCCAGGGCGGCATAACCTCCCGCCGCCACATAGGCGTCCAGGTCGGATGGATCGATCCTGCCACAGGCTTCCAGCACCACCCTTTTTTCGAGGTGGAACCTCGGGAAGTCCATGACGGTCGGGATGAGGTCGTTTTCCTCCATGGCCCCGAGAACGAACTCGAAAACAGGATCTCCCTCTTCGAGGAAGGCTTTGACCAGGGCTTTCGCCTTGCCGGGAGTCACCTCATGATAGGCAATGGGGGGAAAGCCTGGATTCTCTATGACGACCAGCGGCTCGGCGTAACAGTGTCCGAGGCAGCCGACGGATTCGATGCGCGCCTTGATGCCTCTCTCCTCGAGAATGGCCTCGAAAGCCTTTTGGGTTTCGAGGGCCCCCGCGGCCAGCCCGCAGGTGGCCATGCCGATGGAGATTACCGGAATACCGGGGGTCATCCTGGCTTGAAACCGTTTCCCGCACTCGTCCTGAAGTCTCGCGAAACGAGCGCCCGGGGACTCCTGATCAGATTTCATCTCGGGTCCGACCTTCCCTTTCGGCCTGGTCCCTCATGATCTCAAACCCCAGCAGAATCCCCTCCACCTTGCTGGGGGCCATGTGTCCATGTGTCGTCTCATCCACCACCGCAACGGGAGCCAGTGCGCAGCAGCCAACGCACGCCACTCTCTCCAGGCTGAACTCCAGGTCGGCCGTGGTTTCTCCGTCCTTGATGCCGAGCTTGCGCTCGAAGTTTTCGAGGATGATGTCTCCGCCCACGACATGACAGGCGGTTCCCAGGCATACCTTGATCTGGTGTCTTCCCGGCGGATGAAAGCGAAACTGATTGTAGAACGTCGCCACGCCATAAATCTCCGATACGGAGACCTGGAGGTGGCCCGCGACATATTCCATGGCCTGGGGGGGCAGGTAGGAGCAGCTTTGCTGGATCATCTGAAGAATGGGAATCAGGCTGTCACGACGATTGGGGAAAGCTTCGAGCCGGCTGTTGATTTCCCGGAACATATCCTCATCGCCGGGAAGCCTCGAGACATCGTTCATTCGTATCCACCCTCGACAGTCGGGTTGTTACCGTGTGAAATCATGGGCACATGAGCCCGCCCCAGCGGTGAAGGCCGGGCGTCGTTTTATTCATGAACAAAACCATTGTAACATAAACATGCAAAGCGATGCACCCCTCAAGTTCGCCAACTCCAGGCGCCCCTTGGGAGGAGCCTTTGTAGAGTTGCCCTTAAGGCGTCAAGGCCATCTCCCATCATACCCTTCGCATGGACGGTCTCGCTCATGGGAAGCGTCCAGAAGTCCCTGAGGTTCTTTCGGCGCAGGAGGGCTTCAAGCCTCTCCGCCATGTTTTCCACGGCCGATGCGCGGTTGGGGCAGCCGCCGGGCCCAAAGCACGTTTCGACCTGGAAGCCCCGAACCTCCTGATCCATATCCTTCAGCTACCTCTTCTGACAATCGTGAACGTGCTTGAGGAGGACCACGGAGGCGCCCCGGCGGGCAGCCTCTTCTTCAACCCTCTTTCTGACGCGCTTTCGGACGAAGAAAGGCACGCGCGCAACGGCTTCCTCAGCTTCAACGGTCCATTTCATCGGGTGATTCCCTTTCTTGCCATGACCGGTCCGGACCCGGGGCTCGATGCCGACCCCTTCGACACCCACCATGTCCAACCTCTTCATTGAGCAGATTAGCGCGAATTTCACTCCCATCCATTGACCTGGATCAATTCTTTGGAGATCATGAAAGGGCCTCCCGCCGGAGCCCGATGCCGAAAGCTTCCGACGGAGGACTGCAAAGCGTGTATTCGAGGAATGCGAGAGAAGCATGAAGCTCGTTTTCAGCCGCTCATCCCTGGAAGCGCTCTATCGGCGCTACAACCGGAAAGACTGCATCCATCCGGATCCGCTGGAATTCGTCCATCGATACAGTGAGCTCATGGATCGTGAGATCGTGGGGCTGGTTGCCGCCTGCCTGGCCTACGGGCGGGTCCGGCAGATCCTTGCCAGCGTATCCTGCGTGCTGGAGCGCATGAATCCGTCTCCCGGCCAGTTTCTCCTCGATAATTCGCTGGACCGCATCCAGTCCATTTTCAGGAGCTTCAAGCACCGATTCACCACCGGAGCCGAGCTGGCCGCTCTCCTTGGGGGCATGCGCGAGATGTTGTTGCGGTTCGGATCGCTGGAGGCCTGCTTCCTGGCAGGCTGCCGCCCTGGAGATGCGACGGTTTTTCCCGCCCTCGAGAGCTTTGCCCACCGACTGCGCTGTGCCTGCCCGGATGGACTGGAGGGCATGCTCCTGCCCAGGCCGGTCAAGGGGAGCGCGTGCAAGAGGCTGCATCTCTTCCTCCGCTGGATGGTTCGGGAAGATGACGTGGACCTCGGAGTCTGGAAAAGCGTGGATCCTTCCTGGCTTCTCATTCCACTGGACACCCACATGTTTCGCATTGCGGGGGCCCTCGATCTCACCGCGCGTCGTCAGGCAGACCTGCGCGCAGCCCTGGAAATCACCGACGCATTTCGCGCCATAAGTCCGGAAGATCCGGTGAAATACGACTTTGCGCTGACTCGGCTCGGGATTCGTGATGGGGTAGACATCCGCGATGTTTTGTGAGAATGGTGACAGAGCGTGTTTCAACCGCGGCGAGTTTCACAGTGAAAAAGTATTCCAAAGTGGAGGTCCCAGATGAAAGAATGTGATATCAAGCTTTTCGCGTTGACCACTTGTGTCCACTGCAGAAACACCAAGGATTTTTTGAGTGGCTGCGGGGTCGATTACGAATGCGTCGACGTGGACAAGCTGGAAGGCGAGGAGCGCAAGAAGGTCATTGAGGAGATCAAGCAAATCAACCCCAACTGCTCATTTCCGACGCTCATCATCGGAGACAAGATCATCGTTGGATTCCGCGCCGATGAGATCAAGGAGGCCCTGAATCTGTCATGAACGTTGAGCAGCTCCATGAGATGCTGAAAAAGAGCCAGGAGGCCAGGGGATTCTTTTTCAACCGGGACAGGGAAAAGGTAATCGCCCTGCTGGAGGGACTGATCACCAATCGGGAGCGGTATGGCTACATGTGCTGCCCCTGCCGGCTTGCCTCTGAAGACAGGGAATGGGACAAGGACATCATCTGTCCCTGTGTATACCGGGGACCGGACGTCGACGAATACGGCAGCTGTTACTGCGCTCTCTACGTATCGAAGGAATGGAACGAGGACAAGATTCCTCATGTTTTTGTTCCTGAGAGAAGGCCCGTCGAGAAGACCCTCGGGAAGCTCTGAATTCGGTGCATCCCTCCAGGGCGCACCCCGCCACTTCCATCATGGGCCCGACGCACCGGAGACGGGATTGCGCCGGGCCGCAAGCCTGGGAGATCCATGAAGCGTCACTACGCTCTCCTCATCGTGCTTTTTTTATTCGTGCTGCCGCTGGGCCTGCCCATCGATCTGCCCGCGGCGGAGTCTCCAGCCACGGTGAAGCCGCCAGCGAAACCGTCCAGGAAGTCTCCCGAGGTCACCCGCGCTGAACAGCCTCGACGTTCCGACCCCTCGCGAAGGGCCGGGCAGGATGCGCCGAAGCCCGGCAGTTCCGACCTTTCTCCGGGACAGGTTGAGGCTCGTAGCGCCGTGCTGGTGGACGTGGCCAGCGGGGCGATCCTTTTCGAGCAGAATGCCGACGAGCTCATCGAACCGGCGTCGTTCACGAAGGTGCTCACGCTTTATCTGGTGTTCGACGCCTTGAAGCAGGGCAAAATCAGCATGAGCGATGAAGCCTGGGTCAGCGAAACGGCATGGCGGACCGGCGGGTCGAAGATGTTCGTGGGGGTGGGGACCAAGGTTCCCCTGGAGGAGCTGATCAAGGGTATCGCCGTGGTTTCCGGAAACGATGCCTGCGTGGTGGTGGCGGAGCATCTCCATGGCAGCCTCGACACGTTCGTCGAGGCCATGAACAGGAAGGCCCGGGAGCTTGGCATGGCTCAAAGCATTTTCCTCAATCCCCATGGATTGCCCGCCGACGGGCAGATCACGACGGCCCGGGAGATGGCGATGCTGGATGCGGCTTACCTGCAGAAGTTCCCGGAAACCCTGAAGTTCCACTCCATGCGGGAGTATACGTACAACGAGATCACCCAGTACAATCGAAATCGTCTCCTGCTCAAGGACTCCACCGTGGATGGGCTCAAAACGGGATTTGTACAGGCGGGCGGCTACCACTTGGCGGCCACGGCTCAGAGGGAGGGCATGCGGCTGCTGGCTGTTGTCATGGGTGCCGAGAAGCCGGCCATTCGTGAGCGCGAGGCCCTGAAGCTGCTCAACTACGGTTTTCGGAACTTCACGATGGTGAGACCTTTTCCCGAAGGGCAGCCCGTGAAGACGATCAAGGTGTGGAAGGGACTCCAGGATAAGGTGGATCTCCATGCCCAGGAGGATCCAAGCTTCACCATATCCCAGGCACAGAAGCAGCTATTGCGGTGGGAGGTTCGTGCGCCCGAGGAGGTCACTGCCCCGGTCCAGGTCGGTCAAGTTCTGGGCGAGGTGGTTTTCTATTTGGGCGATGAGCCCAGGCGGACGGTGCCCCTGGTGAGTCGGGACACGGTCGAGTTGGCGGGTTGGTTCAAGAGAGCCTGGCAGACGGTGGTCCGCATCGACCAGGTCAACTGGAAATGGGTCGGGATGGTTTGTGGCGGCCTTTTTGTGTTGGTGGTCCTGGTGCTCCTCATCTTGGGCCGGCGCTCCCGCCGTCGTCGGAGCAGCCTCGGAGCATGAATCCAAATGCGCGCGCGACCGAAACTGTCTTCATGGGTTGAATTGCTCAGGGTGCCCCAGGGGGGCATGGGGGACCGCTCCCATCAATTGGATTGAGGTCCCTGCTTGTCTTTTCGAGCTCTGGAATCGCCGATCCCACATTGGGGGGACATTCAGGTGTGAATCCCCAGCCGCGGCAGAATCCAACGGTTCAGCACGACCCAGCCGGCGATCACGCCAAGGAATATCAAAAGATCCCATCCGAACATGATTAAGCTCCCTTCTTCGGAACGATGCACGGCTCGCTCTCACACGGATTCACCTCCACCGTCAGGTGATGCAGCCTCTCGATTCCATCCATCAGTTTCTTATAATGGTCCGGGTGTCTCGGAAAGTGGGTGACGACGGACACCATGGCCGAGTAGTGCGCCGGCCCCACCTTCCAGACATGGACGTCGGCGACCCGGTTGTCCGCGTCGTTTTCGATCCGTGCCTTGATGTTCTGCCTCACCGCCTCGTCGCCGGAACTGTCCAGCAGGATGGAGCTGGTCTCCTTGAGGAGGTGCCAGGACCAGCGCGTGATGACCACGGCTCCGACGATCCCCATGAGAGGATCCAGATGCTGCCAGCCGAGAACCTTGCCGGAAAGTAACGCCGCGATGGCCAGAACCGAAGTCAGGGCATCGGCCAGAACGTGCAGGTAAGCAGCCCTGAGGTTGTGGTCGTGGTGCTGGTGAGTCTCGTGCCGGTCGTCGTCGGTGTCGTCGTGAAAGTGGTGAGCCTGCAGCAGGGCGGCGCAGGCAAGATTCACGGCCAGCCCGAGCACCGCAACGACGATGGCCTCGTTGTAATGGATTTCCCGCTGATCGAAGAAGCGTGCCACGGATTCCATGGCCATCATCAGGGCCACGACGGCCAGACCCACGGCACTGGCAAACCCGCCGAGCACGCTCACCTTTCCCGTGCCAAAGCTGAATCGGGGATTGCGCGCATGCCGCCTGGCATAATGATAGGCGAACACCGATATTCCGAAAGCCGCCACGTGGGTCCCCATGTGCCAGCCATCCGCCAGCAGGGCCATGGACCCGTAAACCTGCCCCGCCGCGATCTCGATGATCATGGTGACGGCGGTGATCACCAGCACCTGCGTCGTGCGTCTTTCACCCTTGAGGTGAATCAGCGAAAAATCGTGAGAATGCTCCCACCTGTCCAGGCTGTGGATGTGCATGCAGTTGTCTCTCCGTCGTTCATGGCCACGAATCCGCCTTTTGGTCATGCGGGGACGCATGACCCTGTCAACGGATGCCCTCGAATCAACAGGCCCCGGTCTCCGACCGGGCCAAGGCTAAGCTCAGCTGAATCCCCCCGACGACGGTCGGCAGTTCGACGACAAGGTCTCCTTGGAGGAGCAGCTCCGTGCAAATGTTGAAAGCAGTTTCTCGGGCTCGCCGCCTTCACACCTGGGGCATTGCAGTGTGGATTCCTCGGCTGAATTTCGTATCAGGACCTCGAAGCAGTGGTCGCATTTTCTGCAGCGATACTCGAAGATCGGCATGAAAGGATCACCTCCAACCATATTGGTCAGTCGACGTTACGGCATGGGCTCGAAGCGTTGACCATGTCTTCTTCCCCATAATTATCCCGGCCACGGTCCGCAAGCGGAAGGGGGAAGACCAGGGTCCATGAGGCACGACCCCGTGAGGTTTGTCCCGGAGGGGGCGGCCTCATGCCTTGGGCTGAGGCTCCTCGGCGATGGGCCACTGCCCGCGGCTCACCAGGACCTCCTTCAGGGCGGCCAAAGCTGCGTTGACCGCCGGAAATCCCGAGTAGATCCCGATCTGAAAAACGGTCTCCGCCAGCTTTGCCGGGGGGACCCCGACATTCAGCGCCCCATGGATGTGGACCTTGAGCTCCTCGGTCTTCTGGAGCGCGGCCAGCGCGGCCACGGCGATCATCTGGCGTTCGGGAAGCGGCAGTATTTCCCTCGAATAGAACTTGCCGGTGATGAACAGGGAAAGATCCCTGGCCAGGTCCGGATCGAAGGACTTCCACAGCTTGTAGGGGACTTCGATGGGCACTGGACCGGAAAAAAGCCGCTGGGCCGTCTTTTTGGTTTTTTCGATCAAATCCTGGAGATCCTGCTCCATGCTTAAGACTCCCTTATTTCGAGGCAAAGTGTCGTCTCAACAGCTGCCCTGTGGTTTGAAAGCACATATATTGATTCATGCAGGCTGTGCGGATTGAACGGGCGGCATGTGGCCTTCCGTTGGAAGCGTGAGGCTTCGAGAAGTGGGCATGCCGCCCGGGCTGCACTCTGCGAGATGAGATTAATCGCTGATTCCCAAGAAGTTGACAAGGAATAAGATACTCTTTAAGGTAGCCGAGCCTCGAAAGAGGAAAAACGAAGGTTGCGAGTTCAATCCTAGGAGCAAACTGATGAAGCCCAAGTCCTGCGATCCCAAGTCCTGTGAAACCTGTCCCGGCAAGGAAAAGATGTCCAAGGAAGAATCCGTCCAGTGCAAACTGGCGAGGATCAAGAATAAACTGATCGTCATGAGCGGCAAGGGCGGCGTTGGAAAAAGCAGCGTGGCGACTTACCTGTCGCTCTCCCTCGCCCGGAAGGGCTACAAGGTCGGCCTGCTCGATATTGATCTGCACGGCCCCAGTATCCCCAAGATGCTCGGGCTTCATGGGGTCCTCAACGTCACCACCGACCAGCAGATCGTTCCCCACCAGTATCGTCCCAATCTGAAGGTGGTCTCCATCGAGTCCATGCTCGAGGACGCGGACACGGCCGTCATCTGGCGAGGCCCCCTCAAGCACGGCGTGATCACCCAGTTCCTGGCCGAATGTCAGTGGGGGGATTTGGATTTCCTGGTGGTCGACTGCCCGCCCGGCACCGGCGATGAGCCGCTGAGCATCGCCCGGTTGATCCCCGACGCCATGGCCGTCATCGTCACGACCCCCCAGGAGGTGGCCCTCTCCGACGTGAGGAAGTCCATCAATTTCTGCAGGAAGGTGAGCCTCGAGATTGCCGGCCTGGTCGAGAACATGTCGGGGCTTTACTGCCCGCATTGCCAGCAGTTCATCCCCATATTTCGAACCGGCGGAGGCAAGAGAACGGCCGAGCGCATGAAGCTCTTCTACCTTGGCGAGCTCCCGTTCGACCCCGCCGTGGTCGAGGGGGGAGACGAGGGCACGCCGGTTCTGGAGATCGAAGGCGACACGGCATTCAAGCAGGCCGTCGAGCACTTCACCGACCGGGTCCTGGAGCGGCTCAGGGAGTCTTCCGACGACCGGCCCTCACAGGACAAAACCATCCACTGACCAGGGAGGAGCGCGTCCCCAGCATGTTTCACATCAGCTTTGAGCAAGGTACCCTGACCGAAGAGCAGAAGGAAGCCCTCCAGGAGATGTGGCTTCGCTGCATGCGCCGCATCATCGCCAGCACCACCGTTGCCGGAAGCGGCCATCCCGGGGGCTCCATGTCTTCACTGCACCTGGTCCTCATGCTCTACAGCACCCTCAGGCACCAGCCCGGCGATCACTGCTGGCCGGAGCGGGACCGCCTCGTGGCCAGCATGGGTCACATCAGTCCCTGCATCTACAGTGTTCTCAGCGAATTCGGGTACATCCAGGAAGACAGGATGATCGTCGAATTCCGCCATGCCGGGTCCAGCTTTGCGGGCCACGTCGAGTGCTGCGTGCCGGGGGTCGAGTGGAATACGGGGAACCTGGGGCAAGGCCTTTCGGCGGGAGCCGGCATGGCCCTCGCCCTGAAGCTCAAGCGCAATCCCGCGCGCGTGGCGGTGCTCATGGGAGACGGAGAGCAGCAAAAGGGCCAGATCTCCGAGGCCCGCCGCTTTGCCGTCAAGTATGAGCTCGGCAATCTCTTCGGCATCGTGGACCGCAACCATCTCCAGATCGGCGGCGGCACGAATCAGGTCATGCCGCAGGCCATCCGGGCGGACTATGTGGCGGCTATGTGGAATACGCTCTACCTCGAGGACGGCCATGACTTCGAAGCCATATTCCAGGCATTGAGGCGCATCCACCGCGGCGACGTGGACGATCCTCGATACCCTTCGGTGATCGTCGCCCGGACCGTCATGGGCAAAGGAATCTCCTTCATGGAGAACAAGGCGAAATATCACGGCTCGGTGCTGACCGACGACGAAGCCGCGGCGGCCTTCGATGAGCTGGGGCTGGAAAACCCTCTGCCCATGCTCCGCCAGAAGCGGGCGAGCCTCTATGTTTTCCAGGAACCGTCCTGCCTGGAGGCGGCCTATCCCAACATCGACCCCGGCGAGCCCATCACCTATGGAGTCGACGTCAAGACAGACAATCGTTCGGCCTATGGAGCTGCCCTGGAAGACCTGGCCCGCCACAACAACATGGAGGATGTTCCGAGGGTCCTCGGCTTCAGCTGCGACCTCGAGGGGTCCGTCAAGATGGAGGGCTTCCACCGCCTCAGTGAAAAGGCGTTCTTCGAGTGCGGCATCCAGGAGCACCATGCGGCCACCGTGGCGGGGGCGGCCAGCCGCGAGGGCTGCATCGCCTTCTTCAGCACCTTCGGGGTCTTTGCCGCCTGCGAGACCTACAATCAGCATCGGTTGAACGACATCAACCAGACGCATCTCAAAGTCGTGAGCACCCACTGCGGGCTGGACGTGGGCGAGGACGGCCAGACCCACCAGTGCATCGACTACATCGGGCTCATGCAGAACATCTACGGTTTTTCCATCTTCGTGCCCGCGGATCCGAACCAGACCGACCGGATCGTGCGCTACGTCGCCGCGCATCGCGGTAACTTCTTTTTAGCCATGGGGCGATCGAAGCTTCCGGTCATCACCGATGAAGTGGGATCGCCTCTCTTCGGCGGCGCCTATCGGTTCGAGCCGGGCAGGGCGGACTGGGTCAGGAAAGGCGAGGATGGCGCCATTCTGTCCCATGGGACCACCCTCATCGAGGCGGTCAAGGCTCAAAAGGACCTTGCCGAGAAACATGGACTTCGGTTGTCCGTCCTCAACTTCGCATCCATCAAGCCCATCGACCTGGATGCCATTCTCGAGGCGTCGCGCACCGGGCTGCTGGTGACGGTGGAGGACCACCACGTGGACACGGGACTGGGGGCGCGGGTGGCTCTGGCCATGGCCGACGCGGGGGTGGCCTGCAAATTCATCCGGCTCGGAGTCAAATACTACGGGCTGTCGGGCAAACCATCGGATCTGTATCGGCTCGAGGGGATTGATGCGGCGGGGATAGCCAGGACCATCCTGGAAGCGAAAGGAATGCCGTAGCGATCGCCTCGACGGTCGCGTCAACGAATTCCGTCTCCCAAAGCAGGTGAAATGCGCCCGGCTCGCCTGAGCCGAGGAGATCCGCTTTTGGGCCGGGATGCGGGGGTATGATGAGCGCTCCGATATTCCTGGTGGCCCTCGCCCTGAGCAGTGCCTTTCTGAGTCTCATCCAGGCAGGCCGGACAAACTCCAGCATCAGGAATACCTGCAAAAAGGCACAGCGGGTGATTTCGGCGGCGGTGGGGGCAGGCTCCATTCCCAGCATGGCCAGAACTTTCTCGTACGTTTTCCCCATGAGCTCCCTGGAATACCTGTCAACCTTGAGCCGCCTCAGGAAATCCGTGTAGCCGCGGGCGGGCCCCGAACGATCCAGCCAAAAAGCCTCCAATTCGCTTTCGAGCCAGTGGTGACAATCCCTCCTGTTGAGCCCCGTATTCCGGCATGGAGTGCCCCTCAAGGCGCTGTACCCGTTGATGAGGGGGTGCCAGCGGAAATCGACCATGAAATGGTGGGCCATGCCGAGCAGCCAGGGTCGGTTCAGCAGGCCCTCGCGGTTGATCAGGAAACGCCGCAGGGGGTCGGGGAGGTCATCGGCATGGGCAGGCTCCATAAGAGCGTGAAGTCGGTGTCCAACGGCGGAAAGTCTGAAAAGGGGCAGGTCATAGAACAGCACGTCTGGAGCAATGGCTCCGTGGAGGAAGGCCATTCTCCAGCGGTCGCCGGCAGGAGAGCATTCCGTCCGGGATTCGATGCGCCTGAGCGTGAGATCCGCCAGAAGGAGGTGAAGTCGTTCTTTCGGCATGGCAACCTGTAGTGACGCCTTCAGCGGACCGGGTCCCCGCCGGTCTTCCGCTCATAAATCTCGATGACGTCGGGAATGAGCTTTCGGACGAAGGCGTATCGATCATTTTCAAATGCCCGGGTGTATTCCTCGTACCTCGGGTGGTCGGACGAAAGCCCGGGGGTCCGGTGGTGGTCATGGACAAAGCGGCTCGGATACTCATCGATGGCCTGAACCAGCGGCATGTCCAATATGGGGTCGTCCTCCACCCAGCCCAGGCGACGCATGGCCTCGAAGCGGAACTGGTCCAGAAGGAAGATGACGATGTCCATGACTTCCATTTTGTCCGCGGCTTCAAGATCGTGAAACTTGAAGCCCGCCCCCAGCCCCTGGAACCCCATCACCAGGTCGTATACCGGCTGCGTGGATTCCTCGCCTCCCTTGATGAGGGTACACAATGTCCTGTCGCTGACATCGCGAAACCGCGTGTGCTCGTCGAAGGATTCGGAGAAACGGCTCAGCCAGCTCCGGAAACCACGGCGGGCGGCCATTTCGCGCTTTTTTGACTGGAAATCGACGACCTTGCTCACGGTTCGTTCCGACCTTTCATCTCAAAAGACGTCTGCTGAAAACACAAAGACTTCGGCGTCCGGATCCTTCCATGAGTCTCCCGGGAGCCCAGCCTTCTTGCAGGTCCACTCCAGAAACTCGACGCCGTTCCATCCGCGCTCCGCGGCCACCTGGGGGAGGAGAAGGCCCGAATGGTACCCCTTCTTGATGAAGAGGCCATGTTTTCCTATCTCGATCTGGCCCATGTCGGTCAAGGGCTGCAAGGGGGTGAGGACGGAGATTTCAATGTCCAGATCCGGGATCTCGTCCGCCTTGACGGCACAGAAGCGCGGATCGGAGAAAGCAGCCTGGACGGCCATGTTTCTCACGGTCTCCCATAGGGAGCCCTTGGCTTCGATCATACCGATGCAGCCCCGCAGGTCCTCGCCCGCGTGCAGGCACACGAAGGCCCCCCGTTTTTCCTCGAGCTTCCTCGATGGGGGAGACAACTGGGGCATGGGCTCATTGAGGCACTGAGCCTTGATGGCGCGCCGGGCAATATCGAGGAGGGCCTGTTTTTCATCCTCGTCCAGTCCGAGGTCGATTCCCACCGGGGTACCGCGCTCGCGCCGAGCCGCCTGGGCTGCCGAGGGATTCTGAAAGAGCGCCGCGGCGAGATATCCGACCACTCCGCGCTTGTCTCCCGCGACATCCCCGGAATTGGCGTAATTGAGCACCTTCGCCTTGTTGGCGCCAAGGGCTTTGGCGGCCAGCATGGTCGTCATCATGGGGCCGGCTCCGCACGCTTCGCACTCGCCGACCTGCAGGTCGTGGGAAAGGGCTGTCGGGTCGAAGGACTCCACCCGGTCGCAGACGATCTTATCCAGCCTTTTGGCTTCGCCATAGGGGTGAAAGTGCGAGAGGTCGCTGCTGGCGATGAGGAGGACATCCAGATCGCGGCAGGTCTCGCACAGCAGCTCCGCAAGCTTCTCACAGAAGGGGAGGGACTGGTCCGCCATGATGATCGGGGTGAGACGGAACTCCTTGAGAACGACCTGAAGAAAGGGCAGCTGGATTTCGAGGGAGTGCTCCTCCGCATCCGCCTCGGGAACGAACCTGACGAGGGAAGAATGCTGGAGCAGCGCATCAACGATCTCGTGGTCGAGGGGAACCACGCCCAGGGGCGTTCGATATCCGCCCAGGTTGTATACGCTTGCACCCTTGAACCGGGCCCGATGGCTGGGCGCCACGATGACCACGCGCTCAAAGGGGCGATCCTGAAGGAGGCGGTAAGCATGAGCGGCCACACCGCCCGAGTACATGTAGCCGGCATGAGGTACGATCAGTGCTCGCAGCTCCCCCTGCAGAGACGGCGGCTGAGCCCCGTCGAGGTAGCGCTGAATGTCCTTTTTGAGCACGACAGGATTTCCGGGGTACCAGCTGCCTGCGATGACCGACTCTCGAATGATTTCCTGAGCCATGAGATCCCCCCCTCGGTTCAAGAAGACCCAGTGTGTTGATTTCAATGGAAAAGGTGAGTCAATGCCTTGCCGTAAGTTAATACAGAAACCTGCCCGGGGGAAGGCGACATGCATGCCCGGTCCGGTGGCTACGTCCTCCCAACCCTCGCGGCGACGATGGTGGCGTCGTCGCTCCGGGCGGCACCGCCGCGGAATTCATCCAGCTCCCCCAAGATCGCCTCGACCAGCCCCGATGCCGGGAGCCGCCAGTGCCGGCGCACGACATCCCGCAGCCGATCCTTGCCGAATTGCTCCATCGAGGCATTCTCCGTCTCCCAGATGCCATCCGTGGCCAGAACGAGGATCTGATTTTCCGAAAGGTCCGTGCGGCTTCCCTCCTCGTAAACGAAAGCGCTGTCGATTCCCAGGGCGGGGCCGCCCCCCTGGAGATCCAGGAAGGCATCAGTCAGCGGATCGTAGAGAAGCCCGGGGTCGTGCCCCGCTCGAATCCATCGAATTTCCCGGCGGGCGGGATCTATCCTGGCGATGAAGAGCGTCATGAAGGTGACCGTCCGGTCCATATCCTGGCAGAGCAGGCGGTTCACGTCGGTGACCACTTCAGTCAGGTTTCCCGGCATGGCGAGCCTGCCTCTCAGCAGCGCGCGGACCGTGGTCATGAGCAGGGCGGCACCCAGTCCGTGCCCCACCACGTCACCCACGGCGATATAAATGGACTGGGCGTCCCTGCCGGTGGGACGGATGAAGTCGAAGTAGTCCCCGCCGGTCTCGTCGCAGTACTCGCTTCTTCCCGCGATGTCGAGGCCGGCGACGGTGGGTGCGTGGTGGGGCAGGAGGCTCTGCTGCACCTCCTGGGCAAGATCAACGTCCTCCTTGAGACGGAGACGCTCCTGCAGCTGCACGACCATGCTGTTGAAGCTTGTGATCAGCCGCGAGAGCTCATCCCGGCCGCCCTCGGCGGAATGCACCATCACCTCCAGGTCGCCCCCGGCCACTCGGTCCGCGGCGTGGGAGACCTCCTGGATCGTCGAGACCGTCCGGCCCGCGGTGGTGCGGATCAGAAGGACGATGAGGACGATCATGCCGCCGCCAACGGCGAAATAATAGTCGCGAAAAGTCAACAGGGTCCCCAGGATCACCCTTCCCGGAGCCACCACGACAAACGACCATGGAGCCTCATGAAGCCTGTAAAACCCGCTCACTTCCCGGGGCGGACGGCCTTTGCCCATGACCGTCCCGTAATAGCTGGTCCTGGAAGCCTCGAGAGTGGCCGATTCCAGCGAACTGCCATCGAAGGTCTGACCGGAGCGTTCGCCGGTGCTGGACAAGATCACCTCGCCACAGTCATCGACCAGGTAAACCGTGAACCCTTCATCGTCCCGGGGCGGGATGGCCCCGGCCAGCAGATAGTCCAGTCGGATGAGTACCTCGATCTTTCCGATGACCGCGCCATCAGGAGCCTTGAGCTCCGAATGGACGATGACCGCATCGCATTCAGTGGAGGCGTCGTAGCGGGGTGTGGTGATCTCGAGCTTGCAGGGAGCGAATACTGCCGAGTGCTCCCCCGCGGCATGGTGACCGGCCGCCGGCGAAGGTGGGTCACAGACCAAGGCCGGCAGGGCATCCGCGGGCGCGCCTTCCCAGGTGGTCCGCACGTCGGCCACACTCTCCAGGCTCCTGAGCTGCTGAACAATCCAGTCCTGAACGGCGCGTCCATGGGGTGACCCCGCGGCGCGGTGGTACATCTGAATCAAATCCTTCGGCTGGCGCAGCTTCATGTCCACGCGATGAGCCGCCCTCTCGAGCCTGCCGATGGTGGCATCCTCCCATTGGGAGAGAATCATGGTGCGCATCGTCATGAAGCCGAAAGCTCCAACGCCGAGAAGCAGCAACGATACGGGGAGCAGCATGAACAGGAATAGACGCTGCTGAAGGGTCTTTGGGCGAAGCATCCGCTTGTCTTTCCGTCTTGGAGAATCTCATGGGAAAAGGCCGGCCGCACTGGAATGCCGCGATCGGCTGCTCACAGATTAACACAGTTTGCTCCCCAGGACATCGTGGAGAGTGGTTTGTCATATTTTGACACATGCTTTGCGAACTGATAGTTATGATAACGATTGGCCAATGATCCCGACTGATCTGCCGGGTGATGCATTGCCCCCATTGCGAATGGATGCCTCTAGTCCGCACCGGCGGTTGAACTGCGGCTCCAGGAGCGATGAGGCGGGCAGGGCCGACGATGGCTGTGCCGCGTGAGTCGATTCTTGTATCAACAGGGAAGGAAGAAATGGACAAACCCCATTCCACCGAAAACAAGTCGAATGTGATCAACCCGCTGCTGCCCGTCATGGATGTGCTCGGGGGAGAAGACCCCGAAGTCATCTGCAAGCGTTACAATATTTCGCCCGAGGAGCTGAACCGGCGCCTGGATGGCTACCAGAAGTCCCTCCGCCAGATGGCCGTTTCCGAGGAGTTTTCGGTGAACCGCGTGGGGCGCAATGAGCCCTGCCCCTGCGGCTCGGGAAAGAAGTACAAGAAATGCTGCCTTTCTCAGTATGACGAGGCGCGCCAGCACATTCCCGCCAATGAGCTTCACAGGCTCGAGGAGCGCGTAAAGCGCCGGGAAGCGGTCGAGAAGGATATCACCCGGGGCTTTGAGCTCCTCATCTCAAAGGATTTCGAAAAGGCGATGAAGCTGGCCTCAACCCTCCTGGAGACATGTCCAGAAGACGACCGGATCCACGACATACAGGTCAACGCCTGCATGGCGACGGGGGATTACGAGAAGGCCTTCAAGATCTGCCGGCGGCGCTGGCAGGTCGCCGTGGAGGAAAGCGAGCACCACCGTGCCAAGGGCAGCTACAAGCGGGCGGGGGAGGATGGCCAGGAGCTGGTGCATTTCTACTCGCCTTCCAGCTGGCTCGAGAAGTTCTGGATGGCACAGAGGGCCCGATCCTATGCCGCCGAGCTCCCCAGGGGCGATGACGTCGAAATGGAGAAGCTCGTCGGAAAGCTGGACATCGCCAATGATCTCAAGCGGTTCCCCGAACGCCAGGAGAAAGGCTTCGAGCTCAGGAGAAAAGCCCTGGAGCCCGTCCTCGCCGAGCTGGGTGCCGCGGGGACCATGGCCATTCCGTATCTGCTCCCGCTGACCTTCAACTTCTCCTGGGCTACGCTCTTCGTTCCCGACCTGCTGGCCGGCTATGGCACGGACGACTGCATCCGGCTCCTGGCGGAGCTTTCCATGTTTCGGTTGCCCCTCTTCAGCCGGAAATGCCTGGAGAACCTCGAGAGCATGGGGCCACGGGTCATTCCCCACGTGGAAGGGGTGCTTCAGAGGGATTCGGCCTTCGATGAGCTGAAGATCGGCCTCATTTCGCTTCTCGGCCACTTCTCCGGCCCCGAGAGCCTTGCCGTTCTGACCCGCTGGGCTGACCACGACAACCTGATCATCGTCCATTGGGTGGCGAACGCCATGGAACGACACGGCGATCCCGAGGCTCGGCCCTATTTGGAGAAAGCCAGGGCCAGACTGGAGGTGGCGGAGGAAAAGAGTGAAATCGCGGGGGCGATCCAGGCTCTGGCCGGAGAGCAGGGCAAGTCACCTTAGAACAGCTCCACAGATTATGATGTCCATTTCATCTCTCGTCATGCCGGCATTTCCTGAGCCGGCATTTAGTTTTTTCCGTGGGTTCCGGCTGAAGGACTGCCGGAATGACCACTCGATGGTGGACACCTTATTGTGCCGAGTTGTACTGAGCCGGATCGCCCAGCTCCGGGATTCGATCTCACTCGGCCTGTTCACGACACCAGTGGGAGGATCTCCCGCGGGTCGTGGATGAGATCCCTGGCTCCTGCGGCCAGGAGCTCACCGGCGGCGCGGAAGCCCCACAGGGCCCCCACGGGATGCATGCCGGCGGCCGTGGCCGTGCGCATGTCGATGCCGGTGTCTCCCAGGAAGAGGAAGTGCTGGGGTTCAAGCCCAAGCGATCGCGCAATGGCGAGGGCTCCCGCGGGGTCCGGCTTGCGCGGCGTTTTGGGGGATTCGCCGACCACGGCGTCGAATCGCCACCGGGGCAGCAGTTCCTCGACGAGCAGCCTGGTGGGAGCATCGGGCTTGTTGGAGAGGACGGCCATTTTTATCTGTCGCGCCGCGAGCGCGTCCAGGAGCTCCGGAATGCCGGGGTAGGGAGCCGTGGTCTCCTTGCGCCGCCGGTGGTACTCCTCCCGCATGGCCTGGATGCAGCGGGACCTGAGCCCGCCATCGTCGCGGACGGTCTCGGGCATCGAGCGGCGCACCAACATTTCCAGTCCGTCTCCCACAAAGCTCTTGTAGGTCTCCACGTCGTGGCCGGGGAAGCCGAATCGCTCCAGCACGATGTTCATGGACCTCGCCAGGTCGCCGATCGTATCCAGCAGTGTTCCATCCAGATCAAAGATCACTCCTCTGAATCGAATGTCCAGGGAGATCCTCCTTTCGCCACGGAGGCGCATGACGCCACTGGTGTCACTGGCGCACCATTCGTGGCACATCCCACAGGGTCACAGCACCTTGAGAACGTGAAGCCATCCCGGTTTCTCCGACATCGACGCTTCGATGGCCCGGTCGGAGCCCAGTACCTTGACGATGCCGCGATCCTTCAACTGGTCCAGTATATCGGCGAACGCCCTGAAATCGGCGGCGGTTGTGGCGAGCACCTCGTCCCTGAGTCTCTGGCGGTCCTCCTCGGACACGCCCTTGAGATAACGCAGCATGGACTTGTAGCCCTTGGCGTCGGGAAGCAGGTAAGCGTCCAGCTGACCGATGGCGCCGATCACGGCCTTGGCGATCTCGTCATCATTGAGGGTGCTCCCGCGGAGGAACTCCCCGGATCGGTCGAAGATATCCAGGGTATTTTCGAGATTGGGGTCGCGATACGAGACGAAGACCAGGCTGCCCGAATGGCGGTCCAGCTGTGAAAAGGCCCCATAAGCTCCTCCATGGACTCGCACCCGCTCCCAGAGCCAGGTCGTGCGCAGGTATGCCGCCGCCACCAGGGCGGACCCATGGCACGGGTACCCCAGGTCAAAGAGATTCATGCCCTTTCCCACGTAATTCACCTGGCTTGGAATCGACAACCCCTCGAAAAGGGGTGGGGATTCCCGATGCCATGCGACGGTGCGGGGCTTGCCCTGGCCGCGTTGAGGCAGCTCCCCGATGAAGCCCTTCAAGGGTGACTCGATCCGCTGCCAGTCGTTTCCGTCGCAGGTCGCGTTGGCGATCATGTTGCGGCCGTCCACAAGCATGGCGCGGACCGTTTCCAGGTCCCGCAGGACGCCTGGCCAGTCCTCGTCCAGCCGGCGGACCAGATCTCTCAGGAAAAAGAGGTAGCTGACACCGCTGACCTGCTCGGCAAACCAGTCCGACTCATTGAAATGCGACTTGATGCGCAGGCTGACAAACTGGTGCCCGTTGGGCACCAGTCGCTGCTCGACGCGCGCTTTTTCCTCGAGGGCCATCTGGCGGAATCTGTCGGGATTGTCCAGGCGCACCGAAAGCAGCAGGTCCCGCAGAATGTCCAGGAGGTCGGGAGCCTGGTGGGTCATGGCCTTGCCGCGCAGGAAGAGCCAGGGCACACTGTCTCTGCTGTCGGCCCTGGTGGATGCGAAAAGCTCCGGGTGGATTCCCCCCGTCCTGCGGCCGATGCGCTGACTGAGCCGCACATAGTCCTCCTTTTCCGTTCCCATTTCCGTGAAGGTGCGTCCGAGCAGGGAAACGTAGGGCAGAAGCTCCCCCGGCAGAACGTGGAGGTCGAAGCCGAGGTCCAGGTAAAGGATCCCGTTGGTGAAGATGTCGTGGGTGAGCAGCTTTGTGGCTCCTGCCCGGCTGACTTCGATGGGGAGGACCTTGTTGAACCGTTCCAGGTCCTCGACTCTCAGCATGGGGATGGTGGCCAGGGCTTCGGGCGGGTCGGGCCGGGTCTGGAGCTCCCGCAGCTCCAGGGTGTCCTGGACGAGCTTCCGCACATCCGCCTCGCTGAGCTGCTTCTTGAGCGCATCCAGCCGTTCCCGTACCTCGGAATCCTCGCGCCGGCCCAGCTCAGGGTCGGGTTTGAGCAATACCGTGGTCCGGTGCGGGTTTCCGAGCAGCATGGATTCGATGAACTGCGGGAGATAACCCTTGTCGGACCGGATCCGGGCCTTGACGGCGGCAAGGGGTTTTTCGAAGGCGAGATGTGAAAGGGGATCCCCGTCGTAGAGCCAGGTCGTGAGGGCTCGAAGCATGAGTACCAGCCCGCGGGGATACATGCCCGTGTTGTTCTCCCGGAGCCGGAACTCCAGGGTGTTCACGGAGGCATCGACCGTATCTTCGTCGATGCCGTCCCGGGCGAGCTGAGTGAGGGTGTCGAGGATGAGCGCCTGGACACGGGCGCCGTCTTCCGCCCGAATGCCCTTGAGGCCGACGGAGAAGAACATCTGGCGCAGCTCGTCCTCGAGGCCGTGGCCCGCCAGGTCATCGCCCAGACCCGACTCGATGAGGGCCTTCCTCAAGGGGGCCCCCGGCATGCCGAGCAGGGAATGATTCAGGATGCTGAGGGCGAGGTTCATCTCGGGATCCAGGGTTTCGCCCAGAAGCCAGTTGACCGTGGCCATGGCCTTGGAAGCATCGGAGCTTCCCGGCGCGCCGTCTCCTGCAGCGGCATAGAACCTCGTGATTTCCAGCGGAGAATCGAACGCCGGCTGCAGGGGAATCGCCGAATCGGGTTTTCTGAAGGTGAAATCCTCCAGGGCAGCGTTCATGAGGCGCAACCGCTCCCGCGGATCATCGTCGCCGTAGAAGAAGATCCTGGCGTTTGAAGGATGGTAAAACTGCTCGTGAAAGGATTTGAACTGCTCGTAGGTCAGGGAAGGGATGACCTTCGGGTCGCCGCCCGAATCCAGCCCGTAGGTGACGTCCGGAAAGAGGGACTGCTGGGAGTATTCGGCGAGCAGCGTGTCGGGGGAGGAGTAAGCTCCCTTCATCTCGTTGTAGACCACCCCCTTGAAGCTCAGCGGAGCCTCGGGGTCCTCGATGTCGTGGTGCCACCCCTCCTGCTCGAAAATGCGGGGCGTGATGCGGGGGTGGAGAACTGCGTCGAGGTAGACGTCGATGAGGTTGTAGAAATCCTGCAAATTCTGGCTGGCCACCGGGTAGCAGGTCTTGTCGGGGTAAGTGAAGGCGTTCAGAAAGGTTTTGAGGGACCCCTTGAGCAGCTCCACGAAGGGCTCCTTGACGGGGTACTTCCGCGATCCGCAGAGCACCGAGTGCTCGAGAATGTGGGCGACGCCCGTGGAATCCCCGGGCGGGGTGCGAAAGACGATGCCGAAGACCTTGTTTTCGTCGTCGTTGATGAGCGAGAGCAGCTCGGCTCCCGTGGCCGCATGCCGGTAAACCCTGGCCAGGGTCTTGATCTCGGGTATTTCCTGCTCCCTCAGCAGCTCGAATCCGTATTCCAATGCCATTAAACTCCTCCTGGGTGGATTATGCTCCGCATGATCGTCTGAAGCCTGATGCTCTGCGTGCATGGATTCCGTCAAATGTTTCAGCTTGTGCCATGCGCATTGATGTCCAATCCGTGGTGCGCTTCTCGAATGCATTAGAATCTAAGCGCTTGTGGCGGCAATGTGAAGGGGAATTCGGACCGCAAAGGGCTTCATCGAGGCCCGCTTTTTCGGCGACCGCATCGCCATGAAACCTCCCCTGGACCTCGACGGGCAGGATCCAGGGGTTCAAGCCGCGCAAAATAGGGCGGGCAGGTCGGGAGCGGTGGCTCAACCGAGCTGCCTCGCTCTTCTTCCCTTGTCCTCTTGAACGCGGAAGCGTATCCTCTCCCGACCATGCCGCGGGACGGCGCCGGCAAGGGCCGCCGCGAATGGCATTGTCTGCGGTGTGACAGGAGGAACAGCCTTCTTCGCCGCGGGCATCACCATAACAGTTCTGAGTGAGAATTGTCTTCCTCGGAACTGGGCCAGGGAGGTGAACCCTTGATCATCTCATTCCAAGCTCACAGTGACAGGAGGTAATGCATGGAACAGGAAGAATCTTACCACGGCTTCATGAAGCAACTCTTCGACGCCGAAGCGCTGCTGGACAAGCCGCAGCCGCTGAAAGGCATCCGAATCCTGGAAGTCTGCTACGTCGTGCTCGGTCCGGCGGCCTGCGACTACCTTGCCGAATTCGGCGCCGAAGTGATCAAGTTCGAGGGGCAGAGGGGCGAGCAGATGCGGTTCGTGACACCGTTCGCCTATTTCTGGAAGAACCTTTCCCCTGGCCTCCAGGAGCAGAACCACAACAAGTACTGGGTGGGCATGCACCTGGGGCATCCAAAGGCCAAGGAGCTTTTCCTGGACCTCGTGAAACGCTCGGACGTCGTGGTGGACAACCTGACTCCCGGTCGCATGAAGGAGTGGGGCATCAGCTATCCCGAGCTCAAGGAGATCAATCCCCGCATCATCCAGCTCCACGTTTCGGGCTACGGCAGCTGGGGGCCCTGGACGGGAAGGGCTTCCTACGATGCGGTGGCCCAGAGCATGGGGGCGCTTTCGCCCATCACCGGCTTCGAGGGGCGGGGCCCCATCAAGTCGGGGGTCTGGATCGCCGACTGGATCACGGCCATCATGTGCGCCAACGCCATCCTGGCCGCCCTGAACTATCGCGAGCGCACCGGCGAGGGCCAGTTCATCGACTACTCGCAGGTTGAAAACGTCATCCGCTTCCTGGACTGGACCTGGCTCTATGCCTCGAGAACGGGTGAGGACAGGCCGAGAAGCGGCAACCGCGACCTCGCCGTGTGCCCCTCTGACCTTTTCGACTGCGCGGACGGCTGGGTGGCGCTGGCTGCCTTCAGCCGCCCGGAGTTCGAGGGCCTTTGCGTCGCCATGGGTGCTCCCGGCCTCTTTGCCAAATACCCGAACCCCGAGGACCGCCTCCCCGACGAGCCCGCCCGCGAAGTTCTGGCAGCCGTGGGAGCCTGGGCCGCAACGAAAAATGTTTCGGAAATCGAGGACCTCGCCTCACGCCACGGTTTTGCCGCCTCCCGCGTGCTCCGGGTGAAGGACGTGTATCACAGCGAGCATTTCCGCGAACGCGGGAGCGTCCAGACGTATGACGATGCGCTCTACGGAGAGATGACCGAGCCCTGCTACCCGCCCAGGCTCAGCGAAACCCCCGGAAAGCTCAAGTGGGCCGCGCGTCCCATCGGCATGGACAACGAGTATGTGCTCACCAAAATCCTGGGGCTTTCCTCGGAGAGAGTCAAGGAACTGGCCGAGAAGGGGGTCATCTTCCAGTGGAACCCGAAGATCCCTTCCCATTGCCCGCCCCCGGACTGGGACGGCAGGCGAGGCGTGAAATATCCGTAGATCCAAGGATCCAAACCGCGAGACAAGGAGGCAAGACCATGGCAGACGACAAGCATGCAGGAGTCTCGGGCTACGAATTCGAGGGCCCGGACCTTGAACAGAATATTCTGACCGATGAGCACATCGTCGGCATGGCCATCAACCGGGAATACGCCCGGTGGGCCCACCGGGACACGAACCCCGATGAAATCACCAAAAAGCCCGAAGCCCTCGATGACATGATCGTGATCGATGCGAGCAGCGGGAGCTTCGCGGGGATTTTCGCCTCGTCGATCCTGTCCGAGATGGGCGCCGAGGTCATCCGGATCGAGCCGCCGGGGGGCGACGTCGCCCGCAAGATGAGCCCCTACGGCATGATGGTCCAGGATACGGGCCTGGCCTACCTGGTGGAAGGGCGCAACAAGAGCCACATCACCCTGGATGTCGGGAGCGAGGAAGGCGCCGGGCTATTCAAACGGCTGGCCACCCACGCGGATGTCCTCATCGAAACCACCAAGCCGGGCTTCCTCGACGGTCTCGGCGTGGGCTACAGGGATCTTCGCGAGGTGAACCCCGGCCTCATCCACTGTGCCGTGCACACCTACGGACAGTTCGGGGAGGACTCGGAAAAGCACGCCGGTCAGCCGGACTACGACATCGTGAACCAGGCCCGGGGGATCATCATGTCCATCACGGGCGAGCCCGAGCTGGATCCGGAAGTTCCCAACGAGCTCAAGAAGCCGCTGCGGCAGGGCAACTGGATGGGCTGGTACACGGGAGGCGCCTGGGCTGCCTTCGGGATCATGAGCGCCATGTTCCATAAACGAAAGACGGGCAAGGGCCAGTTCATCGACTGCTCCCCGCCCGAGGGCCTTCTCGCCATCTCGAACTACGCCATGCAGTACTTCCACATGTCCGGAAACCAGATGCCCCGGGCCGGAAACTACGATTACGCCGTGTTCCCCTACACCTACGTCAAGTGCAAGGACGGCTACACGTTCATATCCGGCTTCACGGACCCCAACTGGTCGGCCCTCTGCGAGGTGCTGAACCGGCCGGACCTCAAGGGGATGTTCCCCACCATCAAGGAGCGGCTCACCCCCGAGAACCAGCCCAAGATCCAGCATGAGATCGAAAAGGTCACGACTCAGTACACCTCGGAGGAAATCCTCCAGATGATCACGGACTACAGCAAACGGCCGGACAAGAAGGGAACCGTCGCCACGGGGAGGCTCGAGACCCCCCTCGAGGTGCTCCAGCGCGAGCACTGGAAGGAGCGGCGAACCTTCGTGACCATGAACGACCCCCATTACGGCGAAGTGCTGGTCCAGAGCTCGACGTTCAAGGCCATGACCGGGACCCCGGGCCGCATCAAGTGGGTCTGCCGCCCCGTGGGAGCCGACAACGAATACATCTACCAGAAATATCTCGGCCTCGGAGGCGCCAGGCTCTCCGAGCTCAAGGACCGGGGAGTGGTCTGAGATTGTGATCTTGGATTCTGGATTCTTGATACTGGATTCTGGATTTCGGGTCCCCAATGAGACGTGGAGCCCGGTGGAGTCCGCCACTCGCCGGGCTCGTTCCAGTACCGGTGCAGTTCGCCGGCTCCCAAGCTCGAGCTTGGGAGCCGGCTGATCCGGGCGATCATTGTACGCCCGATTTTACTGGATCGGCTGGGTGGCGATGCCCGGTTGGTTTTGTCTTCCCCCTTCAGGGATCTGCGGGAATGGCAATCAGAGCAGGCACCCAATTTTGTGAGGCTGCATTTGGCTCGGTGACATCGAGCCACTGCCTCTCTCTCATTGCCTGTTGACTGAACATCGTTTCCGCCAACGAAGGAAAATCCATGCACAAGCTCTTTTCCCCCCAGTCCGTCGCCGTGATCGGAGTCTCGGAATCCGAGGACAATCTCGGGAAGAACATCGTGAGCAACCTGGTGCGCTTCGGCTTCCAGGGAGAAATCCATCCGGTGGGACCCCGGGGAGGCGAGGTGCTGGGGCGGGCGATTCACCGCTCGGTCGCGGAGGTGCCGAAGCCCGTGGACCTGGCGGTGATTCTCACTCCCGCCCGCGTCGTCCCGGAAGTCCTGACCCAGTGCGGGGAGAAAGGCATTTGCCGGGCCATCGTCCAGACCGGCGGATTCCGGGAGCTCGGCTCCGAGGGTCGGGAGCTCGAAAGACAGCTGATCGAAGTCTCCAGCCGCTTCGGCATCCGTTTCCTGGGCCCCAACTGTATCGGTGCGATCCATGCGCAAACGGGCTTCTATGCGCCGTTCGTCGCCCTCCCGACCCCGTACAGGCAGGGCAGGGTGAGCGTCTTTGCCCAGAGCGGCGGCGTGGGGCTCACCCTGGGCGAGGGGCTGAGCTCCTCGGGCATCGGCGTGAGCAAGCTCGTGAGCATGGGCAACAAGCTGAACCTCGACGAGGTCGATTTTCTGAAATTTCTCCTGGATGACCCCGAAACGGAGATTATTTTCTTCTATCTCGAAGATTTCAAGCGCGGCCGGGAATTCGCCGAGGCGGCACGCGGAAGCTCCAAGCCCATCGTGCTGCTCAAGTCCTTCACGAGCCCCCTCAGCCAGACCATCGCCCAGTCCCACACGGCGGCTCTCGCCGGGGACGACGCCGTGGTGGATGCGGTGTGCCGGGAGGTCGGCATCGTTCGGGCCCAATCCGTCGCCGAGGCCGTCAACGCCATCCGCGCCTTTTCCATGCCGCGCCTCCAGGGGAAGAACCTCGCCGTGGTCTCCCGCTCGGGTGGCCACGCCGTGCTGGCGGCTGACGCCTGCGCCCGCCACGGTTTTCAGCTTCCTCCGTTTGACGGAGGGCTCCTCGAAACCATCCAGGAGCGCCTTCGGGCCGGGGTCATCCGCCTGGGGAACCCCATGGATCTCGGCGACCTCTACGACATGCCGTTCAACTTCGAGGTGGTGGAGAGCGTTCTGCGCCAGGATGACATCCACGGGGCCGTCTTCATCCATGTCTCTCACATGGTGGTCGAGCGGGAGGCTTCCAGGAAGCTGCTGCAGGATCTGTGGGAGTTGTCGTGGCGGGTTCGAAAGCCCGTCGCCATGGTAGTGGAAATCCCCTTCGAGGAGCTGGTCTTCCTGAGACGGGAGGCCGACTTTCCGTTTTTCTCCGAGCCCGGTCAGGCCGTGGAAGCCCTTGCCCTCCAGTTGGATCATGCGAAGGCTGTCGAGGCGAGGCGAATGGAGCTGCCCTCCGTGTCCGCACCCCCCTGGAGCGAGGAAGCCGCTGCCTGGCTGAGCACCTTCGCGCGGGAGAATCGCCAGCCCCTGCTGCACGAGGCCCTGGAGCTCATGGACCGGATCTCCATCCCGACGGTCCCCTGGAAAATGACATCCGGCCTTCCGGATGCCCTGGAGGCTGCTCGGGGTATCGGCTATCCGGTGGCTCTCAAGGCCGTCGGACAGTCCCTGCTTCACAAGTCCGAAAAGGGCGCCGTGGTTTTGAACGTGGCCGGACCGGCCGGGCTCGAAGCGCACTGGCAAGGGCTGAGCCGGCTGGCCCCCGATGTGGAGGGCGTTCTGGTCCAGAAAATGGCTGCTTCATCGCGTGAGCTGATCATCGGAGGGAAAAGCGACTTGTCTTTCGGGCCGGTGGTCCTGGCCGGCCTCGGGGGCATCATGGTCGAAGTCCTCAAAGACGTGAGCATGCGGCTCGCTCCGGTCGGAATGGAGGCCGCTCGAGGCATGCTCCGGGAGCTTTCCGGGGCGCGCATCCTCGGGGCCTTTCGCGGCATGCCCGAGGCGGACATCGAGGCTGCGGCCTGCATCCTCACGCAGGTCTCGCTCCTCATGCACCGCTTTCCCCGGATCGCCGAGCTGGACCTCAACCCCGTGACCCTCGGCGACGACGGCCGCGGCGCCCTGGCCCTCGACGCCCGCCTGCTGCTCCGGCCCGGCAGCTGAACCACGAATCCTGACCGTGCGAACTGGTCAGGGGTGAAAGGATAGCAGTTTCATGCAGACCTGGCTTCGGAAAGGTGAAGCCGCTTTGCCTGTAACGATTCCGGGACTGCATCCCGCACACAAATGCTTGATCTGTCGGTAACTTTTCCCTAAGCCATCACACTCTTTGAAGACCTCTTTTGCAGCAAACAGCCCATTAAGCGCTGCTGGGAATCCAGCATAAACCGTCAGTTGCATGATGACTTCGACAACTTCCTGGCGGGTGCAGCCGACGTTCAGTGCTCCATGAATGTGTACCTTCAATTGCGGAGCTGCATTACCAAGCGCTGTGAGTGCTGCAACAACGGCATTTTCGCGGGACTTAAGATCGAGGGCGGGATGACAGTAGATATCTCCATACGGGAGCTCAATCAAGTAGCGGGCAAAATCAGGTACTATATCTCCCAGACTCTCTATGACCCGCTCTCCAGCTTCTCCATCAACTTCTTTAAGTCTTTCCCAACCTTGCCGGTAACGATCTTGACTTTCCATTTCTTTCCTCCAGATGACTGCCTAACGCAGAGCGAAACGGCCCGCGCGAACCAGCATATTCGAGATCGACTTCGATGGCGCCACTGGTTGCGGGTCATTTTGAGCGACAGGTTGGGCTTTCAATGAAGGCAGGCAGCAATTATGGAACCCGATCAAGGCAATTGGGTCGTGAGGTCGGTGATCGGACAACCACGCAAACGGGAGAAATCGCCCCTGCACTGAGGAAGAATCCGCCGTTGAGAGTCTCCACACCAGCGAATCTGGTTGATCCAGTCT
>JALOOX010000024.1 GCA_025454175.1 Syntrophobacteraceae bacterium | reverse complement strand
TCATTGGGATCTGCTGAAGATCCATTCGATTCGACATGCCCTGCCGGACCAGCCGACTCCGGCTGCGAACCCCGCGGTTGCAGCCGGCGAGCTGCGCCCGGGAATCTTCGTCTGTGGAGAATACGGAAGCCTTCCCTCGATTCAGTGGGCTTTGGTGTCGGGGCGCCTGGCAGCGGATGCGGTTTTGGCATCATCACCCAGGCTATCGATTCTCAAGCGGGGGAGCTTCGACTCAAGAGAGCCCGATATGCCTGCACATGCCCCTTGAATCATGAAAATGTAAGGACCTTCACTTGAAGATTCGCAGCGTGCTCATACCGCCGTCAACATGCAGCACCTGCCCCGTTATCCAGCCGGCGGCATCCGACAGCAGAAACACCGCCAGATCGGCCACGTCCTGTGGTCTTCCAATACGTTTCAGAGGATGGCGCTCCGCGGCGGCGTGACGCTTTTCCTCGCTGGAGAGCAAGTCTCCGGCCAGAGGAGTGTCCACCAACGAGGGGGCAATGGCGTTCACTCGTATATGCGGTGCAAATTCAGCCGCCAGCGATCTTGCAAGCCCTTCAACGGCCCCTTTGGCAGCCGCGATGGAGGCATGAAGGGCCATTCCGGTTCTCACCGCAACAGAGCTGAACAGTACGATGGACGCACCCCGCGCCGATCGTCTGAGATTCGGCAGGCAGGCCTGAATGAGGGACACGGCTCCCAAGAAGTTGATCTGCAGGTCGTCCAGGAAGTCTTCACGAGTGAGACGATTGAAAGACTTGAGCCTGATCGTTCCCGGACAATAAACCAGCCCATTCATGACCTCCGGCAACCCCTCCAGGTGGCTCTGAGGTTCTCTCACATCGATGCCCACATGGCGCACTCCTTCGAAACCGGTCAGCCGATCATTGGTCCGCGACCCCACGTAGATTTCATGATTCTGCTCCATGAGCCTGACGACGATCTCAAAACCGATTCCTGAACTGCCACCAACGACGAGAAAAGTCCCAGCATCCAACTTCATGTCTCCCTCGGCAGCGTTTCCACTGCTCTCGAAATTGAGCCCTTGCGACTGAATCGTCTTTGCCTCTCAGATCTTGCACAAAGACATTAAGAACCCTGACCCTTGTGACGCATTTCATTCCGGCGCATGGGCATGGAATCGATCAAGCGGAAGATCTCCTCCAACCCATTGAAATCATCCCTTTTGAGCTTAATGCCGCTGTCTTTGCCAACCAGAATCAGAGCAAACGCCTTGGGAGAAACATCAAACCGTTTTCGAAGGGAAGCAGCCGTGTGTGGATCCAGCTCAGCGCCGTTCATTCTGGATGCTCCGAGCTCCAGAATCTCGAAGATCACCAGGTCCCGATCCTCCACCTCATTCATCCGAGTCGAAATCTCACGCTGAAGAGCCGCAAACAAAGGATCGCTGCTCTGCGGGGCAAAGACAAGAAGCAGCCGTTTCTTCCATTTGAATGGTTCGAAGTCCATTTCCGATGGCTGGGCTGCACCGAAGGTCGAGATGGAGAACGTTCCGGCCAATGCGATGATCATCCACGTGGCCATCTTCAGGTCTGTAGACCCAAGCATTGTAAGCACTTCACACTCCTTTGCCGACTTGACTCAAATGAAGAGAAGCTGAGCTTGATACCCGCTCAGCGGGAGATCGGACGCCGTATGACCAGCCTCGAAGTGAGAAGAGCAAAAAAACTCCCGGGCTCACGACGCACAGGCTTCGAGCTCTGGAGGCGGACACAGCAAGCCGCTGAGCCAGCGCTCAGGGAAGGCTTCCATGCCGTTATTGGCACCGAGCAGGGCTCCCAGAACGGCCCCTCGATAGGCATTGTCGCCTCCCAGGTTGGTGTTGACGATGAGTCCCTGCTCAGGATTCTGGTGGTATTTCAGTGCCAGATAGATCACCGCCGGCACTGAATCATCCACGTAGCAGGCCGGGCTCAACCGCCTCCCGATGACCATGTCATCCGGCTCTTCGAGCCATTTCAGGAAGGGATGCCCCCAGTAAGGGCTGGCCTGACTTTCTATGCCCTCGAGCAACACGTCCTTCAGCGGCTTTCCTCCGAGCACTTCGACGAGAACATGCGTCAAAAGGGATGCCGCAGATTCCATTTTCGCACCCGGGTGGGTGAGGGACAGATGCTCGATGGCGGCTTGAATCGCCGAATCGGGACGGCTTCGGTGGAAAGCGGCAATGGGGACGATTCCGACCAGGCCTCCAATGTGCTTTTCTTCGCTGCCGCACCGGCGCAAAGGCACACCGCGTGCGTAGCGGCTGAAGAAGTTACGATGACACTCCTCGATGTAAGTGTCCCGATGCCTGCCCGGGGTGGTCATGAAATCGACATATCTTTTCAGGTAGTCATCGGGGTCGTAGCGCCCCCGATCATTGAGGGAATCGATGAGCAAAGCACACAGGCGGAGGTTCAGGGTGTTCTCACCTGCCTTGAGGAACTGGTGGTAGTGAACCCCCCCGCGTCCCCAGTATTGTGCCTGCTCATGGAGGATATCCCCCTTTTGGTTTGGAGGTTGGTAGGAGGATCGCCACAGAATGCTGTCCGGGTGAGGATTCCGAGGAGCGAGATAGTCTGTCACAAGTCCATAGTCCCTCTTCAGGGCGGACCTGTCGTAATACCAATGGACAGGCATTGAAAGGGCGTCGCCGATGAAAAGCCCATGGAGGGCTGCACGGCATTTTGATGCAGGTGAGGCATCCACTGAGTGGACAGAGGGCTTCTCCGGATGCTTTTCAACAGGTTTCATCATGCCCCCAATCTCAGCCATGGCGTTCATTGCATTACAAACGGCCCACCTGGATCTTCATTGACAGCTTATTCTTACCCAAAATTCTGCTGCTGGGGAACATTCCAGCCAAAAATCGCGTGGTCAAGCTTCTGGTTCAAAGTACTCGCAGAGCTTCTTGAGACCGAATTTGACACTTCCTCAGCTCAAAGGGTGGGGGGGCCTGCGGCCCATGAATGCCGAACGCTTGGAAACGATCATCCTGAAGAACTTTCAAATCGTATCGTAAGGATGAAAGATGAACCTATCTCGATTGCCGATACCGGCTGTGGGATTGGCCCGGAAGACCTTGACAAGATCTTCGATCCGTTCTTCTCCACTAAGTTCACGGGACGTGGCTTGGGGCTTTCGGTGGTGTCAGGCTTGCTGCGGAGCATGGAGGGAGCGATTTCCGTGGAGAGCGATTCGGGCAACGGCGCAACCTTCAGGTTGTTTCTTCCCATGGCGGAGCCGGAGGGACCGGCTCCGCCCCGGGACGAAACCTCGGTGGGGAGTGTCACCCACGGAATGAAAATGCGCCCCGATGATTGATGCAACACTGTCTCAAACGTTTGTCAATGGGACCGTATTGGAGGACAGAGGGGATTGCGGAGTAAGCTGAGCCCCCTGCAGTTGAATCGCTGCGTCATACCCCATCAGCCTCAAGACAGTCTCACTCACAGTAGCCGCTACGCGTGGCGTAACACAGGTGTTCGAAAAGCCGACATGTCCGGATCATACTCGTTGTGCTGCTGGCGCCTGCCGACGGTTTCTGGATTGGCAAAGGAAGAGTACCTCTTCATGTGGTGGGCCGGCGGCGATTCATCGGGCTTCGTGCGTGCAGTCACCAAGGAGTGGGCGGTCTGCAAATCAATCCGCTTCGCAAGACTCCCGGCGTCATCGTGAGAACACCCATCAGAGCCATCGTGAAGAGCTTGAACATCGAGCCCCGCGGGTTATAGTCCCGGGGATTTCGTGCACGAATGGGAACAGGGGGCGTGCTTCTTCAATGCCGGCTTGCGCGTCAAACTTGAGAACGGGTTGCAAACAGTTAGTCCAGTTCCATCAGGTGGAAAAATGGTTCCTTATTTTGTTTCGTTCTACCCGCAAGTTCCAATGGAAGAAAACCTTTCGGTATTCCAGTCCCTGGATGTTCCGGAGGTTCAAAGACTGCTCACAGAGGCAGCGGGAGTGGTGATTCCACGATATATCCTGCCCAGCCGGTATGAGACCATCATCAAGTTGGCCAGGCATTGGTTTCCTCGTCTGAGGGCCAAGCATGTCTACGAAGGGAAGACCCGGCAGATCATGCTCTTTCGGGAATTGAACATTCGGCATCCCGAGAGTCTGCTTTTCGAGGGTTCCGCGGAGCTCCTGAGGTATTTCAATGACGAGGGGGTGCCGTGGGAATACCCGGTGGTGTTGAAAGGTGATCTTGGCGGCGGCGGGAGTGCCGTATTCCCCATCTATTGCCACGAGGACGTAAGCAGGCACATCCGAAAGATTCCTTCAGACCAGCCGATGCTCCTCCAACGCTGGGTGGAGCACGGCGGGAAAGATCTGCGCGTTGTGACATACGGCCAGGATCTGGCTGTAAGCTATTTTCGTGTCGGGGGTGGGCAATTCTACAACAACGTGTGCAGAGGCGGTCGAATGGATCGCGATGGCTGGCCGGAACAGCAGGCGAAGGGAATCGAAGCCTCGCAGGCTCTTTGCCGCCGTGCCAGGATCGATATTGCTGGATTCGATCTCATGTTTCCTGATGAAGGAGAGCCCGTCTTTGTGGAAATCAATTTCAACTTCGGGCGAAAAGGACTCGGTGGGTTGGCCGGACACCGAAAATACGAGTTCGAGGCCGTGAGGAGATGGCGGGAGCGGCGTCTGAGGCAGCTCGGTAGTGAATGATGGAGGTGTGCTCAAACGGTCGGCACGTCCACATCATTTCCGTCATGCCCTCCCGTCTGATCAGGATTTTCAGTTCTGGCAAGCTATGTGAAATCTGGCTCGGGGAACAGAGCATCTCACTCATCCCGAAGTCCTCACCGGCACTGGAACTTGACATCCACGAGCACACATAATTATAACTCCTGTGTCAACATGGAGACAATGATGATGCAGACGCTGAAAATTCGCAAAGTTGGAAACTCTCTCGGGTTGGTACTCCCCAAAGAAGTCGTGGCGCGACTCAAGGTCGAGGAAGGTGACACAGTGTATCTGACCGATGCACAAGACGGGTACCGGATCACGCCCCTGGATCCCGACTTTGCCAGACAGATGGCGACAGCTGAGGCCATAATGCGTGAGGATCGGGACGTTCTGCGTGAGCTGGCCGGGCGATGAGCTGGACCTGGATTGATCCGGCGGTTGTCCTGGCCATCCATGACCAGCAGCTTGCCGAGCATGGGGGCATGAGCGGTGTCAGGGATATGGCGCTATTGGAAAGCACTCTGGCCCGTCCGCCGCAACATGAGGCATGCGACGATCCGGATGTTTTTGACCTGGCCGCGGCCTACGCTCATGGAATAGCGCGGAATCATCCGTTTGTGGACGGAAACAAGCGGACGGCCTATGTGGTTTGCATGCTCTTCCCGCGGCTCCATGGCTTCCGAGTCAAAGCCCCCGCCCCGGATCGCGTCATCCTGTTTGATCGTCTCGGCAAGGGAGAGGTTCAGCAGGAGGATCTGGCTGCGTGGCTTCGGGAACATGGGATTTTGCTGGAAAGGTGATGGAACGAGTGTTTTGCTGACTTCAGATTCGCCGGCAGCAAGTGATCAACCGCGGGGTCAGCAATCGCGCTGCCCATGATCAACATAGCTCTCTTCATCCTGGAAAACCTGGGTGCTCTTCAACCCCGGAAGCCGGCGGCAGAACAAGTCCTGATCTCCATGCCCTTTTTCCTTGCGCCGGCTATGTTCCCTATACTATGATAAATCTGTAAGTTCACTTTCAACTAACAACCATGTAAAAGGAAATCCAAACGATGCCTCAAGGTACTGTAAAGTGGTTCAACGATCAAAAGGGTTTTGGTTTCATTACGGTCGAGGGTGGTGGAAAAGATGTCTTTGTTCACCATAGCGCTATCGAAGGCTCCGGTTTCAAAAGCCTACAAGAAGGCGATCGTGTCAGCTTCGAAATTGAGCAAGGCGCCAAAGGACCGTCGGCAGTCCAGG
Organism: Syntrophobacteraceae bacterium; assembly: GCA_025454175.1. Classification (GTDB taxonomy): domain Bacteria; phylum Desulfobacterota; class Syntrophobacteria; order Syntrophobacterales; family Syntrophobacteraceae; genus JALOOX01. The sequence continues at coordinate 38,188 of JALOOX010000024.1, read as the reverse complement.
TAAAGAAGCTCTAACCGATCGCCTCTCATCTGGGATCTCACCGGCCGGAGCTCCTTCCGGCTGCTTGCTTTTTGGGAGGGGCTAGGAGGCTGTCCGAGAACTGTCATTTCGAGCGAAAGCGAGAAATCTCGCTCGCAGTAACACCTCGACTTTTCGAGATTTCTCTTTTCGCTACGCTTTGTTCGAAATGACAACGAGGTGTTCTCGGACGGCCTCCTGGAGTCGGCTCGTTGGGAGGCAGCCCCTCCCCCATCGTCAATGCTGTGGACTTAACGGTTTCCGCCAAGCTTCGGGGTCAAAACCGCCGGCGCGATGGATTGCTCGTCAAGATTGGCAACCAGATCGACGATGCCAATTGCTTCGACACTGTCCGTAACATCAGATGGCCGGAAAGGCATATGCTGCCCAAAGTCCAGCAGCGCCGAGGTTGTTCGATACGGACGTGATCGGCCCAACCGGCTCGCCGGAGATATCATTGCAGGGGCTGTAGGTCCTGTTTCGACGATCCCACGGGAAACATCTTCGAAGGGCACCATCAGCCTCCGCGCATCTGGATAGGGTGCCTGTACCTGATGGGGCTGCGTCTGTCGAACCTGCAAATTGCAGCCGAGCTCTCGATTTATACAAAGACGACGTTCAAAACATGACCCGGGCTCTGCGCCCGGGAGTGAATGCTAAAAAGCCCCCGGAACAGCTCTTTGCGGGGTGCAGCCCCGCCGGGGCTCCTTCATGCCTTTCCCGCCCCCAATTATGCCAGTAGCCAAACGGGTGGCCACCCCATCAGGGGCGGCCGAGCAGCAGGTAGATGGCCCCGTCGCCTTCCCCCGACAGGCCAAATCCCAGGAAGGCGGGGCCAATCCATGTGTCGGAGCCGAAGAACACGCTCGCCCCGTAGCGCATCTCCTCTTCACTCAACAGCACGCTCCCGCCGCTCTCCCGTGGGCTGACCTCCCCCTCCGAGAGCCAGCCGACGTCCAGCGAGCCGCCCAGGTAGAGGCCGCGCCCGATGGGCGGCGGCAGCTCCGCGATCCGGCGGTAGTACCTCAGGCTTCCGAACGCCATGTCACCGCCGCGGAACTGGTCTGTGGAATAACCTGAAACGCGGAGGAACCCACCGAGTGGAAACTGGTCGTAGTAAGGCATCGTTTTTCCGAAGCTGCTGCCCGCCATGAGCTTCGCCACGACGGTGTTGGAGCCGAAGCTGTAGGCGGTCTCCGCATCCAGAAACGCACGGGTGTACTCGACATCGGCCCCGAGGGCCTTGAGGGGGCTCATGGCCTCCAGGGAGATTTTGGTCCCCGAGCGCGGCGCCCAGGCGCTGTCGAGGGAATCGTAGACGAGTCGGCCCCGCACGCCCGTGTCGGTCACGAGGCTTTCTGGAAGCTGAGGCGATCCGGTATCCAAGGAAACGTCTGTAAAACCGTAGTAGCCCCCGACCCGCACCTCGACGCCGCGCAGGGTCGTGCCCATGTCCACGCCCGACCGCCAGCGATTGATGTAATACCGCGCCACCCGCTGGTCGTCAAAGAACACGCTCTCCGGGTTCATGTCGTAGGAAAGGTAGGGCGCCACAAAGCCCAGACGGTCGAGGTCCAGCGGCTGGTAGAGCTCGGTGTGGAAGCTCGGCGCGTTGCCCAGCGTGGCCGTTGCGCTCCACTCGGCCCCGAGCCGGTTGACCCAGGTCTGTACGTAGGAGCCGCGGATGCCAAAGATATAGCTGCCCTGGAAGTCCGAAGACAGGCCCAGGCCGAAGCTCAGGTAGCCCGGCCCCCAGGCTTTCTCGACGACATCGACGATGAGCAGGTCGTCCCCCTCCCGCCGAGGTTCGAAGTGGTAGCTGATGCGCTCGTACTCGCTTCTGCCGTAGACCTTCTGGATGTCTTCCTCCAGCGACGTGCGGTCGAAAGGTTTATCCTCCCGTGCCTCCTTCATGGGCTCGAAGAGCTTGGGGTTCACGCGGTCAAGACCCGCGACCCGCACCTCTCCGACCCGCTCCACCGGGTGCCCGGGGCCAAAACGCGCCTCCCGCCAGGAGGCGTACCCCGCCTCGCTCACGCTGTAGCGGGCGAGCTCGGGTGCCATCAGACGGGCGGCCTTCAGCCCGGCGGCGATGGCCTCGGGTGCGCGCGCAAAATCGGCGGCCGTGATGTCCCCCAGGTCGGGCACAATGAGGATGTCACGGTCGGGGTCCAGCTGCTTGAGCGAGGCCTGGACATTCTGCTCGGTCAGGATGGCGATCATCTGCCCCGTGACGCCCACCACCGTGCCCAATTTGTCGCGCGGTAGGTAGGAGGAGCCTAGATTGACCGCGATGATGACGTCCACGCCCATCTGGCGCGCCACGTCGATGGGCAGATTTCGCACCAGCCCCCCGTCGACGCAGAGGTACCCGTCGGCCTCCATGGGCGAAAAGAGCCCCGGCACCGACATGCTTGCGCGCATGGCGACAGGCAGCGAACCACGGTCGAAGACCACCATTTCGCCGTTCTCGAGGTTCGTCGCCACCGCACGGTAGGCAATAGGCAGGTCGTCGAACATCTGGATCCTTTCCACGCCCTTCACCAGGTCGCTGAAAAACAGCTGCACCTTCTGCCCGGACATCACACCCTTGGGGAGCCGAAATTCGCCGTCGCGCACCCCGATGGTGAAATCCCAGGTCGGGCGCTCGGATGTCTGCTTGCGCCTGGGAGGCCAATTGGCCCTGGGTGGCTCGTCATTGAACAGGTCGTTCCAGTCCACCGCCGTTACCCGCTTTTCCAGCTGCTCGGCCGAAACCCCCGCCGAATAGACCCCGCCAACCAACGACCCCATGCTGGTTCCCACCACCGCGTGGATCGGTATGCGCATTTCATCGAGGACCTTGAGCACCCCGATGTGGGCAGAGCCACGGGCGCCTCCCCCGCTCAGAACCAGGCCAATCCGTGGCTGGACCTGGGAGGCCGCAGCCGCCGGGGCGACGGAGGGCGTGCAGCACAAGAGCAGCAGAACGATCACTATGCTTGCCATTGAAAACCTCCTCTTCAGGATCGAAAGCCGTGAGCGAGAGAAGAATGCAGGGAGCAATGCACCATGCCACGCCCGGCGGGCTCACCCGCAATGCCGTTGAGTTAAGAACGATGACTCGCATGAAGTCGGGTGCCATGGGCATGGCAAAGCTTGCCCATGCGGGATTCCTCGATCGCGGGCAAGCTCCGCTTCGCCCTCGCCACACGTTGTTTCAACAGCTTTCGGGCTCACCCGCTGCCGGGGTCCGCATTGTGCTCCTCACACCGCCGCCGAATATATCAGAGGAAGGAGCCGTTGGTCACTCGCATGGTTTCAGACAGGCTTCTGAATCCCATGGCGGCAGGAGGTGCAAGAAGGTGCAATCCCTCCATAGATCCCTCTCAAATGACATCGTGTCCGGGGCCGGCTTAACCTTGTGCCGACGATGGGCTCGACATTCAAAAGCGCAGCTTGGGGGATGATTTGCCGACGAAAAGGAAAAGGGCCCAGGATCTTCTCCTGGGCCCTTGATTTTTCTGGCTTCCCTTCGTGAGCTCATTCAGGAACGAACCGCCGGGTCTTCCGATGGAGGTGCTCGGGACGATCGCAAAGCAGATTTGATCCCGCCGGCAATGAGCAGTCGTCCGCACCCGCCTTTGGGAAGCACGATGAGCTGCATTGGCATCCGTGGAACGATGAGGGCGGCATACCCTCTGCGCCTGTTCGTTGGGGTGCTCCAGACCCTGCATCCCAAAACACCAAGAAGGCCGCGGTCCAGGAACAACTGCCTGCCACCCCGGTCCAGCAACGGGCGCTTGATCTCCCGGGTGTCGGACTCGCATCGTGGACAGTAATACTGATGGCCGTGCATTAGACTCACATTCCGCCATATCAATATAATGCGGATCTATGTTGAATCATGGGATTGGATTCATTGACCGACCGAATTTGGAGATCAAGGGTGGAGGCTTCAATCACAGGCTCAAGAGCACCCCATGATCTCCCTGCAGCGCGGTGCCGGCCGGAATCGGAAGCCATCTTCGAAAAGGCATTCGATTGAGTCCCTGTGATGAAAGTTAGAGTATTCGCCATGGGTTGCAGTCCCGTACGTCAGGAAGCCTCGGCATTCGAGGGGCTTCCGTCGCCGGCTGCCGCCCGGGCATGGTCGATAGGGAGGCGCGGGCAGGGGGACGAGCCGAATCGGTCGAGAGCCCCCTATTTGGTTTGCCAGAGGCTCTTGATCAAGGCGACCCTGCGTATCTCCGCCAGGGCCTCGCCGACGCGCGAAGGGGGGAGGGACGGGTCGAAAACCAGCAGGGACGGGTCCATGGTAGACCGGCCGATGGACGGAGACAGCAGGTTCTCGATCATGTTCGCCAGCGAGGTGAGCTGTCGGTAGCTGTCGTCAATGACACGGAACCTGTCGGGATGGAACTCGGGAGGGTATCGCCTCACCAGGCGCTGATAGGCTTTCTCGATGATCTCCGGTCCGGCATCGGGAGGCAGATTCAGGTTCTGAAGAGCTTCTTCTCGGGTCATCGCCTCTTCTTTCTTGGCTTGGCCGGCTTCCTGCCAGGCTTGGAGGGCTCCAGCAGCACATTCTTCATCTTATCCATCAGGGGGCGCAAGGCGTCATCGCCTGCCGCCAATCTCCCGCCGAGCTGGTTGTGGATGTGGACCAGCACGGCCTGGTGATCTCGATAGATCGCGGGATACTCGAGCAATTGCTCCAGCAGGGGATTCACCTCGTCCATCGGAAGGGCGCAAAGCTCATCCATGTGCTCCTTCACGAAGAGCATCGCGGCCCGCAGCTTGTCGGCAAAAATCTTGTCCGCCTCGTTTTGTCCCAGGAGGAAACCGGCCTCGTCGTTGAAGCGCCGCCAGCGTTTCAAACCCTGGCTGGCCCACCCCCAGGCGCCGCCAGGCTGCATGGAGTGGAGGGCATTGAGCCAGCAGAGGTTTCCCTCCACGGTGAGACGGTCCTTGGGGTAGCATCGCAGGAAGTGGCGCGTCAGGTCCAGTCCGTCAAATTCCCAGAGATCCTCGAGCTCCTGACGAAGGATACCGGGCTCCTTGGGCTTCGGGGCCAAAAGGCCCCCCAGGAATGCAAAAGGAAACGGCAGGCCCCCCTTTTGCCATGTGGAATTGACGAAATCGCCCTCGGCCAGCTTGTAGAGCCGGATCGCGAAGGGGTCGGTCAAAGACCTGTCGTTTCCGTACCGGAGCAGCAGGGGCCTCAGGGCGCGAGCCTTGGGGTAGAAGAGGCTGCTCCATTCCCTGGCGAGCCATTGCATGTCCTCAAGAGTGGGAGGATCCAGGCGATCGAGATGCTTTTCCGCCTTCCCGCGCAGATCGCCCCTGCGATAAGCTCCGCTCGCCAGCATCAGGAGCAGGCCCATGCGCGTTCCCGCGCAGCCGGCTTCCAGCGCCGCACCCATGAGGTCCATGATCTCGTCGAAATGTTCCCCGTGGTCGGCGATGAAGTCCAGGTCCTGGAAGAGGACGGGCTCCATGACGCGCGCCAGGTCCTTCCTTTCCCGGGAGGAAAGGCCCGGCATCCGACCGGCAATGTCCCTCAGAAGGCTCCCATGCGTCAGCAGAAGGCTCCGCGCCAGGTGCTCGCCGCGGTCGATGGAGTCATCGCCCGGATAGTCCTCCTCATCGTCCCCATCATCGAAGAAATCCGGAAAATCGAGCTCGGGGCCTTGGTCCGGGGATGACTGGCTCCGGCTTCTCAAGGCGCCGAGGAGAGCCACCTTCTCCTCGATGGGCATTCCTTTGAGCGTCTGCCTGAGCGCGGCCGCCTCGCCGTGGGCCTCCTCGACCCATTCCCCGTCCTGCGTGAGGAGCAGTTTCCTGACATCGTCCATCTTTTCGCCCGCAAGGCGCTGGATGAGGAAGGGGATGGACCTGACGAGACTGGAAGCTTCGCTGATTTTGGCGGAAGGCGCCAGCCGCCTGCATGCGACGGCCAGGTTGTGCACGAAGGGATGAATCATGAGGTCCCGAAGGGGAGGAGGCAGAGCCTCCGAGATCGTCGCAACGGCGCCGTCGAGGTCCTCCAGCCTGCCATGGGGAAAGCCGGCCCATCCCCGGGCCGCGGCCGCCTTGTGGTTCAAGCCCCGCACCACGTGAATCCGTTCTCCCAGGCGAATTGCGGCCGTTGCCAGCGACGGAGTCGGCAGCAGGCTCGCCAGGTCGTCGTAGTAACGGCGGGTGATCTTCCCGGGCTCCCGCTGGAACTTCTCCAGGAGGCTCTGCAATTTAGCCGGACTCCCATGGATGGAAGCGAAGGAAGCCACCTTTGCCCTGAGCCTCTCGGCATCGGGCGAAAGCCCCTTGACCTGGAGGAGCTCGTCCACCCGCGCCCCGTCATCGATGCAGTCCTTGAGGAGCAGCAGGAAGCGCAGGTCCGGATTGCCGGGGAAAGACCCGAGACCCTCGATCTCTTTCAGAAACTCCTCGAAGGCCCTTGCGTTCTTCAGGGCCTGCTTGATCAGGACTTGCCAGGCCTCCCGGTGTTCCCCGGCAAAGTCGGCCGCCACGCTCTCTTGCTCGAGTAGTCGCAGCAGCTCCCAGTAACGGCCCGTCCGGAATAGCTTTTCGACGTCCCTTCGAAGGCGCTTCTTCTTACTCAACGGCTTCCAGCTCCTCCTCGGCCTGGTCCAGGATCTCCAGAAGCTCGTCTTCCAGCTCGTCCATGCGGGCTTCATCCTCGCCGGCCCTGATGGCTTCCTCGTAAACCTGCACGACCCTCATGATCTCGCGTTTCACCCCCTCGGGGAGCCGCTCATTCAGGGCGAGGCGCCTGGCCTTCTCGGCGATGTAGTTGACGGGAGTCTCGACCGCTTCAGCCTGGCCGGTCTCCTCGACCCTCCGCTGACGGATATCGAGGGTCACCTCCTTGCGGTTGTCGTACCCCTTCTGATCCACGCAGATGCGGACCAGACCCTCCCGGTCATAGGCGAACTCCACCGTCACGGCGGAGCTCGCCGGCGCCGACTCGAGGGGATACAGGAAGTCCCCGATGGGCGTGTTCTGGGAGCAGGAAGGGCTTTCCCCCTGGAACACCTCCACATTTATCTTCTCCTGCCCGTCGGCCACGGTCCAGAACACCTCGGCTCGACTGACGGGAATCCTCGTGTTTCTCCGGATGATGGTCGAAAAGCAGTCCGGCTCCCCAGTCTCGGGGTCCACCGTGTCGAGGGTCTTGATGCCCAGGGAATGGGCCGTGACATCGAGGAGGATCTGACCCACCGAGTCCCCGGTGATGAGCCCTCCCTGGATGGCGGCTCCCAGGGCCACGCAGAGGTCCGGGTCGACGGAGTGGGCCACCGTCTGCTCGAAAAGCTCCGAGAGCGCCCCGTGAACGGCAGGCATTCGCGTGGCCCCTCCCACGAGAATGAGCTTGCCGATCTCCGAGGCCTCGAGATGGGCTTCCTTCAGGACCTCGGCCACAATGTCCATGGTCCGATCGACGAGGTCCTCCGTGAGGGACTCGAATTCGGTCCGGCTCAACTCGACATCGAGGTTCAGGGGCCGGCCGTCCACCATGCCGAGGGCCACTTCGTGGATCTCGACATAAGGCCGGTCCGACAGGGAGATCTTGGCCCTTTCGGCGATGTCGAGGAGCCGGACGCTCAGGCTCAAATCCGGTTTCAGGTCGGGGAGATCGGCCTGGCGTTTCAGCTCTTCCAGCAGGTACCCCTGGAGACGTTCATCGAAATCGTCCCCTCCCAGGGCCGTGTCCCCACTCGAGGCGAGGACCTCCTTGATCTCACCCTTGATCTCGATGACGGCCACGTCGAAGGTGCCGCCCCCCAGATCGTAGACAAGAACATAAGGTGAATCCGTATCCAAATCCGAAGGAACATGGTCGTACACCAGGGCCGCCGCCGTGGGCTCGTTCACGATCCTCACCACATCGAGCCCGGCGAGCTCCCCGGCCTGGATCGTGGCCCGCCGCTGCGCATCGTCGAAGTAGGCCGGAACCGTGATGACCACTTGATCGATTCGAGCCCCCAACTGCTCGGATGCCCGCTCCGCCAGATATTTCAATATGAACGAGGAAAGCTCCTCGGGGCGAAAGCTGCCCCGGCCGACGGCGGTCATGGTGTCCTTGCCCATGAGCCGCTTGATGGAAGTCACGGTGTGCTGGGGAAAAGCCGCTCGACGATTCCTGGCCCGCCGCCCCACCCAGCGGCTCCCGTTGCCCGGATCGAAGCTCACCACCGAGGGCACGATGGCCGTGCCCTCCTCTACCGGGATCGCATGGGGAAATCCGTCCTTCAGGAAGGCGATGACCGAGTTGGTCGTGCCCAGATCGATGCCGCAAACAATGGATTTCATGTATCGAATACTCCCTGCAAACGGGTCAGGACTCGCCGGCGGTCCCCACCACAACCTTGGCTGGTCTCAAAACCACACCGTCACGAATATATCCGGGCTGCACCACCTCGAGGACTTCCAGCACCGCCGCCTCGGGGCTTCGGTTGAGCACCACCTCATGCCTCCTCGAATCGAACGAAGCCCCTTCATCGACGATCATCTCGAGCCCCAGGGACGACGCGAAAAGATCCATCTTCTTGAGGACCGTGCTCACCACCTGGGCGTGCTGGCGCGACATGAGTCCCGGGCTTCGAAAAGCCCTTTGAAGGTAGAAAACGGAGTCGCAAAGGTCGAGCAGGGGCTGCACGTCCGAACGGTCCCTGGCCGCAGCGGCTTCCTGCTCCCTTCGGACTTCCTCGAGGAGCACGGATTGCTTTCTCAGCAGCTTCCTGAGGCCCTGGGTCTCTTCGAGGATGAGGCGCTGCGCCCGGGCGGCCTCATCGTCCTTCTTCCGCTTGAACCACTTGAAATCGAGCAGCCTCATCCTCCTTACCCGAACAGCTCCACACCATGCACCTCAGCCTGGCAAAACCACCTCCGGACCGCGCCCCTGAAGCAGTCCGAACTGTTCAACATGAGCACTCCAACCCCGGGACCCCATCATAGCAAAGACGCGATGAAACCGAAATGGCTCCCCCCACTCCCGCACGGATCTTCGGTGTTTCGGATGCTCCCGGTGGGGCATGGGGGACTGCTACCAGTTGGATGCCATGATGTTTTCGACCGGGGCGAACTCGTCCGTCAGGATGGGGACGTCCGAAGGAATCGGGCGGGTCCAGCGATGGCCGAGGAACATCCGCACATCGGGATCCGGGGAGGCCGCATCCAGGGGCAGGGCCTTCTTCGATGCGACGATCATCACGTTCTGAACCGCCTGTCCATCCTCGGGGTGTTGGAGCGGATAAAGGTGAACATGAGGAAAGACCTCGGCAAAGGTCAAGAACTGCGCCCTCAGGAACCGCCCCCCGGGCCCCTCGATGGCGGTGATGGTGTTCATGATGACCACGCCGTCTTCTTCAAGCATGTCGTGAAGCCGTCTCACCGTTTCGACGGTGGTGAGGTGAAACGGCACCGAGTACTGGGAGTTGAAGACATCCCCGAGGATGACATCGAAGGTGTCTCGGCTGCGATTGATGAAAGTGCGACCATCTTCATGGTGGATCCGCATGCGAGGATGGTCCTCGAGACCGAAGAACAGCCTGGCCAGGTGCGTGACTCCCGGGTCCAGCTCCACCACCTCGACGTGCAATTCCGGGTGAGCGACCAGCGCATACTTGGGAAACGAATACCCCCCTCCCCCAAGCACCAGGCACCGTCGAGCCGAGGGGTTGAAGGACCAGGCCGCCTTGAAAAAGCGAGTATACTTCAGCACCAGGCCCGTCGGCTCGTCCAGGTACATGGCCGACTGGGTGAACCGGGGCGTCGTGGCCATGGCCCGAGTCGGCCGCCCGCTCGCCCCGTCTTCACTCTTGTAGATGAAAACCCGCGAGTAGTGCGTATCCAGATCGTGGAAGCCTCCATTCTGAAGATAGCCGGCATAGGCATTCAACCCCAGCCCCAGCAGGACAATGACAACCAGGGCCGCGACCTTGGTGCCGCGGTCGGCCATGGATGCGCCCAGGGAGAGTACAATGAGCACCACCGCCAGGAGGATCAGGATGCTCGTGCTGCCCATGACGGCAATGAGGAAGAAGCCGGCAAAGAAAGTCCCGACGATACTTCCCAGGGTGGAGAGGGCGTAAAGGCGCCCCGCCGTGCTCCCCGCCCGTTCCACGGCCACCATCTTGAGGCGCACCGCATACGGCGAGATCATCCCGAGCAGAATGGAGGCCGGGGCGAAAAGGACCAGGTTGATGGCGGTGACGGCGAAGTAGATCGGAGTGGAATCCAGCCCCCAGAAGTCCAGAATCATGGACTTGGCCACCGCCACGAGGCCGATGCACAGCCCCGCAAACAGGATGATGCGCCCCAGGGTGATGAGTCTTGGATTGCGGTCGGCGATACGCCCGCCCCACCAGTAGCCCAGGCTCAGGCTCGCCAGCACAGTCCCGATGAGGGCCGTCCACACCACGATGGAAGAGCCGAAATAAGGCGCCACGATTCGCGCCCCCACCATTTCCAGGACCATCACCGCCGCACCGCACACGAACACGATCAGCTCAAGCATTCCACCATCTCCTTACACACCGCTACACAAACTGCTGGCGCATGCCCCGCTTGTTGAGCTTCCCGACGCTGGTCTTGGGCAGTGAATCCACGAAATGCACCCGGTCGGGAACCCCCCACTTGGAGATGACCCCCTTGTTCACGAACGTCATGAAATGGGACTTGATGTCGTCGCCCGTGACTTTCCCCTTGAAGTCCTCCCTCGGAACCACGAGGGCCATGGGCCGCTCACCCCACTTGTCATCGGGAATCGCGATCACCGCCGCTTCACTTACGGCCTCGTGCTGCAGGAGAATGTCCTCGAGCTCCAGGGAGGAAATCCACTCACCACCGGTTTTAATGACGTCCTTCAGTCGATCCGTCACCTGCAGGTAGCCATCGCTGTCGATGAAGCCGATGTCCGAGGTGTGGAGCCAGCCGTCGGCCCAGAGATCCTCGGATTTCTGCGGCTCCTTGAAATAGCCCTGGGTGAGCCAGGGCGCCCGCACCACCACTTCCCCCGTGCTCGCACCGTCGTGGGGCAGACTCCTGCCCGCCACATCGGCCACTCGAAGATGGACGAGGGGAATGGGAGCCCCGGTGCGGCAGCGAATGGTCACCTGGTCCTCGGGGCTCCAATGGAGCATGTGCGGCCTGAGCTGGGCCAGGGTGAGCACCGGGCAGGTTTCCGACATGCCGTAGCCCGTGAAGATGTCGATACCCAGCTCCATCGCCTTGACGCAAAGGGCCTTGGGAAGAGCCGAGCCGCCGATGATGAGCTTCCACCTGGACAGGTCCACCTCCCTGGCTTTGGGGCTGTTCAGCAGCATGTGGAGGATGGTCGGCACACAGTGGGAGAAGGTCACGCCCTCCTGCTGCACCAGGCCCAGGATGGTGTCCGGTTCGTAGCGGCCGGGGTAGACCTGCTTGGCTCCCACGAGGGTCGCGGCAAACGGAAATCCCCACCCGTGAACATGAAACATGGGGGTCAGGGGCATGTAGACATCCCCCGAATCGAAACGGGTCTGAGTCCTGTAACTGCCGAGAGCCGTCAGGATGCCCAGGGTGTGCAGCACCAGCTGGCGATGACTGAAGTAGACTCCCTTGGGGGCTCCCGTGGTGCCCGTCGTGTAAAAGGTCGTGGCCTTGGTGCTCTCGTCGAAATCCGGGAAGTCACACTCGACGTCGCTCGATGCCAGCAGTTCCTCGTATTCTCCCGCAACCTCGAGGCTCGTGGTCGGCACGGACGGCAGGTCCGTCATCAGGACGATCTTCTTGACCGTTTTGAGCTCTCCCCTCACCTGCTCCAGAACGGGAAGGAAGTCGGTGCTCACCAGCAGGATGTCGTCTTCGGCATGGTTGACCGTATAAATGATCTGCTCCGGCGAAAGTCGGATGTTGACCATGTGAAGGACCGCTCCCAGCATGGGGATGGCGAAGAATCCCTCCAGGTAGCGGTGGCTGTCCCAGTCCATGACCCCCACCGTGTCGCCGGGCTTGACCCCCAGGCTCCGGAGTGCATTCCCCAGGCGCCCCACCCGTTCCCCGAAGGTGCGGTAGTCGTGGCGCTTGAGGTTCCGGTAGACGATTTCCCGCCGGGGGGCGTGGATCATGGGAGTGTTCAGGAGCTGCTTGATGATGAGAGGGTAGTCATAGGCCGATGGTGTGCGCTCGATTCGCTGTCCGAACATGATTTTCTCCTTTTCGCATGAGAGTGAGCCCTCGAAACACCAGGCCGCGCTTATACCACAGGGAGCATCGTCGTGCACTCCAAAGTCCGCCGTGCCGTTAGCAGATGCGCATCGGTGGGGCAGCCTTCAGCCACCGGCAAGACAAAACCAGGGGAGACAATGGTAACAGGAGAGGTGCTCTTTCGAATGTGGCGGGCCTAGGGGATCCGGACTCCCGCCATGGCCGCCCCGCACCTGGTGCATGCTCCGCCCTTGAGACCTCCAATGCGCGCCGTGAATCCGAACCGCTCGATCAGGAGCTCACCGCAGGAGTGGCAGAGGGTGCTCTCTCCTTCGTCGCCCGGGATATTGCCGGTGTAGACGTAATGGAGCCCCTCCTCCAGTCCGATCCGTCGAGCCATCCGCAGGGTCTCCACGGGTGTCGGACGGCGATCCAGCAAACGGTAGGTCGGGTGGAATCGGCTCACATGCCAGGGAGTCTCGGGGCCCAGGCTCACCAGGTGCCGGGCCAGCTCCCGGAGCTGCCCGGGATCGTCGTTGAGCCCCGGGATGAGGAGGGTGGTGACCTCCAGCCAGATGCCGTGGTCCTTCATCCGTCGCAGCGTGTCGAGGACGGGCTGGAGATGCGCTCCGCATTGCTCCGAGTAAAACTCATCGGTGAAGGCCTTCAAGTCGACATTGGCCGCGTCCAGGCGGGGCGCGAGAACCTCGAGGGCCTCGGCCGTCATGTAGCCGTTGCTGACGAAGACATTGGAAAGTCCAGCCTGATGAGCCTGCTCCGCCACGTCGAGAGCGTATTCCATGAAAACCGTGGGCTCGGTGTAGGTGTATGAAATGGTCGCGCATCCGCTCTGAAGCGCTTCACGGACAACATCCTGCACCGGGACCCTTCTCCCCGGAATCAGGTGCTGCTCGCGCGGAAGTTGGGAAATATCGGCATTTTGACAGAAAAGACACCGAAAATTGCACCCGGCTGTTGCGATGGAGTAGCTCCTCGATCCGGGATGAAAATGAAAGAGCGGCTTCTTTTCGATGGGATCCACATGCTGCGCGATGACCTGCTCATAGACCAGGCTGAAGAGTGTGCCCCCGTTGTTCTGGCGCACACCGCACTTTCCGCGCTTTCCCGGCTTGATCCTGCACCGCTGAGCGCACAGGAAGCAATCCACCGCATCGGATTCCAACTTCCGGTAGAACATGGCCTCTTTCATGGGGACCTCCACATTGGATGGGCTCTGGGCCGGCATTGAGCCGGCGCCGTGACCGGCGGGAGAGGCCGGTGGAGCATGGGGCATGGACCATGACGGCGGCTGCCGCCGTTCAGCCGACCCCGTGGGGATGACTCTCTCCCGGAGGAACCTTTCGCGGGGGCACCGAGAGCCAGCAGGAGGCGTGATAGCCCGGGCGGCCGACCGATGACGGCAGATCGTGCAGGAGAGGGTCTTGAATGGTCCTCATGGGATAGCACATGTCAATGCGCATGGCGATGAAATGGCCAAAGGGATGGCAGTGCATGAAACGGGCTCGCTCGATGAAGCGCAGATAACGCAGCAATGGCAGGGGAAAGCAAAGGCACGTTCGCCAGCGCATGGGAACGGGACCCGAGAGGACCTCGGCCACGAGACGCTGGAGCTCGAACACCCCGTAAAACCTGGCTTTTCGGTAAACGGAAGCACGCCACAGGCTCTCGATGAGTCGCTGGGCCGCGATGATCGAGTACTTGTTGAGAACGCCCAGGATCACATACCGCCTGGCCACTCGACAGGCCTCCTCGAGGGCCCGCCTGGGATGGTCCACGAACTCGAGGGTGGTGATCAGGGCCACCGTGTCGAAGGCATTGTCCTCGTACGGGAGGTCCTCGGCGAAGCCACGATCGACGGAGATCCTCGGCGGCACGCGGTTACGTGCGATTTCGAGCATGTGCGGGGACGGCTCGATACCCGTCACCTGGTGCCCGAAACCGGCCAGCCACTCCAGGAAGAGCCCCGTTCCGCACCCGACCTCGAGGACGCTTTGCGGCAGAACGGGGGACCAGACTCGATGCAGGACCTCCTTTTCGATGGCCGCGGCGGACTTGCCGGGCTCCATCGTAAACCAATCCTGGTATTGGTGGGCATCCTCCAGGCGAAAAACGTACCCCACAGAAGCCCTTTCCTCTTCGATCGAGATTCACTCGAGATGCGCGCCGCGGAAGGCCCCGGCCGGACCTCCCCCCGCCTACAATACCGTACACATCAGCGATTGCCGCCGCCGATTTCCAGCACCGCCCCCCTGGCTCCCGAGGTCACGAGGTGAGCATACCGGGCCAGGTAGCCCGAGACGACCCTGGGCTCCGGGCGGATCCACCGGCGTCGTCGCTCCTCCATCACCGATGTCTCCACCAGGAGCTCGATCTTCTTGCCGGGAATGTCAATGAGGATCGAATCACCCTCCTCGATCAAGGCAATGGGACCGCCCTCGGCCGCCTCGGGCGAGATGTGCCCGATGGCCGCCCCCTGGGTGCCGCCGCTGAATCGCCCGTCGGTGATGAGCGCCACGTCCCTGCCGAGCCCCATCCCCATGATGGCCGCCGTGGGGGTGAGCATCTCCTGCATGCCGGGACCACCCTTTGGCCCCTCGTAGCGGATGACCACCACGTCCCCCGCCTGAATCCCGCCCCCCAGGATGGCCTCGGCGGCCGATGACTCGCTTTCGAAAACCCGGGCGCGTCCCTGGCGCTTCAGCATTTCCGGCGCCACGGCCGACTGCTTCACCACCGCGCCTTCCGGAGCCAGGTTTCCATACAGCACACCGATGCCTCCCTGTTCATGGTACGGGCGGCTCAAAGGTCGAATCACCTCGGGATCCAGCACCTGGATCGGGTCAAGGCTCTCCCCCAGGGTCTTTCCGGTCACCGTCAGGACGTCCCCATGGATCAGGTTCCGGGCCGAGAGCACCTTCATCACCGCCTGAACTCCGCCCGCCGAATTGAGATCCTCGAGGAAATGGGGGCCTGCGGGCCTCAGGCTGCAAAGGTGAGGAGTGCGCGAGGAGATGGCATTGAAAACCTCGAGGCTCAGATGAATGCCGGCCTCGTGGGCAATGGCGGGAACGTGCAAAACCGTGTTGGTCGAGCATCCGAGGGCCATGTCCACCGCAATGGCGTTCTCGAATGCCCGGAGATTCGCGATATCTCTCGGACAGATATTCCTTTCCACCAGGTCCATGATACGCATGCCGCCCATTTTGGCCAGTCGAGTCCTGGCGGCGCTCACCGCGGGAATCGTCCCGTTTCCGGGAAGGCCGAGACCCAGGGCTTCCGTCAGGCAGTTCATGGAGTTGGCCGTGAACATCCCGGCGCAGGACCCGCAGCCGGGGCACGCTTCGTCTTCCAGCTCCGCGAGCTGGGCTTCGGAAATCTGTCCCGCCTTGAGGGCTCCCACTCCCTCGAATACCGAGATGAGGTCCACCGGCTTGCTCCCGACTTTACCAGCCAGCATGGGACCGCCGCTCACAACCACCGAGGGGATGTTCAACCGCAGAGCAGCCATGAGCATGCCGGGGATGATCTTGTCACAATTGGGAATGAGGACCAACCCGTCGAAGGGATGAGCCATCGCCATCACCTCCACCGAATCGGCGATGAGCTCCCGGCTGGCCAGAGAATAGCGCATTCCAGCATGGTTCATGGCGATGCCGTCGCATACCCCGATGGTGCTGAACTCCACGGGGGTACCGCCGGCAAGGCGAATGCCGGCCTTGACCGCCTCGGCTATTTTGTCCAGGTGAATGTGACCCGGTATGATCTCGTTGAATGAATTCGCCACCCCGATCAAGGGACGATCGAGCTCGGCCTGCGTGTACCCCATGGCCTTCAACAAGGATCGATGGGGGGCCTTCTCCACTCCGCTCTTCATGGCGTCACTGCGCATCTGGTATTCTCCCGCATGGCTGGATGCACGCGCTGCTTGTGCATTTTTCGTGGTCGATAATGGAACACATCACAACATAGTAAATGGATTGAGGCTGGAGAGACAAGAGGAAAAAGGCAACTGCTCATCTGCAATGAAATAGGGAAAACATTGGACACCCAAAAGTTAAAGTTTTATAATCCGCCGCAGTTAATTGACTTTGTAAGGCATTGCTACAGGAGGTTTGGATAATATGGAAATCGAAACGCAGAAGGCCCTCTACCCCATCGGAATCGTCGCCGAGCTCCTGGATATCCATCCAAGGACGTTGAGAATCTACGAGCAGGAAGGCCTGGTCAAGCCGGCTCGACGCGGAGGGAAGCGCTACTACTCCAACAACGACCTGCAATGGTTGAAATGCCTTCGTAAGCTTCTGTCGGACGAGGGGCTGAACATCGCCGGAATCAAGAAGCTGCTCACGATCGCCCCCTGCTGGGAAATAAGGGGATGCGGGGAAGAAGCCCGAAAAGACTGCCCCGCCATTCTCAACTTCCCGGTGCCCTGCTGGGATCTCATGCCCAGGGCCTGCAAGGACAACCAGCAGGTCTGCTCCGAATGCGAAGTCTATCTCAACAAGATGAACCATGTCCTGGCGGCCAAGGGACAAAGCGGCAACGAGTCCCGATGATGCCCGCAAAAACATGCTCGAGCCCACTCTCTCTCGTCTCGGTCGGCAGCTGCCAGGGGACTGCTTCAGTTGGGCTTGCAGCTTCATGGCCTGACGCCCATCGCGCGCTCTGACGTGAAACACTCACCCCATTCCAGTCCCCGGGAGTATCCGGGCTCCAGTGGCGCCGCCTCTGAGGAGGAGGTGAGCACCATTTTCGGTCCGGTCCCGTCGAGGCGTCTTGGACGGTCCCTGGGTATCGACGTCATCCCGCCCAAGACCTGCAGCTTCGATTGCATCTACTGTGAATCAGGTCGCACGACCTGCCTCACCCTGGAGCGGCAGGTTTTCGTGCCGCCCGAGCGGGTCATTCGGGACCTCCGGAGCCACCTTTCCGATCATCCCGGACAAACGGATATCCTGACGCTGTCGAGCGCCGGCGAGCCCACGCTTTACGCGGCCCTCGGAGACCTCCTCCAAATGGTCAAGGGGATCTTCCCCGAACTGCCCCTGGCGGTGCTGACCAACGGTTCCCTGCTTTGGGATCCCGTGGTCCGAAAGGACCTGAGGTGGGCGGATATCGTCATTCCGTCGCTGGATGCCGTATCCTCCGCAGCCTTCCAGAAGATCAACCGCCCCTGCGGGGGATTGACCATCGATGCGATTCTGGAGGGCTTGCATGCCTTCAGGAAGGATTACCGGGGGCAGCTCCGGGTCGAAGTACTCCTGGTGGCCCATCACAATGACCACCCGGCCGAGCTCGCCAAGCTGGCAAGGGTGCTGCGAACCGTCGGACCCGATGCCGTGGAGCTGAACACCGTGGTCCGTCCACCGGCCTTTCCCGGGGCTTCCGGCCTCCCACAGGTCGAGATGGAGGGGGCGCTGGCTCATTTTGCCGGCTTGAATGCGCGAATCATAGGAAGCTACCAGGGCGGGGGAATCTGCCGGCCGGACGACCGCCTGGACCAGCGCATCCTCGATCTCCTGGGAAGAAGACCCTGCGCGGCCATCGAGATGGCCCAGTCCCTTTCCGTCTCTCCGGCACAGATGGAGCAATCTGTTGAAGGGCTTCTGAAATCGGGGAGCATCGTGGCATACTCGCACGGAGGAGCCCTGTACTACTGCCTTCCCACGCGCGGCCATCAACGGAGCCGCGACGGATGATCCCTCCCCTTGAGTCTCGAAAATAGAAAACCCCATCCAGGAAACAATCGTGGATGGGGCTGTCTGCACGTTGTCGCAGCCTATGGCGTTTCGCCTCTAATGTGCTCGGATCTCCTCGCCCATGGGCTTTTCCGATTCGAACAGCACCGGCTCCTTGTCTTCCGCCTCAGTGTCTCTGAAGAGCTCCGTGTCGCTTTGAATGGCCAGGGCCTGCCGAAGCACGTCGTCCATGTGCTCCACCAGCTCGATGTCCACCTCCTGCAGGATCTTGGCGGGAATCTCCTTGAGATCCTTGGCATTGTCCCTGGGCACGAGCACCTTCTTGAGGAGAGCCCGGTGGGCCGCCAGGATTTTTTCCTTCAGGCCGCCGATGGGCAGAACTCTTCCCCTCAGCGTGATTTCACCCGTCATGGCCACTTCGCTCAGGACCGGAATCTTCGTCAGGGCCGATACAATGGACGTGGCCATGGTGATGCCCGCCGACGGACCATCCTTCGGGATCGCACCCTCGGGAACATGCACGTGGATGTCGAGATTCTGGTAGAAATCCGCATCGATGCGAAGCTGCTTCGAGCGGGACCTCACGTAGCTCAGGGCCGCCTGGGCCGACTCCTGCATCACCTCGCCCAGCTTGCCGGTTATGATGATCTTGCCCTTGCCGGGCATGGTCACGGTCTCGATCCCCAGGATGTCTCCACCGAACTCGGTCCAGGCCAGACCCATGGCGAGCCCGATTTCATCCTTCTCCTCCAACCGCCCGTAGCGGAACTTGATGATGCCGAGATACTCCTGAATCAGCTCCTCGGTCAGCTCGACCCGCGTCTCCTTGCCCTTGCGGACCACTTCCTTGGCCACCTTCCGACATACCGACGCGACTTCACGCTCGAGGTTTCGCACCCCGGCTTCCTTGGTGTAGTGACGGATGATGAAAAGCAGGATCTCGTCCGAGAACTCCACGTTGTCCACGCTCAGCCCGTTGGCCTTACACTGCTTGGCCACCAGGAAATCCCTGGCGATGCAGAGCTTGTCATACTCCGTATATCCCGCGATCTGGATCACCTCCATGCGGTCCCTCAGGGGCGGGGGAATGGCATGCAGATTGTTGGCCGTGGTGATGAAGAAAACCTCCGAGAGATCGTAGTCCAGATCAAGGTAATGGTCATTGAAGGCGCTGTTCTGCTCGGGGTCCAGCACTTCGAGGAGAGCGGCCGAGGGATCTCCTCGGAAGTCCATGCTCAGCTTGTCGATTTCGTCCAGGCAGAAGACGGGGTTGTTGCTCTTGGCCTTCTTCAGACTCTGAATGATCTTTCCCGGAAGCGCTCCGATGTAGGTTCGACGATGCCCGCGTATCTCGGCTTCGTCTCGCACACCGCCCAGCGAAAGCCGGATGAAGTTGCGGTTCATGGATCTGGCGATGGACTTGGCAAGCGAAGTCTTTCCAACACCCGGAGGTCCCACGAAGCACAGAATGGGCCCCTTGATCTTCTTGACCAGGGCCTGAACCGCGAGGTACTCCAGGATGCGCTCCTTGGGCTTTTCCAGAGCGTAGTGGTCTTCGTCCAGGATACGCGTCGCCGCATCGATGTCCAGCTTGTCCTTGGTCTTTTCAAACCAGGGCAGGGACAGAATCCAGTCGATGTAGTTCCGCACCACCGTGGCTTCGGCGCTCATGGGCGACATGAATTTCAGCTTTTTCAGCTCGGCCCGCACCTTTGCGGCGGCTTCCTGGCTCAGCTTCTTGCGCTTGATGCGTTTTTCCAGCTCCTCGAGCTCACTCTTGAAGTCGTCCTTCTCACCCATTTCCTTCTGGATGGCGCGCATCTGCTCGTTGAGATAGTACTCGCGCTGAGTCTTCTCCATCTGCTTCTTGACACGGCCCTTGATGCGCTCCTCGGTCTGGGTGATGTCGATCTCGGCCCGGATATGTCCGAAGAGCTTCTCGAGGCGCTGGGGCACGTTGGTCATTTCCAGGAGCTTCTGTTTCACATCGATGCTGAAGGGCATGTAAGATGCCACCGTATCCGCCAGCTTCGAAGGACTGCCGATGGCGGAAACAGAATCCAGAACCTCCTGAGTGATCTTCTTGTTGTGCTTGGAGTAGGCTTCGAAGACCGTATGAATGCTGCGTTTCAGGGCCTCCATGGTGACGCCGTCGTCAGCGGACTCCTCGAGGACCTCGAGCTGGACCATGAAATGGTCGGGATTCGGAATGAAATGCTGAATCCGGCACCGATGATCGCCTTCCACCAGCACCTTCACCGTGCCGTCGGGAAGCCTCAGAATCTGGAGGATATTGGCCACGGTGCCCACCCTGTAGATGTCGGCTTCGCTGGGCGTGTCCGTCTTGGCCTTGGTCTGGGCGGCCAGGAAGATTCGTTTGTCCGCTCCCGTCGCTTTCTCCAGGGCATTGACCGATTTGTCGCGCCCCACGAAGAGAGGCACGACCATGGACGGGAAAACCACGATATCCCGCAGGGGCAGGAGCGGCATCACAAGAGCTCCGGCAGATCCGTGCTGCTCTTCCTTATTGCGTGTCAATTTGAACATGACCCATTCATCCTTGGATATATTTGGCGATTCATCCGTCGCACGACAAATTCGGCGGCGGCCGTCAATCCTGCCGATGCATCATACAGCCGTCCAATCCATCAAATCGCGGCCTGGCGCCATCCGTGCCCAAGCCCCCCGGCATCTTAAGCCGACTCCTGGCTCTGGCTCCTGTAGAGCAGCAGCGGGACCGCCTGTTTGGAGATGACATCCTCATTGATGATGCACTCCTGGATCTCCGGGTGAGACGGCAGGTCGTACATGATATCGAGCATGATGTTCTCCATGATGGACCGAAGTCCCCTGGCGCCCGACTTTCTCCTGAGGGCCTCTTTCGCAATGGCCCGAAGGCTTCCATCGGTGAAGCGCAGCCTCACGTCCTCGAGATCGAAGAGCTTCTTATACTGTTTGACGAGCGCGTTCCTGGGCTCGGTGAGAATGCTCACGAGCTCGTCCTCGGTGAGCTCGCTGAGAGTCGCCAGCACGGGAAGCCGACCGACAAACTCCGGGATCATGCCGAACTTGATGAGATCCTCCGGCTGCACCTTCCCGAGCACCTCTCCGACATTCCTGTCCTGCTTGCTGCGAATCTCGGCGCCGAATCCAAGCCCCTTGACGCCCACCCGCGACTGGATGATGGTCTCGAGGTAGTTGAAAGCGCCCCCGCAAATGAAAAGGATATTCGTGGTGTCGATCTTGATGAATTCCTGCTGGGGATGCTTCCGTCCACCCTTTGGGGGGACATTGGCCACAGTGCCCTCGAGAATCTTCAGCAAAGCCTGCTGCACACCCTCGCCGGATACATCGCGCGTGATGGACGGGCTGTCGGATTTCTTGGCGATCTTGTCGATTTCGTCGATGTAGACGATCCCTCGCGACGCCTTCTCGATATCGTAGTCCGCGGCCTGAATGAGACTCACCAGAATGTTCTCGACATCTTCACCGACATATCCCGCCTCGGTCAGCGTCGTGGCGTCGGCGATGGTGAAGGGAACGTTCAGGATCCTGGCGAGGGTCTGAGCCAGCAGAGTCTTGCCTGACCCCGTTGGACCGATCATCAGGATGTTGCTCTTCTGAAGCTCGACGTCGTTCTTGTCGAGCTTGAGCTCGATGCGCTTGTAATGGTTGTGAACCGCCACCGAGAGGACTTTTTTGGCCCGCTCCTGACCGATCACGTACTGGTCGAGGGTGGCTTTGATCTCGACCGGCTTCGGAATCGATGTGGCTCGAGCGGCCTCCTCCCTCTCATATTCCTCCGCGATGATGTCGTTGCAAAGCTCGACACACTCGTCACAAATATAAACAGTAGGACCGGCTATGAGCTTCTTGACCTCGTCCTGGCCCTTGCCGCAGAAGGAACATCGGAGTTCCCCGCTTCGATCGTCTCGCTTCCTCGCCATTCGAACCCTCCTAATCTATCCGTGCAGCACCGAAATCAACTTCGACGCGGGATTGCGCTCAACGTCATGCCGCAAACAAAAGCTACAAGCGATTCTATTATAAACATGGGGTTCCCAATTAGCTACTTGAAATTCTCTGCCTGCGCCGTTCGGACGATGCGCCATGCCCCACCCAGTTCGAGCAACTCCCTCCGTAACCGATTCAAACGTCAAGGGAAAGTCTCCCCCATCCATGGAAGGACATGAAGCACATCTCATGCCACAGCCGAAAGCTCAAGCCGACCCACGAGATTGACCCGCGGCCCCGGAAGGGGCTGCAACAGCGCAGAAAGGCCACAAATGGGACAGCATCCATGACACGGGCCTATTCCGCGACGTGAGGCTTATGGGAACACTAACGGGGAGAAAAGACAAGTGGCTCCGCGGTTCAGCGGATGCCACGGGGAGGGAAAGTCAAAGCTCCGGCGGGAATCCTCCGGGAAGGGGCGGCGCGGTCCGCAAGCCCCGAAGCCGCTCCGCACGCCACCCCCTCCCGATTCGCACCCGAAGGTCCAGAAGGCTGTCCGACAATGCCTCCGGAATGCCATTCCAGCAAAAGCCGGGATGACAGCGGAAGGCGATGTGCCCGTTCTCGGACAGCCTCCTAGGTGACGCTCAGTTTCTGCCCCTGCGGCGTCACGAGCCGCCGGGTGATCACTTCGTCGACCAGGCCGTAATTCTTGGCCTGCTCTCCGGACATGTAGAAGTCGCGATCGGTGTCGGTCTGGATCTGGTCATAGGTCTTGCCCGTGTGGTCCATCAAGATCCGGTTTAACTCCTCCCGGAGCCTGAGGATTTCGCGAGCCTGGATCTCCACGTCGGTGGCCTGACCCTGAAATCCCCCCATGGGCTGATGGAGCATGATGCGAACATGGGGGAGCGCGTAGCGCTTTCCCTTCACTCCCGCCGCCAGCAGCACCGCCGCCATGCTGGCCGACTGGCCCATGCAGAGGGTCGAGACATCGGGCTTGATGTACTGCATGGTGTCATAGATGGCGAGCCCCGCCGTCACCAGTCCACCCGGAGAGTTGATGTAGAAGTAAATGTCCTTGTCGGGATCCTCCGATTCCAGAAACAACATCTGGGCAATGATCACATTGGCCACATCATCCGTCACGGCCGTTCCCAGAAAGATGATCCGGTCCCTGAGGAGCCTGGAATAAATATCGAAAGCGCGTTCTCCGCGGCTGCTCTGCTCGATGACGATTGGAATGAGCGACATCTCACTACTCCTGTTCCGCAGTTTCTGAGACCTCATCGGCGCCCTGGGCCTCGGGGGCTGGACCGGAATCGGCCAGATGCTCCTCGATGAGACCGAAGACCTTCTCCTTGATTTGATTCTCCTTGGCCTGCTCCACCAGGGGGCTGTCGGCGTATTTCTCCTTCACCTCCTCGATGGTCATGCGAGTCATGCGGGCCACTTGCTGGTACAGCTGATCCACCTCCTCGTCCGTCAGCCTCAGGCCCTCCTCCTCGGCGATACGGCTCAGTATCAGGCTCAGACGGACGTTGCGCTCCGCCTGGGGCCGGTACTCCCCCCGTATCTCAGGGGTGTCGAACATGTCTGGATCCACCTTGAGACCCTGGCTCTGAAACTGGTACTGAAAGGCCCGAAGCTGCTGCTCCACTTCCTTTTCGACGGCTTTGGCGGGCACTTCGAACGGCATCCGCTCCAGGAGATGGTCGCCGATTTGCCTGCGTACCTCTCCCCGGCCCTGCTCGTCAAGCCGCTGCCGCAACTGGCTCGATATTTCCTTCCTCAGGTCCTCCAGCGTTTCGAAGCTCCCCATGGTTTGAGCGAATTCGTCGTTCGCCTCGGGAACCGTCTTCTCCTTGACCTCCCGGATGGTGACCTCGTAGTGGGTCTGAAGCGGAGATTCCGAAGAGGAGCCTTCCCCTTCGGGCTGGTCCAGGACAAAAGACAGGGTGTCTCCGGAAAAGTGGCCCACCAGGTGCTCGTCGAAGTCCGGATGGAGCTTGTTCTTGCCCACCTCGACCATCTGCTCGCTGGCCTGGGCGCTGGCCGCTTCAGCCCCCTCGGGCCAGGATCGGTATTCGATGACCACAACATCCCCGTAGCGGACGCCCCGCTCCAGCTCGATGGCCTTGAGCTCCGCATGCTGCTCCCGGAGGCGCTCAAGCTCCGCCTGCACCATCTCATCCGTGACCGCGGCCTCGCTCCGCTGAACGGGCAACCCCCTGTAATCGGCCAGGTCAAAAGGCGGACAGACCTCAACGATGGCGGCATAGACCAACGCTCCGCTTTCATCGAACTTAGACTCATCCACCTCGGCTTCGACCAGCGGCTTGATATCCGATTCTCGAAGGGCCTGCGGGAAGGACTCCTCGATGAACTGGGCTGTGACTTCGTGCTCGATCGATTTGCCGTAATAGGATTTGAGGATGTTGCGGGGGACCTTGCCCGGCCTGAATCCCTTGATGCGCACATTGGCGGACAGATCGCGATAACGCTTGTCGATGGCCTGCTGGACCTTCTTGGCAGGGATCTCAACGTGGAGCCTTTTCTGGCTCGGGCTCAAATCTTCTACGGAAACGTTCAATTCCACCTCTTCAGACCTTCCTTTCGACCATGGGAGATGCCATCATGGGAGGCAAACGCCGCCAGCGACTTCCTCTGGTGCGAGAGGGGGGAGTTGAACCCCCACGGTCACCCGCTGGATCCTAAGTCCAGTGCGTCTGCCAATTCCGCCACTCTCGCAGCAAACTTCAGCGAAATCCGTAAACTTTTCTCTAAAATCACTTTTTACCATTCAAGTCAAGGCGATTATGGCATGAGGTTCAAGGTAAAGGATTTAAATCGATTTAAATCAAAGGCGCTTGGTCACATGGGACCGCCGCCGCGATCAGGCCATCTCCTCCCGGACGATCTCCAGGGCGCGCAGGATGTCCCGGCGGGCCACCATGTAATGGGTCACGGCGCGAAGGGTCCGCTCCGCCGAGGGAAGCACGAGGACGCCGCGGCTCCTCAACCGGGCCGCAAGCTCCACGGCCGTCATCCCTCCGGGGGCGACATCAAAGTAGACGATGTTCGACTGAACGTTTTCAACCTGGACCGTCAAACCTTCCAGGGAAGCCAGCCCCTCGGCCAGGAGCCTTGCGTTGGCGTGGTCTTCGGGGAGGCGGTCGATCATGGTGCTGAGGGCGACGATGCCGGCCGCGGCCAGCACTCCCGCCTGCCGCATGCCACCGCCCAGCGCCTTGCGCATCCGCCGGGCCTCGGCAATGAACGGGCTGGAAGCGCAGACCACCGACCCCACGGGAGCGGCGAGACCCTTGCTCAGGCAGAACGAGACGGAGTCGGCGTCCGCCGCAAGCTCCCCAGCTTGGACACCCAGGGCTGCTGCCGCGTTGAAAAGTCGCGCCCCGTCGACGTGAATCCTCAGTTGACGGCGATCGGCCAGCTCCCGGACCGCCCTGAGATAACCCGCCTCCAGCGCCCGCCCGTGGCAGCGGTTCTGCGTGTTTTCAAGCACAATGAGCCGCGTTCTCGGAAAATGGACATTGTCCGGCCGAACGGCCTGCTCGACTTCCGCCAGGTCCAGGGTCCCGTCCGGACGGTTGCGGACCGTGCGCGGGTGGACGGACCCGAGGGCCGCGATGCCCCCCTGCTCGTAGTTGAAGGTGTGCGAATTGTCGCCCAGGATCACTTCATCGCCCCGGCCACAGTGGGTGAGGATGCTGACCAGGTTCCCCATGGTGCCGCTCGCGACGAAAAGGCCCGACTCCTTCCCGAGCCGCTCGGCCGCCAGGTTCTCGAGGCGTTTCACCGTCGGGTCCTCCCCGAGAACATCGTCTCCCACCTCCGCCTCGGCCATGGCCCGGCGCATCTCGGGTGTCGGGTGCGTCACCGTATCGGATCGCAGATCGATCATCCCCATGCCATCCATCCTCCGTCCTCCTGGGATCGATTGATTGCCTCCCCCGGAGCCGCGCCATCAGAGCGGCTCGTCGAACCGGCAGACCAGGTCCACCATGTCGTCCTCGGCACTCATCTTGACCTTGTAGGGCAGGGTCTTGAAAAGCCCGATCATGGGCTTGTTGTTGATGGACGTGTAGGCCACCAGCCCCTCGATGCCGTTGTCCCTGGCCGCCTCGGCCAGCTTGTGAAGGATACACTTCGAGAGCCCCCTCCGCTTCCATTCCAGGGTGACCGAAAACGCCACCTCGGCCAGGTTCCTCCGCTCGTCCAGCACGTAACCGCCCACGGCGATGATCCTTCCGAAGCCGAGCTCGCCGACGGTGGCCACCATGGTCATTTCCTTCGTATAGTCGATCTGGAACATGGAGGCCACATCATCCCGGATGAAGCTCGTCTTCTTGTGGAAAAAGCGGGAGAGGATGTCGTTCTTGTCGAGATTGTAAAAGTGCTCCTGCAGCCTTCTCTCGTCCACGGGCTTGGCGGGGCGGATGGTGATCTTCTGGTCGCCCATCCGGATGGACTCCTCGTATTTCAGGGGATAGACGGCCTGGATGGACTCCTTCAAGGTCCGGTGCTGCCCGATGAGCCCCAGCTCCTTGGCGCGGACGAAAAGCTCGTCGCGAAAATCCGGGTGGGCCAGGCTGATCATGGCCATGGCGCGCTCCTGGAGGCTCTTGCCGAAAAGGTTCACCACGCCGAATTCGCTCACCACGTAATAGACATCACTCCTCGGAACCACGACCGCCTTGTCCTCCAGCGTGGGGACAATGCGGCTCAGGGTGCCGTCCCTGGTTGTCGAGACGATCATGAGCACGGACTTGCCGCCGGGGGACTGGGCGGCCCCCCGCACGAAATCCAGGACCCCGGTGACACCGGAATAATGGTTGTGCGGAAGCGCATCCACCGCCACCTGCCCCGTGAGATCCATGACCGTCGCCACGTTGAGGGACACCATCTTGTTGTGGGACGCGATGACCATGGGACTGTTCACGTAGTCCGACGGATGGAACTCGATGGCCGGATTGTCGTGCAGGTATTCATAGAGATTCGCGGTGCCGATGGCGCTGCTGGCCACCAGCTTGCCCTCGTTCACGCCCTTTTTCCGGTTGGTGATCACTCCCCGGGAGATGAGGCCCAGCAGACCGTCCGTCAGGAATTCGGTGTGCACTCCCAGGTCGTTTTTGTCCTCCATGGCCAGCAGGGTGGCCTGGGGGGTAGCCCCGAGACCCAGCTGGAGGGTCGAGCCGTCCTCGATGAGCCTGGCCACAAACCTCCCGATCATCTTCCCGGCCTCGAGCTCCACCATGTCTCCAACCGTCAGGAGATCCTCCTCGTGCTCCACCACCACGTCCACGTCGTCCACGTGGATGAAGGACCGGCCCAGCACGCGCGGCATCCTGGGATTCACCTGGGCGATCACGAGATCGGCCGACAAGGCCGCCGAGAGGGTCACGTCCACCGAAATCCCCAGGCTCATCCAGCCAAAATCGTCGGGAGGAGAAACCTGGATCAACGCCACGTGGATGGGAATCTGATGGCTCATGAAAAGGCGCGGCACCGCGGAGAGGTTGATGGGGGTGAAAAAGCGGCGGTTGCCGGCCAGGGCCCTCGAAATGCCGGACCCCGAGTAAAAGGAGCGCACCGTGAAGGCGTTGCTCGACTTCTCGTTGGCCATGAGCGTGAGGGGCGCCGTTTCCAGGCTGAGGAGCCGAACCACCTCGATGTCGGTGAAATTCCCGGACTGGGCGGCCAGCTCCTTCACCAGGTGCTGGGGCTCGCCGCACGAAGTGCCGATGAAGACGCGCTGGCCCGGCTTGATCCTGGCTATGGCCTCCTGCGATGAACGCCGCTTCACCAGGTAGTCGTCGGGCCAATACTTGTCGATCATGATCTTGCTCCTCTCGGGGGTGATTCAGGAGTCGCGTGGACCGGTAGCTTGGACGCCGTAATGTTAAAGGAAACTTATAAATGTTTCAAATTGTTTAACATCGACTTCCAGGTCGTCGTCTCTTTATTGTCGCGAAAATTAGTTTTTGATTTATTCAATAAATTTGATATTAACAAAAATTGTACAGGACCTGGGGGGGTACCACAGGAACCGTTCCACCGGCTCATGCGCGTTTTCGCCCCTGACCGCGCCCGCATACGACCAGGCCCGCTTCGAAAGCTCGTGCGCACAATGTCCAGGCTACGGGAGCCCCCGGCGGGAACGGGGCTTCCATGGAAGTTAATGTTCTCCACAGCGACTCAAAACTGCAATCCACGAGGGAGGATCGTAATGGATTTCCAATTGACCGATGAACAACGCATGATCAAGGAAACGGTTTACAAGTGGTCCGTTCAGGAGCTCGGCCCCCTGCAGGAAAAGATTGATGAAGAAGATTGGTTTCCTCCCGACTTTTTCAAGAAATGCGCGGAGATCGGCATCCTTGGAATCACCATGGATGAGAAGTACGGCGGCCTCGGGGGCGACGTCCTCATGCAGGCCCTGGCCATCGAGGAGATGAGCCGCATCTGCCCGGCCCTGGCCATGACCTACGGTGCGCACTCCAACCTCTGCGCCAATAACATTCACAAGAATGCCAACGAAGCCCTCAAGGAAAAATACCTGCCCCCGCTCATCAGTGGCGAAAAAATCGGCGCTCTCGGCCTGACCGAGCCCAATGCCGGTTCCGACGCCATGAGCCTGCGCACCCGGGCGGTGAAGAAGGGCGACAAGTACATCTTGAATGGCACCAAGATTTTCATCACCAATGGTCCCGTCGCGGACACGCTTCTGGTCTACGCCAAGACGGAGCCGGACCTCGGAGCCAAGGGCATCAGCGCGTTCATCGTCGAAAAGGAGTTTCCCGGTTATTCCGTATCGAGGAAGCTCAAGAAGGTCGGCATGCGCGGCTCCCCCACCGCCGAGCTGGTTTTCGACAACTGTGAAGTGCCGGCGGAGAACATGGTGGGGCAGGAGAACATGGGGGTCCATGTCATGACCAGTGGACTCGACATCGAGCGCATCGTCCTGGCGGCCGGCTCCGTCGGCATGGCTCAGCAGGCTCTCGACTACTCCGTCAGGTATGCCGTGGAGCGCGAGCAGTTCGGCCAGCCCATCGCCAACTTCCAGATGATTCAGCAGAAGCTTGCGGACATGTATGCCCGGACCGAAGCCGCCCGCCTCCTGGTCTATCGTGCCGCCACCGTGGCCCAAAGCGCCAAGCGGGGCGGCAAGGGAACGGAGCTCACCCGGCAGGCCGCGGCGGCCATCCTGTTTGCGGGGGAGACGGCGACCTGGGTTTGTGACCAGGGCATCCAGATCCATGGTGGATACGGCTACTGCCTGGAATTCCCGGTTCAGAAGCTCTGGCGCGACGCCAAGCTGTACGAGATCGGTGCCGGAACGAGCGAGGTCCGCCGGATGATCATCGCCAGGGAGCTGACCCGCGAGGAGTTCGCCAGGAAGGCTCAGAGATAACCGGGGAGGGGAGCATGGAGACAGAACTGGTTTTGGAGGAACGGCAGCATCAGGTTGCCCTTCTCACGCTGAACCGTCCCGATGTGATGAACTCCTTCAGCTTCGGGATGCTGCGGGCCCTCAAGGAAAAGGTCGAAGCCATTCACTTCGACAACGAAGTCCGGGTGGTCATCATCACGGGGGCCGGCAAGGCGTTCTGCGCCGGGGCCGACCTCAAGGAGCGGGCCACGCTGAGCGAGCAGCAGGTTCGGGAGTTCATTTACACCATCCGCAACCTGTTCACCTTCATCGAAAACATGAACAAGCCGGTCATCGCCGCCGTTAACGGCATCGCCCTCGGCGGCGGAACCGAGCTCGCCCTGGCGTGCGACATGCGCATCGTTTCGACCGCGGCATCCATGGGATTGACGGAGACCAGGCTGGCCATCATTCCAGGGGCCGGCGGCACCCAGAGGCTGCCGAGGCTGGTGGGAAGGGGCAAGGCCAAGGAGCTCATCTTCACGGGGAGACGGGTGGAAGCCGCCGAAGCCCTCGAGATCGGCCTCGCCAATAAGATCTGCCCGCCCGAGGGGCTTCTGGACGAATGCCGGGCCTTGGCCGCCATGATCTGCGAGACCGGGCCCATCGCCATTCAGCAGGCCAAGGTTGCCATCAACCATGGCCTGGAGACCGACATCGGCACCGGCCTCGCCATCGAGTCCAATGCCTATTGGACGCTGATCCCCACCGAGGATCGACTGGAGGGGCTGGCAGCGTTCCGTGAGAAGAGAAAACCCGTCTACAGGGGGAAGTAGAAGACAAGGGGATGTGACATGACTGATGCGAGGATGGAGAATCGCGCGTTCTGGGAGAATGAAGAGCTCAAGCTGGACGGCAAGGTTTACGAGGCTATCTGGCCCGGCGGCGAGGCGGCCGTCAACCGCCTGGCCAAGCAGGGCAAGCAGCCTGCCCGGGAGCTGATCCGCAAGCTCGTCGACCCGGATACCGAGTTCTTCGAACTGAGCCGGCTGGCCGGATTTGGCATGTTTTATCCGGAGGTGGATGATGTGCCCTGCGGGGGCATCATCACGGGAATCGGCAGGATCCACGGCAACTGGACCATGATCGTGGCCAGCGACAGCCGCGTCAAGGCCGGCACCTACTTCCCAATCACCCTCAAGAAGCACATGAGGGCCCAGGCCATCGCCGAGCGGTGCGGCCTCAACTGCGTCTACATTGCCGACTCCGGCGGGGCGTATCTTCCCATGCAGGCCGACGTGTTTCCGGATGACCAGCATTTCGGCTCCATGTTCTACAACATGGCCCGCATGTCGGCCATGGGCCTCAAGCAGATTACCCTCAGCACGGGGGGCAACACGGCGGGCGGGGCTTACATCGTTTTCATGGCCTGCCAGTCCATCATGATCGACAAGATGTCCTACTCCTTTCTGGGTGGCCCGCCCCTGGTGAAGGCGGCCACGGGCGAGGTGATTTCCGCCGAGGACCTGGGCGGGGCTCGGGTGCACACCCAGATTTCCGGCGGCGCCGACCATTTCTGCCGCAACCAGGACGAGGCCGTCGCGAAGGTCCGTGAGATTCTTTCCCTGGAGGCTCCCCAGAAGATGCACATTCACCGCTACGCCGAAGTGCCGCCGCGGGTGCCGGTGGAGTCCATCTACGAACTGCTCCCCGCGAAGATCCACCAGGGAATGAATGTTCGGAGCTTCCTCGAGGCCATTTCCGACGACAGTCATTTCATCGAGTACAAGAGCCAGTACGCTCCGGGCCGCGGGGATAATATCGTTGCGGGCAAGCTGCGCATCAAGGGGATTCCCGTGGGCATCATCGCGTCCAACGCTCTCGGCATCATCTTTGCCGAGGCGGCGCGCAAGGCCACCGAATGGATCGTGCGGTGCTCCCAGGAGAAGGTCCCCCTCCTCTTCGTTCAGAGCTCGCCCGGTTACATGGTGGGCTCCGAGTCCGAGCACATGGGCATCGGCAAGTACGGGGCCGACATGGTGCGCTCGGTTTCCTGCGCCCAGGTGCCGCGGATTCAGCTGGTCATTGGCCCGGACAACGGCGCCGCCAACTACGGCATGTGCGGACGGGCCTACAGGCCCCACTTCCTGTTCCACACCATGCGCTCCCGCACGTCGGTCATGAGCGGCCGGTCGGCGGCCGAGGTGCTCCTCACCATCGAGGAGCGCAAGCGCGCCGGCCAGGGAAGCCCCATGAGCGAAGGCGAAAAACAGGCCTTTCGTCAGCAGATGATGGAGAAATACGACGGGGAGGCCCATCCCTTCTATTGCGCGGCCCGGCTGCTCAGCGACCGCGTTCTCAAATTCAATGAAATCCGGGACTGGCTCGCCATGGCCTTCGAAGTGAGCCTGCTCAGCCCCATCGGGGAGCCCGCTTTCGGCAACCTGAGATTCTGAGGCGAATTAATACCGTCAGCCCAGGACCATTGACCACCAAAACCACCCGGCCGCCAGGATCTGAAGCTTTCCTGGCGACCGGGTGGTCAGATCTTCCTTCCTCCGAGGGACCTGGGGAACTTCCCTGGACGAACACCGGAAAATGTGCGAGAAATGCACCCCGATGGCGAACGATGCCGGCATGCGGTTCCATGCTCCCGAGCT
Organism: Syntrophobacteraceae bacterium; assembly: GCA_025454175.1. GTDB lineage: Bacteria > Desulfobacterota > Syntrophobacteria > Syntrophobacterales > Syntrophobacteraceae > JALOOX01. Next base: position 6,251 of record JALOOX010000024.1, on the reverse strand, counting down.
CATTCAAGGTCTTCGGGGTCGGGCGCGTGGACGGGCGGATCGTGGGGAGGCGGCTCCGCTCCGAGTGCGTGCATGCGGGCAGGATTCACGGTATGCCGGCGGGAATCCGGTCGCCGATTGATCACACGTATGATGGCGCCCGATGCGGCGACCCCGGTCTCGAAGGTGGTCGACGCCCGGCCTTTCCCCCATTCAGGAGCCGCCTCCGAGAGACAGCAGCCCATGGAATACGGTCTGAGGCACTACGAGGCGGTCCAGCGGTTGTTCTGGTTCATGCTTTTTCTGCTCTGTCTTTTCCTGGCCTATCCCGTCGCCAAGAGCTACCAGGCTCACTTCGCATCCATGAAGCCCGCCGCCTCGACCCTGCCGCTTGACGCTTACATGTCCTCGGATTTCTGGAAGCAAACCCAATGGCTGAGCTCGGCATCCATGGTGAATTTCGCCATCCTCTACCTCGTCTGCGCCGAAGCGCTGTTCATGGCCGCCCGCTGTCTCTGGCTCTTCGTCCAGTTTATCGGGGTCTTCGTTGTCAAGCACGTGCTCACCACCACCCTTGCGAATTATTCCAGCAAATCGAAGATGTCCGTGGCGAGCTCCCCGGCGGCCCTCGAGAAGCTCTTTCCCTCCCATGAGCTGTTCCGCAAGGTGAACCGGTTTCCCTTTTCGCTGATTCTTCACCCGTTTCAGCGTCTGCGCCTCATGTTTCGCAACCCCCAGAGCACGCTTCCGGCCGAGCAGCTCGTGGAGAAGGAGCGCAGGGTTTCGGAGGCCGACTGGCAGATCCTCTCGGCTTCCTGGGGCCCTTTCCGGTGGGTCCTCTGGCCCCTGCCTTTCCTGGCCCTGTTCCAGTCCAGCTGGATGCTCTACGGGAGGCTCCAGCCGCTGGTGAATGGGCAGCAGGACTTCCAGGCCTACCTCCTGCCCCTGGCCGGGAGCTTCGTGCCCCTCGTCCAGATCGGACTCCTGACGGTCCTGCTCAACATCGGAGCCGCCCTCCTCAAGCGCCTCGACAACCTCTACCTGGCGACGGTGGACGGGCTGCTCTACGACCAGTTCCTCTCCCGCCTGCCCATTCAAAGCGGCGATACCCTCATACTTCTCGAGGCCATGCAGCGCCACTTCCAGGAACTGCGAATGCTCTTGAAACGTCTGGAGAAGCCCTCGGCAAGTGAAAGCGAGTCACGGGAGCCTTCGGATTGAAGCCACCGGCCAAGGTCCAGCCCCTGGGAGCGGTGGTTCAGCAGGTCATGAAGGGCCATCCGGCATTCGCGGTCAACCCCCTGGGGGACTGGCAGGACGTGGTGGGCGCCGACGCGGCCCGGGCCTGTCAGCCCGTATCCCTTCGGAAGGGCGTCCTGGTCATCGTGACGGACGCCCCCGTGTGGAGGCATCACCTGGAGCTGCACAAGGCCGTCCTGATGGATTTCATCAACGCCCCGCACTCCGAGCCCATCGTGACGAAGATCGTGATCCGCATCGGGGAGCTTCCCAAGACCGCCCCGGTTCTGAACCCCGAGAGCCAAAAGCTCGAAAAGGTCCGCCCTCACAGGCTCAAGCCCCGGAAACCGAAAAAAGGAAAACCGCGGCCCCTGACCGCCCAGGAGAAAGCCTTCCTCAAATCCATTCCGGATCCCGATCTCCGGGCCATCGGCACCCGTCTGCTCAAGCACACCGTCCTGGATGAATCGTAAGCCCATGTGGTCAGGCGTGGTTTTCATCATCCCCCGGGTCTTCTCCCGCGGGGAGAGCCTCCTCTGAAAGAAGCTCGACAATCCTCAGGGCCAGCCCCCTCGAGATCCCTGGGACCTGCTGAATGGCCTCGGCTTCGGCGGCCCGGAGGCTGTCGATGCTCGGAAAGTGCTGGAGGAGGAGCTGCCTCCTTTTGGATCCCACCCCTGGTATCCGGTCCAGCACCGAGCTCACCAGCTCCGCCCGGTGGAGGCTCTGGTAATGGGAGATGGCGAACCGGTGGGTTTCGTCGCGCAGTCGCTGGAGCAGGTGGAGGATGTCGGGGAAGCGCGAGAGAAAAAGGGGGTTTTTGCGGCCGGGGATGTAGATCTTCTCGTAAAGACCTCTCCCGGCCTCGCCACGGTCGGCTTCCCGCTCCTTGGCGATGGAGATGAGGGGCACCAGGTGGTCGACCCGTTCTTCCTTCAGCACTTGAAGGACGGTGTTGAGCTGCCCCTTTCCGCCGTCCAGCATCAGGAGATCGAGGCTCCTGAAAAACTCCGGATCGTTCCGCACCAGGCGACGCACCACTTCGGTCATCATGGCCGGGTCGTCGGGCTCGCTCTTTTCCTCGATGCGGTAGTGGCGATACCACTCCTTGTCCGGCTTCCCCGCCGTGAAGACCACCAGCCCGCCCACGGCGTGCTGCCCCTGGATGTTGGAGATGTCGATGCAGGCCATGCGGTGCGGCAATCGGGGAAGCCTCAGAATGCGCTGCAGGCTGTGGAGGATGGCCTCGTCCCGCTCGCGCTTCCGCCCGCGGCTGGCCTGCCGCTCCCGGGCGTTCTTCCGGGCCAGCTCCAGGAGCTGTCTGCGATCTCCACGTTGGGCGACAATGAGTCGAACGCGCCTCCCCTTGAGCTCCGCAAGCCTCTCCTCGAGAACGGTTCCCGACTCGAGCCCCATCGGCACCACGACCTCCTCGGGGATATATCGGCCCTCGGTGTAGTACTGCTGGATGAAGGACGTCGCCAGGTCGTCGAGGTCCCCCTGGACATCCGACAGGTCGAAGCTGCGCTGGCCCATGAGGACTCCCTTGCGAACGAAAAGCAGGGCCAGCTCCGTCACGTCCCCTTCCCGGTGGATGCCGATCACGTCCTGGTTCAGCGACTTCTCGGAGACGACGGTCTGCTTTTCGAGCATGGAGCGCAGGGTGCGGATGCGGTCCCGGTAGAACGCCGCCCGCTCGAATTCGAGGTTTGCCGCCGATTCTTCCATGCGCTTCTGAAGCTCCTTTTCCAGGAGGTCGTTTTTGCCCTGAAGAAACAGGACCAGCTCCTCGACCACCCTGGCGTAGTCTTCCGCCGTCACCTTTCCCGCGCAGGCGCCCAGGCAGCGGCCCAGGGAGTGGTTCAGGCAGGGCCGGTCCCGCGGCACGAGCTTCTTGCCCTTGCAGAGCCTCAGGGGAAAGAGCTGGTTCAGGAGCCGAAGGTTTTCACGCACGGCGTTCCCGGAGGGATAGGGCCCGAAGTACAGGGCGCCGTCCCGCTGATAACGCCGCACCATGTCGAGGCGTGGAAAGGGCTCCCGGGGGTCGATGCGGAGCGAGGGATAGGTCTTGTCGTCCCTGAGCACCACGTTGTAGCGCGGCCGATGCTGCTTGATGAGGCTGGATTCAAGGAGGAGGGCCTCCTTTTCGGTGGAGGTGACGACGTACTCCAGGTCGGCGGCTCGTGCCAGGAGGACCCGGTTTTTGACGTTGGGATCGCCTGAGCTCTTGAAATAACTGGCGATACGCTTCCGAAGGTCCCGTGCCTTCCCTACATATAGAATACTGCGATCCGAACCCCGAAAGAGATAAACGCCCGGCAGATGAGGGAATGACGCTATGCGCCCCTGGAGCGGTGCTCTCGCTCCGGAGGAATGGGCGTCCGATGGAGAGCTCGATCCTTCGGGCGTCGTGTGAAGCGTTGGATCCGCCATGGTCCACCTGCATCGACGGGTTTTGGGGGATGGCCTTCATACCAGATTTTGGCTTCACTCCGCATTCTCGCCCATTCACGAGCCAAGCTCAAGGCTTCCCCGCCCCTGGAAGCCGGAGGACGAGCGGAATTCGAGCAGGAATTCCATGGACAGAGTCAAATGGTTCTGCTATAGATGGCGATCACCCAAACGGGACGTGGCTCAGCCTGGTAGAGCGCTGCGTTCGGGACGCAGAGGCCGCTGGTTCAAATCCAGTCGTCCCGACCAGGAAAATCAAGGGGGTTAGGTCGATCGACCTAACCCCTTTTGTGTTATTGGGTAACTTAAATGGGTAATACTTTGCCCTGGACAGCATCCCGACACGACCGGTCAGCTCACCTGGCTCAGACAGAAGCCAATCATGGAGTGATGCGCGGTGATGCTCGACCCCGGCCACCAGCAGCGTCCCCACCACCGCGCCAAGGATGACGAGAATCAGGGCATTGCGTCGTGCGGATGGACCAGCCTTCCGGACTTCGGTCATAGCTCCCCATGCGGCATCTCGTTATGGCTTCGATCAGGAATTTCTCGCCGGATCGAGGTCGCCCGGTGTCGACCGCTAATTCATTCCGTTCAGCATCTTCAGTGAAGTGAGCTCCACAGGTTCCGAAAGCAGCTCATCAGCTTCTCCCAACACGGCCCGCACATGCGGCGCGCCGAGATGGTCGTCGAGATCCGGCCGGCTCTCCCAGTTCTCGTAGAAGATGAAAACGCACGGATCATCCATGGACTGATGGAGGTCATGGTTGATGCACCCCTTGTATTTTCGTGAAGGCCCCAACAGCCCCAAAAGCTCGGCCCTGACCCGCTTCTCCATGCCGGGCTGGGCTCTGAGCCTGGCGACCTGCGAAAAGGTACTGGTTCCTGGTTCCTGGTTGAAGCCCCTTTCCATTGTTCAGGGTGCCCCAGGGGGGCATGGGGAACTGCTACCTCCCTTGCCGGCTTCCTTTTCTCAGCCGTTCCATAAGCGCCAGTGCTCTTTTCTTCGCTTCACGCTCCTTGTCGTCGATGATCTCGGCCCATGGCTCCATGACGCGCCAGGTGATTCTTCCGCTCAAGGGGGGCTCCGGATAGGCCCCCATGTCATGGAGCCAACACCCCCGAAAGCTCACGGGGGCATCCTGGAGGCAGGACCATACGGCCTTCCGGATCAGCTCGGGATCCCCTTCAAACTGAAGGTCCACCAGGGTGAGCTGTTTTCGGAACCGCTCGATCATTTCCATGGGCACGTTGAAGAGAAATGGGGCGGGCGCATCAGTCCGAACAATGCGTCTCTTCTCATCCACCCCGTGGCGGATCAGGGCCTTGAGCGCCTCGCCGGTCAGGTGGCCCTCGGATTCCGGCCCTCCGACAACCAGATACCGGATGTTGGGATTCGAGACGACATTGCAGATCATTTTCTCAAATCCGATATTTTCGGTCTGCACCGTGCCCGACAGGGCAGCGCCCGCTTCCACCCCGGCCTTGACAAGATTCTCGAGCTGCGTGGGGATTTTCTCGGGACTGGTGTTCAGGATGATCGCCACGGCAACCGGAGAGTAGTCGTCACCCCGGAGATACCTCCCATCCTCCGGCGGATATTCGGAATGCGGATCTGCCTTCATCATGGGCCACTCCCTGTAACCCTTCGACACGGCCGAAGGCTGAAGCGCGTCACCTTGCCGTGGGGAACGGCGGATCAAGCACCCGCATTTTCCGCCCGGCCTGATGGAACGGGAATCAGCCCGTCGCTTTTGAACACTTTCGACCGATAGTACCGCAGTTCCTCGATGGAGGCCAGGATATCGGCCATCGCGGTGTGCCTCCCCGCTTCGGGCTTATCATAGCTGCAGTGCGGATACCACCGGTTCACCAGCTCCTTGATGGTGGAGACATCCACATTCCGATAACTGGTATGACGTTCGAGATCTGGCATGTAAGCCTGGAGGAACGTGCGGTCGATCCCTATGGAATTGCCCGCGAGCGGGCATCCTTTTGAGCGATCCGCTCCCGGTTCCGGGCAGTATCGGCGGACGAATTCCAGCGCATGCCTTTGCGCCGCCGCAAGATCGAAAGATGATTCCCGGACTCTCTCCAGCAGGCCGGTCCGTGCGTGAGCTCGCTTCCCCCAATCGTCCATCCCGGCCAAAATGCTCTCCGGTTGACAAATGGCCTGGCCCAAAGCCCCCGCGGGCCATCGGCCCAGTTCCCGAAGCTCCGCGTCCGTGATGACGATGGCGATCTCGATGATGGTGCTCGTCTCGACGGAAAGACCCGTCATTTCGAGATCGATCCAGACCAGGTTGTTCCGGTCTCTTTCAACACAGCAGTCCCTGCCGCCTGATTGCCGGCTTTCCATCTTCATCCTCCTCTCGCTTGATCACCACCTCGAACCCTCGCGCCTTCCTTCCGTCCTGCAGCTGATCAGATCAGATCACGCGTCAAAAAGCACGCCCATCTGCAGCGGAATGATCACCCTCCCTTGACTCACATTCCGCACCCAGGTGCTGAACTGAAGGGGAATTTTCGATCTCCCTCAAATCCACTGCTCAACCGGCTCTGGGCTCGGCGGTGAAGATATC
>JALOOX010000081.1 GCA_025454175.1 Syntrophobacteraceae bacterium | reverse complement strand
TCCGCCGACCGGTTCCCGCTCCCTGCGCTGAGGGACAAGCTGTTCACCGCAAAAACGGCCCTGGCCGGGGAGAAGCTGCGCTGGGTGGTGGGCAAGTTCACCGAGTTCACCTCCATCGGCAACAAATACGGCGAGGTTTTCACCGAGCACGAGATGTGGCGAACCCTCGATACCATCGTCATGGACGAGGTGGCGACCTTCGAGATCCTGGACGAGCTTCAGAAAGGGCCGGCGGCCGCCAAGTACCTGGCGGAGCGGCTCCAGGTTCCGGCTCCTCACGTGGTCAGGTATCTGCTGGCATTGCAGCGCCGTGGGATCGTGAGCCCGGCCGGCGTCGAGGGCAATTCGCCCCTGTACCGGATGGCGGGCAGGACAGGACCGGCAGCCATGGCCGTAGGGGCTTGATCCGGTATCTCCTGATGGGCACGAGGACTTATCCCCTTCCGTGATCATTCCACGGAGGCGAGCTCCCCTATTTCGAGTTGGAGGATTCAAAGGTGTCGGAAAAGCGAGTGGTAGTTTTTGGGGGTGACTCGGCGGCCATTGCCGCCGCCCTCCGGCAGGCGGAAGCGGGCCGGCAGGTGGTCCTGGTGGAATCTGCGCCGAGTCTTGGAGGGGGTCGCATTTCCCAGACACACCTCATGACCGATGGGGCTGCGTTTGTGGACCCGAACCTTCAGGCGCTCAAGCAGCATCCCAACGTGCGGATCATCACCAACGCCAGCGTTGAGCGAGCCAGGGCGGAAAACGGCACCTACCGTTTTTCCGTTCGGAAGCTCACCCCGCGTGTGGACCCCGAGAAATGCAACGACTGCAAGGCCTGCATCAAGGTCTGCCCCATCCACATGTACGATGATTTCAACGAGGGCATCGGCTTCCGGACCGCCATTGACTTTTTCAATCCGGAGACGGGAGTCTACAACATTTTCAAGGAAGACATGCCCATCTGCCAGGCCACCTGCCCGGCCAACCTGGACATTCGGTCCTACGTCGGTCTCGTGGCCGACGGCAAGTACGCGGAGTCCCTGGCCAAGATTCGGGAGAGCCTGCCTTTTGCGCTGTCCATCGGCCGGGTCTGTCCGCACCCCTGTGAGACGGCCTGCAACCGGGGCTACGTGGACGAGCCCATCTCCATCTGCACCCTCAAGCGGTTCGTGGCCGACTGGGAGCTGTACCACGGCGTCAAGGCGCCGGTGGAAGTCCCCGACGAGATCCACGGGGAGAAGGTCGCCATCATCGGAGCAGGTCCCGCGGGTCTGACCTGCGGCTACTATCTCGCCAAGGCGGGATACCACTCGGTTTGCTTCGAAGCCCTGCCCGAGCCCGGTGGGATGTTCCGGGTAGGAATCCCCGAATACCGCCTGCCGACCCCGACCCTCATGCACGAGATCAACTGGATCCTGGCCCACGGAGTTGAGCTGCGCTGCAACGTGCGCATCGGCAAGGACATCACCTTCGAAGAGCTTCAGCGCGACTACGACGCCATCTTCATCGGCATAGGCGCCCACACGGGCATGAAGCTCGGCATCAAGGGCGAGGACATGGAGGGAGTGGTCGATGGAGTCGATTTCCTCCGCGAGGTCAACCTGGGCAAGAAGTGGCCGGCCAAGGGCAAGGTCATCGTACTGGGCGGCGGAAACGTGGCCATGGACGCGGCGCGTGTGAGCTGGCGCGAAGGCTTCGAGGAAGTCCACGTCCTCTATCGCCGCACCAAGAAGGAAATGCCCGCCAGCCCATGGGAGATCGACGCGGCCGAGCACGAGGGTGTGAAGTTCCAGTACCTCGTGGCTCCCATGGAAGTGGTCGGTGAAAACGGCAAGATGACCGGCCTCAAGTGCCTGCGCATGCAGCTCGGCGAGCCCGACGCCAGCGGGCGCCGGAGACCGGTTCCCGTTGAGGGATCGGAGTTCGTCATCGAGGCTGAGACCCTCATCCCGGCCATCGGACAGCGGCCCGTGCTGGATTGCATTCCCGAGGGCGGCGGCGGGTTCGACATCACCCGCTGGAACACCTTCGCCGTGGATCAGAAAACCTTCATGACCAACGTTCCCGGGGTTTTCTGTGCGGGCGACGTGGAAACCGGGCCGGATATCGCCATCCGGGCCTGCGCCGGAGGGCGAAAGGCCGCCGCCGGCATCGTGAAATACCTGGAGGCCAAGCGCAAGAGCCAGTAACCACGCAAACAGCGTTGAACCCGTTGTGAGTTGAAGTCTTCGCCGATTTGGAGAGGTTCCCCATGATGTACGAGAAGAAGGGCCGCTATATCGTCGAGTTCCAGGATATCCCCACGGCTCGACAGCATCAGATTGAAATCGATCTGGAAGAGCGACGCAACTGCTACAAGGAAGTGGAGCTGGGATTCAACGAGGAGAGAGCGCTCGCGGAAGCCAGGCGCTGCCTCAGCTGCCGGCGCTGCCTGGGGTGTGCCCTCTGCTGGGCCGAGTGCAAGCCTGAAGCCATCATTTTCGAGATGGAAGACGAGGTGTTCGACATCGAGGCGGAGAGCGTCATCATCTCTCCGGGTGTGGAACGCCCCATCGATCGGGTGGATGGACGGTTCGGGCTGGGAAAGGTGCTGAACGTGTTGACGGACCTGCAGTTCGAGCGCATGCTGAGCGATTCGGGTCCCAGCGCGGGCTTGGTCATCCGTCCCTTCGATGGCGAGATCCCCAGCAGCATCGCTTTCGTGCAGAGCTATGGCTCGGCTGCCCCCCAGATGCACCAGGCCGCCCTCACTTTCGCCCTGAATGAAGCCCTCATGGCCCGAAAGAAGCTGCCCCAGGCCGAGATAGCCGTTTTCGCCACGTCCACCGAGGCTTTTGTTTCCGCAAACGAGGCGGAGCTGCGGAAGCTCGACCGCATCACCCTTCAGGAGTGCGCTGTCGGCGAGGTCCAGGAATCTGAAGACCACGGCATCACCCTGACTTTGGGCTCCAATGGGAGCGGTGAGACGAGGAAGTTCGACCTGGTCGTGCTCATCACGCAGCCCCAGGTGGCCAGGGCGGTCAAGACCCTGAGCAAGGCACTGGGACTCGATGTGGCCTACGCCAGCTTCATTTCTGGCCCGGGAACGGGACTCATCACCACCGACAAGGAGACCGTCAGCCTCACCGCCCAGGGTTAGCGGCGGTCATGGCACACATCGCAAAGCCTGGAACTTCTCGTCGGAGGAGATGCAAATGAAATGTCCGGCCGTTCGAATGTTTGTTTGGATGATGACCGCATGCCTGATCTCGGTTTCCGGAGCCTCGGCCGCTGACGAGCCGAAAACGCAGCCGCCTGCTTCACCCACCGTCATTCTCGAGACATCGGAAGGCAGTATTCGCATCGAGCTCTGGCAGGACAAGGCCCCTGTCACGGTGCGGAACTTCCTGCAATACGTGGATGAAGGGTTCTACAATGGCACCATCTTTCACCGGGTCATAGACGGTTTCATGATTCAGGGAGGCGGATTCACGCCGGACATGCAGCAGAAGCAGGCGCGGTCGCCCATCAAGAACGAGGCCGCCGCCGACCTCAAGAATGAGCGCGGCACCATCGCCATGGCTCGAACCGGTGTTGTGGACAGCGCAACGGCCCAGTTCTTCATCAATGTTCAGGACAATTCCAACCTGAACCACAAGGACGAAACCGCTCGAGGCTATGGTTACGCCGTTTTCGGCAAGGTTGTCGAGGGAATGGATGTGGTCGACAAGATCAGGAAGGTGGCCACCACATCTTCGGGAATGCATCAGAACGTTCCAGCAAAGCCCGTAGTGATTCAACAGGCCAGGAGGGCGGAGTAGGAACCTACAGGCCTTCCGGTATTAAATGCCCCGACGGGGCGCCAAATGCAGGCCAGGAGTCGAAGAGCCCTCCGGCCTGCATTCGGCCAATCTTCATCCGGACCACGGACCTTACCATCCCTTCATCAAAGCTCGCCGAAGCTCCTCACTTAAGCGCCACCCCAGAAAGATGCCCTCCCCTGCAAAGTGTTTCGTCGTTTCCCTCAAGGGATTCCATCCCCCAGCCGAAATAAGGCCTGAGTGACTTTGGGCCGTTTCACTCTCTCTCCAGCGCAGCACCAGTGATCAAAGAATGATGGCGCTAACTTTGAACGAGCACACCCGGTGACCTCATGCTGCTGAAATCATTCAAGACCCCTGAATGTTTCTATCTCTATTCAGCGTGGAACAATGAAATCGCAAGGGTCCCCCGGCAGGTCCACGATTTCTTCTCACAGGCCGGATCCATCGCCTCCGCCCCTGGAAGCCCGGCTGCCGATTGGCGCAAAACGGCTGTAGAACTGGGGCTCCTTCCCGAGGATGACATCACCCTCTCTGTCTTCCCTCACTCGAGGGTATTGGGCGGCATCCGGGAGTTGCGCAAATCCGGCCCCAATGTTCTGGTTCTCACCATCACCGAGCAGTGCAACTTCCGATGCGCATATTGCACGTACTCGGGGGGTTACGAGCACTCCCGCTCCCATTCCAGCAAGTCCATGCCCCTGGATGTCGCACTGAAGGCCGTGGACTGGTACGGCTCCTTTGAGCGGGACGAATACCACGTGGGGTTTTATGGCGGCGAGCCCCTGCTGCATTTCGACCTCATGGCCCGAACCGTCGAGCATGCAAGGAAGGAGCTCGGCAATGGCGGGAGGGTGACCTTCGGCCTCACCACCAACGGTGCTCTGCTCACCGAGGGCATCGCCGATTTCCTGGCTGAAAATCAGTTCGAAACCCACATCAGCATCGACGGACCCGCTGAAATCCATGATCGCTATCGCATCGATACACGGGGTCGAAAGACTTTTGACACAGTGTGGAAAAACATCCGGGGTCTGAAAGAGCGCCATCCGAAATACTTCGCCGAGTCAGTGGGGTTCACCATGACCATCGCTCCAGAGGATCCCCTGGCTCGAATCCAGTCATTCATCCAGGCCAACGAGCACATATTCGACGGGAAGATACCGAAAGTGTCTCCATTGAGCGAGGAGGACCCGAGCATCTACGATCACCTGGGCGTCGAGGCCGGTCAGCGGGTTATCGATTACAGCTCCGCGGCCCGGAGCTTCATGGAGGCCAGCGTCGCGGGTCGGATTCCGGACGGCTTCAGCCGGGGATGCATGGAGGCAGCCATGAGGCGGGTTCACTTTCGGGAAATGCATGAGATCGATCACTTCGAGACCCATGGCGGCCAGTGCGTCCCCGGCGTCAGATGCCATGTCGATCCCGACGGCATCCTCCACATGTGCGAGCACATGGCCCACCATTTCCCCATTGGCACCCTCTCGGAGGGGTTCGATTCGGAGCGCATCGAGGAAGTCCTGACACGGTATGGCCGCCTCGTGGAGAAGACCTGCGGGGACTGCTGGGCCATGAGACTGTGCAAGAAATGCTTCGCGAACCTGGCGAGAGGGCCCGAGCTTTCGGAGGAGCGCATGAGCGAATTCTGCGGGAGGAAGCTCCAAAAGCTCGAGAGCAGCCTGGTGCAGTACTGCGCTGCCCGGGAGCAGAACGACCACTGTTTCGACTGGCTGCCCGAAAAGGCAGATGATTCAGGGAGTTACTGATCTGAAGCTGCATCATGGGGCCTGCGTGGGGGATTCAAATGAGGCTCCGCGGCGAAGGATGAGTTGAGAGGCCGGTGGTTCCGGGAAGGGGGATGACGGCATCCCCCGGGATGCTCGCCTTGACGGAGGGCAATCCCGGAACGATGAAGTGCAGTGACCAAAACGCAAAAGGAGTGAGGCAAGATGGAAATCAGAAAGGAAGACATTCAGTTTGTTCACGGCGGCAAGGGCGAGAAGATGGAAGCCAACATCAGCTTCGGCTGTGCCGATGAGTGTGTCGGCGGGACCGCCAGCCGTAAGGCCATGCAGGAAACCAACTAACAGTCCCTGCCGGCCTTGAGGCTGAAAGCCTCTGATCGTTCACGAGACGACGCATCGGGCGTGGGTGGCATCGCGCTGCCGCCCACACCGGATGCGGTCTCACTGTTCGTGGGGCCATACCTTCCCGACCTCCCATCCCTGCTGCCCGGGGCTGAACGCATCGTTTCGGCGGCTTCGGATTCCAGCGGCAGCCTTCAGCGGCGCCGCGGCTTGAATCGCGCGGGGCTGTAACCCCCGGAACGGTCCTCCATGAAGGCCAAAAGCTCCACCATCAGATTCATCACCTCCTTCTCACCATACCTGCGGCCTTATTGGGGTCTGCTGGCTCTGGTGGTCGTCCTGACCCTGGCCGAGATCCTGGCGGGCCTGACTTCACCCCTCGTCGCAGGACGCATCATCGACCTCCTGGCGCAACCTGACGGTCTGGGCCGGCTGCTCACCACCGAACGCCTCCAGGCTGTTCTCATCACTGGCCTCTTCATCCTCCAGGCCGTGACCGGCTACACCCAGACCATCGCTTCTTCCCGCCTGGGCGAGGGGTTCGTGCGTGACCTGCGCGTAAGGGTCTTCGGACACCTCATCGATAAGCCCCTCCCCTGCTTCGACACCCTCAGGCCGGGGGATGCCTCCAGCCGAATCTCCAAGGACATCGCCGAAGTCCAGGAGTTTTTCACCGACGGCCTGCACGGGATCCTGCTGAGCCTCGTCAACACCCTCGGAGCGGCGGGGGCCATGTTGTTCATCTCCCCTCAGCTTTCGATGCTCTCCCTGGTGCTGGTGCCGGCGTCCACGTTCCTGGTCCTTGCGTTTCGCCGGCGGGTCCGGAGCGAATCCAGGGGAATGCTTCAGGTGGTGGGGTGCATGTCCAACCGAGTACAGGAATCCGTGAGCCAGATCCGTGTCATCAAGGCCTTCGGGCAGGAAGAGCGGGAAACAGCAGATTTTCTAAAGGTGGCCGAGGAGTCCCGCCAATGCGGCGTCAGGCTTGCCAGGACCCTGGCGGCGTTTTCGGTCATGAACCGTGTGGCGGTCTGGGTGGTCCTGATCGTGCTCCTCTTTTTCAGCTTCTACCTGGTTGGCCGGGGGAGCATCACCCAGGGGGAGCTCGTGACCTTCATGCTCTTCGCCTATCGCCTCTCGGCGCCCCTTTCCAGCCTCTCCTACACCATCACGTCCATCCAGCGCTCCATCGCGGCGGGAGAGCGCGTCCTGGAAATCCTGGAGGGCGAGAGCGAAGAGGATCGGTTCCGCGGCCGACTCGTGATCGAGGACATTCGGGGACACATCGAGCTCCGGAACGTGAACTTCGGCTACAATGGCCATCACGTCCTGGAAAACCTCTCCCTCACCGTCGAGGCCGGACAATTCGCCGCGCTGGTGGGACCTTCCGGGGCTGGAAAATCCACGGTGGTGAGCCTCATCCTGGGATTCTACGACATCCAGTCGGGAAGCCTGAGCATGGACGATAGGAGCTACGCAGACCTGAACATGAAGGAGCTTCGACGCCACATGGCCTTCGTGCCCCAGGACCCCATGCTCTTCAGCGGGACCATTCGGGACAATATCGCCTACGGCATGCCGGACGCCACCTTCGGAGAGATCGAGGCTGCGGCGGCCAACGCCAACGCCCTCCACTTCATCCGCGCCCTGCCCCATGGATTCGAGACCGAGGTGGGGGAAAGAGGGCTTCAGCTCTCAGGGGGTGAAAGACAGCGCATCGCCATAGCCCGCGCCTTCCTCAAGGACCCGCGCATCCTGATCCTGGACGAGGCCACGTCGTCGCTGGACGCCGAGACCGAGCACCAGCTCAAGAAGGCCCTGGCACGCCTGGTCCAAGGCCGGACCAGCATTGTCATCGCTCACCGGTTGTCAACCATCATGGACGCCGACGTCATCCACGTCTTCGACCAGGGGCGCATTGTCGAGCAGGGAGACCATGCGACGCTCCTGGCCCGAAACGGCCTCTACGCCCATTTCACGAGCCTGCAGCTCCGTAAGGCCCAACCCTGCCATGGTGCAGCCGGGATCGGGCAAGCACCAGCGGAACTGGCCGACCGAATCAAGCGATTCCCCCCTCCAGACAGGTTCAGAGAAGTTCAATGATGTCGAATCATCGATCAGAGCGTCGCACCCAGTATTCAGATGAAGCTTGCGCAACTCGTCGTGCCAAACCTATCAAGCGGCGCCACAAGTCCCGAAAAGGCTTCGGTCGGCCCGTCGTCGGGCAGTGCCGCCAAATGTGATGTGATTCATCACACACAAGGTGGCCAGCAAACGATCTTGGTCCCCAGCTGAACACAGCAGGGAGTATTGTGCCATATCTTCAATAATTTCAGGTCCCAGCCTTCCTTGATCTTTTTCGGTACCTTATTCCTGATATCATGGCCGACATCAACGGCTTCGAATTCCTTATCACCCACTTTCACTCCGACCAGCTCCCCACTTTCATCCAGCAGGATCTGCATGTAAGCCTTTAACGCCATTGTACCACCTCCATTGATTTTAATGTTTCCATCATATCCTGGAGAAGCCGAGAGCCCTCCCCTCCATCCGCACCCGCACACCGGCACCAATGTGCAGAAATTCCCATGGAAATCAACAAGCTCCCTGCCTCCTTCTTGGCGGAGACAGCATACTGAGAGGCAGATGGTTGACGGCCCCCCCTTTCGGGGCGCCCCATCAAGAGGCAGAAACTTGACCAGGTCTTTTCCCGCACCATAAGCCCTAAAAGGACAACGTGATTTTGCCGAATATTGTCAATTCCGGAAATATGGTGGGATTGGCCGGATCAGTGTCCTGAAACCTGAATCTTTCGTCCAGGAGGTTCCTGACCTCGAGGCTCACCATACCCCACCGATTGGGAAGCCGATACCCGATGGAACCGTCCACCACCCAGAACTGGTCGCGTCCCCTCGTGCGGTCGTCAAAGGTCAAGCCGGGGAATTCTCCTGATTGGCTCACAAAGGTGGCTTTCAAATTCCCAAGAAAGCCGCTGGGGTGGAAGAAACCGACCCCGAGGGGGACCCGGTGCGTTTCCAGTTTGAAGAAATTCTCCACACCAGCTGCTTCGTCATGCGTGAACCGCTCGAACTGGTATTCCGCACTCAGAGCCAGACGATCAAAGAGTACCCAATAGAGATAGGAGCGGATCAATGCCTCCTTACGATCATCCGGGATGGTATCCGCACCAACTGCGATGGGCACCTCCAGGTCGCGATACGAGTATTCAACGCCACCAAACACATTGGACCGGAACTTCTGATCGACAGCCACACCATATTTCCAGCCTCGAGCACCATCCGCATCATCATAAAACTGGTTGAAGCCCGCTACTTGCGTCGGCTCCAACGTCGACGAGTTGATGAGGCTTTTGGTGAGGGCTCTGAATGCGGCCGCCCTCAGTGTGGTGTCGGGGGTGATATTCCAGAGCATTCCAAACTTCGGATTGAACTGGTTGGTGTCAATGGTCTCGTTGTCAAAGAAATCACCGCTTGCCCCAACTGTCCACGTGATGTCTCCGGGGAGATGAATGAGGCCATAGACATAGCCATTGGTATGGCGGATGTCCTGGCGGCTGTCGCGAACAATGAAGGAGATATTGGCGGTTTCCTCGGTCTCTCCGGTAAAATGACCGAACCCCGAAATGACATGAAAAACCTCGGAGCTGATCAGGTACTGGGCTTCCCCCGACCACGCCTCGGAATCCGAGCCCAAGTTCAGGAGGTTGAATGGGGGAGGAAACGGCAGCTCGATGTCCCTCTGCTTATCTCTGAGGTTTCCATGCATGATGGAAAGCAGAATCTTTGACTGTGGCGAAAAAGCATGGCTGGCACCCAGGCGGAAAACATCCGTTTCCAGCTTCCGTCTCAACAGCGCGAAAAAATTGTCCGGGTCGAACCGGATATCGAGGTCGCCACCTTCGGTCGTCCGAACACGGTATTCGCCCTGCACACTGGTTTGGGGCGAGAGGCTGGCCTGAAAGAACGCGTTGAAGAGGTCCGTCCGCTGGTCATTATTCTCCCGGAACCCATCCGACTGGAAATGCTGCTGACCAAGGCTGTACGAGAACCAGTTGTAAAGTCCCGACTGAATGACTTCATCCGCAAAGATCCCCTTGGATCCCGCCGCTCCTCCCAGGACGAAGGCCGCCCGGTTTCTGTTGAAAAGCGTGCCGTATTCGCTGAAGGACGCTTCGGCCGGTCCGATTGTCCCTTCAGGACTCAAGAGCCGGCCCTCGGCCAGCCGGGGCTGAATGGGATTGATATTCAAAGGTTGGAGCATCTGTGCCTGAAAGACCTCGCTCACCCGCCCGATCTCGTTTCGCGGCAGGGCGGCGTAAGCATCGGAGAGGAACCGGTGGGCCGAAAAATTGGCCGGATTTGTGCTCAGGGACTTGAATCCCTCCACCAATGCACGCTGTTGAAACCCAAGGTCGGCGTAGATCCGTGCGAGATTGACGCTCCGGGCCGCCAGGTCCTGATCGAGCATGAGCCGGGATCGGTACACCGCCCGGTTGTCATTCAAGTCGATGGACCGGTCCAGGTCGTGGAGCGCCTCCGCCGGACGGTTCACCGTCTGTTTTCGGACGCCGTCGTAGAGCCAGGGCGTTGGGTCCAGCGGGTCCAGCTCCTTGGCCATCGACAACTGCTCGGCCGCCTGATGGTCCCGCTTCTCCTCGAAATAAGCCTTGCCGAGGTAACTCCGGATGAGGGACCTTTCCGGGTCCAGAATGGCGGCGATTTCGATTTCCCGGCGTCCATCCTCGAGGCTTCCCTCACGAATAAGGGCCAGCCCGAGCCCCAGGCGAGGCATGGGATCCGCCGGGGCAAGCCGGATGGCTGTCTGAAAAGCCTGTTTCGAATCCGATATCCTCACTTCCGTGAGAAAGGCGAAACCGAGGATCGTCTGCCCGTGGGCCAGCTCGGGGTCCAGGGCGACGGACTGGCGGGCCGCATCCACGGCCTTCCCGAGGCGGCCGTGGGAGAGCTCCATCTCGGCCAGGCGCGCCCAGGCGAGAGCGTCCGCGGGCTGGACACGGACCGCCTTCCGCAGGCTCTCCCTGGCGCCGTCCAGGTCGAAGCCTGCCTGCTGTGCATAAGAAAGAGCGATGAGGGCGCTTGAGGAAGTCGGACCAAGCTCCACCGCCCGCAGTGCCAGCCTGAGTCCATCTTCCTTCTCGTTCCGGGTCACGGCGATGATGGCCCGGAGCGCATGGGCGTGACTGTTTCCGGGATCGAGGTCCAGGGCGCGAGCGAGGTCGGAGCCGGCCTCGTCCATCCGCCCCACGGCGAGCAAGAGGGACGCCCGATAAACGTAGAGATCGGGATCGTTCACCGGGGTCGAAATGCCATCGACGGCGGCGAAAGCCCCCGTCAGATCCCCACTGCGGTAAAGCTCGACGGATTCCCGCCATGCCTGCTCCCAGCTTCCTTCAACCCCGGAAAGGTCCTCCAGTCGGTGGTGGACGACGGGAGGAAAGAAGAGGGTCCACTGCACGGAATCCCTGGGCCGGATCGTCGTCGTGAAGACAGGGGCCCGACCAGCCTGGGCCACCACCGATTGCCCGCTTCGGACCCTGAGGGCCCCGGTGTCGTTTACCGCGGCCACGCTTCCCTCGAAAACGCTCAGCAAGGAACGCGTGTCGTCCACCCCCAGGAAAAACTCCGTCCCCTCCACTCCGGCGTTGACATAGGGAGTCAGGACCCTGAGCCCGGACGGAGCCCGGTTGAAAAACAACCCACCTCCCCTGATGAGATCCAGGATGGACGTCTTTTCCACTTCGATGCCCACGAGGGTCATGGTGGTGTTTTCATCGATGCGCGCGATGGAATCATTCCGCAGCAGAAGAGCGGCCCGGGAACGCTGGAGAGTCCTGAGGGTATCGCCGGCGAAGAGCACGCCGTCCATGTGGACCGATGACCACTCCATGGCCCCGGCCTTCCTGACCTGGACCGTTCCCTGGACCGAAACCACCTTGCACAGCCACTCCTCGGCATCGGCGACCGCCGCCGGAACCGCCGTCAGGCACAAGATGAGTATCGCAATCAGCCAGCGCCTCATTTCTCCAGGATTTCCAGCCTTGACCATGGAGTCTGCCCTGTGATGTTGTGAAGCTGTGTATAAGGACTTGGAGCCCTGCCAAACGCGAACCGCGGAGCCCCGACCGTTCACGTACACTCTCGACGGTGAAACTCTACGAAGGCAGCAAGGGCAAAATCGATAATTTCGCTTGACTCAGGGAGCGGTGAAGCCAGGCCCACTCACGAGGCTCCATAACGCCGCGCGGACCCTCATGAGCTTGTGAAATGCTGGTAAATCAGAGGGTTATGCTAGCAGTGAAACGAATCACAAGCAAGACTTTTTTGCACATTGGATGAACGATGTGAACGTCGCGGCAAGCGCCAAATTCGGGGTTTACCGGCTGCCCAGGTCATCTCGCAGACAACACCGATGTTGTACTCAAGTTCCCCCCGGCTTCCCGGCCTTCAGGTATGCGTTCAGGAATTCCTCCAGGGCGAGGTAGAATCGTATGCGGTTCGCTTCTCCGGTGATCCAGTGCCCCTCATCCTCGAAAATCAGCGAGCGCACCAGGACTCCCCTCTTCTTCAGGTTCTTCACGAGAGAGAGGGCGTCTTCATGGGACACTCGAGGGTCCAGTTTTCCATGGGCGATGAGAAGCGGAGCCTTGATGGCGTCCATCCGCTTCGCGGGAGAGACCGCTTCGAGAGCTTCCCGGTCACGAGCGGGGTCGCCGATCATCCGGTAAAGCGCCGATCCGAAAGGCTTCCAGCGGGCTGGAACATTCCCCAGGAGCCGGCACAAATCCGCAGGAGCCGAAACGGCAACGCCGCAGGCATAAAGCTCGGGAGTGAGCGAAAGCCCAGCCAGGGCGGCGTATCCGCCGTAGCTCGACCCGTAAAGGCCGATCCGGGCGGAGTCCGCGATGCGCCGATCGATGAGCCACCGCACGCCATCCGTCAAGTCGTCCTGCATCCGGCGCCCCCACTCCCTGAAGGAAGCTTTCCAAAACCGCCTGCCATACCCCGTGGACCCCCTGAAATTGAGCTGCAGAACCGCATAACCTCGATTGGCCAGGAACTGGACCTCGGCATCGTACCTCCATCGGTCCCTTTGCCATGGACCTCCGTGAACCTTCACAATGGCGGGAAAAGGAGCGGAGTGATCGGGCGACGGCAAAGTGAGATAACCGTGAAGGGCGAGACCGTCGCGAGCGGTCACGACCACGGGCGTCATGGGTCGCAGTTGATCCGATGGCAGCCAGGGGTTGACAACGGCAAGCTCCACGGGAATTCTTGAAGTTCCGCAGGCTATGTAATAGCGGCCGGGAGAAAGATCGCTGGAAGTTCTGAGCAGGGCCACCTGCTCGTCGGCGCTTGTGTCCACCACCTCGATTTCATCGCCGCCGAGCCTCCTGCGCCATGATTCATGGAGATCCCGGCTCCGTTCATCGAAGAAGTGATGCTCGGTCCGCCAGCCCAGGGTGGAGACATGGGTGAGCACCTTCCGCTTCCGGGAGTGGCTCAAAGCCTGGATGTCGAAATCCCGATGCTCGAAGAGCTTTTCCCGCTCCATTCCCCCATCGAGGTCGAAGACCACCAGGGCCAGCTTGTCCCTTCCCATGTTCGATGCCGCGTAGAGGTTCCGGTTGTCGAACGTGAACAGGAGCGGTTTGATGGTGACCTCGAGGTCCACCTCGATGACCGGCTGAAATGCCGAATCGCTATGGGGCCGGTGAAGAAGAACGGTCTTCTCGCCTCGCTTCTCGAGAGCGATCCGCACCCGGCCTGAATGGTCGGCCAGCCAGTCGACAATGCGCCCGTTGTTCCCGGCCACTTTTTCAAGGCTTCCGGAGCGGATATTCAGGCGATGGACATCAGCGGATTCCTGGTGGGCCAGGCTGAGGGTGATGAGGACATGGTCGGGATCGTCGGGGAGCTCATCCAGCAGGGTCGCCCTGCCCCCGTCGAAAGGCGTGAGGTCCGTGAGGCCACTGCCATCCGCATTCACTTTGAAGAGATGGAACGACTCGTCTCCGCGGATATCCTTTCCGAAGAGCAGGATTTCGTTGGTTTTCCAGAGGTGATACGTGAGGTCTCGATCACCAAAGGTCGTGACGAACCTCGGAGGTCCGCCGGACAGCCGCTGAACCCGCAGGTTCATTCTGCCGCGAAGAGATGCGAGGCAGGACACGGACAGACCGTCGGGGGAGAGACGGAAATGGTCCCGATCCGGCTTTCTGAAGAATGCCTCAGCCGGAATCTGGACGGACTTCGCCCTCACAGCCTCCGCGGAAAGTGCATTCCCCGGGAAGAATGGAATCAGGACTGAGACCAGAACCAGGAACGGCACCAAATTGAGTGCCCAGGCGATGTGCTTGACTTCTCTCTTCCACACGGCTCTCAAGGCTAATTTCAAGGTCGCGGAATGATGAATCGGCTTTGGGAGTCCTCATTACAGCTTAACACCATACAGCGTCCGGCATGACGAGTGACGAAATGGACATCTTATTCTGGGGAGTTGTACTCAGGGCATCCGCGATGAGCACGGGCAAGCGAAGCTTTGCCCGTGCCACCCCGGACTGCAAGCCACTCATAAAATGCTTGCCATGAAGGAGAATCATCGTCAGTTGGTCAGGGAAGACGTGAATTCATCGATCCTGACCTTGCCATGAAGGTCCCGCTGCCCAGATTCAAAGCGAGCGGAGCTCACTGAATCTGCTGCTGGGTGGGATCATTGGGATCCTGTCCAGGCCTCTGACGCTGCTGTCGCTGGTTCTGACGCTGCTGCTGCTGTTGCTGCTGTTGCTGCTGACGCTGCTGTTGCTGCTGGAGCCGCTGCTGCTCCTGTTGCTGGCGGCGCTGCTCCTGGGCCTGCTGCTGTTGTTGCTGCTGTTGTTGCTGCTGCCGACTCCGCTGCTGCTCCTGCTGCTGCTGACGCTGCTGTTGCTGCTGGAGCCGCTGCTGCTCCTGCTGCTGGCGGCGCTGCTCCTGGGCCTGCTGTTGTTGTTGCTGCTGTTGTTGCTGCTGCTGCCGGCCCCGCTGCTGCTCCTGCTGCTCCTGGCGCTCCTGGCGCTGCTGTTGCTGCATCTGCCTGCGGTCATTTTCCTGTTCAGGGCCGCGCTGCCGCCCCATAGACTCTCGAGGCTGCTCACCGCCTGTCTGGGAAGGCTCTCTTGTCACCCGCCTCCTGCCGGACGGCTCGGGAGTGCCAACATTGGGTTCACTGCCCATTTCCGGAGTACGTTCCCGAGGGGGGCGAACTGAGCGCTCATTTCGCATGGAATCGGTCTGCCGAGGAGAGGATTCATCAGCTCTTTCCCGACCCGGTCGGACCGGCCGCAACCGCCTGTCCCCTTCTTCGCGGCCCGCGGCTTCCACACTGCCCGTCTCGACGCCGCGCTCGGGGCGAACCGGCCGAAGACGCTCTCGACCTCCCCGACCTTCCTCGGCAGCATCCGCCGACTCAACGCCTCTTTCCCGACCCGGTCGGACCGGCCGCAACCGCCTGTCCCCTTCTTCTCGACCCGCGGCTTCCACACCGCCCGTCTCGACGCCGCGCTCGGGGCGAACCGGCCGAAGACGCTCTCGACCTCCCTGACCTTCCTCGGCAGCACCCGCCGACTCAACGCCTCTTTCCCGACTCGGTCGGACCGGCCGTAAACGCCTGTCCCCTTCTTCGCGACCCGCTGCTTCCACACCGCCCGTCTCGACGCCGCGCTCGGGGCGAACACGTCTTCCCCGGTCCTGCGGACCGCCAACCGCGGTCTCCTCTCCCGCCGCGCCCTCT
>JALOOX010000080.1 GCA_025454175.1 Syntrophobacteraceae bacterium | reverse complement strand
TGCCGCTTGCATCGTAGCCGTAGGTGTAATGGCACCATTGGCAGCTGCCCAGGCTGACGGGCTTTCCCTTGCTGTCCTGGTAGGAGCCGCCGGAATGGCCTAGGCTGCAGTTGTCCAGCTTGGTTCCGGCAGTCTCGGGATAGACGGAAAGAAAGAACCCCGAATCGATCTCTCCCATGTGGTGGTAGGCTGCGAAAGCCCCTGACGCAAACGTCCACAGAAATACCAACGCAAAAAGAGACGAAAAATCCCGTAAACGCTTCATGTAGCAACCCCTCCCCGAAGTAGCCAGAACGGTGGACATTGAACCCTGATAAGTGACTGCGGACCACAGCTCGCAAAGAGCTGGAGCCATCGCCGCAAACCGTGGGCAGGGTATCAACGAGAGGGCGTTATGTCAATACGGATACATTCAGGGGGTCCCGCTATGTCGTTCTTGACATAGCTGGTGGCGCGCTTTAAGGTGGTGGTTGCCATGAACGGCTTGAAGGTCAAGATCGAGGAGAGAGAAAATGAAGTACTCATTTCCCAAGAGCATTCTCCTCAGGTTCTTTCCCGGTTTGCTCCTGCTTCTGCTTCACACGGGAGCGGTGAATGCCCTCTCCGTTTCCGAGTCCTTGCTGACGGCGGGCGATCCAGGGGAGGGGGGCCAATTCGGCAGATCCGTGGCGGTCCACGGGGACATCGTGGTTGTGGGTGCCCCGGAAGGCTCCGACGATGCCGCGGTCGGGCCGGGGGCCGCCCACCTCCATGAGTCGAGGCGGCCATGACCATCCTTGCGGTTTTGGGTGTCATCGCGGTTCTGTACTGGCTGGAAGTCCGCATGGGCAATGCGCGCTCGACCTTCGACTGTGAGATCGGCATGCCTTCCCGCCTGGACGAGAAGGATCCAATGAAGAGGGAGGACTTTTTCGGAAAGGTCGTCCCCGTGATTCTCGCGGCGGTGGGGCTTCCTCTCCTGGCGCATTCATTCTTGGAGGGGCTCCTGCTGCTGGCGGGCTCCGTGTCGCTGTTCATACTTTCCCGACGGGCGAAAAGCCGCGGATAACCCGGCAAGAATGCTTAAGAACCCAGTCGGCACCGGCCTCCCATCGAGCCTGAAACGATTCGGGTCGTGCAGCTTCAATGGCTCGAAGTGCCGGACCAGGGCCGGTCCACGCTTCTGTCTGCCCTCCTTTTCACTCAAACCCTTATCCATCCTCTTCGCAGTGCATTGTCCAGCACCCACGATGAGCATCACGTAGAAATCGGACTTCCTGTCTCCGATGTCTTTCACGACAATGGCCAGCTCGGAGCCCGCGAAAAAGAGGATCACTCCGAGTATGGCGTTGGGGAAGATCTTGAAGAGGATGGAGACGGATTCGCTGAAGAAGAGGGCGATGACCACCAGGATGGCTCCAAGTATGACCAGGGCTCCCCCCGTTTTCGCGCCGAAGCGAACGTGCCCCGCCATCCCGCCGGCTCCGTGGCACATGGGAATGCCGCCGAAAAACGGGGAAACCAGGTTCATGATGCCCTGTGAGATGGCGATCTTCCTTTCCGTCACCTTTCGGTCGGGGAAGAGCTCATTGTTCTCGGCCGTGATGGCAATGACGGCATTGCCCAGGGTGAGCGGGATCTGGGGGATCGTGAAGAGAAGAGTCCCCATGACGATGTCGTTCCAGGTGATCATGTGGAGACTGAAGGCCGGCAATCTGAAGCCGACATGAATTTTGGCCAGCTCGGCGACCAATGTCGGGTCCATGATCACCGCCGAGACGATGCCGATGACGAGGAGCATGAACATGGCCGGGATCTTCGGGTTGGTGAGAAGCAGGTAGGTGACAACGAGGGCGATGCCGGCCAGGACGGGTGCCGTCTTCATGCGGTTGATCCCGTCCACCATGAATGTGAGCCCGAGCCCCAGCATGATGCCCCGCACCACCGGTTTGGTGGCCAGCCTGGCGATGGGCCTGACGGCCCCCGTTGCACCTGCAAGAAACCAGAAAAGACCCGTCGTGAGGCCCGATCCAAAGAGGGCCGCCGGGCTGATTCCGCCGGCAATGGCCGCCGCTCCAATGGCTTTCATGGGCTGGATGGGAATGGGCGTTCTGTAATAGAATCCGCCAACGAGCAGGGCTATTCCAAACATGAAGAGAAGTCCAAGAGGATCGACCTTCACTATGGTGATATAGGCCACCACAAAGGGAATCAGGGTGCCGATATCTCCGAATGCGCCCGCCCACTCCATCTTATTGTAAAGGTTCCTCGTTTTCGGCGTGCTCGCGGCTTCCGCGTGCGCGCTGCCTCCATCTTCATGCTCTCGAGCGTTGCCTTCCGGTGACACGGTCCCTTGCCTCCTTGTTTCATGAAATCATCTATTGAACCACTCAAACCACAAAAACTTGCGCTCGCATGGGAAAAAAGTGGCGGTTCATCTGAAAATCGCACGTTCTGCCGGACGGCGATCCTGGGGAGGCGGGAGCATGGGATCAGCCTGATCACGAGTCCCAATAGCTTTGGCGGGGATGCCCCGAAGCTTCCCCGGCAGCGCGAGGTCGTTGGAGTCGCTTGAGAGGGGGGCGATGTGCCAAATGGACCCAGTCCGGCTTCCATGCGTGTCATCCTGGCCAGGTGGCCGAGGTGTGCGTTATATCTGGTTTGTCCGATCGCCCGGGACTTCATGACCGGAGCTCGGGGTTTCCTTTTGGCTCAGCGCTTGTCGGAGGGGATCCCGGGAAGCCAGCCACGGCTTGATTCATTCGTACCCGCCGACGGCAGGGTTTTGGGCGGCAAGTATCCCCGGCCTAACGCGCTTGCCAAGGTGACGGGCCTGCACCACTGCGGCGCGGGTCCTGGGCTCAAGCCTCCCGAGGATGTGCCGCGGCAGGCCCTTTGCGCACCAGGGGCTCCCGCGGCAACATCCTCTCCATCGACACGTCCGAAAGCGAAAAGATGCCGGGCGTTTTCAAAGTGGTGGGGCAAAACGCTGTAAAAGGCAATGATCGCATCACGCCACTGATCACGTTCCGACCAACAGGGGAAACGGTTGGGATCGTCCCATCCTGTGCGACACCAAGGTTTTTCAATTCGGTGATGCCATCTCTGGACTTTGACTATTATCAGCAGATCACGTACACCAAGTACAAGCCAGCACCATGGAGTGTCCACCGCTCGAGTCTTCGTTCGGGCAGTCTTTCAGCCGGAATCCACGGAAAAGAACCGGATGCCCGCTCAAGAAATGCCGGCATGAAGAGTGACGAAACGGACTCTTATTCTGTGGAGTTGCAGCAGTACAATGATGTGGCCTCGACGGTCCCGAACCCTCGGCTGGCGATCATTATGAGAAAATCCCAAGGCGGCTGCCGGACCCATGAGGAGAAGGTGACCGAGAACATTGGGCCCAAAACCTCCGGCCAATGGGTGGCTTGAACCTGCGCGGCATGCGAAGAAAACGGCCAGTGCAATTCTTTCCCGGCTTACCCGCACGGGGTGCTCCCGGCCGGGGTGATGGTGGATAGCCAGACCGGAAGGGCGGAAGTGGCGGGCATGACCTGTGCCTCCGATGTGGGAAGGATTGCCAACCGGCTGGTGGCCGGCTGTCCGGCGGTCGAATCGACAAAAGGAATGCGAACGAGGTTCCGGAGATGAATCTGTACAAAGAGATCACAACGCTCCTGGCGCGGGGGGACAATCTGGTGCTGGCAAGCATTCTGAACCGGTCGGGGTCGGCTCCGCGGTCGGTGGGATCGAGGATGGTGGTGCGTCCGGACGGCTCCATCCTGGGGACCATCGGAGGGGGGATTCTGGAGGCCCGCGTGCGGAAGCTGGCTGAAGAGGTTTTCAGAACCGGTCGCACCCTGGTGAGGGACTTCACCCTCACCGCCGAGGATGCTTCGCTCATGGGCATGATCTGTGGCGGTCAAGTGAGGGTCATGATTCATCACCTGGATGCATCCGATTCGTCTCAGAGCGAGCTCTACCGAAACCTGGCAGCGGTGCTCCACAGCCGGCGTCAAGCCTGGCTCGTGACGCGCATACCCCGGGAAGACGGCGACTCGGCACATCCCGAATGCGGACTTCTTGAGATGAACGAGCTTCTGGCCGGAACGCTGGAACCGGACCTGACCCGACAGGTCATCACACGATTCGGGGGAAGGCAGCCGGATATCGTCGAGTACGGCGAGAAGACCTTCCTGGTGGAGCCTCTCGGCCGGGAGGGCTGTGTCGTCATCTTCGGGGCCGGGCACATCTCCCATGAGCTGGCTCCGCTGGTCCGGCGGGTGGGATTCCGTACGGTCGTCTGCGACGACCGCGCGGAGTTCGCAAACCGGGATCGTTTCCCCACCGCCGATGAGGTGCTTGTACTCGATTCTTTCGACGGTGTCATGGAGGGACTGGACATCGGGGAAGAGAGCTACCTGGTGCTGGTGACCCGGGGGCATGCTTACGACAAGACGGTCCTGGCGCAGGCTCTCGGTACAAGTGCTTGTTATATTGGCATGATCGGAAGCAGGCGGAAACGGGATGCGATCTACGAGGCGCTGCTCCGGGAAGAATTCACCCGGGCCGATCTCGACAGGGTGTGTTCTCCGATCGGTCTCGATATCGGAGCCGAAACTCCCGAGGAGATCGCCGTGAGCATCGTGGCGGAGCTCATCCAGGCCCGGGCACGGAGAAACGGATGAAGGAGACTCCGCGGATCGTTGCATTGATTCTGGCGGCGGGATCTTCCTCCCGCTTGGAGATGTTCAAGCCGCTGGCTCCCTTGGGAGGCTCGACGCTGATTGAAGAGGCGGTGGCACGCTTCCGAGCGGCTGGGATTTCAGACGTGCGGGTCGTGGTGGGGCACCGGGCCGACGGGCTCATACCGGTTCTGGAGCGTCTGAATGTTCAGTGGGTCTTCAATGCCGAATACCAAAGGGGCATGTTTTCCTCCGTCATGGCGGGGGTGGCGAGCTTCGAGCCCGGCGTCGAGGCTTTCTTTCTCCTTCCGTGCGATGTGGCGCTGGTCAGGCCGCGAACGATTCGACACCTCCTCGAGGTATACGATCGCACAAATCCGAAAGTCGTCCACCCGCGGTTCGATGGGAAGCGGGGGCATCCGCCCCTCGTTCCGGCTTCGTGGCTCAAGGGCGAGCTGCCGCCGGACATCCCCGGGGGACTGCAAACCGTCCTCGAACGGCACGAACCGGCTGCCGTGGACGTGGAGGTGGTCGACGAGGGCGTCCTTCTCGATTGCGACACGCCGGAGGACTACCGTGTGCTCGTCGGACGTCGATCGATGGAAGGGAGCCCCTCGGAAAGGGAGTGCGAAGCCATCTGGGAAAAGCTTCGGGTCCCGGAGCCCATCAGGGCTCATTGCAGCATGGTCGCCGAGGTGGCGAGGCTCCTCGCCGCTCACCTCATCCAGGCGGGGTTGCCCCTCAACCTGCCCCTGGTCGTGGCGGCGGGTCGGCTCCACGATATCGCCCGCCGGCAGCGAGATCACGCGAGGGCGGGAGCCGCGTTGCTGGCGGATTTGGGCTATCCCTGCGTGGGGGACGTGGTGAAACGGCATATGGACATTGAGCCCGGCAGGGCGTCCCTGAGCGAGGCGGAGGTGATCTACTTCGCGGACAAGTGTGTGGAAGAAGACCGCCTGGCTTCGATGGAAGAACGTTTCCGGAAGTCCCTGAATCGCTGTGTCGATCGGCCGGACATCCGCCACAAGATCATGAAGCGATGGGAAGACGCCCGTGCCATTGAAAAGCGCATGCAGGCCATACTGGGGTTGAGTCCCGAAGCGGTGATCCGTCGCTACCAACGGAGTATCAGGGCTACCGCGGGAGTCGGCCCAAGAACCATCTACCTGGCGCGGCACGGGGCCATCCAGTCCGCTGACACCTCCAAACGCTTCATCGGGCAACTGGACGTTCCCTTGAGCCGGGAGGGGAGGCTCCAGGCGGAACGACTGAGGGATGTTTTGAGCGGGATGCCCCTTTCAGCCGTCTACTGCAGCGACCTCAGGCGTTCGACGGATACGGCGGAGATCATCGCGGCCCCCCACGGACTCACATGCATTTCGAGCAGCAGGCTGCGGGAAATTGCCCTGGGAGAGTGGGAGGGCCTGTCCCACGAGCGAATACGTCGCGATTTTCCCGCGGAATTCCGGGAAAGGGGCCTGGATATCGTTCATTATCGCCCTCCCGGGGGGGAGAGCTTTCTCGATTGTGCCTGCCGGGTCCTGGCTGCTTTCTTCGAAATCATCCACACCACTCGCGGAGACATTCTGGTCGTCGGCCACGCCGGCGCCAATCGTGTCATCCTCTGCCAGGTCATGGGCGCTTCCATGGCGGACCTGTTTGGAATCAAGCAAGGGTATGGCTGTCTGAACGTCGTTCAGGGCAAGGGCCGGACCCTCGAGGTCAAGCTCCTCGATGCAGCCAATGGTGATCTGTCGAACCGTGCCCTGACCTGACGGTTCAACAGGTCTGGTGACCCTTTTCCCCACTTGTCCCGAGACCTGCCGGCCACGAGGTGATGTCCTGGCCCCTCACGATGTTCCAGGAGCAAAGAGCGGCGGGCAGGTGCCCTTTTTCCTGTGCGAGAAGGTCCAGGTGAACCAGTCCAAGGGCCGCCACCTCCAGGACCGCCCCATCGAATCGGCCGCGCAGATCCAGGCACGGCACGTAGCGGCCGCACTCATTACAGACCTCGACGCGCTCCTGCTCCCTCCCGGCGATGTAATAGACCTGGAGGCTTTCGTGTTTTTCCATTTCGCAGAAGGGGCAGGCGAGCCTGACAAATCGCCAGGAGTGCCCGCAAAGCGAGCAGCGCAGCCAGCGCTGTCCCTCATCGCCCTTCAGGAAGGAAAGCTCGGGCATGGACCCGCAAAGGGGGCAGTAGCCCCGGTGCCATCGGAGACCCGCGATGAGCGGGGCGAGACCTTCGGCCTTCCTCTCGATGATGGGCTTCATGACCTGGCCCAGGGCGAATCTCAAGGTCTCGGTGCCCACCCCGATTGTCGAGGCGATGTGCGCCAGGTCGTCGTCACGGCCACCGGCCAGTGCGGTCTGGCAACGCCGCGGCTCCACTGTTCCGTCCGAAAGCGCCTCCCTGATGACACGGATCTCGTCGCTGATCTTGGGGAAGCCACGCTCAAGGGCAGAGAGGATGCGGTCTGAGGCGATGGCCCAATCGGCTTCACTTGATATGGCCAGGGCCTCCTCGGATGTCAGAGGCGCTCCACTTTCGAAACGGGCCGGGTCCGGTGCTTTCACGGGCAAATCCATGTCGGAGTGGAGCTCCGCCCTGAGCCGCGCCCTGGCAATAAAGATTTCCTCGAACGGTTTCAGAATGTTTTCCAGTGGGAGCGGTTGCCGCCGGATGCCCTCGATAGCCCGGGAAATCCTCTCGGCAGCGCCTTCCGGTGTGAGCATATTGCTTGTGGGGCTCATGAGCGCGTCTCCAGAGAAATCATTTTTGGGCAGCCCATGAAGGGCTGCCCAGGGATTGTGGAGCATGCCGGGAATCAGCCGAAACGGTCCAAACGGTGACGGTTGAGCCCTCGCACGGTGTTCATGTGTCTCACACCGCTGCGTGCTTGTGGTACTTACGCGGGTCATCGATAACGATGTAGATCACCCGCACCTCATCCGGGTTCAGCGCCATCGCCTTGGGATACGTTTGCTTCAGTTCTTCCACCCGTTTCGCCGCCAGGGCGAGAATGTCCTCGCGGTCTCCGAAAACCATCGACCCCGTGGGGCAGGACAGGACGCACGCCGGAGGCTTGTCATTGCTGATGCGGTCGAAGCAGAGCGTGCATTTGGCCAGCCCCATGGTCTTGGGGTTCTGACGCGGAATGTCGTAAGGGCACGACGACCGAACGTCCTCGAAGGGCGCCTTTGAGGACGGCGGAAGATAGAGCACCGCTCCCGTGGCTTCGTCACGGACGCCGCCCCCTTCCAGATGACTGGCGATGGCGTCCAGGCAGGGCGGTTCGATGCAATGCCGACACTGGTCGGAGAAGAAATACCAGTAAGGTTTTCCGTTCTCCAGTCGGCCGTCTTCGAACCGGACGACCTTGTAGGTTTCGAAGGAGAGGTCTTCCGGGTTCTGATGCGTGCCCCTCTGTGTGGTTTTGGTTCCAGGCAGGCCGTTCCACTGCTTGCATGCCACCTGGCAGCCGCGGCAGGCCGTGCACCTGGAGGTATCGACCAAAATGGATTTGCCGTTCGACATGGCTCTGCCCTCCTAGGCCTTCGTCACGTTGACCATGAATGCTTTGTACTCCGGAGTCATGGTGTTGCCGTCCCCGACGGTCGGGGTGAGCAGGTTGGCGGAGTCGCCGCAATCCTTGGGAAAGAGCCAGCCATAATTATAGGTCATTCCCACCTGGTGAATCTCCTGCCCTGCACACGTGAAGGGGCGGAACCGCGGCGTGACGATGGCCACGCACTGCAGAGAGCCGCGAGCGGACTCCACCTTGACCTGGTCGCCGTTTTTGATCTCGCGAAGCTTGGCCAGCTCCTCGCTGATTTCCACGTAAACCTGGGGCTGGGCTTCCGTTAGCCACGACTGCCATCGGGTTATGGCGCCTGTGCACCAGTGCTCCGTGCTGGTGTAGGTCGTCATGACGAAGGGGAACCGAATGTCACAGCCGGCGAATTTGTCGCACTCCTTGGCGAAAATCTTGATGATGGGACTGTTGTGCTGAGCGGAGAAGGGGTTTCTGGGCAGGGGCCCCTCGAGCGGCTCGTAATGCTCGGGGAAGGGACCGTCGCCCAGGCCGGGTCCGAAAAGAGACGCCACGCCGTCCGGCTTCATGATGAAGGGGTATTTGCCCTTTTCCATGTCCGCCATGGGAGGCGCCGGGCCATCGGGCACGTCCCCCACCCACTTGCCGTCCTTCCAGGCCAGGAGGGGACGCTGTGGGTTGTACGGCTGACCGTTCAGGTCCACCGAGGCGCGGTTGTAAATGATGCGGCGGTTGACCGGCCATGCCCAGGACCACTCGGGATAGAGGCCGAGCCCCGTCGGATCGGTCTTCTTGCGACGCTTCGTGAGGTTCGTGCCGTCCTGGGCAAAGGCTCCCGTATAAATCCAGCAGCCGCTCGACGTGTTGCCGTCCGCCTGCAGCAGGGCGAAGGACGGGACGCATTCTCCCTTTTTGTAAGTCTTGTCGCCGACAGTGACGTCTTGCAGGAAAAAGCCGTTGACGCTCCTGGCGACCTTCTCGGCGTCGAACCTTCCCTTTTCGTCCGTGTAGTCCCATTTGAGGTTCAGAATCGGTCCGGGGAAGGCGCCCTTTTCCTTCTTGTAGAGCTCCTTCAGCTTGGAGACGATCCGGATGACGATGTCGCCCGTCGAGATGGCGTCACCCGGGGCCTGGGAAGCGGCAAAATGCCACTGAACCCAGCGCCCGCTGTTGGATTGACTGCCGTCCTTTTCAACCGAAGCCGCCGCCGGCAGCAGGAAGACCTCCGTCTTGACCTTCTTGGGATCGAGGCCGGGGCCCTTCCAGAAGGAGGCGGTTTCGTTGTCGAAGATGTTCACGTGGACGAGCCACTCGAGGTGAGTCAGGGCCTCCCGGACCTTGTTGGCGTTGGGGAGGCTGCAGGCAGGGTTCTGGGCGATGACGAACATTCCCTTGATCTTCTTCTCATACATGTTGTCGACCATGTTGAGGATCGTGCAGTCCTGGCCGTCATCCAGCTTGGGAACCCAGGAATAGCCGAAGTCGTTCTCCTTCGTCGCCTTGTCACCATACCAGCTTTTCAGAAGGCTGACGGTGTACTTCGGGTAATTCTGCCACCAGTTGACCGAGCGTGGATCGGCCGACTTGGGCGTGTTCCTCTCCAGGTATTCCCCGAGGGTCGGAAGCGATGCCCGCGGAGCGGCCAGGTAGCCCGGGAGAATGTGGGAGAGAATGGCGAAGTCCGTCGATCCCTGGACGTTGGGCTCCCCGCGCATGGCGTTCACACCGCCGCCGCAGATCCCCATGTTCCCGAGGAGGAGCTGAATCATGCAGAGTGTCCGGATGTTTTGGACGCCGGTCGTGTGCTGGGTCTGTCCCAGGGCATACATCACGGTGCCGGCCCTGTCCTTGGTGCCGGTGGAGGTATAGAGCTCGTAAACCGTCTTCAGGTCTTCCACCGGTGTGCCGGTGGTCGCCGAAACGGTCTCGAAGTCATAGCGGGAGTAATGATCCTTGAGCAACTGGAGCACGCATCGGGGATGCTGGAGGGTGGGATCCCTCTCGGGGATTCCGGAGGCGTCCTTCCTGTACACCCAGGTGGCCTTGTCATACTTGCGGGTCGTGGGGTCGTAGCCCGAGAACAGGCCGTCCTTGAAGCCAAACTTCTCGTCAACGATGAACGAGGCGTTGGTGTAGTTCTCGACGTACTCCTTGAAATATCTCCCATTATCGAGGATGTACTTGATCATCCCTCCCAGGAACGCGATGTCGGTGCCCGAGCGCAGCGCCGTGTAAACGTCCGCGCGCGCCGATGTCCGGGTGAACCGGGGATCCACGTGAATGAGCTTTGCCCCCCGCTCCTTGGCCTTTATCACCCATTTGAACGAGATGGGATGGTTTTCAGCGGCGTTGCTCCCCTGGATCAGGATCACGTCCGCATGTTGAATGTCGATCCAGTGATTCGTCATGGCGCCGCGTCCGAACGACTCTGCCAGAGCCGGTACGGTCGGAGCGTGTCAGACCCTGGCCTGGTGGTCGATGTAGACCAGGCCCATGGAGCGCGCCATGGCCGTGATGAGCCAGCACTCCTCGTTGTCCACGTTGGAGCTGCCCATGTGGGCGATGTTCTCCAGGCGGTTGACGACCTGGCCCTTGCTGTTGGTGGTCATGAAGCCGGCGTCGCGCGTCTTTTTGACCCGCTTGGCAATCTCCGTGATCGCCCAGTCCCAGGTTTTCGTCTGCCACTTGTCGCTGCCCGGCGCTCGGTAGAGAACCTTGGTCAGTCGGTGCTCGTTGGCCGCCGTGGTCTGGAAGATGCCGGCACCCTTGGCGCACAGGGACCCCTCGTTGATAGGGTGCTCGGGATCCCCCTCGATGTTGATGACTTTTCCGGTCTTGGGGTCGGTGCCGCAGATGAGTCCGCAGCCGACCGAACAGTAGCAGCACGTGGAATAGGTCTGTTTGGCGGTTTTCAGCAAGTCGATCTTCTTGATCTCTTCGGCGTAGGCGTTGAGGGGTCCGAGATCAATGCCCAGCGACGAAAGGGCAAGCCCGGCGCCCAGCGCACCCGAGACCGCCAGAAACTCCCGGCGTGTCACTCCCATGGTGGTCTCCTCCTTGATGGGTTGAAGTGACAATGCGGTCCCCTGCTGACGGTGGCGGTGGAACCCAGTGTATTGTCCGCGGGGGGGCGTGAAGAAAGGTGAGCGTAGGATAGAAGTAATAGGAAATGAATTCAATATGTTAAGTTTAACACATGTAACCTCGCACAGGCCAGGGCAGTTTCATGCGAGCCCGCTCCAGGGCAGTCTGCTCCACCTCCTCGAACCAGCTCAGGAAGTCCTCCATATATGCCCGGCCGATCTCGGTCAGACGGTAGCCATCCCGTTTGCAGCCCACCTGCTCGATGAGCTGGACACCCAGTATCTCCTCGGTTTTCTTGATCTTACCCCAGGCCGCCCGATAGGACATGCCCAGGTCCTCGGCAGCCTTCTTGAGGGAGCCGTGCTCGCCGACCTTTTTCAGGAGTTGAGCCCGCCCAAGGCCGAAA
The DNA here is from genome assembly GCA_025454175.1 of Syntrophobacteraceae bacterium. Classification (GTDB taxonomy): domain Bacteria; phylum Desulfobacterota; class Syntrophobacteria; order Syntrophobacterales; family Syntrophobacteraceae; genus JALOOX01. The sequence goes on along the minus strand of JALOOX010000080.1, from coordinate 18,446 downwards.
TAAAGGCCTTTCGGCGTTTCCAGCCACAGCCGGATCCGCATGACCGGGATGTGGGCTTTGCCGGCGTTCGGGTCCTCGTCATCGCGGTGCACTGGGATCATCCTCCGAAGGGACACTTGGGGAACGTGCAGGTCTTGCATCCGAGACACAGGCCGCCGTGTCCCATGGCGGCAATATCGGGCCGCGTGACGGGGTCTCCGGCCAATACGCGGGGAAGGACGAGATCGAAGCTCGTGGTCTTGAAATGGAGCGCGCACGCCGGAACGCCGATCACGGACACCCCGCCGATCCTGGCCAGGAGGAGCATTCCACCCGGGATGATCGGCGCGCCGTAGACCAGATCGGTGGCTCCCGCGTCGATCAGCGCTTGCCGCGTGACGTCGTCGGGATCCACCGAAAGCCCCGCCGTTGTCACGAGGAGATCGACCCCTTTCCGGATCAGCGAGGCAATGGCGGCCGCGATGGCCACCCGGTCGTCGGGAACGATCCGGGAATCCAGGACCGTTGCCCCCAGTTTTTCGAGCCGGTGATGAGAATACCGACTTTCGCCGGTCTCAACGGCAGGACCTGGAAGAGGGGAGCACCGTTGAGGACCGCACGGGCCTGGAGGAAGTCCCCGCGGGGGAGGAACAGGGGAATGGCGCGCGTGGCGGCAACAGCCCTGCCTTCGGTGACCAGGGTATGGGTCCGGCGACTGGCGCAGATGACTCCGGGGATGCTGTTGAAGCGCAAAAGCCTCGAAGTATCGACCACGAGAAGCCCATCCCGCTCGGCAACCAGGTTGACCCGACCTTCCCGGGGAGTGGTCGGGCACGCAATGCCCTGGCCGGCCATGGCCGCCGCAAACGCCTTGGCTGCCTCGTCTTCGTGAACCCAGTCCTCCGAAAGCTCGTTCTCTTCCAGGACGTAGATGCTGTTCCGTCCCATCTGCTGAAGCCGACACAGGTCTCCAACGCTGATCTGCTGACCTCTGAGAAAGGCGGGGCCCTTGCTTTCTCCAGGAACGATGCGGGTCATATCGTGCAATGCGTGCTTTCCCACGGCCTCGACGGCGGGAACCGACCTGAGCCGGGGCTGCGGGTGTCGATCATCATCCGGCCGGTGCTCCGAGGGGAGGTAAGGGGCTTCTCCCTGGCATCCACGACAGACGCCCCCATCGCGCAGGGGATAAGGCTCTCCGCAGGACGGGCAGTCCCCAACGGCGCCGCGACTCCGCTTCCCCAGATGACGTGGCTCGATCCGGATGTCCTGCACGGAGCAGAGGTCTCTTCCGGCCTCGCGGATCTCCGCGAGCAACCGCTCCGTATCCTGCTCGCGCTTGGGCTTCAGCTTGTACAGCCACGTCCGGATCTCCGGCCAACGCTCCAGTCGGGCCGGGTCCAGGTAGACCCTGACCCCCTCTCCTTCGTATTTCTCGTAGAGACTCAGGGCAAAGCGCCCCAGATTGATGACTTTGAGCCATCCGTTTCCAACGGTGCAGGGAGTGAGCAGCTGAATGGCATCCGGGAGGCAGGTGGTCGTCTCGCTGACGGCATCCATCAGGATCCCCTCGGGCATGCGCGAGAGCGCGAGATCCACCATGAACCCTCCGATGATGAGGCCCGGGGCCGGGTACCCGTGGAATGACGTGACGGTCTGCACGAATTCATCGTAGGAATAGCGTCCAATGGTTTTCATGATGGCTGGTCTCTCAGTGCTGAATGATGGGCATCCGCGACGCATGGGGACTGGTCGGGCCGGCGGCTGCCGCATGAACGCCGGCCGCCGGCTTGAGGAGCGCGGGCGATGACGAATCCCCGGTTATGTCAAAACTAGCATAACCACTGCTCCATGCAGGTGGAGGGCGTGGCCCGGAAGATCGTGCACCCACCGGTGGCCGGGGTGGTGCCGGGGAAAACGGTGGGCACACGCCTCGATCCCGGTTCAAGTGGCTTTTCTTACGGTCACGAAATGCTCCTGCATGGCCATCGCCCCGCCTGCCTGGTCCCAGAGGTCCAGTCCTCCGGGCATGAAGGCGTTGTCGGCGATTCCCCTGCCGAAAGCCCTGCTTTCAACGGGCAGGTTGTGTCCAAACCCGTGAACCATGAAAACGGCTTCAGGGTGGATGAAATCGGTGAGCTTGACCTGGATTCGACCGGTGTGACCGTTGCTCGAGACCTCGACATCGCCGCCGTCCTGAATCCCCATTTCCTCTCCCACGGCCCTGTTGAGCCAGAGGACGTTTTCGGGCATCTGTTCATGCAGCATGGGATTGTTGACGGTGTGTCCCTGGGTGTGAACGGGACACCGGCCGAAGGTGATCCGGAACTTGCCTTCTCCCGGGCTTGCCGGGGATTCATACGGCCTGAGAGATGGCAGGCCCGCCTGCTCCAGTCGGCCTGAAAGGACTTCGATCTTCCCCGAGGGTGTGTTGAACTTGAGAGCTTCCCGCTCGCGATAAGCCGGCTTCCGGGCCAGCGGCACCATGCCGGTGGCGTTGAAATCCTCGATGCTCACCCCCGTGCCCTCCAGCTGGTGGCTCCAGATTTCCTCGATCGATTCGAAGCTGAGGGGTGAAAGACCCAGGCGCCTGGCCAATCCAGTGATGATCTCCCAGTCGGAGCGGGTATCGTAGCGCGGGTCGACGGCCCTCTGGCGCAGGAAGAAGTAAGGGGTCAGGCCGTTCTTGCACGCGATGATGCTCTCCCGTTCCAGGTAGGGGGACAGGGGGAGCACGACATCCGAAAACCAGGCGGTATCCGACCAGCTGAAGGTCACCGAGACCAGAAGGTCCAGCTTTCCGAGCACCCTCCTGACCGCTTCGGGGTCCGGGAACCCCATCAGCGGGTCGTGCCTGTAGGCGATGTAGGCTTTCAAGGGGTACGGGTCTTCCGTCTCAACGGCCTTGAAGGCCAGCTGGAGGAGGCCGGGGCCCGCATCGAAGTGGGGATACTTCCAACCGACGCCGTCGGCCCTCTTGTCCGCCGGCTTTGGAAAGAGATCCACCAGCTTTTTGAGGCCCTTGCGCCCGACGTCACCCGGCGTGTTGGAGAGGGGCAGCCCCCCCCTGGCCCCGATGGAGCCGAGGAGCGCGTTGATCAGATAGCTCGATCGACAGACATGAAAGGAATCAAGATACCTGGCGGTCATCCAGCCGGGATGCCAGATCACGGCGGGCATTGCCCGGGCGAGGTCTCGGGTGAAGGAGACGATTTCATCGGCGGGAATCCCCGTCTCTTTCTCGGCCCACTCAGGGGTGCAGGGTTTGACAAAGCGATGCAGATCGTTGAGACCTTCGATCCAGAGCGCCGCAAACTCGGGATCGTAGAGCCTGCCCTCCATCAGGACGTGGATCACGGCGAGGTTGAAGGCATAGTCGGTGCCCGGGCGTATCATGAGGAAGCGATCGGCCTTGGCGGCGGTCTTGGTCGCCCGGATGTCGATCACCGTGAGCCTGCAGCCGTTGCCCATCCCCTCAATCAGGTCGTTGACCTCCTTGACGTTGATGGACTCGAAGATGTTCCTGGTCTGGAGCACCACGTGGCGGGCATTCTTGAAGTCATAAACCAGGTCCTTGCGCCCGAAGCCGAAAAGCGACATGGCGGCATGCTGAACGTTGCGAGCGCACGATGCATCGTGGTTGCAGTAGTTGGGAGACCCCAACCCCCGAACGAAAGACATGTGGAGGTCTCTGAACGGGCCGCCACGGTCGGAGAATAGGATGCTTCGGCCGCCGTGCGTCGATGTGATGGCCTTCAGGCGCTCGGCGACGTAGTCCAGCGCCTCATCCCACGATGCCTTTCGCCACTTGCCCTCGCCTCGCTCTCCGTCCCGTATGAGCGGAAGCTGGGGACGCTCGTCATCATTCAACAATGCGAGCCCAGCGCTGCCCCTGGCGCAAATGGAGCCTTTGATCCCCGATGCGTGGGGGTTCCCCTGCAGGAACCTGCAAACCCCGTTTTCCACCTCGACCCGAATGGGGCAGCGCACGGTGCACATGCCGCAGATACTGTAAACCTCTTTCCTGGCCATTTCATTCTCCCCTTCAATAGCGGGCCATTGCGTCCAACGGCTCAATCATCATATTGCCGCGCATAGGCCGCATCGTCGTAGAGTCCCTGTCCGTGCTGGTCTTTTCCGTATTCACGAATGATCTTCTGTCCTTCCTCGGAGGCGACGAATTCGATGAACCTGGCCGCCCATCGAGCACCCGGCGTGGCCCCGTCTGGCTGGCAGAGGGCATGGTAGGTGTTCACCAGGAACTTATCCCCTTTGAACAGAACCTTCAGGTTGGGCATGTTCTTCCCTTCGGCCGCCCAGGTGCTGCTGTCGGTCATGAAATAGCCCTGCTCGTCATTGGCCCTCTTGAGCGTGGCCGTCATGAAATCCTTCGTCACCACATACCATTCACCCGAAGCGGTAATGCCCGCCTTTTGCCAGACATCCATCTCCTTCTTATGGGTACCCGAGCTGTCACCCCTCGAGAAAAACCTCTCCTTCGCTCTGGCGATTCGAGTGTAAGCATCCGCGGCATCACGGGCTCCGGAGACTTTTGCCGGATCATCGGCGGGTCCGACGATGAAAAACTCATTGGATCCGATGAGGACCCGCGTGGTGGCCCATCCCTCCTCCACGGCTTTCTTCTCGGCCGCCGGGGCATGGACCATGATCATGTCGACGGTTTTCTCCCTGAGCGCCTTCAACGACTCGCCGGAGCCAGCCTTTTTCCAGAGCAGCGTGGTGTTGAGCTTCGATGAGAATGCCTCCCCCAAGGCCTTGAGCAATCCAAGCTCACCGGGGCTTCCCGTTGCCACGCTGAATCGATTGGGGCCCGTCCCGTACTCCCCGTCATACCTCTCCCGGGCCTGGGCGATGTGGCACATGATGGGTAAGGCAAACAGGCCAACCAGAAGCATCATCCGCTTTTTCATTATCATCACTCCTCAAGGGTCTCACCCCGTGGCTTTCCTCACAGGCTGTCCCCGCTCAAACCCGTCCCTTCTTGACCTCACCGGCCATCGTCCTCGTTCGCATACGCCGCATGGCTATGTCACATATGGCATAGCGAATAGCGGAAATGACTGCCCTTGTCTACCTTTAAGATCCTGAGTGCATTTGGCTGATTGCCCGGAGTCGGCCCGGCAACGGAGTTATGGGCTTGGGCTTTGAAAGACCGGTATCGGCAATGCCGCTGCCTACCCTGAGCGGAGCCCTACAGGCGAAGCTTCCCGGAGCCCATGCGGTGCGTCTCGGAACAAAGCCCCGCGCGGGGACGTCTACTTCACTTTTCTCTTCAGCAGCTTCAGCCCGTGGGGGCAGACCGCCGAGCAGATTCCACAGTTGTGCCCCTTGTGAAACTGGAAATAGTGCTGCTTCTTCCATCGATCGCACGCCCACGCATCCAGAATCTCCTCGCGAGGGATTCCCGGATGCCATGAGCCGCCTTTCAGTGCCCTGGCGGGACAGGCTTCCACGCAGCGCGTGCAGTGGCCGCAGAAGCTCTTCTCCGTCGGCGGTCCACAGTCCATCTCCATGTCGGTGAAGACGGTTCCGAGACGAATCCAAGGTCCGAACGGGCGCGTGACGAGCTGGCAATGACGACCGATCCAGCCCAGGCCGGCTCGTGTCGCGGCGGTTTTGTGGGGGAAGCTCCCCCGGATGTTCACCGGATCGGACCGTTCCGAGGCCGCCAGGGGCAGCGATCGGAAGCCTCCGGCCCTGATCCGGGCCGCCAGTTCCCCCGACAGTTCATTGATCAGACCGTTCACCCTGGCATACTCGTCGGCGTATTCCCGGTTCGGCCCGTTCCGGATGGAGACCATGACCCGGGGATTCATCGGGATTGCCCAGGACACGGCACAAGGGAGCCGCTGCCCCGTTCCATCCTCGGGTGTGTCAAAACCCCGGAGGTCCGCCATGCCCCATAGAGCTATCCCGTGGGACTCCATCCACTCGGCAATCCAGGCTGGCCCGCTCGAGGTCGACTCACCCATTCCAAACCTCACTTTCAAACTTCCGGTATGGACAAGATCTTGATGGCATTGACCTCCTCGGTAATGATAAGGGCTGGAGGGGAATTTGTGAAATGAAGCCTGAGATGTTTTGACGGCGCCGGCGCGGTGAGCTGTTGGCTGTTTTTGCGGCATTGCCGGGAAGGCAAACGGTGCGCTTATCCGACATCACACAAGAACGGGAGACTCATGCGATGGAAACGACAATCAGGAAGCGGATCGAAGTCGAAGGTCAGGGAGTCCTTGACGGCGAATTCATTCAGAACGAGCAGGGATGGTTCTGCAGGGAAGTGAACGGCGTTCGCTGGAATTTCCGCGATTGGGGTGCGCCGGCGCCTATGGATACGCCCGAGGAGGCGGCCATCTATTTGCTCTCGCTGGATGTGGAGGAAACGGATTACTGACCAACCTGGCGGGGGCTTTGAATCGGCGCCGGGCCTGGTCGATAATGGGTCGATCTGACGTCGGCAACGGCTCTCACACCACCAACGAGGGATAGAGATGAGGAAAGCGAAAGCACTGGCATTGCTGGTTCTAATGGTCAGCCTTCTGGCCTGCCTGGGTCGCGGAGGGGGTGGGGGTGGGGCCTCCCGGATCCGCCCCGGGGACGTGGCCGGAGCCCCGGATCCTCCCATGACGGTCGCCCAGGAGCCCAACCCCCTGCTGCTGGGACACTGGGGCTGCACCCACGTCACCACGGTCCTCAAGACGGGGGAGAAGTTCAATGAGCCCATCGAGTACTGGCTCGTCAAAAAAGGTGACCAGTACGGGCTGTACTTCTACCGGCACAAGCGCGGCGGTGAGAAGCGATACCGCGGATGGAGAGCCTGGACCATCAATGGGGACCGGATCGTTTCGGAGGTGGGTGTGACCATCTTCGTCAAGGACGGTGAAGTGTACTACGATTGGAAGAGCGACCCGCCGACCAGGATGACCCGCCTGGACTGAGCCGGCCGGGATCGGTCACTGACCACAGCACCCGTGCCCTGGGGAGCCGGGCTCCCAGGCCCAGGGCCGCCGCTCGAATCCCCGGGAGCGTCGGTTTCTTTTCCGGGATTCCCCAAGGAGGGGCCTCGTGTTGAAGTGCGCCATGAGCCGACTTTCGCGGATTCTGCCCCATGGGGCGCTTCTCCTGCCGTTCGCCCTCCTCGTTCTCCTCTCCCTCGGATGCGGCCCGGAGAAGCCGATCAAGATCGGCTTTGTGGGAGGCTTGACCGGGCGTCTTTCGGACCTGGGGGCCGCCGGCCGCGACGGCGTGCTCCTCGCGGTGGAGGATGTCAACGGGGCCGGGGGAATCGGGGGACGCCGGGTCGTGCTCATCGCCAAGGATGACCGGCACGATCCCGACCAGGCCAGAAAGGTGGGCTGCGAGCTCATGGACGAGGGCGTCGGAGCCATCATCGGCCACATGACGAGCGCCATGACCATGGCCGTTCTGCCCCTCGTCAATGAGCGGAGGATGCTCCTGATCAGCCCGACGGTCAGCTCCGACGAGCTGAGCGGGCTGGACGACCACTTCCTGCGGGTCATGGCCCCGTCCTCTCAGGGGGCGGTCCACCTCGCCCGGGTGGCTTTCGGCGTCAAAGGAGCCAGGAGGGTCTTCGTCGTTTTTGACAAAGCCAACCGACCGTATGCCTTTCCCTTCGCGGAGGCCTTCAGCCGTGAATTCGAGACGCTGGGCGGTGCCGTGGTCCAATCCGAGGCCTTTCACTCGGGGCGGGACTGGCAACCTGGCGAGTTGGCGAGGAGGCTCCTCCACTCTGAGGCGGATGGCTTCCTCCTCGTTGCCGGGGCCGGCGATGCGGCCCTGCTCTGTCAGCAGTACCGCAAGATCGGCGGCCGCGCTTCGGTCTTTTCGTCGGGCTGGGCCATGACGGACGAGTTTCTGAGAGCGGGCGGTCCGGCGGTGGAGGCAGCCGTTTTCAGCCATGCCTTCAACCAGGACAGCCGGACTCCGGAATACCTCGCCTTCAAACGAAGGTTTTCGCAGCGATTCGGGCGCGAGCCCGACTTCGCCGCGGTGTACGCATACGAAGCTGCTGGCATTCTTTTTGAATCGATCGCCTCCGTTGGTCCGTCCGGACCCTTGAAAGAGGCGATCCTCAAGCAGGGGACCTTCCAGGGTGTTCAAGGGGTGTTTTCCCTGGACCCATTCGGAGATGCCGTGCGTGATCGTTTCATCGTGGCCGTGAAGGAAGGCCGGTTCGTCACCCTGGAGTGAGTCATGCCGTTGCGCCCGAGCCTCAAGACGATCCTCAGCGTGAATTTCCTGGTGGTTGCGCTGCTGCCCGTGGTGCTGTTCGGATTCGTCGTGGCTCATTTCATGTCCATCCAGTTGGAAAAGGAGATCTCCGACCGGAATTACGTGCTGGCCAAGGCCCTGGCCGGAGAGGTCGAGAACTTCCTCGACGAGCCGTCCAACCTGCTGACGCAGCTGGAAAAGTCCTGCCGGGGAGGGTTCATTCCGGCGGACCGAATGAACGCCTACCTGGCCGAGGTGCTTGAAAGCCACGACTTCTTCGAAACCATCCTCATCCTGGATGAAGGGGGCGGCATCAAGCACATGGCGCCTCTGAAGGAAGATCTCATCGCCATCAACCTCTCCGGCCAAAGGTTCCATTCCGAAGCCATGGCCCGGGGAGCGCCTTACTGGTCGTCCACGTTCATCTCGCAACAAAGCGGGCAGGCGACCCTGACCCTCACCCACCCCCTGGAGGGCGGCATGGTGGTGGGCTACCTGAACCTCTCGCGGCTCAACCGGATCATCGACAAGGTCCAGATTGCCGGCACGGGCCGCGCAAGGATTTTCGACCAGGAAGGTATTCTCATCGCCGACCATGACCGGTCCCTGGTGGCCCAGCGCTGGAATCTGAGAGGGATCGAGCCCGTTCGACAGGCCCTGGCCGGCATTGGAGGGAGCCTGTTCGGCTGGCTGGATGGCGAAATGAGGCTTTTCAGCACCGCTGTCGTGTCCCAGACGGGGTGGCCCGTGGTCGTATCCCAGACCGTGGAGGAAGCGCTGGCCCCCGTGGAGACCGTCAAGCGGCTGGTGGCGGTGGCGGCAGCGGGGTCCGTGATCCTGGCTGTCCTCATCGCGCTGCTCAGCCGCTGGAAAGTGATGCGGCCGCTCTCCGTCCTGGCAGCCTACACCCGGAGGGTGACCGGCGGCGACTATGAGCTCAAGCCGATGGCCGGGAGCTACCCTGAAATCGAGGTTCTGGCCCGGGATTTCGAGTCCATGATCGAGACCGTGAGATTGCGCGAGGAGCAGCTGCGCAAGAGCGAGGTCAAGTACCGGGAGCTGGTCCAGAATGCGAACAGCATCATCCTTCGCCTCGATTCCGAAGGCCGGGTGACTTTCTTCAACGAGTTTGCGCAAAGCTTCTTTGGCTACAGCGAGGGGGATATCCTCGGCCGGAGCGTCGTGGGCACCATTGTGCCCGAAGTCGACAGCTCCGGGCGCGATCTCGGGGAAATGATCCGGGACATCTGCTGCAACCCTGACGGTTACGCCGTCAACAGCAACGAGAACATGCGCCGCAACGGAGAGCGGGTCTGGGTGACCTGGACCAACAAGCCGATTCTCGATGGGGAAGGCCGACCCATGGGTCTCCTCTGCATCGGCAATGACATCACCCGCTGGCGACACGAGGAGGAAGCCCGCAAGGGCCTGGTGACGGCCATCGAGCAGGCTCGGGAAAGCATCATGATCACCGACGTGGGGGGGAGGATCGAGTATGTGAACCCCGCATTCGAGCGGATCACGGGCTATTCGAGGGAAGAGATCATCGGACGGACCCCGGCGATTCTCAAGAGTGATCAGCACGAGCCGGCTTTTTACCGCTCCATCTGGCAGACCGTGACCCGGGGAGAGGCGTGGAGCGGCCGGATGATCAACCGGAAGAAGGATGGAGCCCTTTTTCAGGAGGAAGTGACCGTATCGCCCGTTCGCAACCAGGACGGCGTCATCGTGAATTTCGTCGCTGTCAAGAGGGATGTTACCCAGGAGGTGGAGCTGGAGCGCCAGCTTCAGCATGCCTCGAAAATGGAAGCCGTGGGGACCCTCGCCGGAGGTATCGCCCATGATTTCAACAACATCCTTCAGGTGGTCCTGGGCTATGGCGAGCTTCTGATGCTGGACGGGGGCAATGGAGACGGTCCGAGGCCGGAGGTGGAAGGCGTCGTTGCGGCCGCCCAGCGCGGGGCGGAGCTGGTCCAGCAGCTGCTGACCTTCAGTCGCAAGGTGGAGAGCAGGCTTCGACCGATCAATCTGAACCGCGAGGCCGAGCAGGCCGGCAGGCTGTTGCAGTGCACCATTCCCAAGATGATCGAAATCAGCCTGGAGCTGGCCCAAGACCTCCAGGGCGTCAACGCGGACCCCGCTCAGATCGGCCAGGTCCTCATGAATCTCGGTGTCAATGCCAGGGATGCCATGCCCGACGGGGGAAGGCTGGTCATCCAGACGAGGAATGTCGTCCTCGATGACGAATTCTGCCGCAGGAATGTGGACGTCAGACCGGGAGGCTATGTCAGGCTGAGGATCTCAGACACCGGGGTGGGCATGGACCGTGAGACCCTGGAGCACATCTTCGAGCCCTTTTACACCACAAAGGGGCCGGGGCGGGGAACGGGACTGGGCCTTGCCATGGTCTACGGCATCGTGAAGAGCCACGGCGGCCATATCTCTTGCACCAGCGAAGTCGGGTCGGGAACGACCTTCGATGTGTATCTGCCGATGACGGACGCTTCCTTGACGGACGCGGCGGTGCAAGGATCCCGAGAGATCGCCCCCCACGGCGGGGAGACCATCCTGCTGGTGGATGACGAGGAGATGATCCGCGATTTTGGCCGGAAACTGCTTGAAGGCGAGGGCTATACGGTGATCACCGCCGCCGACGGCCGGGAGGCCATGGAGGTCTACCAGCGGCAGCGCGATCGAATCTCGCTGGTGCTCCTCGATCTGATCATGCCGAGGATGGGCGGCAAGGCCTGCCTCGAAGCTCTTCTCAAGATCGATCCGGACCTCAGGGTTGTCATCTCCAGCGGTTACTCCCAGGATGGCGGGAGGGATGAGCTCACCGAGGCCGGGGCCCGCGCGTTTCTTGGCAAGCCTTACGCCACCCGGGATCTGCTCACCACGGTTCGTCAGGTCCTCGATGCGCATGCTTGAGGCTTCTGACAAGAAACCAGCACCGGACTCCGGCTGCAGGTGTTTGTGCGGGAGCGGACCGCATGGCCCGGCTCCTCCTCGGAGCGATCCGCATGCCCGGCCGGGGGGGGCTCAGCAGAGCTCATCCAGCGTCAGCTTGAAGCTCGGTATGAAAATTTCCAGGAAATAGGCCACTTCGGGCAGACCGATGGCCTCCACGCTCTCCCTCAGGGCCTTTTCGGCCTGAGAGAACTCCCGGTTGCCCGCCCCCACCTCCTCCAGGCATTTCATGTAGGCGCAAAGCTTGTCGGCGGCTTTCACCAATTCGTGGTGCTCATGGTCGGCCTCCGCATCGAAAAAGAACGTCTCGTATGCATCCCGGAGCCCGACGGGCAGCATCTCGAACAGGCGTTGAGCTGCGGCGGCCTCGACATTTTTGGAGGCCTGGCGTATTTCAGGGTTGAAATACTTGATGGGGGCAGGCAGATCGCCAGTGAGCACTTCGGTGGCGTCGTGGTAGAGCGCCAGGGTGGCGGTCCGCTCGGGATTCAGGCCCCCGCCGAAAACACGGTTGCGTATGATGGCCAGGGTGTGGGCGATCAGGGCCACCCGCAGGCTGTGCTCCTGGATGTTCTCGGGATAGGTGTTGTACATCAGGCCCCAGCGCCTGATGAACTTCATGCGCGACAGGTAGGCGAAGAAATGGCTCATGGCGACAACCGGTGATGATGCTCTGAAAAGTTTCAAGTTTAAGAGCTGTACTGCGCCTTGACGCCGGCGGCATCCCCGGGCGCGCTGGTGGCAAGATGGAGAGGGAAACGTCTCCAGCACGCTGAAGCCATTATCCCACGATCTGACCTTTTGCGCACTACTTTAGGGGTGATGGAGTGGCTTGAATCGATTTCCGAGGACTTCCGCGAGCCGCGGGAGGGCAGACAGGGACGAACATGGAGATTTTTTCGAGACCCCACATCAGATTGTCTTTTGCGGCCGGCAGCCTGCCGGGCTTCACCCTGCTGCTCCAGTCGGGCTTCGTGGCTCGCACCTGCGATTGCGGCAGCATCAAGGCTTTTCTCGTCGACACCATGGGACTGGCCCCGGAATTCATCGAATCGGTGATCCAGAGCGTGTTTCTCGATGGCCGGCCAGTGGATGATCTGGATTCGGCCAACATCAGGGAGGGCAGCACCCTGGCCCTTTCAGCGGCGATGCCGGGGCTGGTCGGCGCCACCATGCGCCGGGGAGGCTACTATGCGCCCCTGCGAAGCGGCATCTCCCATGCCAGTGACGAATGCCAGCAGGGACTTTTCCGAGGGGATGTGACCGTCAAGCTTTTCAACCTCGTGGCTTCCGAGCTGGGGCCGGCGCTGCTGGAGAGGGGGATCCTGGTGAGAGGGGGGAATTTTGAGGAATTCCTGGCCACTCGGCCTTCGGAATTCTGGTCGGCCTGCCGATCCATCACCGTCGATGGGCGGGAAGTGGATGCCAGGGAGTTGAGGGAGTCGAGATGGGGGGACCAGCTCGTCCTGTTCTCCGTGGAGTCCGCTCCTCCGGAGGAATGAGAAGTCTCCGGGCCCTGAGGGGGGGGATGCCGGGGCGGCCGCGGGGTGGAGAATGCGGGTGCAAAATAAATCATCACATGAGGGTCATGAGAGTGTAACCTGACTGCGGTTCAAAGCCGGACGGTTCGTTTCCTCCGCCGTGGTTCGGCCTGCGGGTCATGTGGGTTGTGGAACCTGCCCACGGCGACGGTGTATTGGCCAGGACCCGCCCATGGATGGGCGGAAAGCGCGTTGTTGGCGCGCCTGCCCCCTTGGGCGGGCCGCGCTCGAAGCACACACAGCCAAAGGGAGAATCAGGGATGCTGAGTGCAAGTGATGTCAAGCTTTTCAGTGGAGGATTGGGCGGTGCGGAGGCCGAATTCGGCGCTCAGGCCGAAAAGTGGGGGGTCCAGGAGGTGAATTTCACGTATGACGGGCACACGCCGACGAGAATGCACGGGCTCGTGACCCTTGGGCCCGAGGAGATGCAGAGGGGCGATATCAGCATGGAGATCGTCTGCATGCGCATGAACCGAAGCTATTCCAATGCGGAAGCCATCCGCAAGGTCATGCAGATGATCTTCCACATGGTCAACAGCGGCTTCCAGGTCTTTGCAGTGGGCTGGATTCAGTCCAACGACACGGTGAAGGGCGGAACGGGCTGGGCCGTGGAGCTGGCGAAGCTCTTCAACCGTCCACTGAGCGTATTCGATCAGGATCGAAGGACCTGGTTCTCCTGGAAGGACAACGCATGGGTGGAGAGTCTTCCGGTCATCGAGCACAAAACGTTCGTCGGAACGGGCACCCGCAACTTGAGCGAGGATGGCGCGCGCGCCATTGCCGACCTGTTCGAACGGTCTTTCCGGCGTTGAGTGGCTCGAAATTTTGCATGAATCCCCGGGTTCTGCTCCTTTCTTGGGCTATAGTGCTTCCGGTCCTGCAGGGTCATCCCGTCGCCCTCGGAGAAGTCAACGCCGGGAGGAGGGTGGACGTGGAACTGCACGATCTCGAGCTTTGGGATCAGGACGGCTCCACGGTCCGCTTCAAGGCCGACGTGATCGGCGACCGGGTGGCCGCCATCGTCCCCTTCTACACCAACTGCACCACGGCATACCCCATCCTGATCTTCGTGCTCACCCGCCTGCAGGATCTGCTGGGGCAGCACCTGGGCAAGGATGTGGTGCTGGTCTCCATCAGCGTGGATCCCAGGACCGATATTCCGGCAAGGCTCAAGGCTTTTGCATCTGAGAAGAAAGCCAGGCCGGGCTGGGTTTTTGTATCGGGGGAGATCAACACCCTCGGCAAGGTGCTGGACGGCATCGGGATCCATTACCTGGTGGGGCAGGGCCTCGACGAGCGCAGCCACATCCCCCTGACCCTGGTGGGGGACCCTCGGGGCGAATGGAAGCGGTTTTATGGCTACCCGCCTCCGGAGGTCCTTCTGGAGGAAATCAAGCGGGCGCTGGCCGCAAGGGAATCCGGGGCTCCAGCGCAATGAGTGGGCGGCTGGATCCCTCCCTCGGGCTGCTGAGATTGCATTGATGTCCGGGCTCACTTTGACTAAACTGCATCGGTTCTTTTGTCGTGATCATCAATCATATGAGGGAGGAAAGATGTTCTCTTGCACCGGCCGGGAAGATGTCTTGAAAATCACCAGGGAAATGGATGTGGCCTCAATCCAGTTCTGGTTCACGGATGTTCTGGGGCAGCTCAAGAGCTTTTCGGTGACTTCCGACGAGCTGCCTCTGGCCTTCGGGGAGGGGATGGGCTTCGACGGCTCGTCCATCGAGGGGTTCGCGCGCATCGAAGAGAGCGACATGGTGGCGATTCCCGATCCGAGCACTTTTCAGCTGCTGCCCTGGCGACCCCGGGAGAGGCCCGTGGGGCGCATGTTTTGTGACATCTATCGACCTGACGGCCAGCCCTATGAGGGAGATCCGCGCCACGCCCTGCGCCGGATGCTGCGGCGCGTGGCCGAAAAGGGCTACACCTTCTACGTCGGGCCTGAGCTCGAGTACTTCTATTTCAAATCCGACACGGCTCCCGAAACCCTGGATCGGGGCGGCTATTTCGACATCACCCCGCTGGATCGCAGCGGGGACCTTCGGCGAAACACGATTTTCGCCCTCCAGAAAATGGGGATCCAGGTGGAGTACAGCCATCACGAGGTGGCGCCCAGCCAGCACGAGATCGACCTGCGCTACGACGAAGCCCTGCGCATGGCCGACGCCACCCAGACCTATCGCATCGCCGTCCGTGAGACCGCCCGCCAGCATGGAGTGTACGCCACCTTCATGCCCAAGCCGCTCTTCGGCCAGAACGGGAGCGGGATGCACGTTCACCAGTCGCTTTTCGAGGGGGATCGGAATGCGTTTTTCGACCCATCGGACCCCTTTCATCTGTCCAGGGTCGCCCGCTGCTATATCGCCGGCCTCCTCAGGCACGCTTCCGAGATCGTCGCCATCACCAATCAGTGGGTCAACTCGTACAAGCGGCTGGTTCCCGGGTACGAGGCGCCGGTGTATATTTCCTGGGCCCGCCGCAACCGCTCCACCATGGTCCGGGTGCCCATGTACAAACCCGGCAAGGAGAAGGCCACGCGCATCGAGTTCCGGGCTCCGGATCCCGCATGCAATCCCTACCTGGCCTTCGCGGTCATGCTGGCCGCCGGGCTCGAGGGGATCGAAAAGGGCTATGAGCTGTCCGCTCCCGTCGAAGAAGACATTTACAGCATGACGGCGGAGGACCGGAGGAAGCGCGGCATCGAATCGCTTCCGGGGAGCCTTTTCCAGGCCATTCAGAACCTCGAGAACAGCAGCCTGGTGCGGGAGGCCATCGGCGGGCACATCTTTCACAAGTTCATCGAGAACAAGCACATCGAGTGGGAGATGTACCGGACCCAGGTGACCTCCTACGAGATCGAGCGGTACCTGCCCATGTTTTAGATGGAAAACACGTACATATAGGTGTACTCTCTGATTCAGAGTCTGATACCCATTGTGCGAGGTGAACGAGATGCAGGAAACGAATGTGGTTGAACTGCGGAAGCGCATCAAGCATTATTTTGACGCGGTGGAAAAGGGTGAGGTGGTGCGCGTTTACCGCAACGGCAAGCCCATTGCCGAGATCCTGCCGCTGACGAAACGGGAGGCTTCCTGGAAGCGAGAGGTGCCGCGGCTGACGGTGCCGGGTCTGTCTCTCAGTCGGGAGATCCTGAAAGATCGGGCGGAATCTGATGCATGAGAGTCTTCTTTGATACCTCTGCATTCGTCAAAAGGTACATCGAAGAACCCGGCACGGAAAAGGTTGTCGAAATTTGCGGGCAGGCCGATAGCCTGGCTCTTTGCGTGATTTGCCTTCCAGAGATGATTTCAACGCTCAACAGGCTTGTTCGCGAGAACAGACTGTCAGCCGATGACTACCAGAAGAATGCATTGCGTGCCATGGATGCGCTGCACTTGGGGTGCGCCCTCATTGTGGAGCCGGACCTTTTTGTGTCGTCGGACCACAGGCAACTTGAAGCCGCCAGAAGAGAGGGACTCAAGGTCATGGAGGTATGAGCGTCCCCCTTTTTGAGTGAAGCGATGCAGGTCCGAATGATACCATAAGCCGAAGTTCCATAAATAGAAGGGCATAATATATTGATATGGCAGACAAATCTAATGTACGGCCATCAGTGTTACTGTCTACAATAAGAGTCCGACGCCCAGGAGATCAAGCGCCCGCTGCTGGACCGGGGTGGGCCGAGTGATCTTTTCGAAGCTCACCGGTTCGCGATCGGTCCGCTTCACCTCTATGGTGTTCTTGCTGATGGTGGCCAGGTCGTCAAGCAAGGTCTGGAAGCTGTGAACGGGGAGCCCATCGTCGGTCACCTTGGTTGCCGCTTTCCGCTTGGCGGCCTTGGGATCGCTCGGCCGGGACCACCATGTTGGGACGGTTTTGTGCCGCATCGGCCGGGTCGTGATCATCGAAAAGGATCGGGGCCAGCACCTGGCGCATGTGCCATTCGACGTAGTAGGCGAGCATGCACAGAAAGACATGAGCTCGCACCCGGTCGGCCAGGCGATGGTGGATGGGGCGGATCTTGAGATCGATCGTCTTCAGGCTCCGAAACGCCCTCTCCACCTGGCTCAGGCTCTTGTAAGCGCCCACGGTCTCGTTGGTGGAGAGGACCTCCTTGGGCACACTGGTTCTGAGCACATAGATGCCGTCGAGAGCCGCCTCTTCGGTGATGGAAGCGAGGTTTCTCTCGTCGCCGTTTGTCACGCGATGTGGCGAGCTTGACTTTGTCGAGCTCCTTTTCCGTCCTCTGGAGAAGCTCTTCGCGGGTCTTTGCCCGCTCGAACGCGAGCGCGGGATTGCGGCAGACGATCAGGCGCTCGTCGGGATAGTCCGGATGGGTGATCTCAGCCATGTCCCGTTTGTCGAAAACGCCAGGCTGGATGCCGCCGCCCGCCACGAGCTTGCTGATCTGGGGCGCACGAAGAGCCGTGATCCAGTCGAGCCCCTCGGTGTCTCTGAGCCCCTTCTTGAGTCGAGCCTCGGTGATCATGCCCCGGTCGCCCACGAGCACCACCCGCTCGATGCCAAAGCGCTCCCGGACCTTCCTGACCTGGGCTTCGACGGTCGCGGAATCCGCCGTGTTGCCCTCGAAGACCTCAACCGCCACGGGACAACCGTCCGGAGCACAGAGCAGCCCGATCACGATCTGGAGCTTGTCGGGCTTTCCGTCCCGGCTGTACCCAAGATGGGCAAGAGGGCACGTCTTGCCCTCGAAGGTGGTCGAGGTGATGTCGTAGAGCACCAGGGCTCCGCCCTGGAGATGCCTTGCGGCCAGGGTGTTTTCGATCCTTTCCTGCTCTCCCAAAAGCCAGTCCATGGCGAAGTAGAGCTCGTTTTCGCTGACAGGCCCAAGTCCGAGGACCTCGCCCAAACTGCTCGAAGCCGTCTCGGGATCGAGTCCTCTCGCCGTGGCGAGCTTCGATTCGGGCTCGATGATTCGGCCGATGATCATGGCCAATATGAGCGAGAGCACGCGGCTCTTTTCAGAGGAGATGATGTGATCGAGGCCGGTCTTGATGAGTGTTCCCAGCACCGCCGCCACGTGGCCGTGCGGAAGGGAGCGCAGGACTTCGATCGATTCCTCGAAACTCTCGATGGCGTGCCCGCCGCGAACCAGGATGCGAAGCTGGTCGATGACGTCCATCGGGACCTTGGAGAGGTTGGCAATGGTGCGCTTCTTGACCTTGCCGCCTTCGCGATACGATTCACGAAGCAGCACGGCAGGAGGCGAGTTTCTGTTGGGGACGATGTCGATATACATGGCCACTCAAAAGTATCACAGTTAAAGTCTCTGTCAAGCATAAAATCATTATATACATGGCTACATATATCAACAACTTAGAACCTCTTCCTTAAAGGTTACAGGTGGTTAGGAACTGTCAGGCAACAATTTCTTAGGAACTTCGGTTTAGAAATGGGTCCCTGCTACCTGAATTCATAGAGCAGCCCCGTAAGAACTTACGGCAGCCTATAAAAACGCCCCTGGATTGCGAATATCTTTCTTGCCCCTATATGCATTCCAGCCCTTTAAAAACACCTTAGATGTTATATCTTCGGCTGTTTCCTGCGAGTTTACTTTCAAATAAACAAACCTATATATTTTATCTCTCGTTATTGTTTATCGGATTTAATCAATTAAATCTATGGTATTTTCATGTGGCATGGGGTTTTCTTATCACAATTGTTTATTTTGCTTTTTTGTTT